>CANJSF010000029.1 GCA_947476925.1 Rhodospirillaceae bacterium | reverse complement strand
TAACTGCGGCCGTGAAAGCCATTACGCCTCAACCCATTAAGTATGTGCTGAATACGCATTGGCATTTCGATCATACCGGCGGCAACGAAGGATTTGGCAAGGCCGGCATTCAAATTGTTGCCCAAGAGAACACCTTCAAGCGCATGTCGACTTCGCAAGTAATGCCCGCCATGGATATGAAGTTCGATCCATCGCCAGCAGTCGCACTTCCGGTGCTGACGTACAGCGATAACAGCACGCTGCGCGTCAACGGCATGACCACCCGAATGATTCACTTGCCCGACGCTCACACCGACACCGACGCTATGATTGTGTTCAAAGAAGCCAATATCATTCACACGGGCGATGTTTATACGCGTGCGACATATCCGTTTGTGGATACCGCCAACGGCGGCACGTTGCGTGGCATGATCAAAGCACGCAAAGCAATTTTGGCGTTGACCAATGCCGAAACGCAGGTGATTCCCGGGCACGGGTCGTTGTCCAACCCCGACGAGCTGAAAGCCAGCATTGCGATGCTGGAGGTGATGGAAAAGCGCACGACGGCAGCCATTCGTTCGGGCAAGACTCTTGCTCAATTTGTCGCATCTAACCCAACTGCCGATTATGATGCCGTCTACGCGCCGCGCCCTGACCAGGGCAAGGTGTTTGCCACGCGCGCCTACGAGGACATCGCTCGCTTTGAAAAGAAAAAATGAGCCTGACGATCTATCACAACCCGCGCTGCGGTAAGTCGCGCGAGACTCTGGCCTTGTTGGAAGCGCGAGGGCTGAAACCCAACGTGATTGAGTACTTGACCGCGCCGCCCAGTGCTTCGGTATTAAAAGGTATATTGGCGACCTTGGGGCTCAAGGCTGCGGCCCTTGTGCGAAAGAAAGAGGCAGCGGAGTTCGGCGTCGACGTGGCCATGCCCGAGGACGAGCTTATCGCAGCCATGGTCAAGAACCCGATCATCATTGAACGGCCGATTGTGCTGAACGGCACAAAAGCCGCCGTGGGCCGACCACCCGAGAATGTTTTGACAATTTTGTGACGATTGACGGCCCGGCGTGCTGACTTTTTAGTGGCATTCCCCTAAACCCCCACTAATGTGCGCCTTTCTCGTTATCGTGCTGGGGTCGGCGCGGATTTCTGGGGCTAGGGGTTTTATGGGTTTTCTGCGTCGAGGAGCAGCGGTGGGGATGGTTTCGGCCATCCTTGCAAGCCCAGCATTGGGCCAAGTCGGGTCCGGTCCCGTTCCCACACCCGTCGCGAGTACCGAAAACACGTCCGGCGTCACGGTCTATGACGAAAAATTTTTCAGCGCTTACGCCGTTGTTACGGCGCGAGATATGTTGGAGCGCATTCCAGGTTTGTCAGGTCTGTTTCCTTCAGGTGTGCAACCCACCGAAGCTAAGCGCGGCCTTCGTTCTGAAACTGATCAAGTTCTGATCAACGGCAAGCGCAACACCGGCAAAAATAACAACGTCTCAGATTTTCTAGAGCGCATCCCAGCCACACAAGTTTTGCGCGTTGAAGTGATCAGCGGCAACGTCAAAGAAATCAATGCCTCGGTCGGCGGGCGCGTCGTGAACATTATTCTTCGCACCGACAAAGCGTCGGGCTCGGGCACATTTGTCGCAGGCTTTATCAAGTTAAGTGATGGGCAGGTTCATCCCAGCGGCCAGGTGTCTTACAGCGTTGAAGCGGGGCCCTGGAGTACAACGATGGGCCTTGAGACGCGCGCACGCTTGCAGCCTCTTGATGTGACAGACAAAATTGTTTCACCAGCCGGCCAAATCACCGGGCGGCTCGCGGAAACGCGCGACCGTGACCGCCAAGAATACACCGGTCGGGCGCGTGTGGCGTATTCCTTCCCGGGTGGTGAGAGTCTCCAAGTTAGCCTTTTCGACCTTTATTACCCGCAGGCCGATAAGGATACCTCGCGTTTGTTTAGCGTCACCTCGCTGGGCGAGACAAACTTAAGCGCAACGGAATCGCGCATCAAAGGGCACGACGCAAAATTTGAACTGACGAGCGATTATGTCAAGCCGTTCGGGTCCAGCTCAAAATTTTTGGGTCTTGCGGTGGTTAACCGAAACAACATTGTCCGCGCGAGCGAGGTTTTTTCGATCTTCAATTTTGCCCCAACCCAAACGGGCGGGGATTCACGCAACGAAAAGCGCGATGAAAAAATACTTCGAGGCACAATCCAGACCGATATCACGAACAATCAAAAACTTGAGTACGGCGTAGAAGGTGCCAAGACAAAACTAGACAAAAACCTCGACTTTTTTAGTCTGGCCAATGGCGTTCGCGTTAACGTGCCGGTGTTTAACAGCAAAACGAAAATCAGCGAAGATCGCATTGAAGTTTTCTCGACTTACAGTTGGAAACCGTTCACAGCGCTTGAGATTGAGCCTGGGCTTGCAGCCGAGTTTTCGTGGCTTGATCAAAATGGCAAAGACGTTACCGCACACCGCACATTTAAGTTTGTCAAACCGTCCTTCAATATTTGGTACAACCTCGCCGAACGCGATCGAATATTCTTTTCGTTCAAGCGCGATGTCGGGCAGTTGACGTTCGAAGATTTTGGCGCCAGCTTTATCCGCGAGGATAATGAACTTGTGGCAGGCAACCCGAATTTGGTGCCTGAGAAAGCGTGGGTGTTCGAACTCGGCACCGAGTATCGATTAGCCAACGATGCCGGCCTTTTCCAGGCCAAAGGTTTTTATAAACGGGTGAGCGATGTCAATGACCGGGTGCCGTTGGGCCCGACATTCTCCGGCCCGGGAAACTTAGGCAGCGGTCAGAACTATGGCGTGCGGCTTGAAAGCAGTTTGAAGCTCATCAAGCTTGGATTGTTCGACGGAGTCATTGGCGGCACTTATCTGTTGCAGAAATCTAAGGTGCGCGATCCGTTTAGCGGCAAAGACCGGCGCTTTGCGTTGCAGCCGAAATACGAAGCCACGTTCAACTACCGCCAAGACGTACAATCGATTGGCCTGTCTTTTGGTGCGGAATACGCCCATTTTGGCCCCTTCGTCCAAAGTGACTTCGCCCGGTTTGATCGACGCACGACGGGCGGCGACGTGCGATTGTTCGTCGAGAAACAGCTTGGTCGCGGGTTGGTCTTGCGTCTGTTTAACGGCAACGCGTTGCAAATCAGCAATACGCGCGACCGTACTTTGTATTCGATCAGCCAGGCGTCCGGCCAAGTCCTCAGCCAAGAATATCGCATTGAAAAGCCAACGCATTTCTGGGGCGTCCGGTTGCGTGGGACTTTCTAGGCAAGTCTCATCGCGATAGACAAGCCCGCGCCTTCGGTCGGGGAGCGCTTGCCTGACAGGGGTAGGCTGACGCATTGCCGTTGACGCACAGGCCGTCGCACCTCAGTGTGGGCCATCTGAAAGAACCAAACTTTCAAGGCAATCCGGCGAACCACTCGCATGACCGAGCGAACATCATCAGATGTTATTCTGGCCCGCCTAGCTGCACTCGGCAACGAGTTTGCCGATGTGCTGGGCCATCGTGTTCATGAAGTGCGAAAGCTGTGGGCGCCGGTACCGCAGTCTGCGTCGTACGAACAAGCGCGCGCGGCGCTGACACAAATTCACGATATTGTTCACAGTCTTGCCGGCTCAGGAAAGAGTTTTGGCTTTCCGGCCGTCAGCACGGCTGCCGCACCATTAGATGGGTTGTTTCGCGTGCTCTTGGAGCACCGCCAACCTTTGACGGCTGAAGAAATTGCTCAAATCGAATTGCTCGTCCAAGACCTAGAGAAGTCATCGCTTTCGGCGCGCGAGCCGATCACGCTTGATGACTTGAAAGCTGGCGGGGCGTTGCCAACGACTGACCGCGTGGGCCTTCGGGTGTTGATTGCCGGTCCTGATAGTGACAGCGAAAATCAAGCCCTGCGGGATGCCATCATTAAGTTCGGCTATGGGTGCGACATCGTGGCGTCGCGCGCTGATATTCCGCCTGTGATTCTGCAAGGCGCTCCGGCCGTTCTCTTTGCCGATATTTCTGCAACAGATGATTATCTCACCGCTGTGCGGCAAGGCCCTGTTGTCTCAAAATTACCGCTGATGGTGGCCTCGGTGCAAAGCGGATTTGCCGATCGCTTGAAGGCGGTACGGCTGGGCGCGGCGATGTTTGTGGCTAAGCCCTACGACATACCTGATGTCATTACGCTGCTGAGCGCCGTTGAGGAGGAGCAAACTCAACGGTCGTACCGCGTGTTGATTGCCGAAGACGAAAAAAGCCTTGCGATGTTCTACCAGATGTCACTGGAACACGCAGGCATGGAAACCCGCATTGTCAGCGAGCCTTCGAAACTGCTCGATGCAATCTCAGGCTTCGATCCTGATTTGATTTTGATGGACGTGTATATGTCGGGCTCAACGGGCCTTGAGCTGGCACAAATCGTGCGCCAGTTCCCGGCTTATACGACGGTGCCGATTTTGTTTTTGTCCACTGAATCGCGTATTGAGCTGCAGTTGCAGGCCAGGCATTTGGGCGGTGATGATTTTCTGGTCAAGCCGCTGAAGCCCTCACAGCTCGTGTCGGCGGTGATGAGCCGGGCCAATCGTTACCGCGATCTCAAAAAACTTACCGATCGAGATAGCCTGACAGGCTTGCTCAATCACACCAACATTCTTCGCGACCTTGAACGTGAAATCAGCGTGGCGGCGCGCAGTGGTGCGCCGGTCGCCTTTGTTATGGTGGATATTGATCACTTCAAGAAGGTCAACGATACCTATGGCCACGTGGTCGGCGACCAAGTGCTTATTCGTGTTACACACTTGCTGCGTAATCGCTTGCGACGGGTCGACTATGTGGGCCGTTATGGCGGCGAAGAATTCGCAATCGTCATGCCCAATACCGATGCTGCGACTGCTTGCGCCGTTATGAATGGCTTGCGTGAAGCCTCAAACGCCGCTGAGCATCAAGCCGATGGGGGAACGTTCAAAGTGACGTTTAGTTGTGGTGTTGCCACCTATCCGCAATTTCGAACTGCCCTGGATGTCACCCAAGCCGCCGACGAGGCGTTGTATAAGGCCAAGCACAGCGGCCGTAATCAGGTGGTGGCGGCTTAGGCTTTTGCCAGTCGCTCGACGTACGCTTTGAAATGGGTTGGCTCCCGGCCCAGCAACCATCGCAATACGTTCGCGTTGCCTAAAAAGCCGCTGTGGTCGTAGTGAGCGTTCATTTTGCGCATGGTTTCGATGCGCAAATCTGTCGCCCCTGCGGCTTTGGCTTTGGCCGCCATTTCATCCAGCGGAATTTGGCGCGCGGTGATGGGCCGTTTCAGCACCTCAGAGATGATTGCGGCCATATCTGCTTGGCTGAGCGACTGAGGCCCGGCCAATTCATACGTCGCGTAAATATGCCCCGGTGTCAGGGCCGCCAACGCCGAGGCATCGGCGAGGTCCACTAAATCTGCGACATTGAACTTCACGTGCGTATTAAAGGGCATGGCGTGCACGCCGGTGGCCAGCACGTCTTTCCAGATCGTTTCCAAATGTTGCATGTAACGAATGGGCTGAATGATGGTGTAGGGCACGCCCGATTCAATCACCATTTCTTCCGTGTCGAGTTTACGCGCATGGTGCGGGACTTCGCGGCGTAAGGGATGCATCACCGAATAATAGACAAAGCGCTTCACATTGGCAGCCATGGCCGCCGTGACAAAATGTGTTGTGATCAACTTTTCGTCAGGGTGCATGGGCGGGCCGATATGCACCACGGCGTCGCAGCCTTTTGTCGCGGCGGCAATTGAGTCTGGCGCCAGCATGTCGCCGACAGCAACACTTGTTGCACCTAAAGCCTTCAGTCCATCGGCTTGCTCGGGCTTACGAATGAAAGCGCGAACCGCTGCTCCGCGAGACACCAGGGCTTTGATAACGGCGCGGCCTGTGCGGCCATTCGCACCACTCACCAATACTGTATCGGCCATGTCAGCTTTTCCTTGTGGGCAAATTGCACGTTGCGCGGTCGAAGCAATTGGGTTTGAGCAGATAAAGGGCTTTGCGCCAGCCATCGACGGGCAGAGTGGCGGCACCAAAAATCTCAAACGTCGTATTGCGCATCGCAGGTTCACTGAGCGCGGCGACCATAACGGCGGCAACATCGGCGCGGGCAATTTGGCCTGCGCCGCCCACATCACCTTGCTGAATGCGAATGCCTTTTATTCCGCCAGGTTCATCCAATAACTGCGGTGGGCGAACAATGGTAAATGCCACGCCCGAGGCGCGTAAATGATCTTCGGCTTTCATTTTCCACAGCAACAGGCCGTTGAAGATCTTGTTGAAATTGTGTTCGGGGATGGTGACGTTGCAAGAGCTTTCCACCACAAAGTGCGCTACGCCTGCGGCCTTTGATGCATCAATTAGGTTGCGCACGCCTTCGTAGTCGACTTTCTCAGGGCTGTTGTCTCCTTGAGGTTCGCGCGCGCCCACGGCACACATCACAGCCCCAACGCCCTTCAATGCGGTTGGCAATGTGGCTGCGTCGCGCACGTCGCCTTTCACCCATTCAATCTGGGGGCCTCCGGCTTTGGCGGCCATGGCTGGGTCGCGCGTCAGGCCACGCACGCGGTAACCGTGTTTCACCAAAGCTGCCACGATTTGCTTGCCAGTCGCTCCGCTGGCCCCGGCGACCAAAACCAAGGGCTTGGAATCTGCGGCACTGGCACGCGCCATAACAATGCTTGTCGACAACAAAACGCCAAAGCTGCGACGTGTGATTTTCATGCGGGCCTCCCCAAACTGGGGTTCAGCATAAAGTCTTCGGCTGCGGCATCAAGAGACGAGGGGCCACAAAAGAAGAAGCCCCGGCCTAGCCATTCTGGCTAGGTTCCCGGGGCCCGTGGTCACCTCTTAAACCCAGCATCTGACGAATGACGGTAAGGTGACCGATACTTGAAGCTGAGGACGAAATTCTTTTTCGACTTATTCCTTGGTAATGCCGCGGACATCGACCAACTGAGCGCCAATGGCCTCGTTGACTTCGTTGTAGGCGGATTGAAGTTCTTGCATGCGCACGCGCGTGGCCCGAAGTTGCTCGGTCTCGGCGTCGGACATGGGCGTACGGTTCGACGCGGCGGTCAGCGTCATGGCGATGTATTTGGCTTTGCTCTCGGCCATCATTTTGGCCAGGTCGATCATTTCGCGCGGGTCGATGGTATCGACTTGGCGTTTAATCGCGCGGCGCAGTTCGTCCTCGGCCACCTGGCTCATGTGGCGGGCAAACTGGCTGGCAGAAAGGGTTATGGGGGCTTGGGCCGCGCGCGACTTTTCCGGCGCGCCCGAGGGCGCACTTTCAGATAATCCAGGGCCCGATTGACGGCGGACCGAAATAAAATCAATCACAGACATGACCACAGCGCTCCTTTTTCGCCGGGACTTTCAGCCCCGGCCTCAGTCCTTTATTTGCAAGCGATGTGCCAGTTTTCTGTCGCGAAAATAATTATATATATCAATAGGTTATAGGTTCCCCCCACTTTGACTGCGGAATCGGGATGTCCCTCTCGGCAATTTCTTCCGCGCCACTTTTGCAGCGTTTGCTAACCATTGCGGTTGCAACACAGTCTCTCTAAGGTCTTGAGAGTATTGAATATCGCGCCCAAACCGGTGGGGACTGGGGGCCGAAAAATGGGGAACATTAATGTCGCAGACCTCGAAGCCTGGCCGTCTTTTTATCAAAAAATCAGTCGACCAAATTCAGCGTGAATCAACCAATCACAGCCTGAAGCGCACCTTGGGGCGATGGAACCTGGTGTTCCTTGGCATCGGCTGCATCATTGGTGCGGGCATTTACGTGATGACTGGCAACGCGGCGGCTAACTTTGCTGGCCCAGCGGTCTTGCTGTCTTTCGTGGTTGCGGGTTTGGCCTGCGCGTTTGCCGGCTTGTGCTACGCGGAGCTGGCCTCAAGCATGCCGGTGGCGGGCTCGGCTTATACCTATTCGTACGCGACCATGGGCGAAGTCTTCGCGTGGGTGATGGGTTGGCTCTTGGTGCTGGAGTACGGCGTTGCTGCGGCCACGGTGGCGGTTGGTTGGTCGGGCTACATGACGAGCTTTCTCAAAGACATGGGTTTGATCGTTCCGCCGGAGTTCGCGGCCTCGATGATTCAGTCCACCGCCGACGAAGCGGGCAAGCTTGCATTCCGCGCC
This sequence comes from Rhodospirillaceae bacterium, assembly GCA_947476925.1. Classification (GTDB taxonomy): domain Bacteria; phylum Pseudomonadota; class Alphaproteobacteria; order Rhodospirillales; family Rhodospirillaceae. The sequence goes on along the minus strand of CANJSF010000029.1, from coordinate 36,550 downwards.
ACGTCCGACATCAACCTCGTCGCCGCCGGCGGCATTTTATTGGTCACGGCATTGTTGGTGATCGGCGTGTCAGAATCGGCCAGCGTCAATAACGTGATCGTGTTTGTGAAGGTCGGCGTGCTGATGGCCTTTATCATCATGGGCGTTTTCTTTATCGAGCCTGGGAATTGGACTCCTTTCATCCCCGAAAACGAGGGTGGCTTTAAATACGGCGTGGAGGGCATCTTCCGTGCGGCGTCTGTCATCTTCTTCGCCTACGTCGGTTTCGAAGCGGTTTCAACGGCTGCGGCCGAAGCGCGCGACCCCAAGAAAGATATGCCGTTTGGCATTTTGGGTTCGCTGTTCATTTGCACCGCGATCTACATGCTCGTCGCGGCCGTGCTGACCGGCATTGTTCCGTTCCGTGAGTTGGGCGTAGCCGAACCCATTGCCATTGCGGTCGACCGCATGGGCATGCCGTGGTTCTCGTTCCTCATTAAAGTGGGTGCTGTTGCGGGCCTGTCGTCGGTGATGTTAATCCTCACCTACGGTCAGTCGCGCATCTTCTTTGCGATGGCGCGCGATGGCTTGTTGCCACGGGCGTTCTCGACGGTACATCCCAAGTATCGCACACCATGGATTGGCACGATTGTCCTTGGCGGCCTGATTGCTATAGCGGCGGCGTTGCTGCCCATCACCATTCTCGGCGATCTCGTCAGCCTCGGCACCGCGTTCGCGTTTGGCATTGTCTGCATCAGCGTGTTGTGGCTGCGCAAAACTCGCCCTGATATGCCTCGGCCGTTCCTAGCGCCGGGCGGCACGTGGATGCCGATTTTGGGCGTGATCTTTGCGGGCATCATGGCGGCACCGTTGATCATCGACATCATCGTCAAGGCCACCTCGGGCGACCCGATCCCAGCCATCATTCTGGTCACCTACCTTGCGTTGGGCGCGGCGATTTACATCATCTACGGCTTGCCGAACTCGCGCTTGGCCCAAGGCCTCGACATCTTGGACGACTCGCCTTTGCCCGGCGCGATGCAAGCCATTGCTCATGGCCTCGACGAGAAGAAAAAATAGCTGGCGCTTTTGGGTTTGCGGCCGCAGGCCCTGCGTTGGCGGTTCGGAGACGTGATATGCGAAAAGATGCCAAGGCTATTATGGCTGTGGCGGCAGCATTGTTCTTGCTCCCGGCGGCGGCCACGCAAGCCCAAGATGCGCTGGGCAAAGGCAAAGACCTTCTCAAGGGCCTTGCTGGTGGGAAGTCCACAGGGGCTTCGTCAACTTTATCAAGTGGTGAGTTATCCGGCGGCTTACGCGATGCACTGCGTGTGGGCTCTGAGCGCGTGGTGGGCACGCTTGGAAAGACCGACGGCTTTAACAAATCCACAGACGTTCATATTCCTTTGCCCGGCTCGTTGAAAACCGCGCAATCGTTGCTCGGCAAAGTGGGTATGGGTGGCTTGGGCGACGACCTTGAGATGAAGCTCAATCGCGCCGCCGAAGCCGCGGTGCCGCAAGCCAAAACCTTGTTCTCTGATGCCATCACCACCATGAGCGTCGATGATGCCGCTAAAATTGTGAACGGCCCCAAAGATGCGGCCACACAATATTTCCGGCAAAAAATGTCAGCGCCCTTGGCCGCCGGCATGAAGCCGATTGTTGATGGTCAACTGGCCAATGTGGGCGCGGTCGCCGCGCTTGATAAAATGATGGGGCAATACAAAACACTGCCCATGGCACCGAAGGTGCAAGCCAATCTCACAGACTATGTTGTGGAAAAAGCCATCGACGGCGTGTTTGTGTATTTAGCCCGCGAAGAAGCCGCCATTCGCGAAAACCCCGCCAAACGCACAACGGAATTATTGCAGAAGGTATTTAAGTAGAGGCGGCGTTGGATGTTCTGCTCGGTATATACCACCTCGGTATATTCCAACCACCCAGTGGCCGGATTCACCTGCAGATTTTATTTTAGCAGGTGAAGCTGTGCGTCAAAAAAAATCTCGCCGCTTAGGTTCGGAACAACGCAGCCAAAGCCGCCGCATAACGCGATGGATCATCCGATAGCGCCATCACACTGGCACCGTTCATGCGGGCAGCCAGCTTTTGGGTCGCGGTTTCAAGCGGGCCAGGGGCCAACGCTGCAAACGTGATCTCGCCGCGAATACCGGCCAGCTCCTTCGCGAGGTCCATGTGAACGGCGCCGGCGACGAATGCACGCTGCGCTGGTTGCGCTTTCAACAGGTCCAGCGCATTCAAATGCACCGCCCAGGGGTCGAGTGTGGGTTGAGACTGAATGCGGTTGGCGTGACGCGGCTCGAACCACGGCCAGAACAATTCAGCATCACGCGCTGCAGCCCAAGCGTGAACCAAATGCCCGCCGTACCAGTTGGCCGCCAGTTCCGGTGCCAGCCCAGCTTTCAAACGCGCAGCGAGGTCTGCATCAACGTGCCACGGGTCGATGAGCGTCAGGCTTTTCACATGACACAGCTTGGCAAGGCTTGCAGCCACAGCGCAGCCTGCACCAACCGCCATTACATCAATGTCCTCGGTACCAATATCGGCGAGCGCTTTTTGAAGACTTGCCGCCATCGCCGCGACATCATAGCCGCCGGTGGTCGCACCCGTTTCGCCATGGCCGGGCAGGTCGAAGGCCAGCGTCGGTTTGCGCCCGTGCAGCATTTGCAGCAACAGCGTCCATTGCCGCGAAGACTTGCCGGCATCGTGCAGCAGAACCAACGGCCGCCCTGCGCCCATGTGACTGCGGCGCATGAACACTTGCCCCGCCGGTGTGGTGGCCAAGCTTTGCCACGGGCGCGTTTCGATGGTGGCTGTCGCGGTGTGGCCGGGCACCGGCGCTTTGCAGTGGGCTTTGAAAAGCTCGCGCGCGCGGGCTTCAACAGCGGGCGGCGTGGCATGGCCTTCGACGGTGATGCACTTTGGGATGTCTTTGGGAATGCGATCAAGGTGCTCGAACAAGACGTCTTGCTGAAAGGCCAGCGCGAAGCAGGGCGCGCTCATGCCGCGGAGTCCCGCAATGGCATCATAAGTGAACGCGGCTTTGTAAGCGCGCAGCCCTGCATTGGCGCTACGGAAGTAATCCATGGTGAAAGGATGCAACATGTCCGGGCCCGGAATGTCGAACGTCATGCGCGTTTGTGCGGTCTTGCGATACCACGGATAGAAGATCATCTGGTCGCGCATGCGCACCCATGCCCACACCATATGCGAGCCTTCAGGGTTGGGTTGCAGTGGCACAAAATAGTTGGCCATGACGTCGGCTTTTTCTGCGTCAGTCGCCACAACATAGCCGTTGAGCACCAAAACCTCGCAGCGTTGCGGAAAGGCGCGCGCAAACTCGGCGGCGATCATGGCGCCCGTGTGCGTGCCGTAAACACCGCAGCGTTGAACGCCAATAGCATCTAAAAAGGCAGCAATGCCTTGAGCATAAGGTTCGATGATGGGCTCGTCGCCGGGCAGGGCATCGGACAAGCCAAAGCCGGGCGAGTCCGGGGCGATGAGTGTGAAGTCGCCGGCCCACTCAGCCATCAAATGAATATATTCAGCCGATGAGACCGGGCTTTGGTGCAGCAGCAACACCGGCGGCCCGCTGCCGGCTTTGCGGTAATGCACCTGGCGTGGCGGCGCGCCGGGCAAGGCAATGGTGGCGAAGTGCCGCGTAATGCCGGAACTCAACGTCGCACCCAACTACTGATGTTGCGGGTAGGCTTCGAACGCCTTGCCGATTTCGTCAGCTGTGCGCTTCAGGAACGGCACATATTTTTCGACGGCCTGATCGGGCGTCATCGCCGAGCGGATGAAACGCATCACCAAGCCCGCCAACACGCGGCCTTTGGCAAATACGGGCACAGCGAGGTTCAATTCGGCCATGGACGGGTTATCGAACAGCGCCCAGCCATTTTTGCGCACATCCGAAATGATGCGGCTGACCAAAATTTTGTCGCGCGCGATTTTATCTTCAGGGCGTTCCGAGCGCGCGAGCACGTCAAGCAGGGTCGAGCGTTGTTCCTCGCTGCAAAATGCCAAATGGACGCGGCCCGACGAACTGCCCAGCACTGGTACGCGTACCCCTGCTGAGTAACGTTCAAGCGCCAACGGGCTATCTTTGTCTGTCGTTTCACGCACCAGCATGGTCGTTCCGTGCAACGTCGACACCGCCAATGGCCACACAACTTCCTTGCCCAGTTTGGTGATCATCGGCTTAGCGATGTCGTGCACCCACGCCTCATCGTCATAGCCATCCGACAGAGCCCGGACTTTTAATGTCAGGCGGTAGCGGTCATCGCTGGGGTCGCGCAAGGCGTAGCCGGCGACACACAGTGTTTCGAGCACACGATAGGCCGTGGTGCGTGGCAGCTTCACTGCCTTGGCAATGTCGGTCACCGTCGCGCCATTGTGGCGGTTGAGTTCCTGTAGCGTATCCAACCCGCGCATCAGGGCGCGAATCGGGCGCACGGAATCGGCATCATCGCCGTCGGCCAAATCATCCAAATCGTCTGCCATTGTCGCTCCTCGCCGCCGCCGCGCCCAAGGATCGGGCTGGGGCTTTACAGTCGTACCTGCTGTGACCGGGGCTGATAACCTACCGCTGGTTGGACAGCGCACGCAGTGTAGCCGATCGTCCAACAGGTGGACAGCTGTTTTTAGCGTTGCATCGCGGCGTGCCTTAAGGCCTTAATTTAACTCAATTAAACTCGGGGATCGCGTGACCAATCAGGCGCTCGGCACAAGACCAATCCAAGGGCTCGATCCAGCGGCCGATGACGGCGCGCGCCGTGAATTTCGCAAGACCTTAGGCCAATTTGCCACGGGCGTAACTGTGATGACCACATTGGGCCAGACGTCCGAGCGGGTGGGCATGACGGTCAGTTCTTTCAATTCCCTGTCCCTCGATCCGCCGCTCATTTTATGGAGCATTGCCAAAACGACGGCAGCCTTCGGTTGCTTTCAGCTCCAGGATGCCTTTGCCGTCAACGTGATGTCGGCCGAACAAGAAGCCTGGGCGCGGCAAATGGCGCAATCCTCGGCCGACAAATTCAAGGGCGTTGCGGTGACTGAGGGCGTGCTGGGCGTCCCCCTTATTGAGGGCTGCGTAGCGCACATGGAATGTCATGTCTGGGCGCGTTACCCCGGTGGTGACCATGATATCATTGTGGGTCATGTGAAGCGGATCTCGAGTTCCGGCAAATCGCCGTTGTTGTTTCATGCTGGCGTGTTTCGCTCCTTTTAAGTTTGGCCGCCTTTTCCATGCCAAGCGAATGGCTACATCTTGGCACAGCGCTCGGCGCGCCCACATGGTGATCAACGTGCCCGAGGGCCTTGCCGGGGTGATGATCGTCTGGCACATCCATTGATGAAGACGAGGGGTTCAGCGCTGCTACGCCCCTCATAAAAACAAGATAATTGAGGGGCTTAAGGACGCATGTCGTTTCCAGGTAAAGATCCGATTATCATTGCAGGCGCGGGGCCGGTGGGCGGTGTATTTGCGCTATATTTGGCGCGCGAAGGCTTCAATGTCGTGCTGCTGGAAAAAGAGAAAACCCTTCCTCAGGACCTGCGAGCTTCGACGTTTCATCCGCCCTCCATGGATATGCTCGACCGACTGGGTTTAATGCCGCGCTTGATCGAGTTGGGGCTGATCGTCGCGCGCTATCAGTACCGCGATCGCCGCACCAACGAGATCGCCGAGTTTGATATGTCGGCCATCAAAGATGAAACCGCCTATCCCTATCGCCTGCAATGTGAGCAGTGGCGCTTAAACAAAATTTGCTGCGAGGAACTTTCGAAGATTCCCAACGCCAAAGTTTTGTTTGAACACGGCGTCGTAAAAGTGATCGACCAAGACGCCGATGGAGTGAATCTCCTGGTTAGCACTCCTGATGGCGAAAAAACGATGCGCGGCTGTTATGTCGTTGGCGCCGAGGGGGCTAACAGCATGGTGCGCCAATCTACAGGTTTGCAGTACGGCGGTTACACCTACCCGGAAAAATTCCTTGTGGCTTCAACGCCCTATCCGCTGGAGAAATTCTTGCCGCGCTTGTCCGGTGTAAACTACGTCTCGGACCCTGAAGAATGGTGCGTCGTTTTACGCTGCAATAATATGTGGCGTGTGTTGTTCCCCACCAAACCAGGCGAGACCAACGAGCGCTTGCTGTCTGACGACTACATTCAAGACCGTCTCCATCATCTTGCGGCCAAGCAAGGCGATTTCGAAATTGGCCATCGCACGCTGTACAACGTTCACCAGCGCGTGGCCGATGCATACATCACCGGTCGCGTCCTATTGGCCGGCGATGCCGCCCATATTAACAACCCGTTGGGCGGTATGGGCATGAACGGTGGCCTGCATGATGCTTTCAATCTTGCCGAAAAGTTCTTGGCGGTTCGCGACGGCAAAATGGAAGCTAAGGCTGCTTTCGATCTGTATGACCGCCAGCGCCGAATCACAGCAACAAAGTTTGTTCAGGAACACACGGCGGCTAACAAGAAGCTGATGGAAGAAAAAGACCCCGACGCCCAGAAAAAGCGCCAGGCCGATTTCATGCGCCAAGCGGCTGACCCCGCGCTGGCCAAAAAGTTCTTGATGAAAACATCAATGATTAACGTCGTTCGCGAATCGTACACCATTCAATAATAACGCCGCACATATTTGGAGGCCCCATGGTTGATTCACTTGGCTATCGTATGAAATTCGGCGTGATCGCGCCGTCTACCAACACCTCGGTTGAACCTGAGTATGCGCTGATGCAGCCGCGCGGCGTCACCAACCATTTCGGGCGCATTGTTATCCCCGACGATCCCGTACGTAATGACAAGGAATTCGAACAACTTCTGGTTAACATTCGCGGGGCCACCGAAGAAGCCTTAGATGCTGTGATGACCTGTTCGCCCGGTTACGTGATCATGGGCATGAGTGCTGAGACGTTTTGGGATGGAGCAGGCGGCGCAGAAAAGCTTAAGCGCAAAATGGAAAAGCGGGCCGGCGTAACGGTTTCGCTGGGGTCGCACGCTTGCGATGCCGCCTTGGCGACCTACCAAAAGCTCAACAAAAAGAAGATCAAAAAAATCGCCGTTCTGACGCCTTACATGCCGGTCGGCGATAAGAACGTGCGCCGGTTTTTCACCGATAATGGCTACGAAGTCGTGGCCCTGATTGGCTTGAAATCACCCAGCCCGATGCTCATTGCTCACGAACCTGCGGCAAAACTTCGCAAAGCAATTATGGAACTGAATGGCTCGAACCCCGATGCCATCATTCAAGTGGGCACGAATTTGGCGTGTGCCGCAGTTGCCGAAGAAGCCGAGCGTTGGCTGGATAAGCCGGTGATTGCCATTAATGCGGCGACCTATTGGTTCTCGCTGCGCGATGCCGGCATTAAAGACCGTGCCGAAGGTTTTGGCCGTTTGATGGCGGAAGCCTAATCATTCTTTCAGGAGAGACAAACGTGACGATGCGTTATCCGTTTTCCGGCATTGCCAAACGCGGCCAGTTTAAATGGCCCGATAATAAAAAGGTTGCGCTGATCCTCACGCTCAATCTCGAAACGTGGGATATGGTGAAAGACACCGACAAGCCATACTACGCCGGTGGCCCGCCGATTTTGCCCGATGTGCTGCCCGGCAATGTCGCTGACTTCCCCAATTTTACGTGGCGTGAATATGGCCAACGTGTCGGCATTTGGCGCCTGTTTGATACCTTCGACCAAGCCAAGGTTCCTGCCAGCTGTACGATCAACGCCAAGACCGCTTTGATTCGTTCAGACGTTGCGCGCGCACCGGCCGAACGCGGCTGGGAAGTGCTGGCGCACAATTACGAGCAAGGCGAACTGTTGAGTGATTTTGCAAAGAATCCCGCCAAAGAACGCGAGATCATTGAAGCGTCGTTGAAGGTTTATAAAGAATTTTACGGCAAGGCAGCCAAGGGCTGGCTGTCCTCAAGTTTGCGCGGAACCGTCAATACGCCGGGCATTTTGAAAGAGCATGGCTTGATGTTCTATTGCGACATCATGAACGATGACCAGCCGTATCTCATTCAAACGGACCACGGCCCAATTGTCTCCACGCCGTATACCAATGAGATCAACGACTTCACAATCCTGACGCGCCGCAACCACACGACTGACGAGTTCCGCGATATCTTGGTCGAGGAGCTGCGCCAGTTGTACTTGGAAGCAGAAACGTCTGGTTCGGGCCGAATGATGAACGTCGGTTTGCACCCACACGTTTCGGGCCGCGCGTTTCGCATTCGTGCGCTCCGCGAATTTTTGGAATTTGCCAAAACGCTGCCGGGTGTGTGGTTTGCTAAGCGCGAAGAAATTGCCGCGTGGTACCTGGCCAACCACAAGGGACATATCCCCGAGCAAGAGAAATAAGCAGCATTGAGTTTTAGGGAGGCGCGCGCATGAACGTTGTCATCGATATCAATATGACGAAGCCCAAGACGGCCGGTGCCATCGCTTTCCTGAAGCACAAAGACAAAAAGATGCTCATTGGCGGCGACTGGGTTGATGCTGCTTCTGGCAAGCGCATCGATTCCATCGACCCGGCGACCGGGCAAGTGATTGGCACAATTCCCGCCGGAGCCAAAGCTGATGTGGATCGCGCTGTGAAAGCCGCGCGCGAATCATTCGATAAGGGCGTGTGGCGCGAGAAAACACCCGATGAACGTGCCCGCGTGTTATGGAAAATTGCCGACCTGATTGAAGCCAACATTGACGAGCTTGCCGAGTTGGAAACGCTTGATCAGGGCAAGCCCTTGTTTGTGGGACGTTGGGCCGAGATTCCCGGGGCGGCGGGGCAGTTTCGCTATTTCGCAGGCATGGTGTCTAAGATCCAAGGCGAGACCATCAACACCTCGATCAACTATCAGCCGCCCGGCAAAAAGATTTTTGCCTATACGATGAAAGAGCCCATTGGCGTGGTGGGGGCCATCACGCCCTGGAACAGCCCGCTGGTTCTGGAAGCCATGAAAATCGCGCCGTGTTTGGCAGCCGGTTGCTCGATGATTCTTAAGCCGGCGGAAGACACCTCGCTCACCGCCATTCGATTGGGCGAGCTCATCATGGAAGCAGGTGTGCCTGCAGGTGTGTTCAATGTCGTGACAGGGTTTGGCCCTGACGCGGGCCAAGCATTGGCCGAGCATCATGACGTCGATAAAATTGCGTTCACGGGCTCCACGCCCACAGGCCGCAAAATTTTGAATGCGGCAGGTGGAAATCTGAAAAAGGTTGCGCTGGAACTGGGCGGAAAATCGCCCAGCATCGTTCTGGCCGATGCCGACATGGACCTTGCCATTCCGGGGGCGGCGAACGCCGTGTTCTTTAACACGGGCCAAGTGTGCGTGGCGGGCACGCGCTTGTATGTCGAGAAAAAAGTTTTCGACAAAGTTGTTGCCGGCGTTGCTGACATCGCCAAGGGCATGAAAATGGGGCACGGTCTTGATCCCGCCACGCAGATCGGCCCGATTGTGAACAAACGCCAAGCCGACAAAATTAAAAGCTATATCGACGGTGGCAAAAGCGACGGAGCAGAAATTGTCTGCGGTGGTGAGCAGTTAGGCACCACGGGCACGTTCATTTCGCCCACCGTCATTGCCAAAACAAATCACAACATGAAAGTTGTGCAGGAAGAGATCTTTGGGCCGGTCGTTGTCGCCATGCCCATTGACTCGCTCGATGATGTGCCACGGCTGGCCAACGATTCACGCTATGGATTGGCTGCTAGCGTTTGGACGCAAGACCTCAGCAAAGCCACGCGTTTTGCCAACGCCATCAAGGCAGGCACCGTGTGGGTGAATTGCCACCTGATGTTCGATCCGGCGTTGCCGATTGGTGGTTACAAGGAAAGCGGCTGGAGCCGCGATTCTGGCATGCAAGCCGTCGAGAACTATCTGGAAACCAAGACCGTCTGCATGGTGGTGTAGGGCGCGGCTGGCGTTAAAACCAGCGACCGAGATATAGGTATGTGCCCCGTGTCCCATTTGGATCTTGCGACGTGCCTAAGGACACCGGGCCAAACGCTGTATCGGCCCCGATAAACACACTGGTCGACCAGCGCGCGCCGCGGAAACGATTGGCGTCAATGTCATAGATCGACCGATCAGTTTTGACGGTGGCACCCACGTATATCGGTGTTGATGTGACGACGCTTAAGCCTGTGCCAAGGCCACGAGGAAACGTCGTAGGGCTTTGGGCCTGTGCCGTATCCTCAACATCGAGCGGCCCGCGCGCATAGGCCGACACGCGCATCACCTTATCAATATCCACCATCGTCCAGTTATCTTCACGCATCATGATGCTGGGGATGACTGTCTCGGACCCACTGACGGGGGGCGAGAAGCGAATACCGACCGGCATCTGCTCAATGCGGCGGTTCAGTGTTTGGCTCGGCTCATTCCTTGAATCGTAATCGGCGATCACGGGATTACTCTGATGCTTAACAACCGAGGCCGTGAGCGGTAGCAGGGATGCTCGCGACGTTTCCAGAACTTCAACGGCGGCGCTGGACTGTGACGTTGCCGGTGACAGCCACAAGAAATTCCAATCATCATTTTCGATAGGGGCCGCGTGCTTGACAGGCTCAGCCGAAGCGGCAGGCGAGGGGGCGGCAAGTGCAGCAACAGTCACCGCGAGTGCGCCCGCGAGAATCTCGGCCCACCCAAAGTCGGCGTTTTTGTTGTCTGTGTTTCCCATGACGGCAGATTCTTGCTACAGATTCCCCACCGATAGGCTTTAACCCAAACGGGTTGAAGGAACGTTAAGGATGCGTGCCATGCCCGACGGCCAACGCGACGCCCCCGATCCGCACGCCATATCGGACGTGGCGGCCTTGCGGGCCATTTATAAGGCTCCGCTTGACGGCGCGATTAAAAAGGTGATGGCCGCGCTTGATCGGCATTGCCGGGCTTATATTGCGCGCAGTCCGTTTTGCGTTCTGGCCACATCTGATACCAAAGGTAATCTCGATGCGTCGCCAAGGGGCGGTCCGCCGGGTTTCTTGAAAATCAAAGATGAGCGCACCTTGATGTTGCCTGACTGGCCGGGCAACAACAGACTTGATGGCTTGGAGAATGTGATCGCTAACCCGCATGTCGGGTTATTGCTATTTGTGCCCGGAATGAACGAGATGCTGCGCATCAACGGGCGTGCGCGCGTGACAACTGACCCTGGCCTCATGCCGCTGTTTTTAACCGATGGCAAGTTGCCGATCTCGATTGTCATGATCGAGATCGACCAAGTTTACCTGCATTGTGCACGAGCGTTGCAACGTTCAGCGTTGTGGGATGTCTCGCGCCAGATCAATCGCACCACAGATTTTCCAACCATGGGCCAAATGTTAGCGGACCAAATTGCCGGCTACGATGGCGCGGCCACCGATCGCATGATCGAAGCGAATAAAGATGAGCTGTATTAAGCCGATCAGCCGGCCAGCAGTTGCTTCATGCGGTCGGACATGCCCTGCAAAATCTTGCCGGCGACCTTGTCTTTTTGCATCCGATCCCAATAAGCGCGGATTTTTTTGCGCGAGCCGATCGCGTCGGCAATGCCAAACAGCGCGCTGGCATTGATCGCGAAAAACAGCGCTGGAATGGCAAAACAATCGGCGATTGTCACCGACGGACCGGCCGCAAACTTCTTGCTTGAAAGAGTTTTTTCTAAGGCATCCATGCCTTTGGTCAAATCAGCTTTGGTGGCTTCGATGTCCGCAGGCACGTTTTGATTGGCGCGTTTCATACGGAAGAATTTCAAGCCGGCCGTTTGAACATATTCTGCTGAGATCGCTGAAATTAAGCGGGCCTGCCCCATCGCTTTGGCAGCCGACGGGATCAGCTTTTTCTTTTTGTACTTCGCGTCGATGTAATCAACGATGACCGCCGATTCATACAAAACAGTCGACCCGTCTTTGATCGTTGGAATTTTGCCAAAGGGGTTCAACTTTAAAAATGCGGGGCTTTTGATGCCGTCTTTGGGCATCGATAATTCGGTCGCAATACCTTTGTAGCCGCACGTCAACAGCACGCGCGCGACGAACGGCGACAGAACCGAGCCGTAAACAGTGATAGCAGCCATCATTCTTCTCCTAATCTAAATTATCCAGGCGTTTTCGTTAACGGCCGGGGTTAAAATTTTTCAAGCCCTCGGCCATTTCGGCCAGCACGCCAGATACCATTTTGTCTTTCTTTAATTTGGCAACGTACTTGCCCAGCTTCTTGCGGCCACCGGTGGCGTCGGCCATGCCAAAACTCGGCAACATCACGCTCATAAAAAACCAGCAGGGCGCGGCGTAAACGTCGGCGATGGTGAACTTAGCGCCCGCCGCCCAGGCCTTGCCCGACAAAAGTTTCTCAATCACATCCAGACTGCGATTGATCTCGGCGATTTTCTCCTCGACTACTTTCTGGTCGCGTGTTGCTGGGTCGCGTTGGCGCATCAGGGCCAAGGTCGGGGGCTGCACATATTCTGCGAACACGGTGGCAATCAGGCGCGCACGCGCCGCATCTTTTGCCGCGGCCGGAACAATGCGCTTCTTTTTGTATTTGGCATCCAAGTAGTCGACGATCACGCCGGACTCATAAAGGACCGTCGCGCCATCTTTCATCGTCGGGATTTTTCCGAGCGGATTGAGCGCCATAAACTCTGGCGTTTTCAGGCCACCGGCAGGCATTTTCATCTTGTGTTTAATGCCTTTGTGGCGGGCCGTTAAAACCACGCGCGCCACATAAGGCGAGAGAATCATGCCATAAATATCCATATTTTATCCCCTTTCGATGTGTGACTGAACGCGGCACCGCCAAACTGATGCGTGCATCTTAGCCGTCTCGGTGACGCTGTCACGGGGCAACCGGCCGACAAAGGCAAGTTTTCGACCCTCGCCTACAACCCCGGCGGAGTCGGGCGCTCCATCGCCTATCGCAGTGCGACTCTGCGTGGTGAGTGCCCGAATAGAAGCTGGCAAAAAGCTACGCGAGCGCCTTTTTGAACATGTCAAGCGAGCGGCCGTGGGCCAGCTTGGTGCCGTCGGCGTTGTAATGATTTGGGTCGGTGTCGCGGGCAAAACCATGATCGAGGCCCGGGTAAACCAAAATCTCGACGCCCGGTTTACCCTTTAATCCGGCCTCAATCTTCGACAACACCTCTTTGGGAACGTAAGGGTCAGCGCCGGCAATGTGCAGCTGCAGCGGCTTTTTGATTTTGCCGGCTTCACCGAGGTGGTTCTCAATGCCCACACCGTAGTAACTGGAGTTGGCATCTGAGTCGGTACGCGTTGCCGCAAGGTACGACAGCGTGCCGCCCAGGCAAAAGCCAATCGTACCAACTTTGCCGGTACAATTTTTGATCGCGCGCAAAGCCGAGATGCTGGTTTGGATGTCTTGCATGCCGGTGTCGACATTGAACTTCCCGTAATAATCCAGCGCCACTTTGAAATCTTCGGGGAAGAAAGGATGTAGCTCGACATGCGGCCGCATGCGCCAAAATAAATCGGGCGCGAGAGCGACGTAACCTGCGCGTGAGAACATATCGCACACAGTACGAACCCATGTGTTCACGCCAAAAATCTCTTGGATGACAATGACGCCCGGCCCGTTTTGAGGTGGCAGCGACAGATAGCCGTGAAAGGTGCCATCGGGGCCTTTGATATCGACGGTCGAGCCAGACATGTGCAGTTATCCTTCAGTGGGCCAATGCGTATGATGCTTCTAATGCGAAATTGGGCACCTTGCCAGCGGTACTAACAATTAGCTCGCCGCGCGCCATTCGGAGGACCCGCTGGCAGCATTTTGGCCTTCGCGAATAAGGGTTGTGCGGTACTCGTAGCGATCGGCACGATACAGCGCCGACAACCATTCAATAGGGCGGTTGTGGTTATCAAAGACAAGGCGCGTGAGGCGAATGACCGGCGAGCCAACCTCAACGGCCAGTGTGGCAGCGGTCGCGGGGTCGGCAATCGTGGCGGTAATCGCCTGATCGGCCCTTGCGACGGCAATGCCAGCCTGCTGAAGCTGGGCCAGCATCGGCTGGGCGCTGGTGTTGCGATTTGGGAGCTGCTCGGCGACATCGCGAGGTACGTAGGCACGGATGATCGCGATGGGCTGGCCCAGCGACCGTCGGACCTGATGTGTTGCGAAAATATCTGTGCCTTCGCTGCACTCAAGTTTTACAGCCACTTCGGGCGAGGCGGGAATGTAGCCCCCATCGAGGCGTTGCATTTCGGTTGCAGCACCGATGGCCATGACGTTACGCAACAGATCATCCAAGGAATCACGTTTGGCTTGCGGAACGCGCGAAGACTCGGCCACAAAAGTGCCTCGGCCGCGCTGGCGCACAATCAGGTTTTCTTTGCTCAGTTCGTGCATCGCGCGTTTAATCGTGATGCGTGAAACGCCAAACGAAATGCACAACTCGGCTTCCGTTGGGACGGCGCCAGACCCGTAAACGCCATTGCGGATGTTCTCGCGCAGCACCAGGTAAACCTGATGGTAAAGCGGTACGGCGAGATTTTCGTCGACCGCTGGTACTGGTCTCGAAATACGGTTCATGGCTGTGTCCTCATCGGTCCAATACCAAGCCGCTGGAGATGTTCATGTTCGTTCCGGTCATGCTGGCGGCATGGGCAGAACACAAAAACATGACACCGCCGGCACATTCGTCAGCGGTGGCGTATTTGCCTAAAGGTAATTGAGCTTTCAAGCCGTCGTGTTGCGTTTCGCTTAAGCGATCAAGCATCGGCGTATCGACGGGCCCCGGCGAAAGAATGTTCACGCGAATGCCATCGGGCGCCCACTCCTTAGCCGTATAGCGTGTGAGATTGACCAGGGCAGCCTTTGATGTCGCGTAGGCCGCACCCGACAAATAACTTCCGCCATTCGCGCCATTCGATGAACCGCACAGCACGACCGCGCTGCCGGGTTTGCGCAATAACGGGTAGGCGTGCTTCATCAGCAGGAAGGCCGACGTCAGGTTGGTGTCGACGACCGTGTGCCAATCGGCCAAAGACATTTCGTTCAAGCGGCCTTTGCCAACCATTCCTGCCATGTGGACCAAGTAATCAATGGTGCCAAAGCGTGCTTTTGTTTTGGCAAAGGCATCAATGACTTGGGCCTCGTCGGTCGCTTCCAAGGCCAGCTTCAGTACGCGCGGATCGTCGTTAGCCACAGCGCGACGCCCCGTGGCCACCACCGATGCCCCTGCTGCCAGAAACATTGCAACACAGGCATTGCCGATGCCGCCGGTGGCGCCTGTCACGAAGGCAACCTTTCCGGCCGCATCAAGCAGTGTCGTTTTGTCCGCCACGACTGAATTACTCGGCGGCTTTTTTCATTACGACTGAGTCGTAAATGCCATCAAGCATACGGTAGCGCATTTCCGTCGATGCGCGCACGGCCGACAGCGCTTTTTGCTGAAGCTCTGGGGTCGTGGCGTAGTGGGTCGTGATTTCCAAGCCGACATCGGCGTGTTCAACATCGCCGACGATATGAACATGGAAGAATTCCATATCGTCGTCGGTCAGGCCCATTTTCTTCATGGCTTCGACGTACTTCGGATAAAGGGTCGGCAGTTGGCCTTCCAACGCGACCATGATTCCGGCAGCGCCTTCAGCCAAGTGACGCACATTCACTAGTTCCCAAATCCACGAGCGCATGGCGCGCGTCGATGGCAAAACGCGGCCCAACTCTTCAGCCGCGTAGAAGTCTTCTTCTTTAAGGCCGCAGGCCTTGCCGAATTTCACCAACAAATCAGGGTGACGCTTCGACGGGTTGGCCGGGTTTTCTTCGCCCAGCAAATTTTCCAGCATGTGTTGGCGGGCTTCGAGGTCATCGAGGCGGCAGAAGAACATCGCGAATTGCTGCGGAATGGGGTCGATGTAATAGAAATGTTGAACAGCCCAGTAACCGATCTGTTTCAAGCTCAGCTCGCCGCGGGCCCATGCGGCACTAAAAGGGTGACCGCCTGAGTGCACGGGCGTGCGGGCAGCTTCGAGGGCTTTGTAGAATTCGGGTTGGCTCATCACTTGTGTCAGCATCGTCGCTCTCCTGGTTGTGTTGTGTGTAGGGGTAAAAATAAAAGCTCAGGCGCCCCACTTGGCCATGGGGAAATCCTGTAACGGCAGTGTGGTGGTTTTCGCTTCGGTGAAAAACATCATGCAGTCTTGAGCGCTATCGCGCCCAATACCCGAGTTCTTGTAACCACCGAATGGTGCACGCAACTCGCGCGTCAATGGCGTGTTCACCCAAATCGTGCCCGCCCGGATGGCTTGCGACACCTTCATGGCGGTGGGCAGATGTTCTGACCACACGTAACCAACCAAGCCAAATTCGGACTGGTTGGCAATGGCAATCGCCTCGTCAATGTCATCATAGGTGACGAACGTCGCAAACGGACCAAAAATTTCTTCTTGGCATACGCGCGCGTTGTTGTTTTTGGCCAGCACTGCTGTGGGCTCGACAAAATAGCCTTTCTTGAAACCAGCATGGCGCTTGCCGCCCACCAGCAATTCTGCCCCATCAGCTTTCGCGATGTCGACGTAGCCCAGCACGCGCTTCATGTGCGCTTCGTAGGCGAGGGGGCCGACTTGCGTATTTGGCTCAAAGGGGTCGCCGACGATGATGTGCTGTGTGCGTTTCACAAACTTATCGATAAATTCGTTGGCGATTTTTTTATCAACCAATATGCGCGATCCGGCCAAGCACTGCTGACCGTTGTTAGAGTAAATGGCGAGTAACGCACCATCGAGCGCGCGCTCCAGGTTGGCGCTGGCTGTGATGATATTGGCTGACTTACCGCCGAGTTCCAGCGCCACGGGTTTTAGGTTTTGCCCCGCACGCGAGGCAATGGCGCGGCCGGTGGTTGTGCCGCCGGTAAACGAGACAACATCAACTCCCGGATGGCTGATCAGGGCATCGCCGGTAATCTGGCCACGGCCATTGACCAAGTTGACCACCCCCTTGGGAATTTCAGTCTGGTGAATCAGTTCAACGACGCGGCGCAACGACAGCGGCGTGAATTCCGACGGCTTCAGCACGCATGTATTTCCGAATGCAATACAGCTGGCAATCTTCATGCTGCACAGCGCAATGGGGGCATTCCAGGGGCCAATCAGCGCGCCAACGCCAATGGGTTCGCGCGTGACAATGGATAGGTAGGGCTTGGTTTGGGTGTAGGCTTCGCCTGCCGCTTGGCTGGCGACTTCGGCGAAGAATTCGAAATTCCACGCCATTCGCGGGCCATGAAAGCCGCGCGTATGGGCGTGCGTGATGCCGGCGTTGAGAGTTTCAAGGTAAGCGATCTCTTCGACGTGCGCGCTCAGCACGTCCCGAATTTGGAACATAATACGCTTGCGTTGATCCACGCTCATGCGCGGCCAAGGGCCTTTGTCGAAGGCATCGCGCGCTGCTTGCACCGCAGCATCAACTTCGGCTTTATCGGCCTCGCGCAAAAACGAAACGGTGTCTTCGGTCGATGGGCACATGGCGGGCAGGCGCTCGCCATGATTATCGGCAATCACGCTTTGGCCGTTGATAAAGCTCGTCACGACTTCGGGGATCGGAAACTTGGCAGTGCTGCGGTCGAATGTGATGTGGTTCATGTTATGCTTCTCATGTTACGGCATAAAGCTGCCGCCGTTGACGTGCAGAACTTGGCCGGTCATGTAGCGCGAAGCTGGTCCAGCCAAGAATAAGATCGGCCCAACAATGTCTTCTGGCTGGGCGATACGCGCCATGGGAATAGCGCGCGTGTACACATTGCGGTCGATTGTTTCGGGTTCATCTTCGGTCGAGCGGCCCGTGCCGCCCTTGCCGAAAGCTGTCTCAACATAACTGGGCGCGACGGCATTGGCCCGAATGTGGGGCGCATATTCACGTGCCAGCGTTTTAGTTAACGCGTTGATGCCGCCCTTGGCAGCAGCATAAGCACCATAGGTAATTCCGCCATAGACGCCCAAGCCTGACGACACATGCACGATGCTGCCTGCCGTCATTTTTTTCAGCGCGTGCTGTGAGACTAAAAAAGCGCTGCGCAAGTTGCCCGACATGGATTCGTCCCACGCGTCGATACTGAGGTCGGCAATTTTTTGCTGCTCGCCTTTGAAGCCGCAAAGGTTGATCAAGCAATCAATGCCGTCGAGCTTTGCAAAAGCAGCCGCGACAGAGTCTTCAGATGAAGCATCAAGCGCCAGGGCTTGCGCGCCTTCGGGCACATGATGTTTTTGGATTGAGACCGCTAAATCCAACACGGCGACGGATAACCCTGCGGCCAGCGACGCGTTCACAACAGCTCGCCCAATGCCGCCGCAACCGCCAACCACCACCATGCGCGAGCCGGGTGGGGGGCAAAGATGCGTCAGTGATGCGGCGCCTGAATTCATTCGTTCAACCCGCTTTGATGATTCTCAGCGCCTTTGTTTGCTCGAAATCGCTGGAGCAATGCGGGCAATGCAACGCAACGCTTGGGCGCTTGAGAATTTCTGGGCCGACGTGGAACCAGCCCTTGCAACCGGGGCATTGTGCCCATGATGTGTTGCCGGTTTTTTCCCAGCTTGCGCCGGCGGGGATATTTTCGATGTTGGATGCACTCATAGGGTCGGCCACTCCGACATATTTGCGCCGTCCAGAAGTTTTGCTGCTGCAGTTATCGCCGCCTCAGGCACTTTCGAGCGCGGCGGTACAGGGCTGGGTGCCCCTGCAAAGGGTGGTAGTGGGAACGTGGCATCAATCGCCATTTTCGATAGCGTCTTGGCACCCGCAGGTGTTGAGGGATCGAGCAAAGATCCTGAAAGGCCATCAATCGTGAAACTGTCGCGGCTCCATTGCACGCGGGTGGCCAGCGCAAACATCATTTCAGAATCATCGAACATGTCGATGTCATCATCCACTGCGATCACCATTTTGAGGCGACGGTAGGCCAACGCTGCCGTCAGGGCGTCGCGCACTTCGCCGGGGCCGGGTTTGGAGAATTGCATGTAGGCATGGAAGCGGCGGCCTTGCGCGGGCACATGAACGTTGGTCAGTGATGGGGCAACAGCTTTCACTAAGCTGTAGACTTTGCCTTCCATGGCCATGTTGTCAGGCACCAACATGTCGGTCAAACCGGACCCGTAGTCGTGATAAATCGCATTCTTGCGCATCGTGATACACGTGACCTTGAACACGGGCGCAGCCACTTGCGGGCCGGAATAGCCGGTGTATTCACCGAAGGGCCCATCGGCTTCCAGTTGGTCCTTTAGCGCGTAGCCTTCGATCACAATTTCAGCGTCGGCAGGCACCATAATTTTTTCGCCGAAGGTGCGGCTGGCCACAACGCGTAACGGTTCGCCGATCAAACCGCCGCAGGCCGACCAATGGCTTTCGGGGTAGCCCAGCTTTGCTTGCGTGCCCATCAGGACAGCCGGATGGTGTCCAATCCAAAACACCACGGGACAGTCTTGGCCCTTAGCCCAGAACTTGCGCATGTTGCGGTTGTTGTGCGAGGCCGGGTAGGGGTAGTAGCTCATCTTTGACGGGCTTTTGATCCAGCAGCGTTGAATGGCCGTGTTGTCGACGCCGGTGTCGGGGTCGTAGGTCGTGGCATGGGCGGCGGTGAGATAGGCGCCCGGGTCGTAGCTGTGTTGTTTCAGCGCCGGAATCAATGTGAGGTCAGCTTTGTCGCCGTCCAGGACGATCTCTTGAACGGGCGCGTCTTTGGCGCTCAGAATCCTTGGCGCAATCGGGCTTCCGGTTTTCTTTGCGTAAATGGGGGCGGCGCTACGATGATCGTTGATACCCAGCGCCTTGGCGACCAGGGCCCGGCTGGCTGTGAGGTTGCAGACAACGGGAATGTCACTGGTTTTGCCGTTGGCCAGCACTGGCTTATCGATCACCACGATGGGGCGGCGACCTTGTTTATCCAGCGCGTACTGCAGCGCCGTGATCTCATGAACGGTCGAGACGGGCTGATGTGGCCGAAATACCGCTGACTTCTCGGCAGCTAAATATGTGCGTAGATCGCGAATCGCCCTCTCCCCAGGCAAGTTCTAGGAGCGTTCAAGCCCACCCCAATTCTTATTGGTATATAAATATACCTTTATATTTAAGTCAACCCGAGTTTCCGGGGAAAGCCACAATCCTTAACCTTACTGAAACCCTAGATGTGGGATGCTTGACGGTAATGTATAGCGAGAACTTGTTCCCCTCATGCGTGCGGTGAACAGGCCACATCCGAGCGGATTGATGACGAAGACGAGCAGTCAAAAACGAATCATCGTTGGAATCAGTGGGGCGTCTGGCGTCATTTACGGCATCCGCATGCTTGAAGTTTTGCGCCATGCGGGAATCGAGACGCATCTCGCGATGTCAAAGGCCGCCGAAATCACGCTGGCCTATGAGACAAATTTCAAAGTCAAAGATGTGCGTGCGTTGGCGAGCGTTGTTTACAACAATGTCGACATTGGCGCCGGCATTTCATCGGGCTCGTTCAAAACCCAAGGCATGATCATCGCGCCATGCTCAATCCGCACAGTGTCGGAAATTACGACGGGTGTTACGTCATCGCTGCTCACGCGTGCAGCCGATGTTGTGTTGAAAGAGCGCCGGCGCTTGGTGTTGATGGTGCGCGAAACGCCATTGCATGTGGGCCATTTGCGCACATTGACAGCGGCGGCCGAAATCGGCGCGATCATTGCAACGCCGGTTCCCGCTTTTTACACCGCTCCGAAAACCATCGATGACATTGTGAACCACACGGTTGGTCGGGCCCTCGATTTGTTCGACATCGACACGGGGCTTGTCAAGCGATGGGGCGAGCCAGATGACCGCGAAGACGAAGCTCCCCAACAGTCCAAAACAAAAAGAAAAACAAGACGTAGGCCCACATGAATTTTGTCAATGCATCAGCCATGATCAAAGCCAAAGAAATTGATATCGCGTCCGGAAATCCCTTTTGGGAGTTTTCAACGTGGGCGTACGGCGAGCCAGATGTCGAAAAGTCCTGCTTGGCGCTACAAAATCGCCTCGGCGCGGATGTAACAATGGTGATGTACTGCCTGTGGTTGGCGCAACGCGGCACCCCGGGCGGACACTTGGCGCGCTATCTGGGCGCTGCCATTAAGCTGTCGCGCGATTGGCAACGTTCGTTCGTTGAACCGTTGCGCACCTGCCGGCACAATTTCAAAGACTTCATTGTCAACACCGACATGGGTGGCCCAGAACTATCGGCCGCCAACATCCTGCGTGATCGTATTCGGCAGTCTGAAGTCGACATGGAACAGCTGCAAATGATGGCGATGTTCAGTTTGGTGATCGACAATGAGATGACCGACCATCTGCGCTCCTCGGCCGAGCAACGCCAAGATGCACAAAACAACCTCAATGTTTATTTCACCGCAACGGGCGTGAAACTTGATCCCCTGGGCCAGACCCATGTCGTCCGCCTTCTGCAGGCGGTCTTCGGCTAGTTGCTCGTGTTACGCACTTTCATCGCCGCTCTGGTATTTTCGTCATCGCCCGGACTGGCGCAGGACGATACGGCTGCCCGATCTGGCCCTGCCCCGATTGTGGCTTGCGCTGATTTGGCACGTATGAGCTTTGCGGGCTTAACCGAAGCGCCCACAGCCGTTCAATCAGCCGTACTCGTAGCGACAGCAGCCGATGTTCCTGCGCACTGCAAGGTGCGTGGCACTGTTTCACCTCATGTGGGTTTTGAACTGCGTCTGCCTTTGGCGAACTGGAACGGCAAGCTTTTCATGCAAGGGTGTCGGGCCTACTGCGGCATCATCATGATTGACGAAGCCAACGATGCGCTCAAACGCGGCTATGCGACCGTGGCCACTGATATGGGCCACACCGGTACAATTCTTGACACCACCTGGGCGTACAACAACCGAGATGCCGAGATTGACTATGGTTTCCGCGCCACTCACGTGACGGCGCTTGCCGCCAAAGCCATCGTCCGCGCATTTCAAGGGGTCAACGCCACGCAGTCCTACTTTCGTGGCTGCTCGACGGGAGGCCGACAGGGCCTCATCGAAGCGCAACGTTTTCCTGCCGACTTCGATGGCATTGTTGCCGGTGCGCCGGTGGCCCCCAAGGCCGGCGCGCTTAACTTTTATTGGTCGAGCATGGCCAACCTTGATGACAATAAGCGCGCGATTCTAGATACCGCGCACGTGTATGTCTTGCGCGCAGCCGTGATGAAGAAGTGTGATGCCAAAGATGGCCTGGCCGATGGCGTGATCGAAGACCCACGCGCTTGCGACTTCGATCCTGCCGAGTTGCAATGCAAAGGTTTGTCCGGCGATCTGATCCCGCGCGCGGATTGCCTCACGAGTGCGCAAGTTGATGCAGCGCGTAAAATTTATGCAGGTCCAGCAACATCGGATGGCACGCGCCTGACGCCCGGCGGCCATTTGCCCGGCAGCGAGCTGAACTGGTTAGGCACTGTTGTCTCAAACGATGGCGGCCCCGGACCATACTTGAAATACGCCGAGGACAACTTCCGCTTTCTTGCCTTCGCTGAAGATCCCGGCCCCGCCTACAAAGTTGACCAATTCAATCTCGACACCGACACCGACCGTATGAATTTTATGCTCCATCTGAGTTCCGGCTTTAACCCCGACCTGCGTGGCTTTCGCGATCGCGGTGGCCGCATGATTGTTTACCATGGCTGGCAAGATGGCCCGGTGCTGAACACTGTTGATTACTTCGAAGCTGCCACAGCCACGATGGGCGGACCCGAGGCCATGAACGACGTCGCTCAACTCTACATGATCCCAGGTATGGACCATTGTGGCGGCGGAGCCGGGGCGAACGAGTTCGATTTTATTACGGCGATTGAAGAATGGGTTGAGCAGGGCAAGGCGCCGCAAAGTTTGATCGGCACGCACCGCGATGCAAATGGCGCGGAGACATTTTCAAGGCCCGTCTTCCCATTCCCAGAGACGGCGCGCTACGAGGGCAACAAAGAACATATCGTTCCCGAAGGATTTAAGCGGCAAGTGCCCAAGCGGGACTAGGCCGCGCTTGGGCTGCTTTCACCGAGCAACGCATTGCTTGCGGTTTCAATGCGCTCTTGCAATGTGGCCATAAATTCATCACGCGGCAGCCCCGCCGGAATAACCGGCAAGTATTCAAACACAATAGTGCCCGGCACGCGCAGCATGCTGCCCGCGCGCCAATGTGCGCCTGCATTGGTCGCCATGGGCGTGCAGGGCACGTTTAAATGGGTATAGAGTGCGGCCACGCCTTGCTTGTAGTCAGGGGGCGCGCCCAATGCCGCGCGCGTGCCTTCGGGGTAGATCACCAGTTGTCGACCGGCGGCCAGTACGTTGCGCCCTTGGCTGAGTAAAGATCGCAAGGCTTTGGCGTGCGCGCCCCGATCAACTGTGAGGAACACACCCGCGTGCATTGCATGACTGCCAAACAATGGGATACGCATCAGTTCCTGCTTGGCAACAATGCAGGGCAGTTCAAAGAGCGCGAGCGGTGCAAAAGCATCAAACGAGCATTGATGCTTGGCTGCAATCAAGGCTGCGCCGCTCGGCTTATGTAGAAGGCCGCGGACTTCAACCCGAACGCCGCAAATCAGCCAAAGCAAAAAGATTGTGCCATTTTGCCAGGTTCGGCACCACCAGAGCATCCACGTGTAAGGCGCGAGATGGCATGGAATCATGAGCAAGGTGCACAGCACTGTCCACGTATAAAACGCGACGCTGAAAATGGCCGATCGAATAAAAATGAGCGATCGCTGCATTCAAGACAGTTACGAAGCGCGCCGCATTTTTGCAAGGCCTTTGCGAGTTACCACGGCACTGTTTCGCCGTTCCATTCAAAGAACTGGCCTGATTTTTCCATTGTGAAGGCATCGATTTGCACGATCATGCCCGCCGTGCGCTCACTGGGCTTGCCCAAGGGCATGCGTCCGCGCACTTCGATCATGAAATCTGTGTCCGTGGCCCCGGGGGCTACCATGCCAACAATCACGCCTTTGTCTTTCAAGGCCTTGGCCAAATTGACGGTGACCATATTCAATGCTGATTTGCTGGCTCGGTAGAAATACAAGCTGGCCGAACGCACTGAGGCGACGGAGCCTTGGGATGAAGACACCATCATGATTTTTTTCATATTGCTGGCTGCGACGTTATCGATGAAGGCTTCAGAGACCTTGAGCGGGCCTTCGACATTTGTTTTCATGACGTCGTCAAACACGGCGTAATTAATTTTACCGAAGACTTGATTCACGCCGCCGCCGCCGATGCCTGCGTTATTCACAAGAATATCGATGGGCTTGCCTTTCAGCTTAGCGGCCAGTGCATCAATGCTCGCGTGATCGAGCACATCCATCCGTTCGATGCTGATATTCTTGTTGGCTTTGGCGAGCGCTTGAAGATCGACCGCTTTGGCAGGGTCGCGCGCTGTGGCGATGACAGTGTAGCCGCGCGCGGCGTACTGCTTGACGAACTCAGTACCGATGCCGCGCGAGGCCCCCGTGATCAGCACCGTTGTCGAGGGTTTGGCATCTGCGGCCATGGCTGCTTCGGTCCAAAACCCCATGCCCAGCATAGTCGTGAACATGGCTGTGGCAATCAACACATCGCGGCGTTCGATGTCATCGGTCATCGGTGTGTCTCCATTGTCTCGTGCAAAGCGGTACTGCAATCACCACGCCGCGAGGTCCCCGGTGTGGCGGAAATATTTGCCCGTGTCGTCCATCGTGACCCGAGCAATGATCGGCATCGTCATGGCGACACTTTGTTCTGCGCTGATCATGATCGGCAGGCGTAAATCGCCCACAAAATCGGTCTGCACTAAACCCGGAGACAGCATGATGACGATGATGCCTTTGTCTTTCAGCGCTTTGGCCATGTTGATCATCGCCATATTCAGCGCGGATTTGCTAGCACGATAAAAGATGCTGTTGACGTCGGGCCGGGCAGAAATGCCCGCCAGCGAGCCTTCGGTGGAACTGATGCTGATGATTTTCTTCTGCGTGCTGGCGGCAACGTGTGGCGCAAAGGCTTCGGCCATTTTAATCGGGCCGAGTACGTTTGTGTGCATGACGTCGTCAAAGACCTCGTACTTGATGGCGCCCACTTTTTGGTTTTGCGATCCGCCCGAAATGCCTGCGTTGTTGATCAGCACGTCGATGGCCGTGCCTTTCAACTTCTCGGCCAAAGCGTCCACAGCTTTGACATCGCTGACGTCGAGCTTTTCGATGCGGATATTCTTATGCGCCTTGGCTAAAGCCTTGAGCGGCTCGGCCATGGCGGGGTCGCGCGCCGTGGCGATGACCGTCCAGCCGGTTTCGGCGTAGCGTTTGGCGAACTCAAAGCCGATGCCGCGCGAGGCCCCGGTGATCAGCACTGTTCCCATACCCTGAGCATAGACGGGTTTGGCAGCCAGCGTGCTGAATGTCGCGGCCATACCAACCAGTGTCGTGCGGCGCGGAATTTTAGCAGGCATCTGTATGCTCCGGGTGCCGGTTAAACCGGTTGGCGTTCGCCGTTATAGCGAATAATCACCCCGGCGTCGTCCATCGTTAGCCCATCGATGACTTTAATCATGCCGCTGATGCTCTCGAGCGGTTCGATCAAACCCGGCATTTGCACGTTGCCGATTTTTTCAACGCGCACAGTGCCAGGGGAGAGAAGGGTCACAATCACGCCATCCTTCTTGGCATCCATGGAGACATTCACCATGGCCGCATTCAGCGAGGCTTTGCTGATTTTGTACCAATATCCGCCGGGAATACCGCCGCCGAATTTGGCACCAAAAGAGCCGGCCAACGATGTGACCGCCGTGATTTTTTTGCCTTTTCCGAGTTTGACGTTTTCATAGAACGCTTCGGTAACCTTCAGCGGTCCCAGAGCATTGGTATGCATGAAGTCATCGCGTTGTGTATGGTCCAGCGTGCCAAAGCTTTGCGGCTTGGGGTTGCGGAAATCGCCAGTGATGCCTGCGTTGTTGATCAGTAGGTCGATTGGCTTGCCTTTGTACTTCGCAGCCAGCGCATCGACCGAGGCGTTGTCGGTGACATCGAGTTGTTCGATGACGACTTTTTTGTTGGTGCTCGCCACTTTTTTCAGCTCATCGGCTTTGTCGGGGCTACGTGTGGTGGCAATCACCGCCCAACCTTTTGCCGCGTACTGCTTGACGAACTCAAGCCCAATGCCGCGGTTCGAGCCGGTAATCATTACAGTCATCACGTCGGCCGCTGTTGCACTTCTTCCCGCGCTCGCGGCTGCAGCAATGGCGATGCCGCCAACAACAGTGTCTCGGCGCGTGATGGTTGGTGTATCTGTCATGGTAGCCTCCCCAAAAAATGTGAGGCCATGATAGGCGAGTACGTGCGAGCAGGAAACGGTATGCAGGCTGTGCCCGCTCGTTGGACGGGGGTCTTGCCTAGGCCGCCGTGACCTCAGTTATCCCGCGGCGCGGGCTGGGGTTGGTGATGGAACGGCTGTAACCCATGCGGAACGCAAATGCGAAAACGCTGTCACTGAGCGTTGCCAAGCCTGCCAGCGATGTTGCGGCTGGGGAGGGGCGAGTTAATGCGGCATCGCGATCAGCCATTTCAAGCAGTTGATTGAGCGGCTGGACCGACAGACCCATGATGGTTGCTTGGACATGGAGGCGTTGCCACAACCGCCCGGCTTCGACCAGGCTTTCACGGTCATCAAGCGAAGGAACAGTGATCAAACCGAATTGCGGTGCCGTGGCCACATGCACATCGCGCGTCATCTCAAGCCAGGCTTGGTTCGGGTCGCCCGATAACCCTTTCGGCACCATAAGCGCCATGCGGGTCATCAATGGCGGTAGGCCAACCGTTGGCAAAGTCACGCCGTCGCTGTGGCTGCCGGGGCCCAGCCGCATCCATTTGTCAGATGCTGCAACTAACTCGGCATCGGCAATAAAATCAGCGGTGGCTTTGATGGTCGCGGCAGCAAAGCGTTTGCCTGCATCGGTCTCGGCGCGAAGCCAAATGAGTTTTGTGCTGGCTGAACTCACAAGCGCGTCTAAAGCGGTGAGAATTTTTGAATCGATTTGGCGCGCCACCACATAGGGGCCGCGATCGGTTTGGCGGCGGGCCAGGGCTTCGGCTTCCTTCGACACTTGGCCCGTGCCGTCGTAAATCGTAATGCGAGCGATTGTGGCGCCTTCAGGCCCATCGGGGAAAACATTGAGCAAAGGTGTAATGCCAACGGCGCTGGCCCCCAGAACCATGTTTTCGATGCAGCAGCCAAGACCAATCAACATTTCCCGACGGCGTGGATCGATTGCGCCTAAGTTGCGCGCGTCATCGGCCAAAACGTCTATTGTTTTGTCGCGGATTATAAATTTCCAAGGTTGCGAGTTGTGCGGGCTGGCGGCCAACAAGCCCGCGGCGATCAGGCCCTTGGCATTGCCCGTCAGGGGAGAGCCGGTTTTCGCACCTTTTGCGGCCTTAAACGCTGCAAGCTGGGCTTTCCATGCGCGCAGCGGTTCGAAGCCCAGGCCTTCATCGAACGCATTCAATGCTCCCGTTTGATAGGCGCGCCCGCCAATGGCTGCTGCCGCTAAGCCCAACACACCAGCCGCGGCCAGGCCCGATGTCTTCAGCGCCGAACGCCGCGCGACGGGTTTGGCTGCTTTGCGCTTGGGTTTATCATCGTCGTCGTTATTGCGGCTAACAGTCCACTCGCCCATCGCACTTTATCCTCGTTTTTTCGTTGCGCCGTTCCGCCGACGCAGGCCAGATCATGATGGCAGTGTAGCCAGAGACCCACGCTGCAATCTAGAGTTAAACGCACCTCGCTATCTTTGCGTGCGGTGCCCTAGGGCGAGGGCCGGCCGCCTTTCATGTCATCAACGCGTTTGCGAAAGTCGGGCGACACACGATCGTGGTAGAGCTCTTCAATATATACTGACGGCGACTTGGGTGATTCACCGTAGTGAATGAACTTCCAGCCTGCAGCGGTTTTGCGGAAGATGCCGCTGGCCCGAAGCTTTTCACCAATCGCTTCGGTGGGGCGCAACTTCATTTGCCAATAAATATTCCAAGTGGCCACGGCCAGGTCCGGCGCGATGGTGCGAACTTGAACGTTTGAAGCCTCATAGTTTGCAGCCTGCATGAAACCCGCTCGCTTGGGGTCGAAATAGCCGTTCACTTGGTCCCAGCCAATCAGCCAACCGGGTTGCTCCTCGGCCAAGTACATCGGCATGGGTTCTTTGGTGTCCCACAAATCTTTCGGAATCGTCGTCCAAGTGTTGGCCGCCCAACGCCCGGCCATATCGTTGATGACCGCTTCGATCTCGGTTTGTAGTTTTTCTTTTGAGTCGGCAGCAAAGGCCGCGCTGCTCAACGCGCTCGTGATCAACACACAAACAGCAGCAATAATTTTCAATGTCATTTCTCCCTCCCCAGGAATGCTAAGACACGTTCTGCGACTTTATCTGGCTGTTCAAAATACGGTACGTGGCCCGCGCCATTTATCAGCACAAAGGGGCTGCCCAATTCGCGGGCCAATCGATCGCCGTTAGCGACGGGCACTGTTTTGTCCTCGCTGCCCCATATGACAATGGATGGTGTTTTGATGTCGCCGATGCGGGTGTACACGCCCTCATCGTTGCGGTTGCTGGCGGCGATGGCATGAAATGTCTTCACGGTGTTTTTTCGCTTTGACAAGTCGAGCCAGCGGCAGTCACCCGTCGTGCGGCAGCGAATGGCAGCAAAGCCATTGGGGCCGCCGGCAATCGAATTCCAGGTCAACACGGAACCCATAAATGGAATACGGCGCAATTTTTGCAGCGGAATAACTTGGGGGTAAATTTGCGCGTCCATAAAAATGGCTTTGCGTAAGTGCTCTGGCGCCGACAACGCCAATTGTGCGGTTACCGCGCCGCCATACGATTCCCCCACCACATCAAAAGTCGTCACGCTTAGCGCATCAGCAATAGCGAGGACCTGGCGTGCGCGTGCCGGAACGCCATAGTGATCTCCAGGCTCGGTGACACGCTCGGAATGCCCAAAGCCCAGCAGGTCAGGCACGATGACGCTGCGCCCGGCCGCGTGCAGTTTTTCAGCCCACGGCATCCAGGTGGCGTAACCTGCTGCCGAGAAGCCATGCACCAGCATAATTGGCGCCCCGGTGGGGTCGGCCATGGGGTCGCCCAACGTCAGGACATGAAGTTTACGGCCCTCGTGGGTTACAAACTGGCCCGGGGCACCTTGCTCGGCGGGTGCAACTTCTTCGCGGGCAATTTGCAGATTGCCGTCGATCACGAAGCCGCCAACAAGAATGATGAGGATAGCAAGAATCGCCAAAAGGATTTTGAAGGCCGTTCGGATCATCTGACGCACCGCGTTGGGTGGGGGGCTCGGTGCCCCCATCATAGACGGCCCAAACAAAAACGGCGACTCTTGCGAGCCGCCGTTTTGACGAAAAAAGTGAAGAGACTCTTAGAACTTCGCGCTCAGGCGAATGCCCATTTGGCGCTTGTCTCCGGCATACGTGGTGTAGGCCAGAACCGGCGGTGCAGCCGGCGGCGCGATGAACGGGTCACCATACGTTTGAGCTGAGGTCGGCTTGCGGTTGTCAAACAAGTTATCGACATAGCCCAAAATCGAGTAGGTGTCGTTCTGTGCGCCAAGACGCGCATCGGCATTCCAATGGCTGGCCAACCAAATCAGATTGTCAGGCGACTGGAAGCGCTTCGAACGGTACTGCGCCGAAATGCCCGAAATCAAATCCCAGCCCGTGCCGAGCGGCATGGTGTAGTCAATGCCGGTTGACAGCGAATGCTTGGCAGACTGCTCAAGCTGTTTGCCGTTCGTATTGGTGAAGCAAACAACTTGCGGACCCACTGTGCCGACGCGGCAATTGCCAGAACCGCCAATGCCCAATGCAGAGGTATTGGGTACTTCTGATTCGGTAAAGCGCGGATCAAGGTAGGTGTAGGCGGCGTTCAACGTCAGGCCTTGAGTTGGCGCAAACGTCACCTCGGCTTCAATGCCGTCAACTTTGGCTTGGCCTTGGTTGACAGTTTTGGTCACCGTGCCTTGCGGGCTGCGCGGCTCGGGCACCAACAACTGGGTCAAACGATCTTTGTAGATCATGTGGAAATATGCGCCGTTGAAGCGAACTGTTCCGTCGGCCCAAGTGCTTTTGAAACCCGCTTCGTAGTTTTGCAGTTTTTCGGGCTTATAAAGTGCGTCGGCCGGATCGAAAACGACCGCGACGTTCAGGAAGCCGCCTGGTTTCACGCCCTTCGAGTAGGTGGCGTATAACAAGAGATCATCCATGGGTTTGTAGTTCAATGTCACGCGTGGAGCAAAGAAATGCGACTTTGATGCCGGTGTGAACACAACTCCGCCCAGAGTGTATGGCAGTAACGCATTGGTGCCTGCCGCCAAAGGAGCGGCAACGGCCCGGCCAAAGACGTACTTGAATTTTTCTTCGCTGTAGCGGCCTTCAGCACTGATCTCCAGTTGATCAGTGATGTCGAATTCAGCCATCGCATAGCCCGAGTAGTGCTTGGTATCACGCGAGTTCAAGTCACCTGGCGGATTGCCGCGCAATTGAACTTCGCGCGCAGCAGACCATCCGGGAATTAATCGGGCAAAGCCGCTGATGAACAGGGAGGAGTTGATGCTGTCGTAGTTTTCTTGCCAGAAAAGGCCGCCAACCGCCCAACGGAAGCGGTCAGCATCTAGGTCACTGAGGCGCAATTCTTGGCTGAATTGCCAAGCGTCAGTCTTGAGGTCGGTGACTTGAAGGGCGTTTAAGGGCTCAGCATTTCCTGGAGAAGGCAATGTGACAGCCGCATTTGGTGCACCAAGGAAATCGCCGTCCGCACGGCTGAGGGCGCTGGCGTCCAAATATCCGGTCTTCGACGATAGCGTCATGTCACCAATTTCAATATCGCCAACGAGGCTGGCGATGAAAGGCTTCAAGATTCCGCCTTCATAATCCTTGCCCGTGAGCGGATCGACGCTAAGTGCAATTCGATCACCGGTCAGTTCTTCACCTAGCTTAGGATAAAGAATGGTGGCGGGTAACGGTGCCCCACCAGGCGGAGTTCCCAGGCGGAGACCGACGGCATTTGACGGAAGCGCAAGGGTTGTTCTGCCGCCGCTGGCTTGGCCCCAATAGTACGATGGGCGCACTTCAGATTTATCGTCGGAGTATGATAAGCGCAAAGTAAAGTCGGCGTTGTCAGAGGGCTTCAGGCGGAAGGCGCCGGCGAGGCCACTGGTTTTCCAACCACCAATCCGCGCACCGCTGACGGTGTTGTTATAAAAGCCATTGAAATCGCTATAGAGCGCGTTCATGCGCACCGCCATTTTATCGGAAATGGGAGCATTCAATGAGCCCCGAACTTCATAAAGGCCGTATGTTCCGATGTCCGTGTTGATCGCGCCTTCCATTTTCTCGAAATCTGGCTTTTTCGAGATGTAGTTGATGGCACCGCCAAAAGCGACACGGCCATAGAGCGCGCTTTGCGGACCTTTCACCACTTCGATACGTTCAACATCGACCAGCTTCAAATTCATCAAGCTCGAACCGCCAGCCGTTGAAAGTGATTCAGACGAGATATCGATACCATCTAACAAGATGCCGATCGGTGGGCGGCCGCGCGTCGTGGGTAAGCCGCGAATGTTGGGGCGCGTATCTTGTGGTGCGAAGCCTTTGTCGAAGTTCAAGCCAGGGGTGAATTTCGCTACTTCATTGATTGTGCGAATGCCTTGGCGTTGAATCGTCTCTGCTGTGAAGGCCGTAACGGTGATCGGCACTGCTTGCAAATTTTCTTCGC
Source organism: Rhodospirillaceae bacterium (assembly GCA_947476925.1). GTDB lineage: Bacteria > Pseudomonadota > Alphaproteobacteria > Rhodospirillales > Rhodospirillaceae. Next base: position 4,791 of record CANJSF010000029.1, on the reverse strand, counting down.
GTTTGCGCGTGGTGACAACGATTTCCTCGATTTGGGCCATCGCCTCAGTTGCGCCCATCGCCAAAACAGTGGTCAGCAGAAGCGCAGATTTCAGTGTTCGTGATGACAAATTCATGTGGTTCCCCATAGACGCGACAAAAATTGGTATGCATCGCTTGCATAGCTGCAACGGTGCAGCTTAATCGTCACAGACCCTGAGCCCATGACACTTATGTGTAAATGCTGAAACAGCATGAGTTCGCACAGTGACCCAGGCCCGCGCCAACAAAGTTTTTCCCTGTTGCGTCAAGGCAACACTCTTTGGCCCGCGTTAAACTATGACGCTAAAAACTCCATCATCAGCCGCGCGGTCTCGGCTGGCTGATCTTGGTGGGCAAATGAGCTGGCATTATCGATATGCACTGACTTTACTTTGGGGATTTTTGAAAGCCCTACAGCTTCAAATTGTTTATACCCGCCCAACTTGCCGTACATCAGCAAGGTCTGCGCCGTAATGCGCGGGAGGTAGTCGGCAATGCCGGCATGGCCGACACCACGCTCGGATGCGCGCACCCAAACACCTGCTTTGGCGCGACTTTGATTCTGCTCTTCATGAATGGCCGGGTCGGTAATGCCGAAACTTTTGGCCACATCGGCGAAGGGGCGCGGCAAAGGGCGGCCTTGGGCGTCGTAATTACGTGCGCTGGCTTTGTCGGCTTCTTCCATCTGCGCGCGTGTACGCGCATCACCCAACGCAACACTGAGCAAAATCAGTTTCGAGAATTTCTCGGGCCACAGCGCCGCCGTGACAACCGAGATGCATCCGCCGAGCGAGTTGCCGCCGAGCGCGCATTTTCCAATGCCGAGTTCATCTAGCGTCGACATCAACATGGCTGCCGATTCAGGGACATTCAGCCAATAAGGCGGCGTGCCATTCATCGTTGAGCCACCATGCCCCGGGTTGTCGATCACGATGACACGATACTTCTGTGCCAAGAGTGGTGCGACTTGGCGCCAATCGGCGACCCACCCACCAAGTTTCGGCAACAGAACGATTGGCTCACCACTGCCAACGGATGCCCAATGCATCTTTCCTGCACCGACCTTCACATCGCCTTGCGATGTCCAAGGCACTTTGATGTCGGCGGCATTGGCAATTCGGCTTTGCGCTAGGCTTGCGGCAACGGTCATCATGCTGGCGGTTGTCATTGAGCGACGTGTGAGCATTGCAAACTCCATTTGCGCGTTACTAAAAAGATAAGCTCCAGCCGACATCTTCGGTGCGGCAGGCGGTGGCTTTTGACTGCGTGGCTTCGGCATCGTCAGCGGTATCGAGTTTGATGGTCTCGGTCAATTCACGGCATGTGAATGAGCCCATGCGGTGTTCGGCAGCGGCCATCGCGGTGCCTGCATGGCCATCGAGGTCCCAATAAATCACTTCGTCTTTATCGTTCGTCAGGGCTTCATACTGAACCATCGACTGCAAAATCAGCTCGTCTTTTGTCATCTGATCAAGAATCTCCGGCGGCAAAACTTCCAAAATGTTTTTACGCTCTTTGGAAAGTGGTTTGGCCGCCTTTGCGCTTTTTGTTGTCTGCGATCGCGCGGGCGTTGGCCGCGGGCGCTGCTGGGTTGCGATGCGCCTCGGCGGCGGCACATAGACCTGTCGTGGCGGATAATATTGCGGGCCGTACATCATGCGCGCAGGAATTTGCTGCACCGTGCGGGTCACGGCTTGCGAGGTGCCGGTTGCTGCATAGCTGATGGCGCGGCCAACGGCGCTCACCGTGTTCACGGCCGCTCCGGCGACAGCCGCACCCAATTGGTAAGCCATGCACCCCGATAAGCCCAATACCGCGCTTGTTAAAACAAATGCAGTCAGGATTTTAGATGATGTGGAACGCGGCGTTGTCACAACTATCCTAACATCGCCAGCACATCGTTAGCCGCGCGCTCGCCAGATTCGTAGGCGCCTTCCATACCGCGCTCCATGACAGCGGTGTGTTCACCCGCGAAATGAATGTTGCCATGGCGATCGCGCATGTGGTTGGCGTATTTTGTCACTTGCCCGGGCCTCCAGAAAATCCAATCGCCTGCACCCCATGGCTCCCGATGGCACGATTGAACCAGCAATGGCTCCAAAACGCCTTTGGTTGAAGGGCGAATTTTGGCGATCTCGGCCAAAGTATAAGCCGCAACTTCTTTGTCGCTCATGTAATTGTACTTAAAGGCATCGTTGCCGTTGATAAACGCGATGGCAGATGTCGCTTCGCCTTTGGGCCCGCGAGTGATGACGGTAAAGCGTTCGACGGGTGAGTCGGTCCACATGCCTGCCGGCAGTCCGTCCATCTCCCAGTAGGGTTTCTTGAAGGCGAAGTGAACCTGGATCGAGATTCCCAGCTCCATATCATTTATCGCGCCTGCGATGGGCCCTTGGATTTGCGGCTCGAACTTCATCCACTTCACCTTGGGGAAGGGGGCCGAGATAATCACCTGTTTGGCTTTGTATTCGGTTTCATCGCCGCATTTCACTGTCACTTCGCGGCCATCATCGGCGAAGCTGATGCAGGTTTTATTGAGCAGCACGCCATTCTTGAGCGACTTGGCCATCGCTTCGGGCATGCGTGAGTTGCCGCCCTCAACTTGCAGTGCGGGCGGAGGATTGTTCTCGCGGCCAAAGTTACCCCCGCCGCCCATGCGCTGATTGAACTCGCCCACGGCATATCGGCGCAATTCGTGCAGGGCAGAGGTGTTATCAATGTGGTCGGTGTGAATGACAACATTCATCAGCCGTATGGTCTCTTCATTGAGTTTCAGCACATCGCGCAAGTAATGCGAATGCGGAATGTCGAACTTTTGAAACTCGGGCAGCAGCCAATCGTCCAGCGCGCGCCCGCCCAAGGGGTTGTTGCGATTACTGAGTGTCGCCAGCAGCGTGTTGGGCAGCAGTTTGCGATCTTCGCCCGTCAGCGGGTTGAGTTTATGTTTCTCCCACTCATTCGGTAAAATGTTCTGGCCACGCAGAGTGTACATCCACTGGCCTGGCGGGCCCAACTTGATGGGCGGTATTAACTTCAGGCCGACGCGCGAGGCCGTATCGATCATGCGTGCATAATTTCCACCGATAAGCTCGCCGCCTGCTTCAGGGCGGCCCGGCACGTTCATGAGTGTGTACACACGACCGCCGACACGTGCGCGGCCTTCAAGCACCTGCACATTCATGCCCTGTTCTTGCAGCAGCATGGCCGCGTATAGGCCCGATAGGCCTGCGCCAACAACAATGGCATCGTATTTGGTGGCCGCGCGTGAGGAGCGAGCCACTAACCCGGACGCAACGACCGCCGTCGACGCTTTCAATACGGTGCGGCGTGATGGCGTGGCGGTCATGATCCCTCCCTTGGCGGCGGCCCCAATAGTGCCTAATCTTGATCCATATAGGCTAGCATAGAGAATGGGAATTTCAGGATGCTTTCGATTGGCACGCCGACGTTAGGGTTGATCGTAGCCGAGAACGCAGCATTCTTTGTCATTGCTTCAATCATCTTAAGCATTGGCGTGTTGCGCTATCGCGGCACGGCACCCTTTCCGGGCCCGGTTCGCCCGTGGCCCACGTGGTTTCAAATTTGGTTCCGGGTGATTTGGATTGCAGGCTTTCTATTGCCCTTGGCCGCCCTGGTCGGGTTTGGGCTTGTGCCCAACGACGGCGCTGTGATTCTGGCGTTGGCACCATATTTTGTCATGTTTGTGCTGCAAATTGTCAGCGAGCAGTATCTTTTCCAGGTTCACAAAAGTCCCATTTGGGTGGCCGTGCCCTGCCTCTATTTGCCCTGGCGGTTGTGGCAAGTGGTTCGTGGTTTTCAGGTGATGGAACCTTATCCGCACCTCACGCTCGTGACTTACACTTTGTGGGTGCTATTTGTTTTGTGGATCATCAACATCGGCGTTCACCTGACCGGCATTCCGGGCTCGATGCGCTATCGCCAGCACAAAACGGTGGTTTAAGTGGCTGTCGCCGCGCCCAAGTTTGACTGGCTGATCTTCATTCATCGATACGTCGGCTTGGTGTTGGGCTTGTGGCTGTTTGCCGTCGGCTCCACGGGGTCCATTTTAGCCTACTACCGCGAGATCGACGTATTTTTGAACCCCGATTTATTTGCGGCCAAGAACAGCCCGCAGCACCCAGACCTCGATGCGATGATTGCTAAAGTTCGTGCGGCTTACCCAGATCGGTTTGTGCTCTATCTTGATCGCTATGCCATCAGTCGCGATGAAACTTATCCGTTTGTTCTCAGCGAGCCTTTGACAAAAACCGCGACAGGCTTGGATTTAACGCCCATTAAAAATTACGACGCGGCCGCAGACCTCCAAGTGTTCGTCGACCCGGCCACCACCGAGATCGTTGGGGTGCGGTCGTATTGGACCTGGATCAACTTTTTACGCGACTTTCATCGCGAGTTGTTTTTGCCAGGTGCGGGCGGACGCAAGGTGCTGGGGGTTGTGGGGCTCGCTCTGTTTCTCAGCACGGTCATTGGGGGCTTTTTGTGGTGGCGCGATGCGCGCAAGCACACCAAACGCGCGCTGACGATCCGCGTGTCTGCGCCAGGTCCGCGCCTGGTCCGCGATGGGCATACAGTGCTGGGTATTTATGCGGCGATCTTCATTGGCTGGTTGGGGCTTTCGGCGGCCATGATTTGTTACGAAACGCCTTTGCGTAATTTCTCCGACTGGCTCTTTCGGCCCGAGCAGGCGCCTGCGCAAAATTTCGAGCGCGCAGTCATACGCGACGACGTGGCAGTGTCGCATTCCGCCGAC
>CANJSF010000028.1 GCA_947476925.1 Rhodospirillaceae bacterium | reverse complement strand
GCGATTGCCGGTCGGGCCTGGGCCTATCCGCTATGACGTGGCCTGTTTGCGCGGACTACCAGCCGCCACGGCGTCGTCATCATTTCAGGCAAATCTAGAATATGAGCTTAGATTCTAGAAACGGCCCTGCCTCAACTTGCATACTACTAAATGAAATCTATGCGCCCGTCGTCGTTGCCGCGTCGCGTTTTTCCAGGCGACGGTAAGTGATCACGCTGATGGGGATTGAAGCGATATACATGAACCCAATCGCGCTGAGCGTAAACCATGGGTCGGTCACCAAAAAGGCCGCGAGCACACCAACGAACAACATCACAAACAACACGTACTGCGGTTTGATGCGGATGTTTTTCATGGAATATGTCGGCACGCGGCTGACCATGAGCGAAGCCGAGAGCACCAAAAATGCGCCGACCAAGTACGGGTTATCTAAAACGCCGCGCTGCGTTTCGATGGACAGAATCAGCGGCAAAATCGCAATGCCTGCGCCTGCCGGAGCGGGCACGCCCGTGAAATAACTGTGCGCCCAGGGCGGCAGGTCGGCTGCGCCCAGCATGGTGTTGAAGCGCGCCAATCGCAACACACAGCACACCATGTGCAGCAAACACACCGCCCAGCCCAAGCGACCAGCATCTTGCATGGCCCACAGGTAAATCAATAATGCGGGCACGGCGCCGAAATTGATCGCATCGGCAAGGCTATCTAATTCAGCACCAAACTTACTGGTGCCCTTCAACATGCGCGCCACGCGGCCATCCACACCGTCGAGGATGATGGCCAAAATAATCGCCAGCACCGCTTTGTCCCATTGCGCGCCCAGGCCGTAGCGAATGGCCGTGAGGCCCGCGCACATGGCCAGCAGTGTGATCATGTTGGGCAGAATGCGGTTGAACGACATGCTTTTCAGCCGTTGCTCAACCTTGCCCACACGGCGCGGCCGTGAATCAGGCTCGCTTTCGGGAGACATTTATCTGGCTTCGCCGCTGCGTTGGGGTTCGGCGCTTGTCATATCAGCCAGCACGGTTTCGCCGGCCACGGCGTGTTGACCCACAGCCACCAGCGGGTTCACACCCGCAGGCAAGTACACATCCACCCGGCTGCCGAAACGAATCAGGCCGATGCGCTGGCCGGTGACGACGTTTTGGTCTTTGCGTACATCGCAACGAATACGGCGCGCGACGAGGCCCGCGATTTGCACGATGGCGAATTCTTTGCCGTCGGCGGTTTTCAGGCGAATAGCTTGGCGCTCGTTATCAACGCTCGCTTTGTCCAATGTCGCATTCAGAAATTTGCCGGGCGTATAGTCTTCGCGGACAATTGTACCGGCAATCGGCGTACGATTCACATGGCAGTCGAACACGCTCATGAACACGCTAATGCGTGTCAGTGGCGTGGGGTCCATTTCCAATTCCGGCGGCGGGGCAGCCTGCACAATCATTTGCACGTAGCCGTCGGCCGGGCTGATGACCAACCCATTGCGCGTGGGGGTAATACGGTCTGGATCGCGGAAGAAGTAAAAGCACCAGACCGTGGCGCCCAGGCCTGCCAAGCCCAAGGGCGTCCATATCCACCAGAGAACCAGCGTGACCAGGGCGAAGATGCCGACAAAGCCAGGGCCTTCGGGATGCAGCGGCGGCAACAAATAAGTGCGCCAAGATAACGAAGCTGATGACACGCGCGGGAACTCCTGAAACAGACGTTTTGATATGGCAGTTCTAGAGCATTGTATAATGCACCAGATGGACTTGGAACCCTGGATTCCCTGTGTTCGCGGGGAATGACGGTTGGGGCCTACGTCCCTTTTTTCGGCAGCTTGAAGACCTGACCGGGATAAATGAGATTGGGGTCTTTGATCTGGCCTTGGTTGGCCTCGAAAATCGTGGTGTAGAACATGCCATCGCCATAGGTGCGCCGGGCGATTCGCCACAAGCTATTGCCGCGCACAACCGTCGTTTCACCGGGGTTGCCGGTTAACTTTACTGCGTCCACCACAAACGGCAGCTCGACACGCGCGATGACAGAATCATTTTGACCTACTTGATCGGCCCGTAACGTGTGATTGCCGGGCGTGGCCTTGCCGGGCGCTTCGGCTTGCCAGTAGCCCTTGTCGTCAGCGGTCGCTTGGCCGATCAGCGCGTTATCAAAATAAACTTGTACGGTCGCACCGGGCTCGGCCTTGCCACTCAACGCCACCTTGCCAGTGGCATCATAGTCGGCTGTATCGACGCTGAGCGTTTTTAAGCCCGCCGCTGCGCCCGTGCCTTGCAACACGCGACTTTTTCCGCCCTCGCGCGCCTGCTCCACAATCAATACTTCGCCGCCTTGCTCGGGCACCGACATCACGACCACCTTGTCAGACGTAGTGGTCTTGCCGCCGGCGATCATGCGTAACGATAACTGTCGGGTACCGGGCGCCAACGGTTGATCGGGTGTGAACACCCACTCGCCGTTTTTGTCGGCAACCACGCGGCCCACTTCGGTTTCGCCATCAAGGATGATCACGTTTGAATTTGGTACTGCGCGCCCGGCCATGACTGTGTTGCCCTTGGCATCGACACGCACCACATCGAATGCCGGCAACGACGGCCCGGCCACTTTGGTCGACGATTTCGTGAGGTTCAGCGACAGCGGCGATTCGAGCGAGAAATTGAGAATGCCAATAGCCGCGACAATGATGATGCCGATAACGGCAAGGATGAGCGGCTTGCTAAAGCTCGCTTCTTTTTGTGTGGGTGGCGGTGGTCGGTCGATGGTGTCGGACATCTCATGCCTTTTGCGTTACGCCGGAGTAAGTGTAGCGCAAATTCCTCGCCGATGCCTGCGTCAAAATCATGGCACGGGGCGCGAATTCGGCCAGATTTAGGCAGGCACCGCCGCTGAAACCAAGACGGCGGCTATCAAAATAGGAATGCCACAAAAGCCCGCCAGGACACAAAGGTACAAATAGGCGGCAATACCGCCCTGGGGCATTGGCACGCGCCGCGCTGTGCGCTCGGCAAATAAGACCAATGTCAGAATGCCCAGGCCCAATAGTGCTTCGGGGTGGCGCTGTGACAACGCCCAAGCCATAGCCACCAACGAGGAGGCTATGGGAAGTGTGGCTGAATCATTCAGTTCGATATTCAGGACAATCGCACAGACAACAAATGCAAACACAGCGGCCATGATACTCAGCGCAATGGTGACAAGCGCGACATCACCGGCAATGGAGGCCAGCACGGCAATCCCCGCCACAGCGGCAATCAACACGACTAATTTTGTCGGCTTGTGCGCCTGGGGCATGGTGAAGCGCAAAATGATGCCCAACCAAATGACCGCGAGGGCCAGGGCTAAGCCTAACTGCCCCAGCGAAGGCGTGATTTTGGGAATGAGGGTATTCACAGCCGAGGCCCATCCGCAGCCCAAAACAAAAAGACCCAGCACGACCCAGCGCCACAGGTTGCTCGGCTTGACGAGGTCGAGCGACGCGCCGACCAACACCGCTCCAATAATGATGTGCCCGATGCGATTGAGCGGCCCGGCGGCGGTCCAGGCAAAACCCGGCACGGCAAAAAGTGCAGCAATAATTGCAACACCCACAAAAAGCCCGGCGAGACGCTGGCCGCGCTCGGGCCCTGCGGTCAAACGCATGCCAATCATGCCGATTGAAGCCACAGCAAAAGATGCCACATAAGGGAGAAGTGTTTTCAGCATGGACGTGAGATGAAGCAGCCTTTTCGAAACGGTGCTTAGTCGTTTAGCATTGTCGCACGCAGGGTTCTAGGACTGAGGTTATCAATGACGGATAAGTCGACGCCAACGCAAATCAAAGTGTGGGACATCCCGACACGCCTGTTTCACTGGGCGCTGGTCGCCTTGGTGGGCTTGAGCTACCTGACCGGCGAATTTGGCGGGTTCGATTTTGTCATGCCCATCACCAAAGACCTGATCGCCAACATGTCAGTGCATATGTACAGCGGGCTGGCGATTTTAACGCTGGTTGTGTTCCGCGTGATTTGGGGGTTCTTGGGGTCGACGACGGCGCGTTTTTCCGACTTCATCGCCGGGCCCGGGGCAATCATTCGCTACTTTGTGGGGCTGGTGAAGCGCGCGGTTCATTTCACCGCTGGGCATAACCCCGCAGGCGGAGCAATGGTGATTTTGATTTTGCTGCTGCTGTTATTACAAGCGGGCACCGGCTTGTTTGCCAAGGAGGATGATTTCTTTGGCGTGGCTGGCCCGTTGAACAGCCTGATCAGCGAAGATGCGGCTAAAATTCTCACGCGACGGCACCACCAAGTGTGGGGCTACATCGAACTGTTGGTATTGGTCCACATTGCCGCGAACATTTTGTATTGGCTGGTGCTGAAACAAAACCTGATCATCGCCATGTTCACAGGCAAAAAAGTTCTGCCGACCGGCACGCCTGAACCCACACTGCGCTTTGCCTCAATCCGCACAGCAATTTTGGTGCTGGTCGTGGCGGCTATCATTGTGTGGCGGGTAACGGAGCTGGGGTAAGGCTGCGCACAAACAAAAACGCCCGCTCTGACGGGAGCGGGCGTTTCGTGTCCGGCCGAAACCGGCGTGGGCAATAGCCCGAGATCGAATTAATTGGTCTTGGTACGATAAATATCGTGACAAGCCTTGCATGTAAACATGGCGCCGATTTTCGGTTTGGCGGCATCCAAGCCACCAGCTTTGGCGGCGGCGGCGACATCGTTGGCGGCGGTTTCAAGCGCGGTGAAACGGTCGTTGAAATCTTTCCAGTTGTCCCACACGGCCTGCGTCGCTGTGCCACCGACGACTTTCGGCACGAACGCCTTTTTGGCGGCGGCGACGTTGAGCGCAATGGTTTGTGCGTGGATAGCCAAGTTGTCGGCGTTGTCGACTTTGCCTTGCGCGATTTTGCCCATGGCCGAGGCTTGCTCGCCCAGCGTTTTCATTAAATTGATGCGGTAGTCGATAATGTCTTTGTTCTCTGCCGCAACAGCGGGAACAGCCAACAAAGCGGCCAGCGCGACGCCGCCGAGAATACGAACCATACGAGTCATCGAAAAGCCTCCGAAAAGCAAATCATGAGTGTCCGGGATTGGACGGGTTGTTCTTGGACAATTCTGAAACAAAACTGTCTGGTTGTAAGATTTCACCCAAAACAAGTACAAAGAACCCCACTCCGGCGCAAGCCTTTGCGGGGGGTGTGCCCGTTTTCATTGCGCAACAGTTTTGTGACGACCTCATGGCCCCCACCCCTCACCTTGATGCACTGTGCGTCTTCTGCGGCTCGCAATTCGGTAATAATCCTGATTTTGCAGGGGCGGTGACGGCTTTGGGCACGGCCCTGGCCGCAAATATGACAACTTTAGTTTACGGTGGCGGCAAAGTGGGCCTGATGGGCACCTGCGCCGACGCCGTGCTGGCCGGGGGCGGCCAGGTGGTGGGCGTCATCCCCACATTCTTGCGTGACAAAGAGCTGGCCCATAAAGGCGCCCAAGAAATGGTGGTGGTGCCCGACATGCACACGCGCAAGCGCATTATGTTCGAACGCGCCGACGCATTTTGTATTTTGCCCGGCGGCATTGGCACGCTGGACGAGTTTTTCGAAATCATCACGTGGCGGCAACTGCATCGACACAACAAGCCCATCGTGGTGCTGAATACCGCAGGCTATTGGGACCACATGAAGGGCTTGCTGGAAACCATCATCGCGCGGGGCTTCGCCCACGAGGGCCACAGCCACTTGGTCGATTTTGTGTCAAATGCCGCTGAGGTGATCCCACTGATCGAGCGCGAACTTGCCGCCCCCAAACCGGCGGTGGTTTTTAAGGTTTAGGCTGCTTGTTTTATGCTCACCAGGAACTGGTCTACTTCGGCGCGAAGTGCATCGGATTGCTTGATCAGTTCCTTCGCCGCTTCTGACACCTGCAAAGACACCTCACCCGTTTCCTCGGCCGCCGTTGTGACGCCGCGAATGTTCGACGTCACGTCTTGCGTGCCGTTCGAGGCCTGCTCGGCATTGCGCGCGATTTCGCGCGTGGCCTGTGACTGCTCTTGCATCGCCGCAGCAATCGACGACGAGATTTGGTCGATCTCGCCGATGCGATTGAAGATATGCGCGATCGCTTCGACCGACGATTTGGTTGCGGCCTGAATATCGGCAATTTGGCTTTGAATGTCTTCGGTGGCTTTGGCCGTTTGGTTGGCCAGGTTTTTCACTTCGGCCGCAACAACCGCAAAGCCCTTACCCGCCTCGCCTGCCCGAGCTGCTTCAATGGTGGCATTCAATGCCAGCAAGTTGGTTTGCTGCGCGATGGCGGTAATAAGCTTCACCACTTCGCCAATTTTTTGCGCGGCGTCATCTAATTTGTGCACCATGGCTTTGGCCGTATTGGCTTCGCCCACAGCCAGGCCGGCGGTGGTGGATGACATCCCAACCTGGCGATCAATTTCTTGAATCGACCCCGTCAATTCTTCTGCCGCCGAAGCCACCACTTGCACGTTGGTCGAAGCATGTTCAGCCGCAAACACAACATTAGCCGCCTGCACCGTGGTGCCCTTGGCCGCGGCTTCCATGGCGCTGGAGGACGATTGCATGCGTTGGGACATGGCTAAAATCGCGCCGGTTGCCTTAGCGACGTTGGTTTGAAATGCCAACGCCAATTTATCGATCAACGCTTTTTGTTCGGCTTTGGCGGCGAACTCGCGCTCTTTCCGTTGGGCTTCTTGTAAACGTTCGCGGGCATTGCGTTGGAAGTGCACCAGGGCGCGCGCCATATCGCCCAGTTCGTTTTGCTGCTCGGTGCCGTCAATGGGAATCTCGATGTCACCTTCGGCCAAGCGGTTCATCGACTGGGTCATGGTGCGGATCGGCGCGGCCAGCATCGTTCCAACCATAAACGCCAGCGCCAAGCCCAGCACCGTTGCGACAGCTGCCAGCATTAAGGCAAAGTTGCGCAGGTCAATGGCATCGGCTTCAATTTCGTTGCGCGGCACCACCAACACCAGCGACCATGTCGCTTTGGTCATTTTAAACGTTACTGGCACGACGACTTGAAACATCTCGTTGCCCTTGATGGCGGAGAAAGCAAACGCAACCTCGTCCGAGCCGACGGCGCTCAAAATTTTCTGGGCAAAGCCAAGCTCTTTGGCGTTCTTGCCGAGCACCTTGGCATCGCGATAGCCAATCACTCCGCCTTTGGCCGTGAGCAGTGCAGCATAGCCGCTGTCGTAGGCTTTGATTTTTGAGATCAGCTTCTGCATCTCTTCGAGCGTGAGGTCGACGCCCGTCACACCAATGACGCGCCCCTTGGACAACACGGGGATTGTCGCGGTGGTCATCAGCACCTTTTTTCCGCCGTCGAGGTCTTCCTGGTACGGCTCGATCAACTCTGGCAGCCGAGAAGCTGCAGGCTGCGTGTAATAGTCTTCAATGAAGTAATCTGTGGTGGGGTCTTGGTTTTCTTCCCGCACCGCGCCGTTCTCGCGAATGTAATAACCCACGAGCCGACCGCGACTGTCGTGGCCGTTCGTATTGGCAAATTTAGCGTCATCAGGCCCCAGCGAACCGGCATCATACTGGGCCCATGCGCCGAAAAAAGTTGGATAGGCTTCCAGCACGCTTTCAAGTTGGCGCACGATAAGCCCACGATTAATGGTGCCGGTTTTCAGTTGGGTTTGGCCAAGGCTCGCGATGGCTTGGGCGGCACCAAACGCGCTGTCGATTTGGCCTGCGACTTCCGCTGCGTGTTCCTTTGCTGCTTCGATGGCATAGAATTCGGCGAGTTTGCCAGCATCGGCGCTGGCGCGCATTTGAATGGCCGAGACAAGACCGGCGAATGCCACAACCATGATGACCGCAAAGGTCGCGGCGATCTGGGCTCGGAGAGACAGGTTAGCAAAAGTGTTCATAGATAACGGCCCTCGGGAAACATGAGGTCGACGTACACTCCTGGTGGTATCCAATCAAGCCTGGTTTTCCAAACAAAACCCAAGGGGACTGTTTAAATTGATTAAGGCTGGCATCGGTGCCGCAATCGCGAGAATTCAGGCCTAATCCCCATTGCCGGGCAAAGAATGGCTCAAACATACCCCCATCCGCTGCTTGCCTCACCCTGAGGCGATAGCTAATGTCCGGCCCTTGTTCGATAAGGGGAGCCGCATGGCCAAAATCAAAGTAAAAACACCCGTCGTCGATTTGGACGGCGATGAAATGACGCGCATTATTTGGCAGTTTATCAAAGACAAACTGATCCTGCCCTACCTTGATATCGACATTAAATATTTCGATTTGGGCGTCGAAAGCCGCGACGCGACCGATGACAAAATCACCATCGATTCTGCCAACGCCATTAAGCAATACGGCGTAGGCGTGAAGTGCGCCACCATCACCCCCGACGAGCAACGGGTGAAGGAATTCAAGCTGAAGAAAATGTGGAAGTCGCCCAACGGCACGATCCGCAATATTTTGGGCGGCACCATTTTCCGCGAGCCAATTGTTTGCAAAAACGTGCCGCGCCTGGTGCCAAGCTGGACGCAGCCGATTGTGATTGGCCGTCACGGCTTTGGCGACCAATACAAAGCCACCGATTTTAAGGTGCCCGGCAAAGGCAAGCTGACCATGACTTTCACGCCGGAAGATGGCAGCGCTCCGGTCACGCATGAAGTGTTCAACTTCCCCAGCCCGGGCGTGGCTATGGGCATGTACAACCTTGATGACAGCATCGCCGACTTTGCGCATAGCTGCCTGAACTATGGCCTGGCACGCGGATGGCCGGTGTACCTGTCGACCAAAAATACAATTCTCAAAGCCTACGACGGACGCTTTAAGGACATTTTCCAAAAGATTTTCGACGAACAATACAAAGCTAAATTCGACGCCAAGAAAATCACCTATGAACATCGTCTGATCGACGACATGGTGGCCTCGGCACTGAAGTGGTCGGGTGGCTTTGTGTGGGCTTGCAAAAACTACGACGGCGACGTGCAGTCCGACACTGTGGCGCAAGGGTTCGGCTCGTTGGGCATGATGACCTCGGTGTTGCTGACGGCCGACGGCAAAACGGTGGAGGCCGAAGCGGCGCACGGCACCGTGACACGCCACTACCGTCTGCATCAGCAGGGCAAAGAAACATCGACGAACCCGATTGCGTCGATCTTTGCCTGGACGCAAGGCTTGAAGTATCGCGGCCAATTCGACAACACGCCCGATGTGGTGGACTTTGCCGCACGCTTGGAAAAAACCTGCATCCAAGCCGTTGAAGCCGGACATATGACCAAAGACTTGGCCATCCTCGTCGGCCCCGATCAACCATGGATGACCACCACAGGCTTCCTCGACAAGCTTGATGCCATGATGAAAGTGCAGATGAAATAGCTGCGCTGACGGCGCGTCAAAATACAAACCCCGCCTGGAGCAATCCGGCGGGGTTTTTCTTGGTTACGATGGCGGTGTTAGTGTGGAATCTCTTGCGCTCGCCAAACGTAGTACCCACGCGGTGTGCGACGCCAAATGCTGCGCACCCATCGCCCGTCATTCCAGCGCTCTAACGTTTGCCGGTCGGTATTGTCTTGGTCGGGCAAATAATTGCCATATCGTTCGCCGGCCGGCACACCACTGATCGTCTCGCCGCTCACATGAGTGACCATGGCAGACATCGGAAGGCCGATCTCAAACGGAATGGTGACGGCCTTCTCCATGGCCTCGTTCCAGAATTTCAGCTTTTTATCGCGATCAAAAAGCGCAAATGCGTCTGACGCAGCTGCGATATCAAGCCAGTCATCGCGCGCATCTTTCAGCCCGACAAGAGCAGCGTCGGCCGACACGCGCGCTTGAATGTTCTCAAGATAAGTCCCGTGTACCGACCGCGACGCCCAAATCATTCCGCTTAACATAATGATCGCAAGGCTTCCCAATATGACCGACGCGTTCTCAGTGCCGAAGAGAAAGAAGTAGGCGCTGAATGGTACGATGGCTGTAATACCGTAGAGGCCGGCCGCGAGCGGTATTGCCGACAGCGTCGTCGTTGCCCCGCCTACTAATGCGCCAACAATGATCGTCAGCGCGACCTGCAGCCGTGAAGGCAGGTAAATCATTGCGGCAACCGTGCTACCCCACATGACGCCCGAATACAGCGCAAAGATAATAGCGCGGCGACGGGCAGCGACGGCGCGCTCGCCGATTGATTTGCGAGGTTCTATTTGCGCATCGGGGCTTTGAGCACGGCGTCGCCAAGACCATCGGGCAAAAAGCAAAGCAGGAAGGCCGAGGTGAAGCGCAACCCAAGGAAACAACAAAATTCCGGGGACATAGGGATAGGTCATCCAGATCACGAACCCAATGGTGAACGTGGTCACCGTCACGTTCACTGGGGTTTGGCGTGCGAAGTTTTTAATCAACGCGTACTGGACTTCTGCGTTTTGCGTGTCGGATGCCACTACTTTATCCCGAGTTAACCTACCACACCTTATGACTGTTTAGCAGTGCTGGCCAGCAACCTTTGACTAACTGCGTTGGTCAATCATGGTCGACAACGCGCGCGGATCAATGGGTTTTTGCAACACTGATTCAACGCCAATTTTTGCGGCTGTCGCTCGCAATGCATCGCTGGTGCGGCCGCTGTACAAAAACATCCGCGTAAGAGGGCTGAGCTTGCGAACCTGCGTCGCCAATTCATCGCCATTCATACCCGGCATCGAGACATCAATTACCATCACCGGCCACGCGCCGGGATTGCGGGTGACTTCATCAAGGGCCACGCGGGGATCGTAAATCGCCCGCACCCGATGGCCCAAGCCCGTCAGCGCCAGAGCAAGTCCGTCAGCCGCATCAATATCGTCGTCCACGATCAAGACGGAATTGAGCGACATTTCTGAGCCGGTCTGGGTCAACGCATCACCCTCGCGCGCGGCATGGGGCGCGGCAACACATGCAATATACACTTCAAACGTTGTGCCCTTGCCGGGGGCCGAGCGAACGCACAACGCGCCTTCTGAAGCCATCACCACACTGCGTACAACCGCCAAGCCAAAGCCGGTACGCATGGTGGTGTCTTTGGTTGAGATAAACGGATCGAACATGCGAGGCAAAAACTCAGGTTCGATGCCGGTGCCCGAATCTTCCACTACAATTTTCACGTAGGGCTTTTCGGGGAGCAGCATTCCGAAAACATATTGGTGCCCACCGCCCAAGGCCTCGGTCACACCATCAAGATCGGCAGCCGCATCGAAAAATTGTGTGGCGACGGTGGTATCGACATCAATGCATGAAGCGCGCAGATTCACCTGACCGGCATTATTGTTCAGCGCCGAAAAAGCATTGACCACCAAGTTCATGATCAATTGAACAATTTGACTTTCGTTGGCGTCGATGTAGGCATTTCCCATGTTATCTTGCACATCGAAAGTTGCGGCATCAGGCTTGCGTGCAGCAAGAAGGCTCACGGCCTGTTGAAATGCGTTTCCAACGCGAAACGTTTCCTTCTCGATGCGTGAGGCTGTGGCGAGCTGCATTACATTGCGAACCATGCCGGCGCCGCGCTCGCAGGCCTTGATGATGCGTTGGGCGGCGGACTTTTGGCCGTCAGGATTTGCCGATGAGAGAGTGATAAATTCGGCAAACGCCTGGATCGCACCCAAGACGTTGTTGAAGTCATGGGCCACGCCACCGGCAAACTGACCAATGGTTTGCAACTGCTTAGCCTCGGCCAAACGCGCGCGTAGTTTGATCTCGGTCGTCTCGCGGCTGCGCTCGGACGTGATGTCTTGGATCAGCCACACCATCGATCCGCTTGCCGTGCGGCGCAGCATACTGCGCACCCAACGCCCGTCGGCCAAGCGTTCGACCAGGGGCTCGTCAGGCTGATCTTGTTGGTGCAAATAGCGTTGTTCGCGTTCTTCTTGTGTCAGAATTCCGATACTGGTTTCCTCGCTCGGGACCAAACGCGCCACAAGGCTGGCAAAAGTTTCGCCGGCGGGGGACTTCGGATCTGGGCCAGCCAAGAGACTGATAAAGGCAGAGTTGCGGAATTTGATACGCTTGTGCTCGTCGAACAATGCAAACGCATCGGCCGTTTGGGCCACTTGCAACCAATCTTCCCGCGCCGAGAGAAGTTCATCGAGCTTCTGGGTTGCGGCAACGCGGGCTGCAATATCATCAAGATACGTGCCGTGGACCGATCGCGAGGCCCAAACCATGGCAAAACTCATCACTAAGGCCAATGTACCTAACGAAATCGACGCTGGGTCGGCTCCTTGCGCGAAGAAATAAATGCTGAAGGGTACAACGCTCGTTAGCGCATATGCGCCCGCCGCAAGTGGGATGGCAGACAGTGTGGTTGTTGCCCCACCTGCCAACGCGCCAACAATAACAATGAGCGCCACATCATATCTGTCAGGCAGATATGGCAGCGCAAAGGCCGTGAGGCCCCACATGACACCGGAATAGAGCGCAAAAATAATAGCGCGTTGACCGCTTCGACGTGCACGGATCTCGATTGACACCGGCGGCGGAGGAACGGTGCCCGATCTTTGGCGAGCAGCCCGGCGCATTTGCCATCGAATAAATATGACCGCGGGTAAGCCGATATGCGCAATGACCCAAGGCAGCGACATCCACAGCGGTACGTAAGGCCAAACCATCCAGGACACGAAGGCAATGGCCGCCGTCGTCACCGTCACGTTGATCGGCGTTTGACGCGCAAAGTTTTTGATCAGCGAATATTGGACTTCGGGGTGCAAAGCGTTGGCCATCGCCGCCTACAATTAAAACTAATGGTTGTAGCATACTAATGGGTCGGCGGGGTTGCCGATAGTGTGCAAAAGGCGCGGCTTATTCGTCATTTTGGCAGGCTATAGCTCGGTTTGGCCAAAGGGCTGCGGCTTCGGCCATAGGCCAAATAGACAACCACACCTATAGCCGTCCACACCACAAAGCGGATCCAGGTCGCCTGCGGCAAGCTGAACATCAGAAAGCCGATACTCAAAATGGCCAGCGGTCCGACCACCCATACGGCTGGGCAGGTGAAGGGGCGTTTCATTTCGGGGCGTTTCCGACGCAAGATCATAACCCCAGCAGAAACAAGGATAAATGCGAACATAGTGCCGATGTTGGCCAGTTCGGCGATGACACCGAGATTCACAAATCCGCCCACCAGCGCAACCCCGATTCCCGTCATCCAGGTCACCACATGCGGCGTGCGATACTTGGGATGAAGTTTGCACAATACATCGGGTAATAGCCCATCGCGCGCCATGACAAAGAAGATGCGCGTTTGGCCAAAGATAAAAACAATAAGCACTGTCGTCATTCCCGCCAGTGCGCCGACGGCGACGAGTGCCGAGCCGAAATTATACCCGATGTGCCTGAGTGCATACGCGACCGGCTCGGGGTTATTGAGTTCGGTGTACGACACCACACCCGTCAGCACGATGCCCACCGCCATGTACAAGACAGTGCACACCACCAGCGAGCCAATAATGCCGATAGGCAAATCGCGTTTGGGATCGCGCGTTTCTTCGGCCGCCGTTGACACCGCATCAAAGCCAAAGAACGCGAAGAACACAATCGCCGCGCCCGACGCCACACCCGAGAAGCCATAGGGCATGAACGGCGTCCAGTTGGCGGCATCGACTTCGGGCGTCGCCAAAACCAAAAACAAAGTCAGCGCAGCGAGCTTGACGACAACGAGAATGTTGTTCAGCCGCGCACTATCTTTGATTCCGACGTAAAGCATGTAGGTGACAAACAATGCGATGACGACCGCAGGCAAATTAATCAGCCCGCCATCTTGCGGCACTTTGGTCAGCGCGTCGGGCAGCGGATAGCCGATGGTTTTGAAAATGCCGCTGAAATAACCCGACCAACCTGATGCCACGGCTGCCGCGCTTACGGCGTACTCGAGTACGAGATTCCACCCCATGATCCACGCCAGCGCCTCGCCCATGGTGGCATAGGTGTAGGTGTACGCACTTCCCGCCACCGGCACCATCGAGGCCAACTCGGCATACGTGAGTGCAGCTAAGCTGCATGCAAAGCCGCACATGAGAAACGAAATGATCAGAGCCGGGCCGGAGTACGTCGACGCCGCAACGCCAGTGAGCACAAAAATGCCCGTGCCGACAATTCCGCCAATGCCCAGAAACATCAGGTCGAGCGCGCCCAATTGTTTGGTGAGCTTTTTGGTCTCGTCCATCGCCAACAACGCGTCGAGCGACTTGATTCGTAAATTCATTGTGATGCCCAGATCCTGCGCGTTTGGAAGGTTAACATAGGCAAACGCGAACACGAGCCCCGGCGCATTTTTCTCCCGCCCCCGTCATCCAGGCTCGCTTGCCCTTCGTAGACAGACCACAACAACCTCTCGAAAGGGCCGTTCCCATGGCGTCCTCCGTGGGTCGGCGCTGGGCCATGGGCTCTGCTGCGACCGCCGTCATTCTGCCCTTCATGCCCCGCAGCCGCAGTGCTGCGGCCTCTAACGCGTTGAGAATCATCGATGATTTGACCGCGCCCGATGGCCGTTCGGCCTTGGGCACCAAATGGGCTGGCTTCACCGACCAGGTGATGGGCGGGCGCTCCACCGGCGGGGCCGGTTTTGACACCATTTTGGGGCGGCGCTGCTTGCGATTATCCGGCCGGGTGAACACCAACGGCGGCGGCTTTATTCAGCTGGCGTTGGACCTTGAGCCCGGCGGCACACCGCTGGATGTGTCAGCCTACCAAGGCTTTGAAATCGATGTGTGGGGTAACGGCGAAGAATACAACTGCCACATCCGCACCACCGATGTGCGCTGGTACGAGCAATCATACCGAGCCACGTTTAAGTCGAAACCCGAGTGGCAGACGTTGCGCCTGCCGTGGTCGGCGTTTGTGCCGCATGGATTGAATGCGCCGCTGAATTTGCAAGGCTTGCAGCGCGTCGCGTTGCTCGGCTGGATGCGCGATTTCCAAGCCGACGTCGCATTGGCCAGAATCGCGCTGTACTAGCTTTTCAATCTCACGTCTTCGTATGGGATGAATCCGAAGACGTTAGTGTAGCCCGAGGTTCGCGGGCTTAAACCGAGGAACGTAACATTGTCGTACATGAACAAGCTCGGTGCTTCGTCGTGATAAAACTTCATAACCTTGTGACGCAGCGCAAGCGCCTTGTCGGGATCAGCTTCAGACCACGCTGCCGTGATCGTTGGTTCAATGTCGGGATTGCAGTACCAGGGGTTTGTTTTGCGACACGACCCAATTGAGCTCATCTGAATTGAGTCGAGCGAAGGATACGAGCCCCACTGCAACGTGAAGGCATCGGGTTCATAGCGACCTTGGACAAAGTCGAGCAAATATTGTGTTCCGGGTTTGGTTCTGATTTCGACCTTAATTCCCACGCCCGCCAAATCGTCGGCCACGCGCTGAACGACCAACAATGAATTGGTCGTCCCACCGGACGTTTCGAGGGTCATGTTAAAGCCATTGCCAAAGCCAGCCTCGGTCAACAGCGCCTTGGCCTTTTGCGGATCAAATGGGTAAGGCGTAATCGAAGGGTCATAGCCGAACGCCGCACTGACGGCGGGCTGGCCTGACAGCTTCGGTTTGCCACCCAACAATGAATCGACAATGGTTTGGCGATCGACGGCCAAATTGATGGCGCGACGCACGCGCACATCGTTGAGGGGCGATTTCCGGTCCTTGCCGAAGTTAAAAAGAATGGCGGTGGCCGCAGCATCAGCGATGGTCACCACACTGCCGCCAAAATCCGTGACCATGGAAAATTCCTCGGGCGGAAGTTGGTAGACCACATCGAGCCGTCCCGACATCAGCGCTTGAATTCGCGAGGGAATGTCGGGCAACAGCAAAAACTCAACACCGGCAATGTGTGGCGCACGCCACGACGTCTTATTGGCGCGCAACACAATACGACCCGGCGCCCAACTCTCGGCCACCATCGGCCCTGTCCCCACGGGGTTTTCAGAAAATGCCGCAACGCCCATCCGAGTCCATGCCTCGGGTTCGACAATCAGCAAAATCGCCGCATAGCGAGGGAAGAACGGCATTGGAATTTTGGTGGTGATATCGACTGTGGTGGCGTCGATGGCCTTGGCGCTGTCTAAAAACACCATGTCGCGGCGAACGGTTTCAGTCGCTGGCCCCGGACCTGCAAGATACGAAACAGCGTGAACAACAGCGTCGGCGGTGAACCGCTTGCCGTTCGAGAAATTCACGTCATCGCGAAGCTTAAAGCGCCACGTCAGCGGCCCTTGAGGCTCCCACGATAACGCGAGGCCCGGACCAACCGTGCCATCGGCCTTCAGGCGCGTTAAGCCATCAAAGATCGCGCTGGTCACAATAATCGTAGGCGTTTGTATGTTGTGGTAGGCGTTGCCCTTTCCGCCCGACGGCAGCCCGCCCAATGCAACGCGCAACAGCGACTTGTCCTGCTGGGCGCGCGCGGCGAACGGCAGGCCGGCGGCCAGCGCCGACCCGGCCACAAAATGGCGACGGCTCAGAACGGATGGTAAAGGGCGGCGAATGGTCATGCGGGTAGAATGGCGTCAGACCTGCCCCGCAATCAAGCTGCCATCACGACTTAATCTTCGTCGGCGGTGATTTTTACCGTAGCGTGGATAGGGAATTTCGCCGCTACGGCAACACGCCGTTTTCTGCGGCCAACATCCGCTCGATATGGCTGCGCATAATCAGCGGCGCCTCATCGTGCGGTGTGGCGACAATGGGGCGTGCGTCGGGATAGCGGTCCCAGTTCCGTTGTTGCGCCTCGATCATCACGCGGTCTTCCTCGAACGCGCGCGACATCAGGCCGAAGATGTGCCCCAACATCTCGGGCAGGCCCGGCTGCAACTTGTGCGCGGCGGCGAAATAATATCGCGATTCTTTGTTCGACATGGGCGTAACAGCCTGTTGATCGACCCGCTCGAAGTACGGCGGCGCGGTGAGCTTGCCCTCCTCGATGCGCGCGGCCGTGCCCGGTTCGTAAAAGCCGGTGCGAAACAAAAAGATGCCGGGCACCAGAAAGTCATAGGTCGTCAGGACGTCGACGCGGCTATCAGGTGTTTTCACCCACGGCGCAACAACGCGCTGGTCAATGAAATTCCGATCAACACGCACACCACGCGGCAGGCGTGTAATGGTGGGGTGCTCGTCGCAAAACCGGCGACCCATGTTTTTGCCCAGGGTATTTTCATGCAGGAATGCAATGTGCGATCCGTCGCATAGGTTGTCGTTGATCAGCTCGTAGTTGGCCGCATAGTCGATTTGCCCGAAGTTCATCTTCCAACCTTGGCCATCGGATCCGAACCCTTCGGGGATCAAACCAAGATCAGCGCGATTGGGATCGCCCAACCAAACCCAAATCCAGTTGTCCCTCTCGGTAATGGGAATCGTGCGGACTTTCGCTTTGGCGGGGATTTTTTCGCTGCCCGGCATTTCATTGCAAACGCCGTTGGGCGCAAAACGCATGCCATGATACATGCAGCGCAAATCGTCGCCCTCGACACGACCCAATGACAACGGGGCGCGACGGTGCGGGCAACTATCTTCGAAGGCGACCGCTGTGCCATCGCTCGTCCGGTAGAGTGCGAGCGATTCTCCGGCTACCATGCGGCTCATGAGGCGGCCTGGCTCAAGCTCATGGCTCCAGGCGGCGACGTACCAGCAATTCTTGATAAAATGCATCTGCGTAGCTCCCCGTTGGCGCGATTCCCGAACAACGCCGAAATCGCATTCAATGTGCGGCCAGCCCCATGATCGAAGGTCCTCAGCCTATTGATTCTCGTTTTGCACCGTCTTACGCGGCGTCGTGCCAACAGTTCTTTGATGGGAAGTAGAACATAATTGCGGCTCGAAATCATCACCTTTGTCTGCGCGCGTATGATCGGCTAAGATTGGCCATCGACGTAGGGTAGAGGACATCACCATGAGCATCAGCAACGCCATCATTGACCGCGGTAAAATTGGCAGAACACCTGCGTTAACGGCGCGCGCGGATGAAGTGTACAACGACTTCATGAGCGATGCGCGCAATCAGCTTTTGCACGCGTACTGGAAGCAAATGGGCGAGCGAGGCAACGCGCTGATGGCCAAAGCCGGCGTCAAGATTGAGCACACCCACGAGGGCATATCCAATGCGCGCGATGTCATTATTGAGGACACCTACCTTTCGACCTTCCTGCGCGTGAAACGCAGTGCCCAGGAAATATATAAGCAGCGCATTGTTGAATCTTACGCACAGCGCGAGCCGGAATTTTTGCGCCGCCTGGATGACGCTGAAAAGCGAGGCCCTGGCACGCTGACCTACGACAAAAACTTCGTCTATCCCGACTATTCCAAGGTTCACATCCACATTCAGCCCGGCGGGTATGTGGGACATCCGCTGGCGGGCATGTACTACGATTACGGCACCAGCATTTTTTACGGCGGCGAGAATTCCGACGACGCGCTTCACAAACGCCTCGCCGAACAAACGCCCGGCCCCAAGGACGGCAAAATCAATCGCATCTTAGAAATTGGGTGCGGCATTGGCCAAATGGCCGTGGAGATGAAGCGCGTTCACAAGGACGCCGAGGTGATCGCCACCGACATCAGCGCGCCGATGATTCGCTATGGCCACTGGCGGGCCACCGAGCAAAACATGGCCGTGCACTTTGCCCAAATGCCCAGCGAAACGCTCGACTTCCCCGATGGGCATTTCGATTTGGTGTTTGAACACATTTTGTTCCACGAAATTCCCATTCCCGTCTTAGATAAAACACTCAAAGAAGTATTCCGCGTGCTGCGCCCAGGTGGCACGTTCGTGGTTTGGGATTTCGCCTCGGCCGAACCCGGCAAGCCCGGCTATTCCGGCCTAGTGGGCTTGATGGATGCGGCTGATAACGGCGAGCCCTATGCGCACGAGTTCGTCACCTGCAATGTCGAACAGCGCTTGGAGAATGCTGGATTTTCAATCCGCTCGCGCATTCAGCCTGGCGTGATGATGGGCTCGCGGGTTTGCGATAAACCCTAGCCAACCTCTCACCCAGCCATCTGCCCCCGCTTCACACGGGAAAGGCTAACGTCGGTAAACTACGTACGATTACTCTGCTTGACAGAGTAATCTATCGTGATAGGGTTCATAAACTCTGCAAGACAGAGTTATCTGTAATTAGGAGAAAGACCATGTCCCCGACGCCACTTAGCCCAACGAGCCTGAGCCGCTCCCTTTCCAGCCTCACCGGGCGCACCTTCCGCCAAGCGCCGCGCATCAGCGTACCGATGACATTGTTATGGGCGGGCGTTTGCGTGCTGGCAGTACTGCTCAGCAGCCTGCCCACCGTCGGCCTTACCGCTGCGCTGCTGGCCTAAACCGCGACAGGAGCATCTCCATGACCATTACCAAAGACGACGCCGCCGCGGCGCTACGTGACATCGACCAAGCTGGCGAGCGCAGCCGCGAATTAGAAAGCTACGCCTCAGGTGCGCCCTACCTCATCATCTGGGGGTTGGCTTGGTTGGTCGCAGGCTCGCTGACCGATTTTATGCCCCGTCAGGGCGCGACGATTTGGAACACGGCGACGGGTATTGGGGTGGTGGCGACGGTTTGGTTGACGTATCGGTTGGGCAAACAAGCCACAGACAGTCGTAAACGCTGGCGCGTGTTTTTTGCCGCGTTCATTTTGGCAATGTTTGCCAATGTCGTGTTGTGGCTGTTTTCACCTGTCGCACCGATTAAGGTCATGGCCTTTGTCGGCCTTCTGAACGCCGCAGGCTATGCGATGTTGGGTCTGTGGCAAGGCACGCGGTGGATTATCGCGGGGGGCACCGTCGCGGCGGCACTGCTGGTCGGCTACTTTTATGTGCCCGAGCACTATTCGCTGTGGATGGGCGTCGTCGGCGGTGGCTCGCTGATTGTCAGCGGCCTTTGGATCCGGAGGGTTTGAGCCATGGCTGGACCTGACGAGATCATCCACCAAGCTGTGCGGTTGAAAATTATGTCGGCGCTGAATGCCTGCGCGCGCAATGATGCGCTGGACTTCACACGCCTCAAGGCCATTACGGCCGCCACCGACGGAAACCTCGGCGCGCATTTGGCGACGTTGGAAAACGCTGGCTACGTGAAAGTCACCAAAGAGTTTGTCGGCAAAAAACCCCGCACCAGCGTGGCGATGACAGCGTCGGGGCGGCGCGCGTTTGAAGCCCATGTGGCTTTCTTGCGCGACATCCTCGACGGCGCAGTCAGCGAATAAGGACAAGCACATGTTTTTAACATCACTCGGAGCCGTTCATTTTACCGCCGCCATCATGGCCTTGGTGATGGGGTTGTCGGTTTTTCCAGCTGCCAAAGGCACGCCGTTTCATCGCGCCATAGGGGCCGGTTATGTGCTGGCCATGTTGGTGGTGAACGTCACCGCTCTCAACCTTTATCGTCTGACGGGGCAGTTCAATGTGTTCCACGTCTTGGCGTTTGTTAGCCTAACCTCGGTGGCGGCTGGGCTGTGGCCGCTGGTGACACGCAAAGAGGGTTGGCTGCCCAACCACCTGGCGCGCATGACGGGTTCGTATTTCGGGTTGCTGGCAGCAGCGGCGGCAGAAGCTGTATCGCGGATTCCAACCCTGCGTCCCTACTTCAGTTCACCGGAAAAGATTTTTGCCATCAGCCTGGCCATTACCGTTGTTTTTGTAGGGCTAGCGATTGTCCTGAACCGCAGGATGATCTTGACGTACGCAAAGCCAGCCTAAGCCTTTCTATACCAAGGCGGTTGCGGGCTTTAAGCCAGGGCAAAGCTGGAGTAGTGTTTCGTCTTCAGGAGAATGCCCATGGCCCGTAATCCCGTTCACGACATGATGTCGCAGCCCAACCACGACGAGCGCGCACGCCAATTGTTTGTGCTGAATTTAAAGTTTCATGTCGGTCGAAAAATTCGGCCGGGCAACAAAGCCATTTATGAAAAACTCGCCAAGCCGAAATTTGTGAAGCAGCACGGCCGCGAACCCACCGACCGCCACGAGATCGGCGAAGTGATGTGGCAAGAGCCAAACTATTTGATGTTCTCGGCCATCAACCGCGACGCCCAAGAATTGATGTGGGATTCGGTTGCCGAGCCGATTTACCGCCAGAAGGACCGGCTGGAAAAAACCTACGACTCATTGCACGCCTCGGCCAAACGCAAAGGCTCGCTCGCGCTGAACCCCGCGTTTGATCCGCCGCGCGGCATTAAGGAAGTGAACATCCATTTGCAGCCCGTCAACTATGCCGCCGACTACGGCGCAAATGACGTGCTGGCCGGTGCCTTCTACGAAGGTGGCGGCAATTTGTATTCCATGGGCGGCGGCATTGGCACCATGGAAAGCAAAGCGGAAGTGATTCAGCGTTTCATCAAGGAACGCTTCCCCGGCTTTACGCCAACCAAAATTCTCGACTGTGCCTGTTCGGCCGGGTCGTCCTCGACACCATGGGCGTTGGCATTCCCGAATGCAGAAGTTCACGGCATCGACGTCGGGGCAGGCATGTTGCGTTATGCGCACGCGCGCGCCGAGGCTTTGGGGGCAGCGGTGCATTTCCATCAAATGGATGCGGGTGCGACCACGTTCCCCGACGCGTCGTTTGATTTGGTGGTCTCGCACAATGCTATGCACGAGATGCCGGTAAAAACCCAAGCTGCCATGTTCAAAGAAAGCTATCGGCTGTTGAAGCCGGGCGGCATCGCCATTCACCAAGATGTACCGCTGCGTTACTCCGAGCGCGATGCCTTTGGCCAGTTCGATGCGAGTTGGGATTTGAAAAATAACAACGAGCCGTACTGGGAAGCCTATGCCACCAACGACCCGGTGAAGATGTACTTGGATGCAGGATTCCCGAAAGACACCATTTGGCACGGAAAGTTCGAACAACTCGACAAAACCGTCGCCTGGTTCGTGAGTTGCGCGCGCAAACCCTAGAGACAAGACCAGTCTATGATGACAAGGGCCAGTCTTCGGATTGGCCCTTTTCATTTGACGGCCTTAGCACTGCCCACTAAACAGCGGTCATGGACAAATTGATCGACGGTTTTCGCGAGTTTCGCGAAGGCTATTACAAAAACAACGAGACGATGCTGAAACAGCTGGCCACTAAAGGCCAAGCGCCGCGCGCGATTGTTATTGCATGCTCGGACGCGCGCATGGAACCGGCGATTATTTTCGGCACGGCGCCCGGCGATATTTTTATGGTGCGCAATGTCGCCAACCTGGTGCCGCCCTATTCCCCCGACGGCGACTTTCACGGCACATCGGCAGCATTGGAATTCGCGGTGCTGGTGTTGAAGGTTAAGCAGATCATGGTCATGGGCCATGCGTTGTGTGGCGGCATTGGCGCGATGGTGCGTGGTACGCAGATTAGCGGCGATGACTTTGTCAGCGCGTGGATGAAAATTGCCGCCCCTGCCCGCGAGCGCGCAATTGCCTTGGCGAAGGGCGATCTCAACGCCGCGCAAAGCCTGGCCGAAAAGGAAGGCATCAAAACGTCGATTGCCAATTTAATGACATTTCCGTGGATCAAATCTCGCGTCGAAAGCGGCGAAGTCGCCGTCCACGGACTATATTTCGACCTTGCCACCGCGACGCTCTATCAACTTCGCGACAGTGGCGACTTCACCGCAGTGTAGACTCCGGGTAGCAGACTAACTGCCAGCCCTTACTCTTTCTTTGGCTTTTCGGCGGCCTTCGCCCGCTCTGTGAATCTTTTGATAACAACCTCTTGCTCGCGCTTCGTTTTTGCGCCCTCGAACTCTTGGCGACAAATAAATTGTTGATTGTAGGTCAGAGCAGGATCTTTACAGATTATCGCCCCCTTGGCTTCTTTTGCGATGACGTTGCCCGACACACAGGCGGCCAGAATGGCCAATGGCGCAGCGAAGAAATAACTCAAGCGTCTTGACGTCTCCATGTTGGCACCCACCCTGAAAGGCGCGACCAGAATTAGTCGGCGCTGTTCGCTCATGGTGTGAGTCTACGCTCTTGCGCGGTAAAATCGTTGCCGCAGATCAATGTGCGCGATTCGACGTCATCACTCTGGGCGAGTGGCCTATCCGCCCATGGCTTTGCGCCATGTGCCGGCCTGGGCATCGTCAATCGCTCCCATTTCAAAAACGTGGTCGACAGACGTGTAATCCATGTACCCCAACCGCGCGAGCGGCTTGAGGCGCGCAATGTCGAGCTTGCCATCGGCCATGATGAACTCATCTTTGATATGAATACCGACAACGCGGCCAATCACCATCCACACTGTCCCGGACCAAGATTTGCCGGGCAGCTTCATAATTTGCTCGATGCGGCATTCGAGATTGATCGGTGACTCCGCGACGCGAGGCGGCTTGATCAAGGTTGAAGGGGCCGGCGTAAGGCCCGCAGCTTTCATTTCATCAATGCCGGAGTCTGTGATTTGGCCTGAGATGTTGACACCCTCACGCAAATCATACGTGGCCAGATTGTAAACAAATTCTCCCGACGCTTCGGCGTTCTCAACACTGTCTTTGCGTTTTCCTTCGATCTCGTGGCCGCCGGCCGAGAACATGACATAGGGAGGGTCAGACCCAACCATGGCAGCCTGACTAAAGGGCGCCAGATTCACGGCACCATTTGCATTGATTGTTGAGATCCAAGCGATGGGCCTGGGCACCACGCAGCTTTTGAATGGGTTGAATGGTAGGCCGTGGTTATTGAGGTCGGGTTCATAAAACATGATGACCTGACCTTTATGCTGTGCGGCCGGGGCGTGCGATCAACCAAAATGCGAGCCCCGATATACCACCAAGAACGCCAACCTGCGCAGACGTGATCAATAAACCCGCCAATCGCCCAAAGATTCCGCCGCTATCAGATCCGGCTGCGACAAACGTGAAGGCCAGCGCAAAATCGATCGCAAAACCGACAACAAGACCTACAACAGCGGCGATGTACCATTGAGGATTGTCACGAAGAACCAAATAGATCGGTCGTCCAATAAGGATCAGGACGGTCAACGCAAAAAAGGCCGCGAGTAAAGCGGCGGTCGCAAAAGGGCCAACCAGAAACGGCGGTGACGCACCCGTTGGCGCGGAAAGAGCTACGATTGCAAACTCACGCAAGGCATAAGCCGCTCCGAAAATGCACGAACTGACCAGCAGTCCTGCGATGGCGCGCCCTAAGATATTTCCCATCGCTATTCAGCAGCGAGTTTGCGTTCGGGCAAGCCCCAGCCGTGGCCACCTTGGACGTAACCTTTAGGCACACCGGCATCGGGCGTGAATCCGTACATGGGGTCGGGCACAGCGGCGGTGACGATGTCGCGCACTTTCAAAAGTTTCGCCAAGTCGATGCCGGTTTTCAGGCCCATGCTGTCGAGCATGAACACCAAATCTTCGGTGACAATATTGCCCGAGGCACCCGGCGCAAACGGGCAGCCGCCCAAACCGCCGAGCGAGCTATCAAGCGTCGTCAGCCCCATATCAAGCGCGGCCAGTGCGTTGGCCAATCCCAAACCGCGCGTGTTGTGAATGTGAATACCCGTCAGCGCGTGCTTACCCAGCGCCGCCCAAATAGATTTGATCATGCTGCGGACTTGCGCGGGGTTGGCGTATCCGGTTGTATCGGCCAAGCCCACTTCGTCGCAGCCCAGCGCCATCAGGCGTTCACCCAACTTCACGACTTTGGCTTCCGGCACCATGCCTTCGAGTGTGCACCCAAACGCGGTGGACAGCGAGCCTTCGAAGTGCGGGCGTTTGTCGGCCGGCAGCGCTTTGATTAGCGCAACGATAGCGGCGACCTCCTCGAATACTTGCTCGTGCGTTTTGCGCAAATTTTTCAGGCTGTGTGTTTCGCTGGCCGACAGCGGCAGCGTAATTTTGTGCGCGCCTGCGGCAATGGCATTTTCTGCTCCGCGCGCATTGGGCACCAGGGCCGCGACTTGCAAATGCGGAATGGTGCGCGCGAACTGCACAATCTCGGCGGTGTCGGCGAGCTGCGGCAGCAATTTCGGCGGCACGAAAGAGCCCACTTCGATTTCGCGAATGCCGGCTTGGGCTAAAGCCGTGATCCAGTCTTTTTTGGCCGCGGTGGGCATGATCGAGGAAATGCTTTGCAAGCCATCGCGCGGGCCCACCTCGCTGACCAACACATCAATGCCGTGCATGATATCGCTCATTGTCATACTCCTACCGCCGCTGCACCTCGGGTTCTAAGGGCATCTGGCCCTGGGGCCAAGACCCCGGTTGCAGTTGTTCTGCGCGGCTGAATATATATGATCAATGCGAGATTTCGGCTATCGGCGCTGCCATCAAGATCGCGCGAGGCCTTTCGCTAACCTGTTCTAAGTATTGGGGAATTATATGTCGTTACCACTGGCCGGAATTAAAGTTGTCGAGTTCACCCACATGGTCATGGGCCCCGCCGTGGGCGTGATTTTAGCCGATTTAGGTGCCGAGGTGATCAAAATCGAGCCGATGGGTGGCGATAACACCCGCCGCCTGAAGGGATCGGGCGCTGGGTACTTCCCCATGTACAACCGCAATAAGCGCTCCATTTGTTTGGATTTGAAATCGGCAGAGGGAAAAAAAGTTGCCCTTCAGTTGCTGGAAAAAGCCGACGTGATGATCGAGAACTTTCGCCCTGGTGCTGTGGACAAACTGGGCTTTGGCTACGAGGCCTTGAGCAAATTGAACCCGCGCCTGATTTACTGCAGCGAAAAAGGATTTTTGAAGGGGCCTTACGAGCACCGCACCGCGCTGGACGAAGTGGCGCAGATGATGGGCGGCTTGGCGTACATGACCGGCCCGCCGGGACGGCCGTTACGGGCCGGAGCCAGCGTGATCGATGTCACCGGCGGCATGTTCGGCGTGATCGCCATTCTCTCGGCCTTGCAGCAGCGCCACACCACCGGCAAAGGCCAAATGGTACAAGCCTCGCTGTTTGAAACCACCATCTACCTCGTTGGCCAACACATGGCGCAATTCGCTGTGACGGGCTCGCCCGCAGCCCCCATGCCCGCGCGCGTTTCGGCCTGGGCGATTTATGATGTGTTCGACACCAAGGATGATGACAAGGTGTTCGTCGGCGTGGTGTCCGATACGCAATGGAAAGTGTTCTGTGAGGCGTTTGGCCTGACGGATTTTGCCGCCGATGCCAGCCTGGCCGCAAACAACGGCCGCGTCGCGCAACGCGATAAAGTCAAACCGCGCATCGAAGCGCTGTTTAAGACATACACCAAGGCCGAGTTGATGACGAAGTTGGAGCAAACCGGCATGCCGTTTGCGCCCATCAGCAAGCCTCATGAAATGTTTGACGACCCACACTTGAACGCCGCGGGCGGCCTTGTGCCGCTAACCGTGCCCGACGGCGACAAAAAGGGCAGTAAAATGAAACTGCCCGCCCTGCCGGTGGAAGTGGGCGGCATCAGGCCCGGCGTGCGACTGGATGTGCCGCGCCAAGGCCAACATACGCGCGACGTCTTGGCCGAGCTGGGCTACGACGCCGTTGCGATTGATGCGATGATCAAAGGCGGTAAGGCAGAGGTGGAGTAATGCGTCAATTTTTCACCTTTATTGCAGCGTTCTTTCTTATGCAGGCGAATGCCTTCGCCAAAGATGGTGGCGTGTTGGTGTTCGGCGGCACGGGTCGTCTGGGCGCGCCGATTGCCAAGTTGTTAGTGCAAGCCGGTGAAGATGTGACGGTGTTTGCCCGCAAAGATTCGCCCAAAGACCGCTTGTCGGGGCTAAAAATCGACTATGTGGTCGGTGATCTCACCGATGACAAAAGCGTCGCGGCGGCCTTCGATTCAAAGAAATTCCGCGTCGTGATCGATGCTTCGGCCCAACGCCGCGACAGCAGCAAGATCGATAAATTTTATGAAACAATCACGCGCTCTATCGTTGTTCATTCCAAACGAACGGGGGTGAAGTTGTTCATTCACCACGGTTCGATTGGGGCCGGTGAGTCCATTAAACAAGTGCCGGCCCTCAAGGACTTCAAACAGTCTGCGGGCATGGTTGATAAGGGCATGGCTGAAAAAGTGATTCTTGAGGGCGGCGTGCCGTACGTGATTATTCGCAACGGGTTGTTGCCTGTCAAAAGCGACCCGCCGGCTACAGGGCGTGGATATTTGACGTCTGATCTGTCGACGTTTGGCGAAATCACGCGCGATGATCTGGCCATTCTCACGCTCGACAGCATGTATAACCCAGCACGCTGGAACAAAGTTTACCACGCCATCGACCCAGACCTAAAACTGCGCTCTGAGCGGCCCTAGAGCGAGCCCTCTACTTTTAGGCAAGGGCGACGCATAGAATGCCGGTGACCGTCACCAAAATACCGGCTGTCTCGACAAAGTTGGCTTGTTCTTTAAACAAAAACCGTGACGACAAATAAGCAAAGATCAGTTCAACATGGCCCAGGGCTAGAACGTAC
The DNA here is from genome assembly GCA_947476925.1 of Rhodospirillaceae bacterium. GTDB lineage: Bacteria > Pseudomonadota > Alphaproteobacteria > Rhodospirillales > Rhodospirillaceae. The sequence goes on along the minus strand of CANJSF010000028.1, from coordinate 17,473 downwards.
GCCGCTTTTTGTGTGGCAAAGGCCCCGTACCAACACGCCGATGCACTTGCGCCCGTCAAGCCCAGCCAAACACCTTTGCGCCAGTGGGTCAGAATTAGGCGAATAACGCTGGGCGACTTAACGCTGAGCCACAGCCCCATCAGAAGGCATTGGAAAAACGACACCCAAGCTAAACTATAGATGGCCTGGAGCACGAACCCTTCACCGCCCAGGGACAGCGATGCCGCACGATAACAGGTGGAGGCGACTGCATAAGTTGCACCAACCGTCAGGCCATAAAGTGCGGCCTTGTCGGTGATCGCAAAGGCAAGAGACCGCAGGGTTAGTTTTCCGCGCCCCGCAGCAATGACCATGCATCCGAAGAAGGTGAGCAGTACGCCGCCAAGACCAAGTGTACTGAGGACATCATTGACCAGAAAAAACGAAAACAGCGCGGCCAAGACCGTTTCAGTTTTTGAATACGTGGTGCTGATGGTGAAGTTGGCAAAACCAATCAGGTTGATAAACACAAGGTTGCCCAACAACTGGCAAACACCGCCAACAACCGCGTAAACAAAAAACAACGCCGACGGCGTTGGCAAGCTGCCGCCAACACTTTGGTGTGCCGCCGCAAGAAAACATAAAATGAGCGGAAATCCGAACAAGAAGCGCGCGAACGTGACTCCGCTCACACTAAATTGCGTTGCCATATTTTTCTGCAGCACTGAGCGAACGTTCTGGATCACCGACGCTGTTAACGTCAGCAAGATCCAGGGCTCAAACATTGCCGTACTCAAAGCCCGTTGGGGAATTTCGCGAGTTTGGTTTTAAACTCGGCTTTGGTGGCGGGCACAACTTTGCCCCCATCTGGCAAAACCCAATAAAGTTTTCCATCACGACCCAAAAGCGGGATTTTTTTATTCCGCTTGGTAAACACACCACGCATGGTGGCCGAATAACCGGTGTAGGTATCGTATTCGTCCTGGTCTTTTTTGAAGATGGTTTCGCAAGCCGCAATCATTTCGTCGATAAAGGGCTTTTCAACAATGGTGAGATTAGAGATCACCCAGCACATGCCTTCAAAGCCCCAGTAATAGCCAAGCCCAATCAGCTCTTTCTCTTTAGTGAAATATGGAAAGAACGGAAACGCACGGCAGGCGATGGTGCGGTTTTCTCGCTCGCAGAATTTCGCGCCCTTGCACACAATCGACTGGCAACCCTCGGCCATGCCGCCGAACTCTTTTTGTTCGGTTTTGTTTTTGGGCGTGTAGATGCTCCACAGGTCCGTTCTTTTTCTCAATAAATCCCATTCGCCTTTGTCGGCCACCGGCACGGCACGGTCGTGGTCGCAGCAGACCGGAATGCCCTGATTGAGCGGCGCACATTTTTTTCCGCAGTCGTAGCGCTTGGAAATGGGCGCTTGAAATTTTGCGTAAACCCGCGCGAAATCTTGAGGCGTATTGGGCATGTAACTAAAGGCTTTTTGTTGGTCGCATTTCCCACGCCAAGCGGAAGGCCACTTCTCGGGAAAATGCGCTAGATGTAAACCCAAGGGCGCTGCATGCGGTCCTTGGCCTCAAAGGCTTGGATGGCGGGGTCGCGCTTTAACGTAACACCGATAGGGTCGAGACCCTCTAACAGCATGTCTTTGTCGGATTCGCCAATAGAAAATGCATACGCAACACCAGCCGCATGAACTTTTTGCGACGGTAGATCGATTTCAACTTGGTTGGCCGCGGGGCTAGCCTCGACCCAAGCCGCTATCGCCCGCACGGCCTCGTCGGGCAGCACCACGGGTAAGATTCCGTTGCGTACGCAGTTGCCATAGTAAATGGCCCCAAAGCTGGGCGCGATCACGGCGCGAAAGCCCCACTCTTTCATGGCCCACACCGCATGCTCGCGGCTTGAGCCGCAGCCAAAGTTATCGCCCGACAGCAAAATATGGGCTTTGTCGTAAGGCGCGCGATTAAGCACAAATTCGGGGTTGGATATGCGCGCAGGCACGTCCGTGTAGCGCCAGTTTGCAAACATGCCGACCGATAAGCCGGTTTTGCTGACGCCCTTCATCTCGCGGCTGGGGATGATGACGTCGGTATCGATGTTCACGCGCAGCAACGGTGCGGCAATGGCTTTGAGGTGAACGAATTTTTCCATCGCCGCTAACCCAACTTCCGCACGTCAGCAATTGCACCCGCCAACGCCGAGGCGGCCACAGTTGTGGGGCTGGCTAAGTGCGTGCGCGTCTTGGGGCCTTGGCGGTTTTCGAAATTGCGATTGGTGGAACTGACCACGCGCCATTTCTCGCCCATGGATTCGCCGCCGGCGTTAAAACACATGGAGCAACCCGACTCGCGCCACTCGAACCCCGCTGCCTTGAAAATTTCGTGCAGGCCTTCGCGTTCGGCGGCGCGTTTGACTTGCGTTGAGCCCGGCACAATCACGGCTTTCTTCAAGTTCGGCGACACGTGACGGCCCTTGACCACGGCAGCGACCGCACGCAAATCAGACAGGCGCGAGTTGGTGCACGAGCCAATGAACGCTGCATCAATGGCCAAACCTTCCAACTTTTGACCCGGCGTGACGTCCATGTATTCGAGCGCTTTGTCCATGGAACCACGCGTGTTGGCATCCTTGGCATCGCTGGGGTTCGGCACGACGCCGTCGATACGCGATGTTTGGCCGGGGCTGGTGCCCCACGTGATGGTGGGCACGATGTCGGAACAGTCGACCACAATCTCACGGTCATACACTGCATCAGCGTCGTCGTTGAGCAAACGCCATGACGCGACAGCAGCATCGAACGCTGCACCCTGAGGCGCGTAAGGGCGGCCTTTCACATAGTCAAACGTCGTCTCATCAGGCGGAATAACGCCCGCGAAGGCTCCAAATTCAACGGCCATATTGCAAATGGTGAAGCGGTTTTCTTGTGGCAATGCGGCAATGGCAGGCCCGGTGAATGTGATGGCATAGCCCGAGCCACCTGCTGCGCCATACTTGCCGATCAGATGCAAAATCATATCTTTGGACGTCACGCCGTAACCCAGCGTGCCGGTAAACCCGACACGCATAGATTTGGGTTTGGTCACAGCCAGTGTTTTGGTCGCCAGCGCGTGCTCGCCTTCGCTGGAGCCAATGCCCCAGGCCAGCGCGCCCAACGCACCCAATGTGCAAGTGTGGCTGTCGGGGCAAACTTGCGTAAAGCCCGGTAGCGTAATGCCCTGTTCGGCTGACACGACGTGCACAATGCCTTGGCGCTCGTCGGTCACATCGAACAGGTTCAGCCCCGCTTCCGTGGCTGTCGCCCGCGTGGAGGTAATAAAATCAGTACCGGACGGCATCAGCGTTTTGTCGCCACGCCCCGGGAACGTGTCGACAATGTGATCCATTGTGACGAACACGTGCTCTTTGTGACGCACCGGGCGATTTTTGGCTTTGAGTTCTTGGAGTGATACCGAGCCGGTGCGCTCGTGCAGAAAAATGCGGTCAATATAGAGAAGCGCAGCGCCGTCGCCTAAATCGGCGACCACGTGCGAGTCCCACAGTTTATCAATTAGCGTACGGCCCAAGGCAAAGCCCCGTGTATCAACATGATTGTGGGTTCATATAGCTTGGGCCATAAGGCTTGGAAAGTGCTACGCGCCGGGTGATTTCATCCACCCCTTGGGGACCATACGCGCCAGCGTGGCGTCTTTCAGGCCGATGTGGTGGCGCAGCGCGCCGGCAACGTGGATCACGAATACGGCTGATAAGCCGGCGGCGACCCAAAAGTGCATCTGCGCAAACAATACGGTGAGCGGGCGACCGGATTCTTTGGCTTCGGTTGCAATCATCGCCGGCAAGCCAATGCCGCCAAACCAATTGACCGGAGCGCCAAAGCCGCTGGTGGCGACCCACCCGGTGAGCGGCATGGCGATCATGGCCATGTACAAGTAGGTGTGCGAGCCGTTAGCCAAAAATCGCTCCCACCACGTCATGTTCGACGGTAGCGGTGGACGCAGATTGGCAAACCGCCAGAGCACGCGAATAAGCCCCAAGCCCAGCACCGTCACGCCCACGGGGATGTGGAAGTTCAGCACCAACTGAGATTGGAGCGGCCCCGGAAAGGCCCGCAGCGTAAACAGCCAGCCCATGATCAGCTGCAAAACAATCAGCGAGCCAATCAACCAATGGAGCGTTTTAGCGATGCTGCCCCATTCCGATTCCGTGTTGGTGTACGACATGTGTATTTCCCCTGCCCTTGAAGCGATCCCCGACGCATCCTATGACGCCCAAGGCTTGGAGCGCATCTTGTTTTTGCATCCAACGTGAAAGCCGTGTCACAGTGATGGCCAGGAATAAACAACGGGGGTTGATATGGCACAAGTTGGTACAATGGTTCGTTCGGCCTTGATGGTCAGCAACCTTGAACGCTCGACGGCATTTTATCGCGACATCTTAGGAATTGCGGGCACTTACGCCGAGGGCACCCTGACCCACCCGGCTGGCACAAAACTGCTGGGCATGCCCGCGGGAGCAACGGTACGCTATCGCATTATGAAGCAAGAGGGCGGACCCAATCGCGGCATGGTGGGCTTATTCGAGGTCACCAACCCCGCCCCGCCCACCTTCACCAAACGCAAAGACAGCGTAAACATCGGCGAAGTGTGCTTGGTGTTTTACTGCGACGACGTCGAGGGCGTGCACAAAAAGCTCATCGCCGGAGGCCACACCGTGTTGTGCCCACCGACGCACTTGCAAGTCACCGCAACCAAAGGCCAGCCGGAAATGGTGTTCATGGACCCCGACGGCGTTTTGGTGAACCTGATTCAGCGCGATCCCAACGACCCGAACTAAGGGCACGATATCGCCGTTTACGCCACACCAGCGCCAGCTTATGTTTGCGCACATTCACATCACGGAGAGGATCTCATGGCCCTGAAACGCTTCCCCATTCGCCTCCCAGCTCTTGAGCCGCTGGAAGTGCCCGCGCAAAGCAAAACAATTTACCCTGCCCCGCACGACAAAGTCGTGCAGGGTCGCCTGAAGCGGAAATTGGGCCCAGTGCTGGGTTTGACTGATTTAGGTGTAAACTTGACGACGCTGATGCAAGGTGCCGCATCGGCCCTGCGCCATCATCACTCCAACAACGATGAGTTCGTTTATATCCTCGATGGTGAGGCCACGCTGGTCACAGATGCGGGCGAGCAAATTTTGTCGACCGGCATGTGCGCGGGCTTCCCGAAAGGCAGCAATGACGGTCATCATCTCGTCAATAAATCGGCCCGCCCAGTGATTTATCTGGAAGTCGGCACCAATTTGATGCCCGATTTGATCGCCTACCCGGACGTCAAGATGTGGCTGCACGAAGAGAAGAAAGGTGCACCGGCTACCTTCTCCTCCACCAAGCCAAAGGCAGGCGGCAAAGCCAACACCGTGACGAAGAAGAAAAAGTGATGAAGTCGTCTCTCACATTGCTGATCGCATTTTTGGCGTTATCGGGCGCGGCCGACGCCCGCACACTCGATCTCTCCAAGCCCGAGGATGTGATCGCCGCAGAAATCAGGCTGGGTTGCACGGCCGATCCGGCCAAACCCGCCATGCGCTGGATGAGTGGGCAAATCCTGGGACGCCGTCAGGGCGAACCCGACATCCATTTGTTTAATGTGCAAGGCTTGAACACCGCCGCATGCCAAACGGTCAACGACCCCAAACGCGGGCCGGGCTATCGCAGTGTCACGCGCGAAATCATGTTCTATCTTGATCCGGCGACGGGCAAAATTATCGACACCTGGAAGAACCCCTACACGGGCGAGACAGTGGATGTGATTCACATGTTCAACGACCCTGTGAACATGACCGAGCCGAAATTCGCCTATGGCAAAGACGGCAAACCCGCGACCTGGGATGGCCAGATCGTTAACGGCATGGCGCACACCCAGCGTGCCAATCACTTTTTTCGTGACGGCATCATGAGCGGCGACTACCAGGACTACGTAGGTGGAAAGTATTCGGTGCTGGAACTGCGCAGCATACTTGTTCCCGTTGCCGACTGGCTGAATACCGCAAAGCCGCTGCCGGTACGGGCATCGTCAGTGTGGACGCGGATATCACCCTGGCTTCCGTTCATGAAAATGGCCGGTCGCGAAGGCCAGACAGCGCTAACAAGCACGTGGTTTGCCGTCAAAGATATCAGCGAAGTGCCCGAACCCCTGCGCAGCGAAGTGATGAACAAATACCCAACTTTCGCCACCGCACCGCCATTCGACGACCCGCGCCCCTCGGTCAATTCGTGGGTGGGTGTCAAAAAAGCGATTGATGAAAAGCGAAAGAAATAAAAAAGGGCCGCTGCAACAGCGGCCCTTTTCTTGAATCGCGAACGCTTTACGCACCAGGTTGTTTGGGTGGTGCAGGTTTTTGTGTGCGAGCGTAATTTTCCAGGCTTGAGAGCGAAGGCCCCTCGTCTTTCTCGGGCGCGGTCAAGAACTTCGGATTATTGGCTTTCGTATGCGCCAACAACTTCGCCGGAATCGACTCCATGGCATCAAAGCCGCCCATGTACGTCACATAGGTGATGTGGCCTTGAGATTGGCCCATCAGCATCCACGGCAACCACGGCGTAATGCGGTTCCAGGTGCCCGAGTATTCCACCGACGTCTTTTTGGGGTCGGCCATGTCTTCAACACGAATGACATATCGATACATTTCCGAGGCACGCAGCATTTTACCCGATGACTCACGCGGCCATTTTTCCGGGTCCAGCGCGTTCGGGTAGAACAAGTGAATATCTGTTTCCAACAACAACGTCGTTTTGCTGGCCAGCGTCCACTTCAGAATGAACGGCACCTTGGGCGGCTTTTCGGTGTTCTGCCCGCCAAAGCTGGGCGGGTCGGGGTAAAACTCGCTGATGGTGTAATTGAATGGGTCGTTGGTGACGGGCACCACTTTCACTTTTTCATTGGTATACGGGTTCATCCATTCGCTGAGGAATTCGCCGGTTTTGAGGTCGGTGTAATAACCCACTTCGCGCAGGAGTTTACGGTAGCTGCCGTCGGGGTTTTTGATAAACTTGCAGGCCGACGCCACTTCGAAGCCAAACAATTCGCGTACGCGTTCGTTATCTTTGGTGCCTAAGCACACACCTTGCACCCAGCCATACTTGGTTTTGCTGGTGTCGAGGTTGGCCTGCAGCTTGGCGTAGGCATCGCGGTTCCAGATGGGGTCTTTGAATTTGAATGACGCAATGGCTGCGTCGTAATCGTAACCCGGAGTGGCAGCGAAAGCCGGACCAAAGCCCGGAATGATGGCCGCGCCCGCAGTAGCAGCGGCGCCGATGAATCCACGGCGGTTGAGATCGTCAGTCATAGTGAATCTCCCTTTTACTATAGGCTGATCATATTACTCGTGGCGCAGCGCTTCGATGGGATCGAGGCGTGCTGCCCGACGGGCGGGCATAAAGCCAAATACCACGCCAACCATCGCGGAAAACGCAAAGGCCGTGAAAACGGTTGAGAATTGCAGCGTAAAGGGCACGTTGAGCACAGGGGCCAAAGCGGCAGCACCTAGCAGGCCCAAAGTAATTCCGGCAAGACCGCCAAATGCCGACAGCATGGCCGCTTCGACCAGGAACTGTAGCAGCACCTCTCGCTCCGTCGCGCCAATGGCCATCCGAATGCCAATCTCGCGCGTGCGTTCGGTGACCGACACCAACATGATGTTCATAATCCCGATGCCGCCCACGAGCAGACTGACGGCCGCAATGGCGCTGAGAAAGCCCGTCAGCACGCCAGTCGTGGACTGCACCATGTTGGACACTTCCTTCATGTCACGCACGTTGAAGTCCACCTGTCCATCTTCACCGGTATTGCGGCGTTCTTTCATCAACTTCTCGACTTCAGCTTTGGCTTCAGCAATCTCACCTTCGCTGTTGGCCGAGATGTAGATTGAATCGACGTTTGGTTTACCGCTGAGGCGGCGCTGAAACATGCCAATGGGCACAGCAATAATCTCGTCTTGATCGCCGCCAAACATGGCTTGCCCTTTGGCTTCAAGCACGCCAATCACGTTGCAAGTGACTTTGGCAATACGCAGGGTGGCACCCAACGGAGATTGTCCGGCAAACATATCTTTCTTGATGGTTTCCCCGATGATGCATACCGCTTTGCCCGACTTCAGTTCGCTGGGCATGAACAAGCGGCCTTCGGTTACTTTCCAATTGCGCACGGTGCTAAAGTCGTTGTCGGTGCCCATGATATTGACGCGGCGGTTTTCGTTACCGATCACGACCTGCATAGGGCGCATGTTGACCGGTGTCGCGCCGGAAAGCGCATTTACTTCGCGCCGGATGGCCGTGAGATCGGCCAAGTCGAACGGGGCTGACGTTGTGGCTGCACCGCCCATGCGGCGCTCGCCACCCGGCGAGAGGACGAGCATGTTCGAGCCCATCTTGCCAATTTCTTCCTGCACCTGCTTGGTCGTACCCGCACCCAACGTGACAATCACAATCACCGCGGCGACGCCGATGATGATGCCCAGCACTGTTAACCCCGAGCGCAATAAGTTACGCCGAATTTCGCGCAAGCACATGAGAAGGGTGTTGGTGAACATGGATGTTTACCCGACCTTGCGAGTATCAGTTTGGCGCTGAATTTTGCCGTCGCGGAAGTCAATGCGTCGATTGGCAAATGCGGCAATGTCTTCTTCGTGCGTCACCAGAATGACGGTGAGCCCCTGCTCGCGATTAAACTTGGTCAGCAGTTCCATAATTTCATGGCTTCGTGCGCTGTCGAGGTTGCCGGTTGGTTCGTCCGCCAGAAGCAAAGATGGCCGGGTCACAATGGCGCGTGCGATGGCAACGCGCTGTTGTTGTCCTCCTGACAACTCAGCAGGCGTGTGATGCTCGCGGCCTGTGAGCCCGACAACACGCAACGCTTCCATGGCCATTTCGCGTCGCGTTTTTTTGTCGATGCGACGATAGATGAGTGGCAGTTCAAGGTTTTCAAGCGCGGTCGTGCGCGCCAGCAGGTTAAAGCCCTGAAACACAAAGCCCAAAAAATGGCGGCGCAGAAGCGCGCGCTGATCGCGGTCTAAATCTGAAACATTGACGCCCTTAAATAAGTGGCGGCCTGATGTCGGAACATCGAGGCAGCCGAGGATATTCATACACGTCGACTTGCCCGAACCGGAGGGCCCCATCACGGCCACAAAATCACCGGCATTGATTTCCAGTGACACGCCGTCGAGCGCGCGCACCTCGGACTCGCCCTTGCCGTAAATTTTGTAGACGTTCTCGAACGCCACGACCGGCCCGGCGTAGGACATTTGACTAATGTCGCCGGGCGGCCCCGCCGTCGAGGTGTGCGGTTGCGTGGTCATTTTGCGGGCCGATCTAACCCGACCAGGATTTTTTGACCCGGCTTCAATGCGCCAGAAACAACCTCGGTATTCAGGCTGTCGGTCAACCCCACCTTCACGTCGACGGGCTTGGGTGTACTGCCATCCAGCACCCACACGCGTTGCATGCCGCCTTGGCGCGCCGTTGCGGCGGCCGGCTTAGCGGCTTCAGGTGGCGGGGCGAAAATGCGGAACAAGCCCGGCGGCTGACCCGGCGGGCCCATGCCGCGTTCGCCGGGAACCATGGGGCCAACCCCAGGAGGCGAGAAACGCAGCGCTGCATTGGGAACTAAAATGGCATCGCCGCGCGTCGCCGTTGTGATGACTGCGGTCGCGGTCATACCGGGGCGAAGGAGCAGATCGTTATTCTCAACGGCGAGCAGCGCCTGGTAAGTCACCACGCCTTCGGCGGATTTCGGAGCAAAGCGAACTTGAGTGATCGTGGCCGGGAATTGGCGGTCTGGATAGGCGTCCACCGTAAAGACAGCCTGCTGGTTATCTTTCACTTGGCCAATGTCGGCTTCGTCGACATCCACGATCAGTTCCATCACCTTCAAGTCTTCAGCCAATTGAAACAGCACCGGCGTTTGGAATGTGGCTGCAACGACTTGGCCGGGTTCGACCTTGCGCGATAGCACGACGCCATTGATGGGCGATTTAATCTCAGCCTTTGCGAGATTGGTTTCATCGGTTGCCAAGTTCGCGTTGGCAACAGCGATCTGCGCTTCAGCGCTGGCAACCGTTGCACGCGCGCGCGCATCAGCCGCGTCAGCGGCATCAAGCTCTTGCTTCGAAGCGTTGCCGCGCGTGGACAAATCGCGCACGCGACCCGCTTTGGTTTTGGCTTCAATGGCCGTGGCGCGGGTTTCTTCCAGCTTTGCGCGGGCCGAGGCCAGCGACGCACGGGCCTGCAATACTTTGGCTTTCAGATTGTCGGTATCCATCACGGCCAATGCTTGGCCCTGAGTGACACGGTCATTAAAATCCACGGCAACAGTTTCGATTTGGCCGGAAATTTCTGCGCCCACGTCTACTTGATTACGCGGCTGCAACTGCCCTGTGGCAGTGACAGTGACCGTCAGCCCGCCCTGCATAACATCAGCTGATAAAAACTTTGGCGCAGGTGGGCCACCCATGGAGCGCACAACCATGATCACGACCACCAGGCCGACGACGCCACCGATGATCCATTTTTTCTCGATCTTAGGAATTTTTGTTTTTGCGCGGCCCAGGCCAATAGTGTTGGCGACATCTGCGGCAGGTGGCGGCGTAATGGGTGTGCTGTCGTTCATGTTGGTCCGATATGTGTCCGGCATTGGGCCGCCCATCCTTGGCTAAAACGAGCGAGCGAAGGGTGGCACTTTAAGGAAATGACGTATCAGAATTGTGTCTTAAGTGCCTAGACATTGTAAGCCAATGTAACGGCCAGCCTGGGATCGTGGTGATATATCGCCCGAATTGGCGCGAATATTAACGCTTCAGTTCGGCCATGGCCGCATCAAGACCCGACAGCGTAAGGGGATACATTCGCCCATCCATGAGTTGGCGCATCATGCTGATTGATTGTGTATAGGGCCACGAGGCCTGCGGCAGTGGGTTCAGCCAGACGGCCTTGGGCCAGGTCGTGAGCACCCGTCGCATCCACGCCTCACCGGATTCTTCGTTCCAATGCTCTACGGCCGCACCTGGCTGAGCAATTTCATAAGGGCTCATGGCTGCGTCACCGACAAAGATAAGTTTGTAGTCGGCCGGGTAGGTGCGCAGGATTTGGTAGGTTGAAAGCTTCTGATCGTGGCGACGGCGATTGTCTTTCCACACCGTTTCATAAACACAGTTATGAAAATAATAGTGCTCAAGATGTTTAAATTCGGTGCGCGCGGCTGAAAATAACTCGGCACACACTTTGACGTGGTCATCCATCGAGCCACCGGCATCAAGAAACAGCAGCACCTTAATGGCGTTATGCTTCTCGGGCACCATATGCAGGTCAAGCCACCCAGCTTGTTTAGCTGTGGCCGTTATGGTGCCATCGATATCTAGTTCTGTCGGTGCGCCCTCGCGGGCGAATTTGCGCAAGCGACGCAGGGCCATTTTGATATTGCGCGTGCCGATTTCCACATCTGCGTCGAGGTTGGAAAACTCGCGTTTGTCCCACACCTTCACCGCGCGGCGATGACGGCTTTCATCTTGGCCGATGCGCACGCCTTCGGGGTTGTAGCCAAAAGCACCAAAAGGCGACTTGCCGCCAGTGCCAATCCATTTTGAGCCACCTTCATGGCGGCCCTTTTGTTCGGCCAAACGTTGTTTGAGCGTTTCCATCAGCTTGTCCCAACCGCCCAGCGATTCAATTTTAGCTTTGTCAGCATCTGACAGCATCAATTTGGACAGTGCCTTCAGCCACTCGGCCGGAATGTTGGCCATTACGGCTTCGGTGCCGGCCTCACCCTCCAGGCCCTTGAACACTTGAGCGAACACGCGGTCAAAACGGTCGAGCAGGCGCTCGTCTTTCACAAGAATCGTGCGTGCCAAGTAGTAGAAATCTTCGACGTGATAGGCGGCCAGGTTCGCATCAGTGGCTTCAATCAAAGTCAGGTACTCGGTTATCGAAACCGGCAACCCAGCCTTTTGCATGCCTTGGATGAGGTTCAGGAACATCGCGGGCGGGCCCTTAACGGTTCTCTCTTCTGGATAAAAACGCCAAGCGTTCCAGCAAATGCACGTCTTGCTCGTTTTTCACCAGCGCACCGTGGAGCGGCGGTAGGACCGTTTTTAAGTCTTTGGCACGCAGGGCTTCGGCAGAAATGTCGTCGGACATGAGCAGTTTGATCCAATCGAGCAGTTCGGACGTTGACGGGCGTTTTTTGAGGCCGGGAACGTCGCGCAGCTCGAAGAACGCGTTTAGCGCTTCGCGCACAAGGTTCTTTTTCACATCAGGAAAATGCACTGCGACGATGCGTTCCATCGTTTCGCGATCAGGAAAACGGATGTAGTGGAAAAAGCACCGGCGCAAAAATGCGTCGGGCAATTCCTTCTCGTTATTTGAAGTAATCAGCACGACCGGGCGGTTGGTGGCTTTGATGGTCTGGCCGGTTTCGTAAACAAAAAACTCCATCCGATCGAGTTCCAGCAGCAAGTCGTTGGGAAATTCGATGTCGGCTTTGTCGATCTCGTCGATCAGCAAAACGCACTTCTTTGGCGTATTGGTAAAGGCATGCCACAACTTGCCCGGCTTAATGTAGTTGGCGATGTCTTTGACTTTCTCATCACCCAACTGGCCATCGCGCAATCGTGCGACAGCATCGTACTCATACAAACCATGCTGCGCCTTGGTCGTGGATTTGATGTGCCAAGTGAGGAGCGGTAAATCCAGGGCTGCGGCAATTTCATGCGCGAGCACCGTTTTGCCCGTGCCCGGCTCGCCCTTCACCAGCAACGGGCGTTGCAGGTTGATGGCGGCATTCACCGCAACGGTTAAGTCTTCTGTTGCGACGTAAGAGTCGGTGCCTTCGAAACGCATAGATCATCCCCAAACAAAAACCGATGCCTTAAGAAGACACCGGTTTTGATTAAAGCGAAAGGCCCGAGCTTTGTTCAAGCGCCGGGCCTTCCAAAAGCGAAAGGCCCGACGGGGGAGGGAGTGTCGGGCCTTTCTTAAAAAGTCTGCCTAGATAGAGGGGGGAGGGATTAGGCAGCCTTCTTTGAGGGGTTAGCAGCCTTCTGCACGTTTGCAGCGGCCGTGTTGATGGCGATCACGTTGGCTTTGGCGCGCTCGGTCAACGGAGCAGCAGCGTCTTTGATCACCGCGGCTGACATGTCAGCGACTTTGCGGCTTTCTTCGATCGCGGTCTCAAAACCTTCTTCGATCACTTTGGTTTGCAGAGCGACAACGTCGTTCATGTTCTTCAAGCTGGCGAACTTCTTGGCGAGTTCCATGTTGTCTTCGACCGACTTGGTGGTCAGGTCAACGATGTGCTTGGAGAATTGCTCAAAGCCTTTGGCAAACGTTGTCGAGCTTTTCACAAACGCGTCGAAGTTGGCTTGCTGGAAGCTGACGAAATCAGCGTAAATTTTTTCCATGATCGTGGTCCTTATTGATGTTGATACGTTACACGGGGCTCTAAACAAGGCGCCGTTCTCAGCGCCTGGAATTCTGTACTGCAGCGCGGCATTCCGTGTTGCAGTGCACACAAGATATGATGTGGAGACGCGCCCGTCAACAAAAATGTTGCGGTGCAATATGAACCTTGTGCGACGCACCCATGCAGGAACGCCGCGGCCGAATTAATTTTAAATATCAATATCTTAGGACGATCGGCGTTGGATTTCCGCCTCGATTTCCGCCACGGCTTCGGCCGCTTTTCCGCCCTCGGGGCCTCCGGCTTGGGCCATATCGGGCCGGCCACCACCACCTTTACCCCCCAGAATGGCCGATCCGGCCTTCACCAGGTCGACGGCACTGAGTTTCGTGGTGAGGTCGTCACTGACGGCTACGACCAACGAGGCTTTGCCATCGGCCACGCTGACGAGGGCAACAACGCCTGAGCCGATTTGCTTTTTGATGTCGTCGGCCATGCCCTTGAGGTCTTTGGCTGGAATATCTTCCAGCACGCGGCCGGCATAAGTAATGCCCGCCACGGTTTTGGTTTGCGGACCAGATGACGAACCCCCGCCCCCGCCTGACACCATCTTGCGGCGCAAGTCTGAGATTTCTTTTTCCAGCGCGCGACGCTCATCGACCAAGGCCGACACACGTGCGGGCAAATCGGCCGGGGCAATTTTCAAAACCGCCGCAGTCTCTCTCACCAACCGATCTTGATCGACAACCCAGGCTTCGGCAGCAGCTCCGGTTACGGCCTCGACCCGGCGCACGCCTGCGGCCACGGCGGACTCACCAACAATTTTGAACAAGCCGATGTCGCCGGTGCGGCGCGCATGTGTACCGCCGCATAACTCGACCGAATACGCATGCGCTTCGTTGGCGTGCGTTGTGCCCATGGCAACAACACGCACTTCGTCACCGTATTTTTCACCAAACAACGCCATAGCCCCGGCTTTGATAGCCGCTTCAGTATCCATCAAACGTGTAGTGACGGTTTCGTTAGCGCGGATCTCGGCATTCACTTGGTCTTCGATGGCGCGAATGTCTTCGGCCGAGATGGCTTTGTTATGGCTGATGTCAAACCGCAACTTATCGTGCGACACCAATGAGCCCTTTTGGGTCACGTGCGTGCCTAACGTTCGGCGTAACGCCGCGTGCAGCAAGTGCGTGGCCGAGTGATGTCCGCGAATAGCCGCGCGCCGCGCGCCGTCCACTTTGAATACCGCCTCGTCGCCGACACTGATCGTGCCCTTGGTGACGATACCGCTATGCGCGAAGACGCTGTCGGCTTTCTTTTGCGTGTCGGTGACAGTGATCTCGGCTTTGCCGCCCGCAATGACGATGACACCCGTATCACCGACCTGCCCGCCGGATTCCGCGTAGAACGGCGACTGATTGGCGACAACAGATACGGCATCGCCCTGCTTGGCCTGAGCTGCGGACGCCCCGCCGACAACCAACGATGTAATGCGCCCTTCGGCAGTTTCGGTGGAATAGCCCAAGAAGTCGGTGGCGCCGACTTTGTCTTTCACCTCGAACCAGATTTTTTCGGTAGCCGCATCGCCCGAGCCGGACCAGGCTTTGCGGGCCTCGGCGCGCTGGCGTTCCATGGCGGTGTTAAAGCCGTCGGTATCGACGCCGATGTTGCGCGCGCGCAACGCATCTTGCGTGAGATCGAGCGGAAACCCGTACGTGTCATAAAGTTTGAAAGCGACTTCGCCCGATAGCTTCGCGCCTGACGACACATTTTTGGTTTCTTCATCGAGCAGCTTGAGACCGCGTTCGAGCATGGACTTAAATCGCGTCTCTTCCAGCATCAACGTTTCGGTGATCAGCGCTTGGGCTCGTTCGAGCTCTGGGTATTGCTGGCCCATCTGTGAAATGAGGGCCGGCACCAACTTAAACATTACCGGGTCGGCGCAGCCCATAAGGTGCGCATGCCGCATGGCTCGGCGCATAATGCGACGCAATACGTAGCCGCGCCCTTCGTTGCTGGGCAACACACCATCGGCGATTAAAAAGCCTGTTGCGCGCAAGTGATCGGCGATCACGCGGTGCGAGGCTTTGTGTGCGCCTGTGGGATCGGTCTTGGCCGCCGAGGCAATGGCGGCAATCAGCGCCTTAAACAAATCGATGTCGTAGTTGTCGTGCACGCCTTGCATCACGGCAGCGATACGCTCCAACCCCATGCCGGTGTCGACCGAGGGTTTGGGCAGATTGATGCGCTCCGTCGCGCTGACCTGCTCGTACTGCATGAACACGAGATTCCAGATCTCGATGAACCGGTCGCCGTCGGCATTTTTACTGCCGGGTGGGCCGCCGGGAATTTTATCGCCGTGATCGTAAAAGATTTCGGTGCATGGTCCGCACGGACCGGTGTCGCCCATGGCCCAGAAGTTGTCGGACGTCGGGATACGGATGATCCGGCTGTCAGGCAGACCAGCGATTTTGGCCCACAGCTTTGCGGCCTCTTCGTCTGATGAGTGGACCGTCACTGTCAGCTTGTCTTTGGGCAGCCCATAGACCCCCGTGATCAAGTCCCAAGCGTGGCTGATGGCTTGCTCTTTGAAGTAATCGCCGAACGAAAAATTGCCCAGCATTTCGAAGAACGTGTGGTGGCGCGCGGTATAGCCGACGTTATCAAGGTCGTTGTGCTTGCCTCCGGCGCGCACGCACTTTTGCGATGTGGTGGCGCGGACATAGGGTCGAGTTTCGTTGCCGGTAAAGACGTTCTTGAACTGCACCATGCCGGCGTTGGTGAACATCAACGTCGGGTCGTTACGCGGTACCAAGGGGCTAGAGGCCACAACCTCGTGACCATTTTTGCCGAAGTAGTCGAGAAACGTAGACCGAACGTCTTTGGTACTGGCCATGGGGCTTAAATGTCTGTCGTTTTAAAAACTGCTCGGGCGCTGGCCTAATTGGCCCCGCGCCCGAGGTGGTGAGGTTTTACCCCGTCCAGGAAAGCCAAGTCCAGCGGCGCAAGGCTGCTGATTTGGCGCATTTTCCATGGCTACTAGTTGCTACCTAGCAAAGGAACGCCCCTAACTCTTCGGAAAACCTGTGGGGCCGACGGGCACAAGGCCCAATTTCGCGCCGAGTGTGGGGTTGGCATAGTAGATCGTCATACGGGCGATTTTGCCGTCGCGGCACCAAAAGTAATTGCAGTTATTGAGCGTCAAAGTGCCCGTCGAGATATAGGCGGAGTTTGGCTTCGGGGTCAGCGTAACGATGAACGTTGCCGCGCAGCATTCGTGAGCCTCGTCGACAATGTGTTGAAACTGTCCAAAGTGGGCGCCGTAGTTGCCGCAGAGATGGTCCCAGAACGCCCGCAGAGGCTGTTGATCGCCATTAGGCTTGCCGTAGAAGCGCCTGATGGGGTTGTCGCCATGATAAATGGTGATCTCGGCATCGGGCGTAAAGCAACGCACAACAGCCTCGATGTCTTCGGCCACGACGTTGCCGAAGTAGTCTTTTTCCACCAGCTTGATGTAGTGGTCGCGATTTGGTTTGGACATGCTGTGCTCCCCTGGCACTTTGTAGCACGAGATCACAAAGAAAAAAGCGGGCCTGCCGAAGCAAGCCCGCTAAAAGTTACGAGGGGAACAGGAGAAAGCAGAAGTTAAGATAGAGAAAGGCGAGGTTTACTCGTCGTCGCCGGCATCTTCGCCCGGCTCAGCGGCCATGACGTTGGCCAATTCCTTGCCGTTGGCGCGCAATACCATCTCGATTTTGTTGGCGACCTCGGGGTTGGCTTTCAAGAATGCCTTGGCGTTCTCGCGGCCCTGGCCAATGCGCTCGCCCTCGTAAGAGAACCACGAGCCGGACTTGTCGACCACATTGGCTTTCACGCCGAGATCCAAAAGTTCGCCGGTTTTCGACACGCCCTCGCCATACATGATGTCGAACTCGACCACCTTAAAGGGGGGGGCAACTTTGTTCTTCACAACCTTCACGCGGGTCTGGTTGCCGACTACGTCTTCGCCGTTCTTGATTTGGCCGATGCGGCGGATGTCCAACCGGACC
>CANJSF010000027.1 GCA_947476925.1 Rhodospirillaceae bacterium | reverse complement strand
GTCGACAACACACCCAACTGAGTCGTGGTAACGCTGCCGAATTGCGTCGTAGTTAAAGCGCCAATTTGGGTCGAGGTCAGAGCTTTGACTTGAGTTGTTGTCAGGCCGCCAATTTGCTGTGTGGTCAAAACTGCGAAGTTGGTGGTACTCAAACCAGACAATTGCTGAGTCGTCAGGCCACCGAACTGAGTGGTTGAAATTGCAACGATGCTTGTTGTCGTAAAGGCGTTCAACTGCGTCGCCGACAGCGCGCCGAGTTGGGTGGAAGCCAAGCCAGACAACTGAACGGTCGTAATAACCGCGAGCTGAGTGGTTGTGATGCTTTTAACTTGCGTCGTTGACAGACTGCCCAACTGTGTCGTGCTGAGGGCGGTAAAACTCGCGTTTGGCAGAGCCGCTAATTGATCGGTTTTCAGGCCATCCAGTTGAACTGTCGACAGCGTTCCAATGTTTAACGTCGTCAACGCGTTAACTTGAGTTGTCGTAAACGACCCGATTTGGGTCGAATTAAACCCGCCCAACTGAGTCGTCGACAGCGACGCCATCGCGGTGTTGGAGAGAGCTTTAAGTTGCGATGTGTTGAAAGAACCTAACTGAGATGTTGATAGCCCGCTCAACTGCACTGTCGTTAGGGCGGTAATATTTGTGGTCGAGATGCCCTTGATCTGCGTCGTAGACAACACGCCAATTTGGGTTGTCGATAAAACAACAAATTGCGTTGAAGTCAGATAGCCGATTTCGACCGACTCGAAGGCCGCGATCTGCGTCGTTGAAAACGCCGCGATCTGCGTAGCTCTAAGGGCTTGAATGAATGATGCGGATAAGGCCATGGCGCGTTACTCCTGCGAGAAGGCTATAGTTAAAACGACGGTCAATGGAGAACAAACGCTTGGCAACGCAACACGGTTGCACCGCTTTGCAGCGGCAAAAGTGACATTAGACATGCGCGATCTCCATTCTAGAGACGTTAGGCGTCAGATGCTGAGACAAGGCACTTCGTGCCCCATCCTCACCGACCTAACGTTTAATCCATCCTCGTACGTGCTTCAAGTAAAACTATTAGGCGATTCAGTTAAGAAACAGTTTCGCCTACCAGTACCAATCGAAAGATTCTTAACGAAACTAGATGTAGTGGGTCGAAACACAACTTCGCATACGGCCGATTCCGGGCTTCAGAAGTCACAGGCCTTAAATTTCTCAGTAGGCCACAAGCGCTTGAGCCATATGCATATTCTCGCATGAGAAATGGCTCTCTATGGCTCACGAATGCTCTCGCTCAGGCCTTTGGTCAGAGGGTTGAGGAAATAAGAGAGAACGCTGCGCGACCCAACCTTTATCTCTGCCGACAATGTCATTCCGGGGATTAAACGAGCCCCTTCGGGCAGACTTTCAAGCTTTGTATTAACCAAATGAACCAGCGCACGGTGCATGGCACCGCCGACTCCGCCGCGACTCGGCGCAGGCATGCCCGACCCGCTGGCACCCACACCAGAGCCACCAACTGGGAACGATTCTTCGCTCACGGACAAAAGTCGGCCCTTCAAAAGGCCGTGTCGCTGCCATGGGAAGGCTTCCACCTTCAGCACCACATCATCGCCAGGTTTGGCATACCCAATGTCGGCTGAACTGATCATGACTTCCGCGATCATATCGGCATTGGCTTTAATCATTGTGACAAGCGGCTCTGCACCATTGATAACCGAGCCAACAGAGCGGCGCGCCACATCAAGCACAACCCCGTCTTCGGGCGCATTCATCACGACCATGTCATTCATCAACGTGGCTTTTTCCATACCTTCGCCAACAAGCGAAGCTTCAGTGCGCGTTGCGACTAATGTTTCCATCACTTGGTTGCGCCATTGATCGATAAACGATTGCCGCTGGGCTTCCTTAGATTGCAGTTCGTGCTTGAGCTCAGCGAGGCGATTTCCCGCATTCTCGTAGTTGCGTTCGACCGCCATGCGTGTCGATTGCGCTTCGAGATAGTTCAATCGCGATCCCGATTGTTTTTCCAGCATTGCAGCGCGCATGCCTTCAACTTGTTTCGCAATATCCAGCTGCTTGGCTTGGGCTACGCGATCATCTTCGGTCGTGCGAATATTGGCGCGTTTTTGTTGAAGTTCTTCATCGAGCGCTCGTATTTGCGATTCATATTGCGCTTTACGCTGACGGTAGAGATTGACTTGAAGCAACTCGTCCGCGCTGGGTGATGGGCCGGCTTCAAAAGACTGTTGATTAAGCTCTGCCTCAAGGCGTCGAAGCTGGGCCAAAAGCTGGCGCTGTTTCGTTGTTAATGATGACAAATCTGCTTGGGTGAAGGTTGGATCAAGCGTCGCAAGCAATTGGCCCTTGGTCACCACATCGCCCGGTTTAACCCTCAGTTCGCGAACAATCGATTTCTCCATCGGTTGAAGCATGATGGGAGGAGATTCGGTGATCAAGCGACCAGAACCTACGACTACAATCTCGACCTTCACCAATCCAGCAATTAGCAGCATGATCAAAAATGCGCTGACGATCACATACAAGATCGAGCGCATAAAGCGCGGCGGGGGCGCTTCACAAATCTGATCAATCGGGTCTTGAAATTCGATCGCCTCATTTATGACGGGCGTATGCGACATTCCTGTATGCCGGGACAGCCCAGCTAGCCATTGCCGACTGCCCGATGCTTTGCGGCGCAGATCGCGAGCGCGATCGGCAATCTTTTCAAATTGTGGGGCCAGAAGCTTGATCACTGGAGGTGCCTGGTCTGCTGATCCCAGAGGTGTCGATAGATATCGCAGCGCTCGACCAAAGTAGCGTGGGGCGCAAAGTCAATCACTTGCCCCTTGTCCATCACCAAAATGGCATCAGATTTAACCAGTGAGGATAGGCGGTGAGACACCACAATCATCGTCCGGCCGCGCGCGATTTCGCTAAGATTGTTTTGGACAATCGCTTCGCTCTCTGGGTCAAGCGCGCTGGTCGCTTCGTCAAACAACATCAAGCGTGGACGGAGCAGTAGAGCGCGGGCAATTGCGAGGCGTTGACGCTGGCCCCCGGAGTAATTGGAGGCGCTTTCCTCCACCATGGTTTCGTATGACATGGGAAGGCGATCAATAAATTCAGCTGCGCCAGCAAGCCTTGCAGCTTCCATCACCTCTTCCAAGCTCGCATCGGGCTTACCAGCAGCAATGTTATCGCGAATCGAGCCGCGGAACAAAATGTTATCCTGCAGCACAACGCCGATGCTGCGGCGAAGATGCGCTAAATCGATGTGGCGAATGTCTGCGCCATTCAAACGGATTAACCCCTCTTGCGGCGTGCAGATTCCCTGAATAATGCGCGTGGCTGTCGTTTTGCCTGAACCCGAGCGACCGACAATGCCAATCATTTGGCCTTCTTCGATCTTGAATGAGACGCGGTCAAGAGCAGGCGTAGCCGAGCCCTCGTACCGGAATACAACGTTGTCGAACTCAAGCTGCCCCGTGATGACGGGCCGGATTCCACGCTGGTTGGGATCGCGCTCCGGCGGGTGATCCATCACTGTCCCCAGCATTTTTACGGCCAAAGCCGTTTGCTGATACTCGTTGATCAGCCCAACAATTTGGACCAAGGGCCCTGTGACGCGACCGGCAAGCATATTGAATGCAACAAGAGCTCCCATACTCAGATCGCCATCAAACACCATCGTCGCGCCAACGCCGAGAATGGCCATTTGCATCATGTTTTGAAGGGCCGTAACAATCACCATCGCGATCGCGCCAAAATAGCCGACCGTTGCACGGCGTCGAATTGATCCAGCGACCTTGCTATCCCACGATTTCATTCGAAGCGACTCAAGCGCTAACGATTTTACAGCGCGCATACCGTGAATAGTTTCAACGAGGTCGGCTTGGCGCGCGCCCTCAGCTTGATAGAGAAGTTCCAGATAGCGACGGAACGTCGGAACCATCAAGGCAATGACGCCGGCAATCGCCACCGCAAAGCCCAAAACGACCAGTGTTAAAACGCCGCTGTAAAGCGTGAGGCCGAATAACAAGAATGGCAACGCGGATGTGTCGAGCAGAGTTTGGAATAGGCGTCCCGTCAGGAACGAGCGAATCGTCTCTGTTTGCTGGATGTGTCGTAGCAAGACACCTGTCGGATGCGTTTCAAAAAACTGAAGGGGCAATCGCAACAGATGGTCAAATGTTCGTGCAGCGAGGCGCGCATCGATCTTATTGCTGGCAAATAGCAGCAGATATTGCCGCATATAACTAAAGACGCTGTCAAAGATCAATGTGACCGTGAAGGCCAAGATGACGGCAAAGAGCGTCTGATAGCTTTGGTGTGGAATAACTTTATCGATGATGATCTGGAAAAAGAGTGGAGTGGCTATCGCGATCAAGTGCGACATCACGGCCGCGATAGCAACATCCCGGAAATAGCGGCCATTCTTGAAGATTTCTGGCAAAAACCAACGCAAACCAAATTTTTGCGTTTCGTCAATGAGGGTAAACTTGCGCTTACACAGCACCAAACGACCGCTCCACAATTCCTCGAATTTCGCTCGAGGCGCCAAAGCAATCCCGCCCTGCTCGTTCAGCGGATTCAGAACTGCCGCAACAATTTGACCATCGGTTCCGGGCAGCATACTGGCGACAATGACCCAGTTGCCCGTCTTGAGTTGCGCCATAGCCGGAAATGCGCTGCCAAGTGCTTTGAGATCATCCCAGTTGCGCGTTTCAAGGACTTTGCCATTCAGACCCACCTCGCGCATTAATCGCAGCAATGAGCCAATAGTGTCAGCATCATTGGTGATTGACAGTTTTTCGGGCGCAACTTGAACGCCATGGTGAATGGCTACGAGATAGAGGCACCGCAGGGCTGTCAGATGCGGTGACATTTGTATGTTGGGCGGCAGATTCATAGGTGTTGTATGATTGAGAAGTCTTAACAATCGGCAAACCCGGACGAATCCTTGAGGGGGAAACCACAGTCACTCAAGAGTCCGCTCGCAGAAAATGAGAGGCGTTCTAAAATCTTACGCGTTTGCTCCGAGCAGCTACGCGGCATGCATTAACAGCGCAAACCCAAATGAGTTGCCTGATGTCTATGCTTTAGCAATTTGTTAACGATCCAGTGCCGCCAACCGCTGAGAGACGTCATCAATGCAGGGTTTCCAATCTTGGTCGGCAGCTTGACGAATGAGTGTCGCGCTCGGGTACCAGGGAACTGTCGGGGAGTTTATCCCCCAGTACCAGAACTTGCCCACGCCAGCTGAGATAAAGATCCATACAGGGACGCCCAATGCGCCGGCAAAATGGGCGGTTGAATTGGACACGGTGATCACAAGGTCACAGACCGAAGTCAATGCGGCAAATCCATCAAGGTCATCACGCAGATCTAAGCCCTCGATATGCTCGACAGTGACGCCAAGCTTGCGTTGAACTTCCGCGCGCTCGGCATCGGTATCGCCGTACTGCAGGTCGACAAACCGAAATCCTGGCGTGCGAAGAATAGGCCCCCAATCTTTCAACGCGATCGACTTGCTTTTGCCAAAATTCAGGTTCGTGCTGACCCACGAAATGCCTACCAACTTTTCACCTGGCGCCAAGTTTAGTTTGGCACGCAGTGCAGCAGAGCGCGCTTGGTCAGCGATCAAATAGCTTCGCCGGTCCTTATGAAAATCTTCGATCTTTAGCCGCAGGAATTGCCCCATGCTCGCTGCTGAAATGTGTGCGGAAACGTCCGACCCTGTCGTTTCTAGGGAATGCGGGAATGCGCGCGCCACGACTTTCACATCTGGGAAGGTGCGTTGCATCAAGCCAACCAATCGCGGATCAACCTCGTAGATCACATTTAGCCCGCGCGTTTGCGTAAGGTCCGAGATCATCCCCGCATGCAAAATTTCGTCGCCCACACCCTGTTCAGCCCACACCAGCAACTTGCCTGTAGGTAGCGGCTGACCCTTCCACAATGGAAACGGATAGCTGCGCGGCAAAATTTTATCGGCTTGATTGCGCCACTCGTATTCGCGCCAACCCTCGGCAAAGTTGTTGGTCAGCAAGCTGACAATGCCCAGATTTTTATGAGCCATAGCAACATCAGGCTGCAAAGCTATCGCACGGCGGAAACAGGCGGCCGCTTCATCAAGCTTGCCCAAACCCCAAGATGCAGTGCCGAGATTGGTGTAGGCCTCGACATAGTTGGGGCGCAGTTGTAGAGCGCGATTTAGGACCGCAGCCCCCTCAGCAAAGCGGCTCATTTTAACGAGGACATCGCCGTAATTATTTGTTGGCTCGGGATCGTCAGGAACAAGCGCGATGGTTTGTGAGAACGCTTCAAGCGCCTCATCCAGGCGACCCAATGCACTAAGCGTGACGCCCAGATTATTGTGGGCAAGGGAAAGCTTTGGGTCGAGTGCGATGGCTTTTTTATAGAGTGGTATGCTTTCGGGTAAACGTCCGAGCGAGTAAACGACAACGCCAAGATTGCTGTAAAGCAAAGCAACTCCTGTATTCATCGTCAACGCTTTGCGATAAAGCGCCTCGGCTTGCTCAAGCTGTCCAGCCTGTTGAAGTTGCAGTGCGCGGTTAAACGTCTCGACGAATACGGGACTCATGCGCGCCGACTCGCCAGCGCGGCGTTCTTTACGATTCATGCGGCGGGCTCATGTTTGTTGCCTGCATGATGCTTTAGGCCTTCAGCGCAGCGCGGAAGTATTCAATGGTGCGCATCAGTCCGTCTTCCAATGGAACTTTGGGATTCCAATTCAACGTTTCGCGCGCCTTTGTGATATCGGGCCGACGGCGAGTGGGATCATCTTGGGGCAATGGCTTAAATACAATTTTCGATGATGATTTTGAAAGGTTTATGATTTTTTCGGCGAGTTCCAAAATCGTCGATTCAACTGGATTGCCGAGGTTGATCGGCCCCGTGACATCGTCTGATGATTCCATCAAAGAGATCAGGCCATTCAGCAAATCGTCGACATAACAGAATGAGCGAGTTTGATCGCCCTTGCCGTAGATGGTGATTGGGTCACCTTTGAGTGCTTGAACAATGAAATTTGAGACCACTCGGCCATCATTGGGCAACATGCGCGGGCCATAGGTATTGAAAATTCGTGCCACGCGAATGCGTAATTTGTGTTGGCGATAGTAATCAAAAAACAACGTTTCGGCACAACGCTTGCCTTCATCGTAACACGCTCGGGGACCTATGGGGTTGACGTTGCCGTGGTAGCTTTCGACTTGCGGATGGACCGCTGGGTCACCGTACACTTCGCTAGTCGAAGCCTGTAAAATTTTGGCTCTCGTGCGTTTAGCGAGGCCCAACATATTTATTGCGCCGTGAACGCTAGTCTTGGTGGTTTGTACCGGGTCAAACTGATAGTGAACGGGCGATGCAGGGCAGGCGAGATTGTAAATCTGATCGGTCTCGACATAGAGCGGAAAAGTCACGTCATGACGCATCAACTCGAACGCGGTATTAGACATGAGCGACGCAACGTTTTGTCGGCGGCCCGTAAAGAAGTTGTCAAGGCACAGGACTTCGTGGCCGTGCGTCAGCAGCCGCGCACAAAGATGTGAACCGATAAACCCTGCGCCGCCCGTGACGATGATTCTTGCCATGCTATTACTCACAAAGCCTTATAGATGCTGATTCAAAGTGTTGATTAGGCGCCAACCTTAGCGGCATAAAGCTGATAGACTGGCGCGCCACGAACGATCTGCATCTTGCGCTGAAAGATGTTTAGGAAAGCATCTATGGCGGGCTTGGGCATATTGAATGCGTCCTGCTTGCCCATCGCTTCCATTGTCCAGATGTAATCATCAAAGATCATCAAACCGCCCGCCCGCAACAACTGGAACGACATGACGCAATCGGTCAGAACGTCTGGTGCCTGATGTGAGCCGTCAACATAGACAACGTCGAAATTGAGGGATTTGCCAGCGGCGATCAAATCAGCCAAGGCGAGGTTCGAAAATTTCTTGTGTTTCGTAACTAGTGCGGGCTGTTTTGTGCCAGCTTGAGCCAAGGCAATATTTTTATCGAAGCGACGCTCTACATCAGACATGGTCGACTTGTCGTGCTCAACCCCGCCCTCCCAGGTATCAATACAATGAATATCGATGGGGGCTTGGACTGCAAATTTTTCAATCAAATAGCAAGTCGAGCGACCTTCGTAAGAGCCTATCTCAAGAAACTTGGTCGGACTAAAGCGCGGAATCAACTGGTCCCAGATCGGGATATTCTGGCCAAACCAATCATTGGTAAACTCGTAGCCAGCCGAATTAGAAGCGTCCATCTGCGCGCCTTTCCAAAGTTCGCCCGGCGACAAGCCAAGCCCCGGGCCGACGCCCGCTCGAAAGAATCAGAAGCCACACAGTGGAGCAAGGATTTGTTTAGATTGTCTTTCTGACCTGCAAAATTTGTCAGCGCGCCCCTGGAATTGTGCGGAGCAATATCTTCGGGTGCAAACTCCTGCAAGTTTGCGGTCTGGCTTACTCCTTAACATATTGATATATAATGATATATATAGCATCCAGTGCGGTGCGCTATGCCGTCGCTTCTTCCATAACCATGGCACAAGGTTCGCTTGCGCCGCCGGGGTGATGCCTATACTCAACGCGCAATAGTCCCAACCTTGGCTAGCGAACGCGGCGTTGTTCGCATCGCCGCTGATTTTGAGTACCGGCGCAACTATGCCCTACCCCATATTGCCGCGCATCGTTTGGGTTGTGGCAATTATTACTGTCGGGAGCGATCGAGCTGCACAAGCGCAAGATAGCGAGAACGCCTTGCTCCGTGCGCGCGATGCCTTTGGGGAGCGTGTCGGTGTCGAGCAGGTGGGCCTTTATAATGAAAATCAGGTACGCGGATTCAACCTGAACGACACAGCGTCTTATCGCGTTGATGGTCTGTATTTCCTGCGCGAATTCCAATTGCCCGACACAGTCCTAGCGGGCGTCAGCGTCAAAGTAGGCATCAACGCTGCGCGTCTAGATTACCCTTCACCCTCGGGCGTCGTGGAATATCGTTTCAAAGACCCCAAGCCAGGTACACGCCAACTCAGCGTCAATTTAGGGCTGCGCGACTATGGCACCCAATTCGTCGAAATGGCCGCGGCCTACGCCCCACCCCACGGCCAATGGGCTTTGGCAGGGGGCATTCAAGCCCTGCCGCATGTGCGGTACCCCAACGGCACCGGCGGCAATAACTATGGCATTGGCTTTGTGCCGCAGTTTCGCCCCGCCGACCACGTGCGCATTCGTACGGTTTTTTCAGGGGATCGCTCGACCTATGATGGCGATTACAGCATCGCCTCATCCATTGTTGCGCTGCCACCGCGAACCAATGGCCAAAACCTCAGCCCGCCCTGGGCGCGGGTTTTGCGCTACAGCTACAATATGGGCGCGCTGGCAGATGTGGAGTTTTCTTCGCGCTGGTCACTGGCTGGATCGGTGTTTTACTCAGACACGCAACGCGCACCGCAAGATTTTTCGCTGGTGACGCTGCGGCCTGATCGGACCGCTGATGTGACACTGCAACCCACACTCAATCAGCACGCAACGGCCTTAACAGGCAGTGCAATTTTGAAATACCATTTTGACACCGCGCGTACGAGCCACACCTTTAGTGTGGCGGCGCGCGGGCGACAAAGCCGCGATCAGCGCGAAACATTGCCAGCGCTAAAGGTCGGCGTTTTCGATACGACAAATCTGGCCTACCCCGCCGTGCGACCCGCCACGCCTGGTCCGATCTCGACGGTGCAGTCAGATGTGGACCAAGTCATTGGCAGCTTTGGTTACGGCGGCAATTATTTTGAACGCCTCGAACTACGCGGCGGCATTCATCGCACGCATTACACAAAGACAGTCGTTGCGGCCAACGGCGCTATCAGCAAGCGCCCCGATAACACCTGGTTTTATAATGCATCGGCGGTGTTTGCGGCCACCCACGCGCTGACGGTTTTTGCCAACACCGTCAAAGGCGTTGAGGAAAGCGGTATCGCCCCGCAGAACGCTGTCAATCGTTCCGAAGTTTTGCCGCCCGTCGTCACAAAAGAATACGAGGTCGGTGCACGCTGGGCGGTAACCCCACGCTTAAGCCTGACTGTTGCAGGCTTTGATGTGACCAAACTTACGAATGGCCTAAAACCAGACGGCATTTTTGCGATTGTTGGTGAGGCGAACCATCAGGGCGCTGAGGTCTCACTCAGCGGCGAGCTTATGCCCGGGACATCCGTGGTCATTGGCGCTATGGCGATGAAGCCAAGGTTGTCGGGCCAACTGGTGAGCGTCGGGTTGGTCGGGCGCAAGCCTGCCGCCGTGTCGTCAACCGTGGGCATTGCAAGTATCGATCATCGCTTGTCGTGGGCGCCTGGCTGGTCTGTTGATAGCCGCGTATCCTGGCAAGGGCCCCGCGAAGTCAATGTCGCCAACACGCTTGAAGCGAAAGGCTTTGCATTGCTCTCAGCGGGCGGGCGCTATGCGTTTGACTGGAATGGCCACTCGATGCTGCTGCGATTTGCTGTGTCAAACTTGTTCACTGACAGGCCCTTCATTGTTCAACCAGGAAGTCTAGTGAGCCAGAACCCTGGCACCACGGGGCGCATCAGCTTGCGGATCGGCCTCGTGGACGGCTGATACAATTTTCCGGCACGACCATTGGGCAAAACCCGGCGCAAAATATTGAACTAATTGAACGAAATGATATAACTTGTGTCATCTTGTTGTGGGGGCCGGACAATGCGCACGATTGGGATTGTTGCTGTTTTGGGCTGGCTAACCGCATGCTTAACCGCACACGCACAAACCAGCACACCCGCCCTGCCCTTCACGTCTGCCAATATTCACTTAGGCGTATCATCGTGCGGTGGGTCCAGCTGCCACGGCGCGCTGGAGCCTTGGCCAAACTCCACCGTTCAACAGAATGAGTTTGTCACCTGGCAGGAAAAAGACCCCCACGCCAAAGCCTACAAAACACTGATGTCGGCGGAGTCCAAACGAATCGCAAAGAACCTTGGGCTTAATAATGCCTATGAGGCCGGCATTTGCTTGGACTGCCACGCCGACAATGTTCCGGAAGCGCGCCGAGCCAAGGGCTTTCAAATCACAGACGGCGTGGGATGTGAGTCGTGTCATGGCGGCGCGGTAGAATGGCTGGGCGTGCACGTCTCGGGCCAAGCCGATCATGCCAAGAACGTCGCCGCCGGGTTGTTCCCCACCGAGCAACCCCTGGCACGCGCAAAGTTATGTTTGTCGTGCCACCTGGGCGACAAAGACCGTGTGATCAGCCATCGCATCATGGGGGCTGGGCACCCGCGCCTAGCATTTGAACTCGACACCTACACCATGACGCAACCGGCGCACTTCCGCATAGATGCCGACTACACAAAGCGCAAGGGCATGCCCGACCACATTAAAACGTGGGCGATTGGCCAAGCGGTCGCTGTTGATTCCGTGATGGAGGCAATGCTCGACCCCAAGCGCAACCAAGATGGCATCTTCCCAGAGTTGGTGTTTTTTGATTGCCACTCGTGCCACCACCCCATGTCGAATGTGCGCTGGGAAGCGCGCGACGGTCATGGCATTGGACCAGGCGTTCCGCGCCTGAACGATGCCAATCTGATTATGCTGGCAGCCCTGTTGGACAAAGCGGATCCGGCAATGGCCCAACAACTTCGGGCCCGCACGAAAGCGCTGCATCAGGCCTCGCAGAAAGGCCATGAGGCGACGTTGACTGCCGCACGCAGCTTGCGCGAGCTGATCACGCCCGTGATCAATAAACTAAGCGCCATGCGCTTTGAATCAAACGACCTGCGCGGGCTGATGAGCATGTTGATCGAACGCGGCCAGAAGGGCGACTATGTTGATTACGCAGCCGCCGAGCAAGCAACCATGGCGTTATCGTCGGTGCTGGATGCCATGAAGTTGGCCAAAATCATTTCCGAGCCGCAGTACAAAGACTTGTCGGGCGCCTTGAACCAAGCATATGCCGCCGTCGAGAAAGACGAAGCCTATAGCCCCAAACAGTTCATGACGGCGCTGCAAGCCTTCAGCGCCGTCATGACACGGACGTAGCAAAAGCCTTTCTAGTTGGCCTTTGGCTATTATTTATGAGCTAAATACAAGCATACCGGCGCGGTATATGCCGCTGGAGTAATAACAGGGTTTTGTTGTGATCGCTGACCTAATTGGTGCTGATGTTCGCGCCCGTTGCGCCGACGGTCTTTGCCGTTGCAGATAACCCTCGGAAATCGTCAAGGCGCAAATCATTGCTAACCGACCACACCTTGCCGAACTTGGTATAAAATGCGCGGGCTTCCTCGGCGTTGAAGGGCCTGGAGCCCAAGCGCCCGAAAACCGCCATTTGATTGCCGGTTTCATCAACGCCACGGTCGCGGTCGAGCCCTTTCGATAGCGCCAGCGCGGGCCATTTGGTTTTCCACCAGGCAATCAATTCCGGCTTTGGGTCGGGGCTGAAGCCATAAAAGCCAGGCTGGCTTTCAGGCGATGTCAGTTGCAGCACCTTCAGGCCGTTGGCGCCATCGGCCACATAAGCAAAAAGTGAGGCATTGGTGGTACCGACAATCACATCGCGCGCGTCGTTGAGTTTTCCGTCGGCGTTGAAGGTTTGATAAAGCTTGGGCTGCTCGGGTTTTTCTACATCAATAATAGCCAAGCCCGCTTTGCCAGCCGCCACATAGGCAAACGTGCGTGCCACGTAAATACGCTGACCATCGGCAAGCGGTACATTCGCGCTGTCGATACGCCGCGGGCGGGCGGGATCAGTGACATCCACCGCATGAAAGCCTGCATTGTCGGTCACGAACAGATACCGAAATTGCACGGCTGTGGCGCGCGCGCCAGCAAAAGGCAAGTTTGCCATGACTGTCGGCTTGAGCGGGTTGTTCATGTTCAGCACCACAACGCCCTGGTCAGTGCTGACATAAAACACCGTGCCAGCGATGGTGATGTGCCGCGCGCCGCTCAGCACGCCACCCTCATTCCACGTCATGGCGCGCGTGAGGAAATTATTGCGAGGCTCGCCATCGGCTAGGGTATCAATGTTCACCGCGATTAGACCCTCAACTGCGTCGGTAACAAACGCATAAGAGTACAGCGGATGAATTGGTTGCTCTTGGTTGTCCTCGAGCATCAATTTCTTCTTTTCTTCGCTGCCGTACATGCGGGTAGGCGCGATAGGTTGGTTGGTGGGCAGCGCCAAACAGGTGGCGTTTTTGCTGCTCACGTGTGTGTCGTGACCAGGGCCGGCAAAGGGTGCCGTAATAATGCGTTGCGACACCCCCTTGTTGGCAATTGAGGCCACATCGTAGACGCGCATGCCCTGCTTGCCCTCGGCAACATACAAATACTCACCGCGCAATTGCAGGCACGAAGCTGTACCGCCGCCATGCGTTTGGCTGCTCTTGAGTTTGCGATCGCGCGCTTCATGTTGCTTGAACCAATCCGGATATGCGTAGCGTTGCAAGTAGCTGCCAATCACGGCCTGCGGTTCATCCCACTCGGTAACGGTCACCGCTTCAACGCCGCCTTGCGCGCCGACCCACGCATTGTGACCGACGAAATTGACGAAGTTTGTTCCCTGCAACAACAGCTGCGCCATGATGGCGTTGTTATTGTTATCCGCAGACACATGGCAATCTTCGCAGGTTTTGGTTTCTTCCTTGCGCTCCGTGTGCGGATAGTGTGGCGCAAACGCTTGGCTTGAATAACCCGAAGCAGCGATGGGCGCTTGCTGAATGTAAATTTTTTCGCGGTTGATATTGGTCGAGGATAAAATCAAGGCCGAGGTTGAGCGCACCGGAGCAACTGTATTTCCCTTGGTGGTTTGATGCACACCCATTTGGAACATATCATCGCGCGCGACTTGCGGATTGTAAGTGGCGTAGTTGCGCGTTTCGCCACCCTCATAATGATGCCGCTCGGTCTTCCAGTTCGCCTGGATGGGCAAGTGGCACCCAGCACATGAGGTGGTCCATGACAGGTGGCAGGTGTAGCACTCCATCTCATCCGTTTTATGCGCACGGTCAGCAGGCTTCACGCCGGGGCCCCAGGTTTGGGCCTGGTCGGCGGTTGAGATTTTGCTCATTAACTTGGCGCGAGCGGCTTTGGGGTTGTAATCGGGCTTGTTGGGGTTGACCGAGTCTTTCACCAAACTCATGTCCCATTCCAAACCCGGGTTCACAGCGGAGCGTTGAATGAGCTTGCAATCGCGGTTCTCGGTCACGGGCCTGTCGCACTCGCTCCCCTTCCATTCAAAACGACTCTTGCCGCCTTGAACGCGCAAGGTCGTGAGATCAAATCCACCAGGCCGGGCCGCGGGGCCCGAGGTGCGCATGGTCGGATAGGCATCGGCGTTGCCATGGCAATCTTGACAGCGAATCTCAATGGCATTGGCCACTTCGCCATAGATGTAGCCGGAGCCGTGGGCGTCTTGTTCGAAATGGCAATCGACGCAGTGCATGCCCTTCTCGACGTGAATCGACTTCATGATCACGCTTTTGGTCCATTTCTCTGTATCGTCGAACGAAACCTTCGCGCCATCCTTATCGAGCAGGTTTCCCTTGCGGTCGCGTTTGAGCACAGCGCGGAAATTCCACCCATGACCGTGATAGTCGGCAAATTGTGTGTCTTTGAGTCCTGGGTTTAGTTTGCTGACGTCTTTTAAAAATTCGACATCAGCCCACTTGCCGCGCGTGGCAGCTTCTTCCGGATTGCGGTTCAGCACGGTGCGCATTTCGGCGGCTGTGGGATATTGCTGCTTCTCCGGCCATAACGCGGGCGCATCGGATTCATAATCCCACATGGTGTAACCCAGCATGGAATTTAGAAAGATGTTGGGTTGGTGCATGTGGCACACCATGCACTGGCTGGTGGGAATGGCGCGGGTGAACGCATGCACCAGCGGGTGGCCTGGCTCGTTCTTCGGTATCGTGGGGTCGATCGTGATTGTCTCGCCCATATTCCCGTGCGCGGCGTAAGGCCCGCTGTGCAAGCCGTCACGATCATTTGCGTAAACGACGTGGCACGCCGTGCAGCCCGATGACCGCCAATCGCCCGGCTGGTCGTTGGTTCCCATCATCCACGTAAAAGGATCGTTCAGACGCGTTTTGTGAATATTGATGGCCGGAACGGCGATGCGCAAGCCGGTGCCAGGCCCACGATTGGATTGGCGGATGTCGGGACGGCCGGGTTCTTCTAGACGTTGGATGTTGCCCACCTGCGTGGCGATATTTGGCAAACCAATTTCAGGGAATTGCGTGACGATGTTGCGCCCACCGCGTTCGAACACGCGGAAGATATCTCCGGGTGGGATGGTCTCCCACGACGGCAACGGAAACAACTGTGGTAAAACGCCGCGCTCGCGGGTCATCCACTGCTCGACAATCCCGGGGCTTTTAACCGAGGCGGGCTCGCCTTTGGTCGTGTAAGCTGAACCGAGGATGTAGTTCTTAAAAGGCAAAATGCCGTTGTTGTAGCTTGCCCCGCCCCACAGCATTGCGCCCGTAGCCATAAGGCTGCGTTCGGCGGCCTGAATAATTTCGAGGTGGCATTCGCCGCAAGATTCACGCGCGACCCTGTAGTCGCCCGGATTGATAAAGCGAATGAACTGCGGACTTTCGCGATTGAGCAACGTGTATGTGCGCTCGGGCGTGCGACTGGATGGATAACTCCAACTATCGGGGAACAACGGCTGGACATGAGCCGCATCGAGCGTGGCGCGATATTTTTTATCGGCCTTGGCTGTGCCGCTCGGCAACATCACTTTGGGGTCGCCGCCGTGGCAATCCGTGCAGCCGATGACCAACCCCTGCACATCATGCATGGTCGGTTGGTCGGTTTGCAAATGGCACGTAAGGCAACCGGCACTTTTGGCATCGGCATCGGCTTGGCTTTGTTGGCGCGGAGCGGGCGGATAAATGGGGTAGTCGATGTGGCGCGCGTGCTCGCCTTCCGACGCCAAAGCGGCGCCCGCGACTAAACTGAACACAATCGATATGACTAACGCCCGCATCACGGCCTAGTAGGTCAGAATTAAATTGAAAAGGACAGAATAGAAGCGTTTGCCGCGATCGCCCTCAACGGCGAATAAATCTTTGAATCCGCCGCCGCCCAACAGCGTTGCGCCTGAAGCACGAAAAACGACGTTTTGAATAAATGTTGGGCGATAAATGGCGGCGATAGAAGCGTCCCAGCCTACATTTTTCGAAGACAACGGCTGATTGCGCAGCACCTCAACCACCGCCGTATTGGCCATAGCGATGTGATTAAGGTTGGCCGATATGCGCAGTTCGGGCAGCACGTCGAAATCAGCGCCCGCACCCAGCAACACCGTTCCTGGATTGATAAAGTTCGACTGACCGTGTTCTTTCGAGGTGCGCAGATTGATCAACATCCCGTTGCGGACAGACATGGCCACGCCGCCGCCGCCAATCAGCGGAACGGGTTGGCGAACCCAAAAACTGGTCTCGGCCCCGGCAAACTGGGGGTTCTCGAAAATTGCATCAAAGCCGCGCGCTTTGTTGTCAAAAGGGTTGCCGTCGCCGCTGGCGTACAACGCTTGGGCGCGCAGACGAATCCAATCGAAATCGATGGAAGGTTCAACGGCACCAAAGAAGCTGCGGATTTTAGACTTCTGATTCTTTGTGATGGATGTAAATTGGTTGGCCGAAATGTCGCCGAAAGCCGCATAAAACGAGTGCGTTAAGTTTAGGCGACCAAAGTGCCCATCACCATTAAAGCCGGCGTAGTAAACATCGTAGCCTGACGGCCGTTCGACACCGATCGAGGCCGGGCGTTGCAGAAACCCGTTATGGTCATAAAACGGCTTGTCGTTGCCTTCTCGATTTCGGTTGTAAACGAACACACCCTGGACTGTGTAGCCCGGCACGGGAAAGTCTTGATGATAGAGGTTGGCAAACACCAAATCATCATCGCGAATTTTAGACGCAAAGGTGTTCAGGCCTGAGTTGGTGTCTTTCTCAAGTCGCTTGAACCAGCCGACGTTGTATTGCCACAGGTTGTTATCGCGCGTGCCAAACAGGCGAATACCGGGTTGCTGATCTTGAAATAGGAACCCGCGAAAATCGAGCGTGAGAGGCTGAATACCGACTCGCAATGAGTCGAAGTCGAACCGATCCGACACGTTGCGAATGTGGTAGTCCACAAAAAATTCCTGGATGGCGATGTGACCATCGGTGCGTTTGGTGCCCTGGCGCGGATCAATGAACAGCGCGCGGTCTTCCAACACCTTCACACGATTATAATTGAACACCGGCGTAATGCGGAATTCCAGATCGGGCGGCTTGAAGGCAGTGTCGCCCTTGATGAACGATAAAGAGGTAATCAAGTTTTGATTAAAGATGCTTTGGTCTTCGCGGCCAAACAGATCGACCGACCCTGCCCGCTCGCTCGACTGAAAACCAACAGGCGTGGGCAGTGCGCGCAATTCGTAGACAGTGTCGGAGATTGCCGCGAGGTTGATGAACCAATCGTCGAACAAAGGCCGGTCGGCCTTAAGCGTGTTCTGATTATACGGATCGAGCCAGTTATCTTTTACGCCGATCGATTCAACAATCCGCCAACGATCGGGCACGGGGATGGTCTCGCGCGGCAACGAGCGAGAGGGCGGTGCGACCGCATTAGGATCGATGGATGGTAAATCGCGCCGCTGAGGCTCGGGTCGGCCCGGGCGACGGCGATCAGAATCTTGATCTCTCGCATCGGCAACTTGCGTGATGCCAGCCAAAGCAACGCACAGGGCAATTATTTGCCGACGCATACGCGCTGCTCCCGTGAATTCAGAAACGGTGAGAATGGGCAATTTACGTAGCGCAAATTGACGCCGCCCGCCGACACCGAGTCGGCCCGGCGTGCCGCTGGCGCATTGCCAAGCCCGGTTCCGAGACGTTGCCCCGCATTGTGCAACCCGAGGAACGCGATCATGTCGTCTTGGTCGATGCCATCGCCCGACACGCCTATGGCGCCAACCAATTGCTCACCCCGAAAAATCGGAACGCCGCCGGCAAAAATTTGCAAACCATTGGCCAAGCGGGTGGGGCCTACCGCTGCGCCCGCTGCCTGCGGCAACGCGGTGCAGCCCTGAGCAGGAGGTGCAGAGCCATCAAGCCGAGCCACAATATCACCAACAACCAAATCAAGTTGCAGGCCGGTATTGAAGGGGCTCCACACATTGAACGGCTTCGCCAGCGGGCCGTTACCGAGGCCATTGAGGCCGTCGGGATAGAAAGGCCGCGCTAAATTGCCGACAGAACGTTCGCCGTAAGCCACCCCATTTGTCAAAGCAGCGCCGCCCAGGAGGGCCTGCATGGAATCGACGTATGTGCCTAAGGGCGCAATAGACAACACTCCGGGTATGAGGTCTTGGCGACCGATGGCGCGCAACTCCGCCGCACTTGTGGGCCTGGAAAAGAACAATGCGCTACGGGCTTTTTGCAGAGAAACATCGATGCCAAACACCGGCGCGTCGGGCGTGCGCGCCAGCGCCAACACGTTGGATTCAAGATCAACAACCGACACGCTCACTTGTGCAAAGCTGCCCAAGGGGCGGCGGATTTGCGCACGAGCGCGAACTGCAACCATCAGCGCGTCATTGATGATCGTGCGCGCTTCAATAGCGTTTAGCCCCCCAACAGTGGGGGCCAAAGAGGCACGCGGTGCGTAACGATTAGCACCAGTACCGTCGTCAAGGACCCAGGCGTCAATAGCCTGATACTCTTGCCGCCCTTCGGGCCGAATACCCGATGAGGCTGATCCAAACACATGACCCGCCCGGCGACCCGCAGGCGCATAGCCAGGCACCGCAATGTAGTTGGCAAGATTTAACGCGCTCGTGGCATTGGTGTTCAAATCCGTGGCGTCGAGATCGGAATAACGAAAGACTTTGCCTTCAACAGTAATGCGGTGCCCTTTGATGTCTTCCGGCGCGTCAAAACCGCGTACGGCAGCCGTGGCAATGAGTTCGTCGAGATTGCGGTCGTAATCGACGATCATGCCATCGAGACCATAGGTGCCATCGGCCATCACGCCTACGCCACCTACAACAACGCCGTTCTTATAAAGTGGGAAGCCGCCCGGGTCGGCCGACAATCCCAACGGCGATCGCCGCGGGCCGACACCGAGTGCCGTACCGAACGCTGAAAGGTCAGAGCACGGCAACTGACTGAATTGCACGCCCGACAGCGGTCCGCCCGGTTGACCTTGTTCGCCGGGGTAAAAATTTTCCTGCACGATCAAACTGGCCGTACGGGTCGAGAACGCGTTGCCCGACGATGAAAGATACGCGCCAGTGATAGCTTTAGCGATACTGCCGAACGTCGCGGGAAGTTGGATTTGCTCGAGGCCGTTGCCGAGCGGAATACCGCGCCCAGAGTCCACCTTCATCATCGGCGTTTGTGTGGGGTTAATGACATAGACCCCCAACACATTGCCGACACGGTCAGTGACGCTAATGGCCCCATTGCGAACCCCGCGCGATGCCGCCTCGGTCAACGCCTGACCGACAACACGGTCGACATCGTCGATGGTCAACTGTTGAGCCCGCGTTACTGATGCAAAACCCAAAACAGCAGCCAGGACAAGGTTAAGGCAGGTGGTGCCGCGCAACATCATGGCTTGGCCACAGGCTTTGAAACCGGTCCGTGAGCTTCGGCCGCGGTCTTTTTCATTGGATCAAGGCCTTTGCGATGAAACCCATGACACGAAATGCAAGTCGAGGGCACTTTGTCGGTGGCATGTTCACCCCCATGGCACGAGCGACACGTACTGATCGATGGCATTAGGACATCGCTGGAGGCCACCGACAGTTTGGCCTGGTGGCAAGTTTCGCATTGCATGTCGCGATGGCGACCGTGATCAAAACGCGCCTTGGGGTACCAATTCGTCGACGCCAGAACCGGCTCGACGCCCCAGCCCGCGCCCGTCGGTCCGCTTGATGCCGTGGTCTCAAAAATCTTGTGGCAACCGTCGCACTGGCCCTTTCCAAAACGGCCATTGAGAATGGCATTGGTTTTTTCAGCGGACCAATCCAAGGCTTCTTTCTTTTGGGTTGGGGTCAACGGCTCGCCGGCGCGGCGACGGATAAGAGGTGGCGCTTCGGGCTCTTCGTACCCACCTCGCATGGCCACAGCGTCATAAACATCGCTCACTTGCTTAAACATTTCCTCGGGTTTGCCGTGGGTCAGCTCTCGGTCGGGGACATAAACATCAAACTTCAACGCATGGCATTGATGGCAGTGCTTTTCGAATGAGATGGGCAACATGTACGCGCCGCCACCTTCAGGCTGATGGCAGTTCTGGCATTTTAGTTGAACATTCCCGCGCGCGGGGTCGCGCACGCCTTCGGCACGTAAATGTTTGCTATGTGGGAAATCGAGACTGGAATCTTCGCGCGGAGGCGACGTAGCGCTAATAAACTGATCGCGATTAAACGCCAATAGCGCCGCGTCGGTAACAACAGTTGGTTTAAACTCAGGGTGCGCAGTGCCAAAATCGGCGACCGGCAGCAATTCGCTTTTGGGCGCGCGCGCTGCGAAGTCTTTGTGGCAGTCGACACAGAAGTCTTGGTTTGAAAGCGCAATAGTCTGATTGCCTTGATGTTCTTTGTGACAGCTTTGGCAGGCGCGGCCTTCAAATGAAGCAAACGCGAACTTCACAGGGTCTGCATGATGCTCAACACTCTCGTGACACCCCAAGCACGTGATGTCTTGCACGGGCACAAAGGGGGTGACGTGGCAGGTTTCGCATGACTCTCCGAAAAATTTATGTGCCGCTGAAATGCCGCCGCTTGACCACATTTCCGTCGGCGCAGCTGCTACGTTGCTCTCGCTCCTGCTCATCAAGGTGTTGCTCGGGGAAGAAACATGAAACAGATTTGTGACAAGCGGAGCAACAAACAGCGCCGCAAGCACAATTATTGCAAATGCCCATGACATTGCACGTAGCGAAATGCGGCCCGTACGAATGGCTGATTGCGCGAGTATGAGGCCAAGGTCTTCGGCCAGGGCATCAATTAGTTCGACCGCTATCGTAACTTTGCCGTGCTGGTCATTGGCCTCAAGCGTGAGATCATAAGGGCCAATCCTGATGACGTCGCCGACGGACAGCTTGACCATCTGCGTCAGGTTTCCATTGACGCGAACGTCGGCCCCCGATGCGGGCGCGACGTAAACGTCCCCCTTACGAAGTGTAAGCTCCGCATGGCGCAACAACACCCGTGGGTCCTGCAAATGGATTCCGCAATCGTTTCCGCGTCCAATGAGAAGAATGTCGGCGTCAACCACTTGTTCTTTGGCAGAAATGCCGCCACGGCTTTTCCGGATGATGTTACGGATAACGCACTGCATGCTCGTTACCAGTAATAAAACACGGTGACGACATGGACGGCCAACGCCATCAGCGCTGCCACCGAAAACGGCACGTGACATATCAGCCAAGTTTTGAGCAAACAACGCAACTGTACGTCGCGCCTGATACGTTTCAGTAGTTCTTCTTTGCGCACCAACCGCGTAAGAAGCTGGCGGCGGCTCGTACTTTCGCCACTGCCTTCGCTATCTTCGACAAACCGTCGCGCTTGAGTGGTTTCGCAATCCTCATCAAAGCCGCGCAACTGACTAAACAAAGTTGTGCCGACAATTGTTTCTTGGCTCGCCTTTAAAACGGCCGCGTTAGTTGCATCATCCAACCCCATGGCGAGTTGGCGAATTTCACGATCGAGATCCGTGATTTGTGTCAGCATAACCTCCGCCGTCATGCCACGGCGGTTCTCAGTCAGCATGATAGGAAATCGAATATAGAAATAAACGCCAACAATTCCGCTGATGATCACGATCATCATCAGGACATACAGCGCGGAATGAACATTCCAGTTCAGCTGGAATCCTGCATGCAGCGTGGCCACTATGGCCAACGCCAGGCCCATATACACATGCGCCGATAGCCAATCTTCCAACCGAAGCTTGCCAATGCCGTATTTGCGTTTGCGCACGCCAAACCACGCCAGCCAAATCATCAAGCCGCCTGCAACAACGCCGAGCGTATATCCCAACCAGGTGCCGCCATTAGGCCTCTCGAATGGCGTGTGCCAGACGTACGCCGTCGTTGCCACTAGCGACACCAGCGCTGCAAGCTTGAGGTAGAGGTGATTGCGATAGATCA
Organism: Rhodospirillaceae bacterium; assembly: GCA_947476925.1. Taxonomy (GTDB): domain Bacteria; phylum Pseudomonadota; class Alphaproteobacteria; order Rhodospirillales; family Rhodospirillaceae. The sequence continues at coordinate 22,936 of CANJSF010000027.1, read as the reverse complement.
GGATTGATTCGCGCATGGGCTTAACTCATCACCCCAACAGCGCCACAGACATAAATTCTTCAGGGCTGACCCGCATGGCCGCGCCTGTCGGACACGCCCGCACGCATGAAGCGCCGCCATCGATGTCCTTACACATGTCACACTTCACCGCACGTTTTTGCTTATCGGCGTGGGGTTTGCCAGCGTACTTGAGTTCTTCATAGGCCATCTCTTCGCCAGGGCCGGGGCCTTTTCCAAACAGCAGCCACGAAAAGAGGTTGAACTTTTCTTCTGGCGGTGACGCCAACTGAATCACGCCATAGGGGCAGTTGCGCTCGCAGTTCCCACATCCGATGCAACTATCGTCAATGAACACCTCACCGTCGGGTGCACGGTGAATGGCATTGGGCGGGCAGTCTGACATGCAATGCGGATGCTCGCAGTGCCGACACGAGGTTGGAACGTGAATATTGGCAAAGCTAGGCCCCGCTTCTCGGTCGAGACGTGATATACCCTTATGCGTTTCGGCGCAGGCCTTTTCGCAGTTATCGCAGTGGACACATAAAGATTCGTCAATCAGCAGCACATCGGTGCCCTCACCAACGCCCTGTTCGATGAGGAACTGAATAATGTTTCCGGCCTCGGGGCGGCGTTGCATCTGCTCGTTCTGCATAATGCGCTGACGGAACTTGGCTTCGACTTTTGCTTTCAACGCCGGCTGTGAGTCGAGGAGCGCCTTAAAGGCATCTCCCTGTATTCGAATTGTTTCCGTGGCGTGCGCCGCCTTGACAGTTGCAGAGCGCGGAGCGTCGGACAGCAACGCCATCTCGCCGATGTAATTGCCCGACGGCACATAACTTAACACGATGTCGCGGCCACCCACCCGCATGGAAACCGTGCACGACCCGGCGCGGATCAGATGCATATCGTCACCTTTGTCGCCTTGATTGAAGATGACGTCGCCGGGCTTGTAGCGTTTCAACTCTACGGTTTCGACCATGGGGCGCAGATCAGCCACCGAGACGCCGGGAGCTAAGTGTGTTTGGACCTGGCGCATGATCGCAGTTTGATCAAGCGTACGTCGCACGCTGTCGACCGACTTGATCAATTTCAACATGGTGCGTCGTGGCGTTTCCAGAAGCACGCAGTCGCTGGTCGCCACCGCCGTCGCTGAGCGCCGACGCCCAGAAATCAACCCCATTTCGCCGAAAAATGCGCCGGTCGGCAATGTAACCACGACGCTCGGGTCCAGCGCATTGATCTGGATGCCCACACTGCCGCGCATAATCGTGAAAAAGCTGCTGGTGTAGTCGTTGCGCTTAAAGACAATCGCATCTTTCTTTAACACATGAACATCCGATTCAAGCAACGTCTCGCGAAGCAGGAGTGGGTTCAGGCTGGCAAAAACCGGGATCGCGCCGCGCGCTTCGGCAATGATGGCATCGACGTCGGCGCCGCCTAGCCCTGCAAATTTTCTCTGAAGCAACGGCTCGTCCGCCGGAGCAAGTTTGTTGCCTAGAATGTATTCGACCACCTCAAGGCCCTGGTTCATCGCTTGCTTGATAAGCGGGTAGCCGCCCAGCGCGCCGACGATATATAAACCCGGCACGTTGGACTCGTAAGTCGAACTCACCTCGGGCAAAGCCGAGCGATCGGCATTCGGAAACTTGATGCCGCACGATTCTACAAACTTGCGCGGCGCAGACGCGCCGATGCGCGCGATAATGCGGTCACATGGCACGCGCGCCTCACCGTCAGCGGTATTCAAGATGATCGCATTGGGCTCAACGCGCGCGGGTTCCGCATTATAGTAGCACTGTATGTCGCCCTTCTCGATTGCGTTGAGAATAAGCGTCAGGTTTCCTTGTTTGACGCGAGCGAACTCAGCTTCGCGATTGATAATCACGACTGAATTTTGTTTGGCCAATGCCACGGCGTTTTCCACACCCGCGTCGCCCGCACCGATCACGACAATGGTCTCGGCTTCGTACTCGCCAGGATCGTCGAGCTGATATTGAACCAGCGGTAAGTCCCCGCCGGGGCAGGTGAGTTTGTTCAGGTTGCCTTGCAGGCCAATGGCAAGAACCACATTTTCAGCTTGCACCGTGTCGCCATCGGCGAGGCGAATGTTAAAAACGCCTTCGGCCTTTTTGATTTCAACGACGTCGGATTTATAGCGAACGTTGGTTTTCAGCTCAGCGATCTGGCGATCCCAATTACCGAGGATGGCCTCGCGCTTGCCTGCTGCAAACGTGACGTCCGAACGCAAAGGCAAAATGTCGGGGGTCGACATCACAAATTTGCCGCGTTGATATTTGTAGATCGTATCGGACAAATGGTCGGCGCGCTCGAGGAGCACGTGGCTCACCCCGAGCTTTGCGGCGTGCGCGGCTGCGCTGAGGCCGCCGGGCCCGGAACCCACAATGGCTATTCGATACGTCTCGGTCGACAACGCTGGTCCCCTAAAGCCCCCCACTCCGACAATGTGGGATAGACGGCCAAATAACAATGGCCATCACCAGTGTTATTCTAATATAGCAAGTCGCTGATTTACATCAGAAAAACCGATACAAATTGCGACAATTCCAGGCTTGAATTCGACCGACAGATATTCGGCGCAAATTAAACCCTACTTATCAAATGGGCTATTGGTTGGGGTGAGCCGCCATTCGCGAAACCGACGGCCATCCCGGAACTCGTAAAGTTCTAAGGAGGTTTTTTCCACCTTACCCTCGGTTTTGGAGTCGTACTTGTCGACCTCCACTTGGACCAAAATGTTCCCAACCATCCCCAGTCGGTAAACCTTAGATTGAAACCCGGCAGGAGCATCAGCGTTGAAAAATTGTTCCAGCATTTTCACCATGCTGGCGCGGCCCTGAACGGCGAGCTTGGGACCATCCGGGGCAACCCGGTACCAGGTGAAATCTTCGGTGACCGAATCAGCCAAGCGCTGAGGGTCGCGCGCTAGAAAATCAGCCTCGCCCTTTTCGATTATGGCCAGGACGTCGGGTTTGATTTTGCTAAAAATACTGGTGTCTTGCACCACCTGGGTTTTGACCGTATCGGCGGCTAAGGCATAGGCACCATAGATTGCCGGAAATGAGATTAATGCTGCGAACACCGCCAAGCGCCGTTCGGTTTTTGTTTGAAAGACAAATTTGTGGAACATGTGCCTAACTCCTATCGCATATCGAATGGGAATTTGAAATCGCGGTCGATGGCCGCCAGTGTTTTGCCAATTGTGCGCGGGTCATCGAGCGCGCCGACAATCAATCCGGCCAAGTCCGAACGTGTGATGATCCCTGAGGTTTTACGATCCTCCGACAATATGGCACGGCTCGTAGGCTTGGCGGTCTTCAAGCCGCCCGGACGGATAATAGTGTAATCCAACGCCAGCGACTTGAGATAATCTTCGGCTTGGGTTTTGAGTGGCAACATGTCTTTTAGGAACTGCCGCGCCGGCAGCGGTGCGGAGTTAAAACTATCTCCAGCACCGATGGTGGTGACCAGTACAACCCGATTGAGGCCAGCCTCCTTCGCAGCATCGAAAATATTTTTGTTGCCAAGATAGTCGGGCTTGGGATTGCAGCTAAAGCAGGCAATCGTTGTTAAAACGGCGCGGTACTTTTTGCCCGCCATCGCAGCGCGCACGGACTCCATGTCGAGCGCATCCCCGGGCACTAAGGTGACATTTAGTTTTTTCAACTCTTCAGTGTTTGAGTTTGGACGGACGACAGCTGTGACCTTATCGCCGCGCGCCGCGAGGATTTCAGCCACATCTAGGCCGGTGTTGCGCGACGCCCCGAAAATCAAGATGCCATCATCGGGCTCCGTTGCCTCTTTGGCCGCAGGCGGCGCCAGAGCAAAGGCCTCAACATTCTGGTTGTTACTAGTAAGAAAGATGCCGAAGAGTGCCAACACAACAATTACGACGAGCGCCACAAAAGTCAGCGCCAGGCCTTTGATGATTTTCATGATCATTGTTCTTGCTCCGAACCTTTATTAACCGGGAAATTGCGCAACGCCGGAGAGAGAGCGCTTCTCACCGATGTTATTGCGCGCCACGACCGAGCCATCCTTGACACTGACTTTGGCGATATCGCCATCCATAAAGTTACCGACCAAAATAAACTGCCCATCGATCGACGGCGTCGCCGCCGCCCAACCAAAGCTGCCCATTTTAAATTCTCGCAAGACCTTGCCGGTATTTTGGTCAATCGTCACCATACTTCCTCCAGTAATTGCCAGCAGCGTGTCTTTGTTCATCCGCGTCATCCACAACAACATGCGCACCTGGGGGTCATCGTTGAACACGGCCAAGTCGGGTAGTTGCTTTTTATTCTTCAGGTCGTACTGCAAAATGCGATTTCCGGTTTCGGAAATATAAATCGCGCGAGTATCGTTGTCGGCTAACACAAGACTGGTCACGCCGTGATAGCCCTCCATACCGCCATGAACGTCGGTGGCATATTCTTCGATTTGCTTGCGATCCTTCGAGAAGCGATAGACGTGGCCATCGCCAACAACCGTACGCCCCTTAATGAGTGGCAATTTAGTTGAGACGTAACGCGATTCTGTTTTGCTCCCGACCAAATGCTCGCCCAATAATATCGTGCCGTCTTTTGGGAACGAGATATTGCTAAAGGCACGGTCGGCAAACGTAAACAGCGGGCGCTCCTTCGCGTCGGGCCCCACTTCGACAACCGCATGATTAAGCGGCGCAAAGCCATAGAGCGTTTTGTCGGGTCCAAACGTCAAGCCACTCAGCTTGTGGTTAGTCGACTTGATCCACAACGTGCCTTTGAGTTTCAAGTCGGAATCAAACTGCAGCAAGCGGCCCGTGCCCGCATGGTCGTCGTCAGGATTGTCCATGACGGTCGCCGCAACAATCACATCGCCTTTGGCAAACGGCGTCGCGTTGGACACCCGCGCATCAGCAGCAGTTGACCATCGTGGAACAACAAGCGCGCTCGCGGCAGCCAAACCTAAAGCGTGGCGACGCGGTAGCAAGGCGATGACAGACATGGTTGGCTCCTACAAAGGTTTAGTTCGTTTTGGTTCCGCAACGCAGGCTTGGCGGCGCACCGGGCTTGTCGAAGGCCCACACATAATTTTGCGCTACGCGTTCGGCGGGCTCAATTGCTCCGCTGAAATTGGTGTCGCAGTAAAAGTCGAGCATATTATGCGAGATATTGACCTTGGGCGCCCACCCAGATTTCTCAGAGTCTAAGGTTTTGATATCGGCGACCGTACCACTGCCGAAGGATGCTTTTTCTTCGCCATCCACGGTGATTCCAACTAGCCCGCCAGTATTGGTATCTCCCTTGATCGTGGCTGCGGCATAACTGCGGCGGATGACGCCGTTGTTGCGGCCCACCAACCCGCCAACAGTGTCGGCTCCCGATACTGTTCCTGTCGCATAACTATTGCGCACAACACTGAGCGAGTTAAAGCCCACCAGCCCGCCAATGTTGTTGGTCTCGCCGGTAACTGTGGATGTTGACGAGCTGTTGTTCACTGAACCATCGGTGTTCATGCCCACCAAGCCGCCCAAATCACTGGTGCCCGTGACCGCTCCTGACGCTGAGCTATCGAAAATCATGCCAAAGGTGCTCAAGCCAACGAGGCCGCCCAAGGCACGATTGCCAGAAACGTTCACTTTGGATGTGCAGCGGTAAACGCCGCCCGTCATGTCGCCCACAACGCCACCAGCGGCTTGCTGCGCAGCAATATCGCCTTCAGCTGTGCACATGGCCACAAGACCAGAGTTGCCGCCGACGACACCGCCCACAGCAAGGCCTGCTTTGATGCTGACTTTTGAGTGCACATTATAAACTGTGCCCATGTTGGCGCCGACCACGCCGCCCGTACCGGCGCGGCCCTCAACTTTTGCGTTGTCGACGGTGAGGTTCATCACCACGCCCGTTTCGCCGAGCACACCAAACAGTCCCACACCGCCACGTTCGGGCAGTGAAACATTCAGATTGCGGATGAAATGATTGCGGCCGTCAAACACACCCATGTAGCCATATTTACCCCGCGCCATCATGCAATTGTCGTCAGGCCCGCAATTGCCAATCGGCAGGAAATTCACAATCACTGCAGCATCGAGATCGCGACCTAATTCGTAATTCCGCCTCATTCGTTCATCAACCGAGAGCGTTGATTTTTTTCCATCTCCCATACCCAGAGTCGAGATCGCTTGCATTTGTTGAATGCTGCAAATCTCAAAGCGGCCGTCGCCATTGACGTCGCGCACAAATTCACCCGCATCATTAGGAGCGGCGTCAAATGCATCGGCCAAGCCATCATTGTCGGAGTCAGTGGCAGCGATTGCCGTATCAATCTTGGGGCACGCATCGGCCTTCAAAGGCCTGGCTTGCTTGTTAGCGTCAACCGCTTGAGCTAACAACGCGACAAATGTCGCTTTCCGTTCGACCTTGTCGACCCGGAATGCGCCCGGTCCCGCAGGCCCTGGGCCGCCCGGCGGCGGGCCTCCCGCGGCTGGGGATTTTGGTGCAGCGCCGGGCTTTGCCACGGCTTCAGTAAAGCTTTTTTGTGCCGCGTAGTAGGCCGCCACATCCTCAATTTCTTGGTCGGTCATTTTGAGGACCGCACCGCGCATCAGCGATTCTTTGCGGCCGTTGTTTTTGTATTCCTTCAGTGCCAGCACCAAGTAGCGCTCGTGCTGACCACCGATTTTGGGGTTGCTGGTGGAAGGCGCGTTGCCGTCTTTGCCATGACAGGCAAAACATTCGATGGCGATGGCCCGGCCGCGCTCGACGTCGCCTTTAGCAAAGGCAACAGATGAACTGACAAGCCCGGCCACCAGTCCGATTGCAAATTGTCGCCATTGAGCCATGTGTGCAGCCTCCCCAGACTGAATGGGCAGCATGGCGCTATTCATCGAGCCCAGCAACGGATTGACGACCTGAGCTTTGCCGCCGTCCGATGGGCGGCGGTAGATCCTGAAAGCCGCTAAAACCCAGCCTCTTCCAAGGTCAGTGCGGTGTCATCGAGACTGGACAGAAGCCGGGCTTGCGCTTCGGTTTTGGGCAACTCGCGACGGAAGAAGAATCGGCAGGCTGCCAACTTGCCCTTGTAAAAGGCGCGATCAGAGTCATAGGCTGGTGTTGTCGCCGCTGCGACAAGGGCTTGGCGCAGCCACATCCAGGCTATGACCACATGACCAAACATATCGAGATAAACTCCAGCATCAGCCAAGGCTGTTTGTGGGTACTGCACTCGTGCGTCGATCAGGGCTCGCGTCAGCGCAACCGTCCGCGCCCACGCAGCCTGAAGGGCTACGGCAAATTCTTCCAAGCTTGCCACGCGTCCTGCTGATTGAATAGTTTGTGATATTTCAATCTCAAGCGCCTGAAAGGCGGCACCATTTTCCATTACGACTTTCCGACCCAACAAATCGAGGCCTTGAATACCGTGCGTGCCTTCGTGAATGGCATTCAGGCGATTGTCGCGGTAGAGGCGCTCGACAGGAAAATCGCGCGTGTATCCATAACCGCCAAAAATCTGAATCGCGTGCTTGTTGGCCTCAAGGCAAAACTCTGATGGCCAAGATTTGGCAATCGGCGTGAGAATATCGAGCAACAAGTTGACGACTTTAAGTCGTTGTGATGCGCTTTCAGTACGTTGCTCGTCAACCAAACTGGCGCAATAAAGTTCAAGCGCCAGCGCTCCTTCGACGTAGCATTTTTGCGTCAAGAGCAAGCGGCGAATATCGGCATGCTCAATAATCGGCACTTGTGGCGAAGTGGGGTCTTTGGCGCTGGCCGGGCGGCCTTGGCGGCGGTCGCGGGCGTAAGCCAGGCTGGCCAAATACCCGGCATAGCCGCACATGGTTGCCCCCAGACCCACACCAATGCGCGCTTCGTTCATCATATGGAACATGTACGACAAGCCCTTGTTCGGCTCACCAATCAGTAAGCCCCGGCATTCGTCGCGTTCACCGAAATTCAGCACGGTATTGACTGTGCCGCGATATCCCATTTTGTGATTAAGGCCTGCCAATTCAACGCCGTTGCGCGCGCCCAGCGAACCATCGGGGTTGACGCGAAACTTAGGTACGATGAACAGGGAGATCCCTTTCACGCCCGGCGGTGAGCCTGGAATTTTCGCCAGCACCAAGTGGATGATATTCTCGGTCAGGTCATGCTCGCCGCCCGAAATCCACATCTTCGTACCGGTTATCAGATAATCACCCTCAGTGCTGGGCGTGGCCTTGGTTGTAATATCAGCCAATGATGATCCGGCTTGCGGCTCAGACAGGCACATGGTTCCAAACCACCGACCAGCGATCATCGGGCGCACGTAGGTGTTTTTCTGATCCGGCGTTCCAAACGTTGCCAGCAAATTAGCAGCACCCATGGTCAGCATGGGGTAACCTGCAGTGGAGATGTTGGCGGAGTAGAACATCGCGCTCATCGCCTGGCCAATAGTGACGGGTAGCTGCAGCCCGCCAAACTGCTCGTCGAAAGTGCCGGCCATCAACCCAGCATTAACAAAGACGCTGAGCGCGGTTTTGATTTCTGGAATCAGATGAACGCGCGTACCATCGAAGGTGGGCTCGTTGGCGTCGGATCGCGCCGCATGTGGTGCAAACTGCTCGACCGCGACAGCAGAGGCGGCATCCAAGACGGCATCAAACGATGCGCGATCATGCGCCGTGTATCTTGAACATTCGCAAAACCGCTCGACGTTCAAAACCTCATAGAGCAAAAAATCGAGATCGCGTCGGTAAAAAAATTGCGCCGTCATGTGTGTCAGAGGAGCCTACGAAACCTTAGCGGCCCCTACTTAGAGCCCAACGGCGCTCGGCTTCAAGGTCTTCTTGAGAAGGTTCGTGTGGTATCGGGTATTCGGGTGGTTCGTAGCGTTCTTTAAAGCCGAAGATTTACCCTTCATCATCAGCGGCGTAGGTCAATTCAGCACGACTAAACTGAATTTTATCACCCACAATTCGCATGCGCATTATTCAAAGCTAAATCGAACCACGCTTCTCAAGAACAATCAAAAGTCGAAAGCCCACCAATCCGCCCAACGCTGGAGCTAAGGTGTCTTCGATGCGCAACACGGGCGCGACCAATGCATGAGGGATCAGGCTCCAGGGCTTAAAGCCGCCCGACAACGGATAGGCGAGCAAACTAAGCCAACTCTTTTGGATCAGTTGAAATTCCGGGAACATCACTTCGAAGCGAGCGTGGTGGCGACCAAACAGCAACGTCGGTATGCCCTGATTGGCATCAAAAGCATCGCGCGTCGGGTCGGGCGCGCCATCTTGCAGCGGATCATCACCCATCAGCACCGGCTCAGGGTGAAGCAGCTTATAAAACAGCCAGCTCAAGGGCGAGATTCCCGGCTCGACCATAATAATGCGCCCGCCGTGTTTCAGCACGCGGGACGCCTCGCTGAAAAATTTGCGCGGAAATTCGATGTGATGAAGCACATCAAACATTACGACATTAGCAAAGCTTAAGGGGGCAAAGGGCAGCGTCTGGGCGTCGACCACCGCATCCAGCCAGGGCGCTGTCAGAATGTCGGTGGCCACTGTATCTGGGGCGAACTCTTTAAAGATCCCCGAGCCCCCGCCGATTTCAAGCGTCGGACCGGCTGCACGAGCCGCGGCCATACGTCGATAGAGATCAACATAGATGTCGCGCAACGCTGGTTTCTTGCGCCACTGACGGCCATGCTCGGCGATGCGTCCGTCGACGCTGTCGGTCATGGCTAGAAAGCTTTCAATTTGCGCCAGGCGAAGAGCACCATGCGCAGCAAGAGCCAGCCATGTGTAAAGCGCGAGATTTGCGTTTCGCCGTAAGACCGACCCGCATAGCGGATAGGCACCTCGACAATACGCAAGTTCAGCTTGGCCGCGCCGAAGATAAGATCGAAATCGCCAAAAGGATCAAAATCGCCAAAGTAATGACGATTAGCTGCAATACGGTCGTAGTCTCGTCGGCACAACACCTTTGTTCCGCACAGAGTGTCGGTAAATCGCTGATTGAGCAGGTACGAGAAAATTTTAGCAAAGCCGCGGTTGGCTATGTTGTTGAGCGTGCGCATAGCCGTGTCTTCCATGGGATAGACCATCCGCGTGCCATTGATGAACTCGCCGCGGCTTGAGGCGATGGCGTTGTAGAACTTCGGCATGCTTTCGGGCGGCACCGTCAGGTCGGCATCCAGGATCATCAAAATATCTCCGCGCGCTTCGGCAAACCCTTTGCGTACAGCATCGCCCTTGCCCTTGCCGGGCTGGCGAAACACTTTGATATCGCGGTCAGGATAAGCGGCCTTTACACGTTCGCATTCTTCAAACGTACCGTCTTTGCTGTGTCCCTCGACAAAGAGAATCTCAATATCAGGTGCAAATTTGGGCAAGCGCGTGACCGCACTCTCGATATTCCCACGCTCGTTACGACACGGCACCAGCACTGTGGCCGATGGCATTTTCTCTGGGCGCGGCAAACGCGGCAGGGGTCGGGCAACAAGATAATTGCGCAAACACAGCATGCGAATGCCTGGCAAAGTCGCGATGAACCGGTTGATGAAAGTGCCTACTCCCAGCAAGCGGCGCGGCACGAGCTGACGCCACTCCTCGCGCACGACCTCATAATCTGCCAACGCCAGAAGGTTGGTCGTGTCGGCAGTTGAGAGCCAATTCTGGTCGACCTGCGGCATTTTAAGATTGAGCGATTCCGCGACGCGCAATACCGGCTCCCATAGATGGGAGTAGTAAGCGAGGATCAGCCGAGTTTCATTGGTCATAAGGCGATGCAGCGTTTCAAACAACGCTTCGGCATCTTCGATCAGGCCAATGGTGTCGGAGATCACGATATAATCGAACGGGCCAGTAATGGTCTCTAGAAAAGCATCGTCTTCGATATTGCCGGCATGAAATTCAAGTTGCGCATAGGTTGCCGCTGCAATCGCGATCATCTGCGGGCTGAGATCGACACCTACGCCGAATGAAGGATTAAGGGCCGCCAAAAGCTGGCCATCGCCGCACCCCAACTCGAGCACGCGCGAGCCTTTGGGGATCAGGAACTTCATGTATGCTTGGTCGGCCTCATGAAAATAGCGATTGCGTTCGATCCACGATGCGCGCGCCGGCGCCATACGATCAAATAGCTTTCGCGTTTGTTCTTGTCGTGACGAAAGTGTTTTCATCTGAGATTCAACCACGTCAGGCCGCCAGGCATTGCCGAGAGAACGACCGAGAAACCCAGCAGCACCGAGATTAAGAAGGCATCGGTTTGAGCGACGCCAAAAACAGCAAAACCAGCCACCATCACCCCCTCACGCACTCCCCAGCCATTGACCGAGACAGGCATCGCCGCCGCTACCAAGGCGACAGGCACAACAATCGCACTAGCACTGATAACATCGCCCACGCCCAGGCTTGCAGCAATGGCCGTGACAGCAACAATCGTCATAACATGAACTGCAAGCGAAATGAGAACGGCACCAGCACCGCTTTTTGAGAACAAGCTTCGACGTGTTTGCGAAATCAAATCACGGATAGTGCTAACAAGGCGAATGTTTTTCAAAGGTGCAGGCAGGGGTAGCAAATCAACAAACAAGCCCCCGAGCACAACCAAAACAACCACAATCGAAATTTGCGCGCTCATTTGCAGAGTTGTCGCGGTGATCCATGGCAAGGCCGCAGCAATCAGCATCACCGCCGCCAACAATGCGATAAGTCGATCCAGAATGAGGCTGGCAATAAGGGGTTGGAGCGCAACCCCATTGCCTGCTCCCAGCCATCCGCGCACGACATCTCCGCCAATGGAGGCAGGCAACACTTGCCCAAAAAATAAGCCTTCGAAGGTCAGCCGCAGCGCCAACATATAACTCATTTGCGCACCCGTGCGCCGTGCCAACACCATCCACCGAAACGCAACGATGGGAACTTCAGCCATAATGATGGCTGCCGCTAAAGCCAGGGGCGATAGTGCCAAGGTACGCAGTTTCGTCTCAAGCCCCACCAAGTCGATCTTCGACGCCAAATACGCCAACAACGCAAAAGTGACCGCAGCTTTCAGCACCAGCCAGCGCGCACCATTGCCGCCATTGGCACGGGGCATAGCCATATTTGGATTGGCCTCAGCTGGCGGAGGAGCAGACGCCGCGCTCATAAACAACCGCCTCTGGAAACAATGGGTACTCGCGGCGTTATAGTTGCGACCTTCGCGAGGCGCAACCTTTTAGGTGTTTCATTGCAGCATGAGCTCCCGAGCAAGCCCCCAAACCTCAGCGTTAGGATGGGACGCGCGCCAGCGCGTTATTCTCCGACATTGGCGACAAAGCCCTTTGGGTTTTGAGCGGCAGGATGCTAGCACTAGAGTGATCGTTGCAACGCTTGAGTACAACGCCCCATATGGCCCTATCGTCTACACCTGCTAGCCTAGTCCTCGGCGGTAAAGGCTTTATCGGCTCGCATCTTGTCGACGCCCTGGTAGCGGCGGGGCGCCGCGTCCGCGTGGTCGACCAACCGGGCGTAGCCCCTTTCAGCGAACCCGCGACCGTGGCTAAAGTCGATTGGCGCGAGGGAAATTTTTCCGACGAGGACCACATTGCGTCGGCCTTGGACGGATGCGACGTGTGTTACCACCTCGTCTCAACGACGTTGCCAAAATCGTCGAACGCTGACCCAAAGTATGACATCGAAAGTAACTTGATCGGCACCTTGCGACTTCTTGAGCGTGCCGTAAGCGCTGGTGTAAAAAAGATTGTTTTTGTGTCCTCGGGTGGCACAGTCTACGGCATTCCCAGAACAGTTCCGGTCGAAGAAACGCATTCGACCGAGCCCATTAGCTCGTATGGCATCAGCAAACTTGCCATTGAAAAATATCTCCACCTGTACTTCGATTTGCACAAACTCGATTACACGATTTTGCGCGTCTCTAATCCATTTGGTGAGCGCCAGCGCACGCGCGCCCAGCAAGGTGCGATCGCCATCTTTCTGGGCAAAATCCTGCGTGGCGAGACCGTCGACATTTGGGGCGATGGCACGACGGTGCGTGATTACGTCTACATTGGAGATGTCACGCAAGCCCTGCTTCAGGCCGCGGCCCATCGAGGCCCAGAAAAACTGTTCAACATCGGCTCGGGCGTTGGCTTAACGTTGAATGATGTCTTGGATGAAATCGAACGCGCGACGGGACTAAAAAGTAAACGTAACTATGCGCCCGCCCGCGGCTTCGACGTGCCGCGCAACGTCCTATCGATCGCGCGGGCAAAAAAAGATTTGGGTTGGGCGCCCGCTACATCTTTTTCGGACGGCCTGGCGCGCACGGTCGCATGGCTGAAAAGTAAACCCCTCGACGAGATTTAGGACTGGATGATCCATTTCGCAGGGTGCAGAATCTTGCCCCACGTTGGAAAATCGGTGCGCACCGAAAAGTGCGCGTTCAATTCGGTTAGCGCATAGCAAATCGATAGATCGGCCGAATACGCACCAAACGCCGCAGCGTAATCGCCTGGTGCCAACAGATTCTTTTCAAGCACGAGCTGACCGCGCGCCGACCCGCCGGCGGCGATGGGTTTCCAAGCGACACCTGCCTCACGGCTGGTTTGGCCAATGACCCAATCGCCATCCGTTCGATAAATGCTCACAGCAAACACAGCGTTTTCGAGCGCCTTCATTGCTTCCAATTCAAAATTGAACGCAATGTCTTGCCCGCCAAGAAACGTGGCGCCCTCGCCACGAAACAAATTGAAGACTGTGAAGCGCGCATGGTCGGTTCTTTGCTGCGGTACGGACGGACGCTGCGCCGTGGCACCAACTTCACCCATCATGGCTGCATGATAGTTTTGGCTAACCGCGACCGGGTCGCCCGCTGCTTTGATCGCGCCTTTCTCAAGCCAAATCGCGCGATCACAGATCAGTTGCAACGTACTGAGATCGTGCGAGACGAACAAAATCGTCGTGCCCTGAGCGCGCAAATCTTGCACGCGCCTGATACATTTGTTGCGAAACGCGACATCGCCCACACTCAGCGCTTCATCAACAATCAGCACGTCGGGGTTGGTATGAATAGCAACAGCAAACGCCAACCGCACGTACATGCCGCTGGAATAGGTCTTGACCGGCTCATCGATAAATTCGGCGAGTTCTGAGAACGCCAAAATTCCATCAAACGCCCGATCTGTTTCATCTCGCGTGAGGCCCATGATCGATGCGTTGAGATAGACGTTCTCGCGGCCTGTGAACTCGGGATTAAAGCCCGCGCCCAATTCCAGCAGCGCTGCAACGCGCCCCATCACCTCAACGGCGCCAGATGTTGGCGTGACCGTGCCGCAAATGATTTGGAGCAGTGTTGATTTACCGGCGCCGTTGCGCCCAATGACCCCCAATACCTCGCCACGTTTCACTTCGAAGGAAACGTCCTTCAGTGCCCAGAAATCCCGATAGTAAGTGCGAAAACTGCGAAAGATAGATTGCAACAGGCGATGATGGGGCTTGCCGTAAATTTGGTAGCACTTCGATAAGCCGACAGCCTTGATAGCGAGCTCAGAGGACATCGGCAAACCCTTTGCGGGTCTTCTGAAACCAGGCAAAACCTAACCACGCCACGACAAATGCACCGAGCGTAAGCAACCCGAAAGTTTGCCAATCGGGGATGCGGTTCCACATTAAAATGTCGCGCACCCAGCCAATCACTGAAGTGAGCGGATTGAATGACAGCCAAAATTGAAACTGCTTCGGAAGAATCTCGAGCGGGTAAAAAATCGGCGTTAGGAACATCAGCATCGACGTCAGCACGCCAACCACTTGGGTGACATCGCGCACGTAAACGCCAAGTGCCGCCAGAAACCATGACAGCCCCTGCGTCAGCAATATCAAGGGCAACAGAACGACCGGCAACAAAAGTACCGTGACATGCGCTTTGCCAAACAGCAGCAGAAATGCCGCAAACCAAACAACCAAGCTGATGGCCAGATGAAACAGGGCAGCGCCGAGCGTCACCCACGGCAATACTTCCAGCGGGAAGATAACTTTTTTGACGTAGTTCACATTGCTCAGAATCAAGCTTGGCGCGCGGTTCAAACATTCCGCAAACAACGAATAGACCATCAAACCTGCAAATAGGACGAGAGCGAACTCAAACTTCGACTCCCCCTGCCCACCCCATCGCGCTTGGAACACCACGCTAAAGACAAAGGTATAAACAGCGAGCATCAGCAGTGGATGGAAGAACGACCACACCAAACCAAAGACGGAGCCGCGATATCGCCCGGCAACTTCGCGAGCGATCAGCAGCACCACTAGATTACGGTTGCGCCACAGACTGCCAGCCATCTCCGTCGGTGAGATGGAAAAATGCGCCATCAGTTAAAAACTTCGGCTGCTGCGAAACTTGCGCCTTGCTTGTCTTTTGCCGATAGCGAGGGCTCGCCAGTGATGGGCCAAGTGACACTTAAGGTGGGGTCATTCCAGGCAATTGAACGCTCGAACTCAGGCGCGTAGTAGTCGGTTGTTTTATAAAGCACTTCCGCCGTAGGCGAGATCACCAAGAACCCATGGGCAAAGCCAACTGGCACCCACATTTGCTTTTTATTTTCGGCCGACAACCGCTCACCCACCCATTGCCCATATGTCGGCGAAGATTTGCGAACGTCAACTGCGACGTCGAAGATTTCGCCCGAAACCGCTCGCACGAGTTTTCCCTGCGGCTGCTTGATTTGGTAATGCAACCCACGCAGCACACCTTGAATAGACCTGGAATGATTGTCTTGGACAAACGAAGACGTCACGCCTGTGGTTTGGGCAAATACTTTTTGATTGAAGCTTTCAAAGAAAAAGCCGCGATCATCGCCAAAAACCTTCGGCTCTAATACTAGCACGTCGGGAATGCGAAGGGGCGTGACGCTCATCAGAATAGCCGCTCGCTCAGCAGCCGCAGCAAATACTGGCCATAGTCGTTCTTGGCCAAAGCTTTCCCAAGTTTTTCGAGCTGAAGCGCATCAATCCACTTGTTGCGAAAAGCAATTTCCTCAGGGCAGGCAACCTTTAGCCCTTGGCGGCGCTCAAGAGTGGCGATGAACTGCCCGGCTTCGAGCAATGATTCGTGCGTGCCGGTATCGAGCCATGCATAACCACGGCCCATGATTTCGACCGACAAATTGCCTTGCGCCAAATATAGCCGATTGAGATCGGTAATCTCTAACTCTCCGCGTTTGGATGGTTTGAGCGACTTCGCCAGCGACACGACACTTGTGTCATAAAAGTAAAGGCCCGTGACGGCGTAACTGGACTTCGGCGATTGGGGTTTTTCTTCAATGCTAATGGCCTTGCCGTTGTCATCGAACTCCACCACGCCATACCTTTCAGGGTCATGGACGTGATATGCAAACACGGTGGATCCTGACGTCCGGGCATTAGCAGAGTCCAATAATTCTGGAAATTGATGCCCGTAATATATGTTGTCACCCAGGATGAGTGCCGACAAATCGTTGCCGATGAATTTTTCACCGATGATGAAAGCTTGCGCCAAGCCATCGGGAGAGGGTTGCACGGCGTAGGTGAAGGTCATGCCCCACTGCGCGCCAGAACCCAACAACTGCTCGAAACGCGGGGTGTCTTGCGGCGTAGAAATAATCAGCACATCGCGAATTCCTGCCAACATCAACGTGCTCAGCGGATAGTAAATCATGGGCTTGTCGAATACCGGTAGCAGCTGTTTGGAAACCGCCAACGTGGCCGGATGCAAGCGCGTGCCTGCGCCACCCGCCAAAATTATGCCTTTACGTGCCATTCTTATGTCTTGCTCTCGTTAACGAGTGCGCCAACAACGCGACGCACATGATCTTCCCAGGCCGGCAATGCCAGCCGCAGCGCTGTTCTTAGCTTATCCGTATTCAAACGGGAATTGGCAGGCCGCTTGGCAGGCGTGGGATAGTCCGTCGTCGAAATACGCTTGACCTGGTTTGGCCCGGCCTTGAGGGCCAAACCCAAGCGCCGAGCCTCAGCCAAGGCCGCCACGGCCAGCCCATGCCACGTGGTCTCGCCGGACGCCGTAAGATGATAGGTCCCCGATAATGCTGGGTTGCTGAGGGCTTGGGCGGTTACCTGAGCGATCAAAGCAGCACTGGTAGGTGCCCCCACTTGGTCCGCCACGACCTTGAGTTCTTCGCGTTCTTGGGCCAACCGCAGAATGGTTTTGATAAAGTTATGGCCGCGGGCGGCATATACCCAACTGGTGCGAAAAATAATGTGGTGGCAGCCGCTAGCGGCTATCGCATGCTCGCCGCGCAGCTTAGTCGCTCCGTAGACGCTGATCGGATTGGGCGCATCGATCTCGACATAAGGTTGGGGCTTGGCACCGTCGAATACATAGTCCGTCGAGTAATGGATCAGAAGAGCGTTTGTTTGTTTGGCGTGGGCGGCCAAAACCGCAACAGCGTCGTGGTTGATGCGCTCGGCCATATCGCGCTCGGTCTCGGCTTTGTCGACGGCGGTATAAGCGGCGGCATTGATAATGATGTTAGCGTTGGCGCGTTGCACAACACCACGCAAGCCCTCAAGGTCGGAAAGGTCAGCTTGGGCGCGTCCATAGGTCAGCACATCTTGCGAGGTGAGTGCTCGTGCAACCTCCCAACCGACTTGACCATGAGCACCCAGAAGCAAGATCTTCATCTTGGGGACTTCACTGGTATTGCTTGGTGACCCAGGCGCGGTATGTCCCGCTGGTCACATTTTTTACCCAAGCATCGTTATCCAAATACCATTTGACGGTTTTGCCAAACCCACTGTCGGGTGTTTCGGAGGGCCGCCATCCGATTTCGTTGGCAATTTTGCAAGCGTCAATGGCGTAGCGGCGATCATGACCTGGGCGGTCTTTCACGAACGTCATTTGCTCGGCATATTTTTTTCCATCGGCGCGTGGCTTGGCCCCGTCCAGAATCGCACACAACGATTTGACCGTATCCAGATTGGCGCGTTCGTTATTGCCGCCAATGTTATAAACTTCGCCTAAGCGACCACGCTCCAACACTGCGCGAATGGCGCTGCAATGATCGCCGACATATAGCCAATCGCGGATCTGTTGCCCATCGCCATAGATGGGTAAAGGTTTGCCCGCGAGCGCGTTATGAATAATCAGTGGGATGAGTTTTTCAGGAAATTGATATGGCCCATAATTATTCGAGCAATTCGTCGTCAATACCGGCAGGTGATAGGTATGATGGTACGCCCGCACCAAATGGTCAGACGCCGCCTTCGAGGCTGAATAAGGACTGTTGGGCTCGTACCTTTTTGTTTCAGCAAAAGCGGGGTCGGTCGGCAAGAGCGAGCCATAAACTTCATCTGTCGAGACATGAAGAAAACGAAAAGCCGCCTTTTCGGCATCGGATATTGCGCCAACATGGGCGCGGACGGCCTCGAGCAGCCGAAACGTGCCAATGATGTTTGTTTGAATGAAATCTTCAGGCGCGTGGATCGAGCGGTCGACATGGGATTCGGCGGCGAAGTTAATCAGCGCTCGCGGCTTGTGCTCAGCCAGCAACTTCTCAACCAAGCCCTGGTCGCAAATGTCACCACGCACAAAGACGTGGCTGCTATTGCCCTTCAACGAAGAAAGGTTTTCAAGGTTCCCCGCGTAGGTGAGTTTGTCGAGATTGACGATGGGCTCAAGACCCGCAGCAAGCCAATCAATAACAAAATTGGCGCCGATAAAACCTGCGCCGCCCGTGACAAGAATGGTCATACGCTTAAAGCCTGTTCAATGCCGCGGCGAGATATAGGCCGAGGTTGTCGAGTGTTGTTTGGCGGTAAATGCCAGACCTGAACAGACCAATCAACCGCGGCACGAGGGGGGCGGCCCGAATGGCGCAAAATTGACGGAAAGCCTGGCGATTCTCAGGCGTGAGGTGGGATTCAATGGCTGGCAGCGCGTTCATATTGATATCGGTCCACTGACGAAATCCGCCCTGGAGTAGCCGAATGGCCCTCACAATGCGGGCCGCCAAGCCATGATTTGAGCCAATTTGATTGCCTTCGTGCTGGCGGTATTTCAGCGAAGGCGCCGGGTCGTTGATGACTACACCGCCAGCACCGCTGACAGCCATATACGTCCACCAGTCGTGGACAACCACGCGAACCTTAGCGCCACCACTCAGCAAAACGTCACGTGCGGCTTTGTTAAAAACCATCGTGTTGCCACCGGCAATGTTTTGCACAAGCGCATTTTTGAAGCTGGGCGGACGGGTTCGCAAGCCTGACAAGCCCATCTCATGACCGGCATTATCAATGAGCATGGTCCGCGAGGCATAGAGCGCGGGAATGGCTGGCGACGTTGAGGCCAAATGCACAATGGAGCGCGCCAACTTATGGGGCTCCCAAATATCGTCTTGGTCCGCGTAGGAAAAGTAGTCAGCCGAAATGTCGCTATTGCAAACCAATGAGAGAAAATTCGCCGATGATCCTGCACACGGCCCGCTGAGGATCTTCAGTTTATCAGCCCCCCAAGTTGCGCGGTAATGTTCCAAGATCTCGCGTGTGGTATCGGTTGAATTGTCGTCCGATGCCCAGACCGTCCAATGGACGTGGGTTTGCCGCGCAATGGAGTCGAGCTGCTCGGGCAAGAACTGCTGGCCATTGTGGGTGCAAAGCAGAATGGCGACAGAAGGTGCCTGCGCTGTGGTTGTCATGACTGTTGTTGAATGAGGACGGCGTGACCTGCATTATAAAAGAGCATGATGGAGACGCAAAGGTTCAAACAGGGAGGGGCGGCATGAAAAAGGCATTTGGCGTTGTTTTATTGGTGATCATTTTGGGTGTGGGCGGCTTTGTCGCGTTCACCTGGCCATGGCCAAAGCTCGCATACAACGCAGCCTATGGCCCACCACTCGCCTCGCCGCCCGATATCACAACTTTGCGCGAACCTATTGAAAAAGTCCCTGGCGACTACCGACCCCTCCCTGTCGGCAGCCGGCCCGATTTAGATTTTAGCGAGGCCATCGCCATAAACGAAAAATACGATGGCTACTCCCTCATGATTTGGCAGGGCAATGAGGTCATCTTCGAGAAGTATTTTAACGGCGGTGGCCCCGACACACGGGCCGAATCAGCCTCGATGCACAAGAGTGTCATGTCGACGCTGATGGGAGCAGCCATTGCCGAAGGGTTGGTCGGAAGCCTTGAAGACCCCATCGGCAAATACATCCCCGAATGGAAAGATGATCCGCGCGGGAAAATTACAATTCACAACGTGCTTAATATGGCCACGGGCCTAGCCCCATTGTCGACAGAGGGCGGCGTGCTGAGTGCGAATTCGCGCTTTTCGCTGGGCCTGTTTATGCGTACCATGACACTTGATCGCGCTTTGATCGCTGAGCCCGGAACGGTGTTTGATTATCGCAACCAAAATAGCCAACTGGGCGGCATGATTATTGAGGCGGCCACCAAGCGTCGCTATGCCGATTATCTGTCCGAAAAAATCTGGAAGCCCATTGGCGCCAAAGACGCTTATGTGTGGCTGGACAAAGCAGGCGGTATGCCGCGTACAGCCAGCACTTTAATGGCGCGCACGGAAGATTGGTTGCGGATCGGCATTTTGCTCAAAGACGGCGGGCAGTTTGAGGGCCGTCAAGTTGTGCCCGCCGAGTGGGTCGAAAAAATGGTCGCGCCTTCGACGCCAAATCCCAACTACGGCCTGCAGGTGTGGCGCGCCAGCCCCTATGTGAAGCAACGGTGGTATAATGCGGCAAAACAGGGGGCATTCGTTCCCGCCGCTGAAGAATGGGTCGATCCCGACATCTTCTTCTTTGATGGGTTTGGTGGTCAGCGCGTGTACGTGAGCCGTGCTGAAAATCTGGTCATTGTGCGTCAGGGAAAGGCGCGGCCAGACTGGGATGATTCGGCTTTGCCCAACGCTGTCATTCGTGTTCTGCGCGCGGCCAAACCTACGCTGTAATTATTTGACAAGGTCGCGCGCGAGTCTGATACCGACCCTGGCCGTGTTCAGTTCAGGCGGAGCCCAATCGTGCTTGGCCGAACGGATGTACCATGGATCGGCGTGCCACGACCCGCCCCGAATCACGCGCTCGGAACAATCACCATCTTCGCGAGCTGAGCCATCGCCGGGAGCATCGGCGTAGCTGCGCGCAAAGCAATCTTGTACCCACTCCCACGCGTTGCCAAAAGCGTCATACACGCCCAGCGGATTGGGTTTGAACGAGCCCACGGGTGCAGTGTAGGCAAAACCATCTTTGCATTGAAATGTCGTGGCGGGATCGGGCGGTAGCTTTTGAGCAGCAGCCTTAGTTAGGTCTGACACATTAGCGTAGGTGCAGGCTTGGCTGCGATCATCACCCCACCAGCGCACAGTTTGGGTCGCTTTGCCCGATGGCGTGCCCCGCAAAATCCACTCGAATTCAGCATCGCTCAGCAGTCGATATTTTTGACCCGCTTTCTGGGATATCCACGCGGCGTAAGCCACCGCATCGGCCCACTGCACACACACGACAGGATGATTGTTAGCCTGTGGAAAGCCAGGATTTTTCCAATTGGCATCAGCGTCCATAATGCCCCACGCATTGGCACCTTTGTCCCAAATCTTGCAGCCCTCGGCCATCTCGCGTTTGGTGGCGCCGACGAACTCGGCAAAATCTTTGCGCGTCACCTCGAACTTCATCACCGCAAAGCCGTTGGCGATGGTCACGGGGTGCTGCGGCTTTTCGTTGGCGGCGTCGCGGTCGGGCGTGCCCTCGCGCGTGGTTTCCTCGACGGTCGAGCCCATAATAAATTGGCCTGGTGGGATCACCACCATCTCTGGGCATGTCGGGCAATCCTTGAAGGATGCACCGGGGTGAGGGGCATCGGCGGCCTGAGGTACACCGGCAAAGCCAACGAGCAAGCCAGCCAAATGCAGGAAATTGATTTTCGCCATGCCTCTTGGCCCTTATCATGAATGGTATTGGACCTATAATGACCTGAAAATCGAACTCAAGCCAACACGCACTCTTGATTGCGTGGCGGCTTTGAGATCAGGCTGGCGCGCCTTATGTGTAGGGTTCAGCCAGCAACACTGGAGCTCACAATGTTTTTTACGCGAAGCAAACCCGCGATGCCGACCAAAGCCGATGCCCTACCCGGCCGCGCTACGAAAATGCCCGTGCCCGAGACACACTTTGTGAATGGCAACCGAATGGTCGCACCGTTCCCGGACGGCTTTGAAATGGCGATGTTTGGGTTGGGCTGTTTTTGGGGAGCTGAGAAACTGTTTTGGCAAATGCCGGGGGTGTACTCCACACAGGTGGGCTACGCCGCTGGCCACACACCCAATGCCACCTACAAAGAGGTGTGCAGCGGCATGACTGGACACAACGAGGTGGTGCGTATCGTGTTCGATCCCAAGAAGGTATCGTTCGATGCCTTGCTTAAAAGATTCTGGGAAGGCCACAATCCGACACAAGGCATGCGCCAAGGCAACGATGTGGGCACACAGTATCGCTCGGGCGCTTATGTCTACTCAGAGGCGCAACGAAAGGCGGCCGAGGCATCGAAGCTGGCCTACGCGCAAGCACTTGGCAAAAGTGGCTACGGCGATGTAACCACCGAAATCATTGACGCGCCGGAATTTTACTTTGCCGAGGACTACCACCAGCAATACTTGGCCAAAAACCCAGGCGGCTATTGCGGCCTAGGCGGCACTGGCGTGAGTTGCCCGGGTTAGAGTTGCTTTGAACCAGCGGAGAGATCACATGATACGCATCACCCTGATAGCCCTGGGTTTAACGTTGGGGCTCTTAACGACAACGCAGGCGCAGGACAAAGCGCCCTTATTTACTGCTGTACGTCGGCAGAACAATCTGGACGAGTTAGGTTTTAGAATAGCGGAGAGTTTGGCTCATCTGGGTTGAAGTTCAGGCTGCAGCGTTTTGATGCAGCCGTCGTCTCTCGTTCATCGTTTTGCGTTTGATCTTTTCCCTTCGTGTC
>CANJSF010000026.1 GCA_947476925.1 Rhodospirillaceae bacterium | reverse complement strand
TCGGTCGGGTCGCGGTAATCAGCGGGATCGTAGCCTAACGTGTTTCCTTCTCTCGAAGATTCCCTGAAGACCCTAGTTGCCACGCCATCCCGGCTCAGGACCAGACCCAGAACAACCGACATCATAGGCAGCATCACCGACTTTGACCGAAGGCCCCGGTATTTCTTCAGCAGGCTCAGCTGCTGCGAATCTTTGCCACCAACAAATGAACCGGCGCGGAACGAGATATGCCCGCCAGATTCGGGAAACGAATTTGGTGCGTGCCCTACATTCTCGGGTCCGACTTCCTGCTCCGCAATAAGCCGACAAACGCTCCAGTCGATGTCTGTAGCAGAATATGGACGTGGGCTGGCATAGACAGCGCCCAGCCCAATGTTCAGTGCGATGGCATAGCAATGGGCTTGAAGCACTGACCTCGGGATTGGATCGCTGTTGTCCGTATGAACCATGCAGAACGGGCGACCCAGAGGCTGTAAGAGCACTTTGCCCTGCGGACCGCTGTGAACTTGGACAAGCTGACTGAAGGTGGCTTCCAGTCGTTGGGCCTGGACTGCACACTGTTGCACCAAATCCGAGGAGGCGCGGTCGTGGTCAACGACCTCTTTCTTGACGGACACTGCCATCATCCGCTTTGCCCATTTTAGAATGTTCAAGCGGTTTGACCTTGTTCTGGGGGATTGTTGGCCGCCGCTAGAGGAGCGACTGACTAAATATAGGTTAGTTGCCTAAGCGGCTGCAAATAGCTGTGTGCCGACCCTAGAACATAGCTATTTCTACGCGTTTTGATATCGCCCAGCTGCGGTGCATTCTTTAACAAACCACGCGCCCGCTTCGTGAGTGTCCACCCCAGCCCGCCGTCCAGCAGGTCGCGGAAACCTGTACCTCCAATAGTTGGGGACGGGGTAGAGCGTGAGTAAAAACTCCAAGCTAATCAATTCTGACGCACGCCTGATGACGATGCGCTCAGGGTCGCCGAACGCAATGGCGTATCGCCGATAGCCCTGCGGGTTTTCGGTATAGCCGAGGCACTTGAAGAGTGGTGGAAATTTTCTAACGGGAGGTGCGGCTGGGGTCACCGGCGAGGCGGCTCTATGCGCGGGCGGGCGCGAGGCCGAATTATACAACTCTTCGGGCGTTCCGGCAATCTCGGGCCGCTGGGGGGAAACGTTCATGGTGAATGTCGCTCGTTGAACTAATCTTGCCGAGCTTAATCATACCACAAGCCGCAAGGAAGGCCGAACGTCCCCCTGTTGCAAACGCCTTCCATTCGTGCACATCGCTGTATGATTCAATGGCATACTGTCATCGCTCTAGAACACTCTAGGTTCGCCCAGGAATCGCGAGTTGCATTTTGCGGCCTTAGGGTGCGGACAGCGCGAGATCATCGCCACAGACTCATACGATGCGAGTACGACCACCGGGAGTTCCACTGCGATCACGATTTTCCTCCCTGGCGTTTTCCAGTGCCACCAAGAGATCTGAGAAATCAGGATACGACCGATCACCATGATAATCGAAGTATTCCTCTTCGAGATCAAATCCCGCCCAAGTGTACCGATACCGCTCGGCCTCTCGCCACGTTTTGAAACCCGGACCGGGCATCACGCCAACGGCGCCGGTTTCGGGGTCTAATTGCGCGACGATAAATTCATCGCCGAACTTAAACACGCTCATGAGATCAAGCCGATCAAAGCTTCCCCGAAGTATGTCACCCATGTCTCTATTCCTTTTTAAAGTGTCCAGCGTTGAGCCACCTGGGAGAGGGTGCGTGCGAAGGATTTTTCTGCAGTTGTCGATTGCTCAGCTCTAAAAGGTACCCAGCAATCCGCCGCCTTCGCTTATCACTCACCATGGACAGTTTCCCCAACCGGTGGCGTGAAAGGCGGTAAAGGCGGTAAAGGCGGTGTTTCGACACGCATCACGCGCCACGCTGTGCGCCCATCAGCTTCCCCTTGCTGAAACTCGTAGCCTGCGACGATGCGATTGGCATTCTTCTTGAGGAGCCAACCTAGCTTCTGGCGATTGATCTCTCCGCGTTCGTCCACAGGGAACTCGCGCATCGCATCAAGTAAATTTGCATTTCCACCCAGCGCCCGCTCAACGGCCTTACGCACGGTCGTAGGTGCTGAGCCGAATGCGGCATACCACTCGTTCATGAGACCCTTGAGCGCATCCCCATCGGGGTCGTGGCGTATCTGCTCCAGCAGCGCCGTGGCCGGATCAGGATGCTCGAGCCACATCAACGGATGCCTGCAATAGTCCGACCACGCACCGCCGAAAGTGACAATGCTGTCGGCTTTGGCGCGGGGTGATCCAGCATTCCGCCACGCTTGAATGATCGTCAGCACCGCCGCCACGTAATCGCCACGGTTTTTTCGAACCTTCTCGACCGGTAGACCATTGTACGCCATGGTCGCCGGAGTGGCACATCTCGGGTCGACATGTATCGTCAGCACACGACGCAGCAAGTCGCGGATTGGACCGACGTTGTTCCCCGACCCCAGAAACAAAGTGCGCGTGCTCACCGTTGCCGTTTTGCTGACGCCCAGAATTCGGTCGGTGATGTGCTCCGCCGTCAGCATGCGTTTGATCGTGCCGTGCGGTATCCAGTCAGAATCCATGTCATCGAATTCGACGCATGCGGGACTGCTTAGCAACAAACTCAAGATGACCTTTGTCGCTTCCTCCGAACTCGTTGGATAGCTCACCTTCGAGTTGCCGCCTGGGCCTGCGAAGGCACCAATCAATTCGCACAAATAGGTTTTGCCGCTTCCGAATACCGGCGCTCGGACGTGAAACGCTGGTGCGTGTGGCAGCGAAGGGCGCACGACGGCAGTGAAGATCGCCGCGAGGGCAGCAGCTTTGTCCGTTTTGGCCACAAAATGGAACTCAGTTAGCAAGTCTTCCAACAACGCCAGTGCTGCTCGTGCTCCGTCTGGCGTCGTGTCACCAATTACAAATTGCCGAGAATCAAACACGCCAAAACGTTGTGCCGTCTTGTCGTATCCTGGCTGTGTGATGAGTTCGCCATCCGATTCACGGAAGTACGGCTGTCGTGCGAGACCAGACAGCGGGGCCAAGTATCTAAACTTTTGCGAATCATACAGGATCGACGCGTGCCGCCCCGGCGGATCGCATCGGAACCAGTCCTTCGAACGTTTGTCGTAACTTTGCCAAGTCGCCGCAACGGAGAGTTCACGGGTCAAAGCCGGCGCGCTTGTCGGTATAATCGAAGGGTCGCCGCAGGTTGGATCGGTCGAGACAGAAACAATCAAACCGCCTGCTTGGTAATGCCGACCGCGATTAGCAAGTTCCTTTTCCGCCGCGTCGACGACGTGATGCAAATCGCCGGGCACTACTTTTATGATGGGTTTGTGCCGCGCATGTGCGACGTCTACACCAAGAAACTGGAGCAAGGCCCCAACTTTATACTTTTCGCGATGTGAGTGCTGGCAGCAAAAGCCGCCAATAGGAAAGAGCTCGTCGGGTTCAAAGTAGGCGGCACCCGTGTCCAGTGCGTCGGTGTGCTCATTCACCCACGGACAGGTTATGTCGTGCTTCGCTGAGCCCAGTGGGGTCTTGTAAAGCCCCCGTGCTTTGAGTGCGGCAATAACAGGGTTCTCACTCGCCTTGGGAGTCAGAACATCTTCGATCACGACGCCACCAATCTGCGAGAGATTGGCATTGGGCTCAGGTGGCTTGCGGGGTTTCTTCGGCCTGCCTGCCGGGGCCAGTTCCAATTGCAGGCGGTCCACGATCTCCTGTGGCGAGTAGCGTTTGTCGGGCCGCCATTCGATCAGGCGACACTGAAACGGTGCGCCAGCTTCGTCAGCATATTTGGGCTTGCCATTGATACCAACAGGCAAGCGAGCCCATCGGCTCATTGGTGCGGTTGCTCCAGCATCGCACAGGCCTGCCTGGATCAACGCATTGAGCAAGCGCGCGGCCGCCGGACCGTCGGTGATTGGTTCGGATAGGATAATCCCGCCCTGATGATTGCCAGGGCTTGTTTCGATCAGCCAGGACAATTCAAAGCCATCGAGCCGATCCAGCTGCACCTTGGTGCCCAGGTCATCGAGCATCAGAAAATGGCATGCGGCAAACTGGGCCTTACGCGCCCTGAACGAAGCATCGTTGCCGGGATAGAAACTCGAACAACCGATATAGTTGTTGGCTTCGGTAGTAAGACGTTTAGCTAATAGATCAGCTCGGCTGGCTGGCCACCCTCCGTCATCAGGGTTGCCCGCCTTCGTGCAGGCTGCCGCGAACGCACCTTCGGGGATCTCCTGGAAAATGGCATCAATGAAATCGGCATTCGTGAGTTGGAAAACACCGCCTTCGCCGCCTTTACCGGCTACTGGCGGTTCAGTTGATGAAACTGTCAGGCCAAGAGCGAGTGATGCGTCTTCACCTTCCTGTCGCATGGCCGCCAATGAATGGATGTCGTCAGCTAAGTTAAGTGATTCATTCATGGAATCGACCTCCGACAGCGGCCACTGCGGCGAAAAAACCCACGTTTGGATGGAGGTGACGGTGCAGGCCCACGATGTCGCGGTGGGTTTTTTGGCATGTGACGCATTTGAATCCACCGCTGCGAACATGAACCAGCAGCGAGGGCTTTTTTTCATCGCCAGAGTTGGAAAATGGGCAACGAATATGCGCCCAATTTCCATCGCGTTTAATAATGTGAAGGCCCTCGCGCTCTAAATACGCGAGCGGGTCCGGCAAAGTCCGCCGGTCGATTTTCGGGCAGGGAATAGCAACAAAGTTTTTTGCGTCAAACTCAAAACCTAAGTCATCACCCATTTTGTGCTCCTATTTGCAGGAGCCGCCGTTGCGCGTGAAGACTGGATTTGCTATTGAAGTGTGGTCGAGACACGATCTAGCAAACGGGCCGCCGCGCATTGGCGGCCCTTATTTTTGCGAAGTAGATATTTTGCGTTTGCTGGCTAGCCAGCGTTCGATTTCGGCGGGCTCGTAGCGGACCGCGCGCCCGATTTTGATAAAGTTCGGGCCATCGCCGTTGAGTCGCGCCTTATTAAGGTACGACTCGCTGACGTTTGCCGCTTTGGAAGTACTCTCGGTTGTTAGAAGTGGAGTTAGCGTGTGCGTGGCCATAGTCTGCAGTCTCCGTCAGGGTAACTGCAGGCAGGATGGCCCAGATTCGACTGCGGAAAGTCGAAGTTATTTCCGCAGTTTTTTGGGGTCTGCTGATCTCTTGTATTCGTAATACCGGCGCTCGATCGCTGCCGCTGTTAGCGACTTGTAAGCAGGCCTACGACTGATTTTTTGACAGGCCGTTTTGATTGTATCGCCGTTTTTTACCAACAATTTTACATCATTAAAAAGTTCAGGGTACTTTGAGCCTAATGTAGATCTCCCGCGCTGTTGATCTCGCACGCCTTTCCATTGGAACCCTGGGACATGACGATCTGCTAATTTAAGTGCCAGCGTCGCCCACTCCCCATCGCTGAGGTGGTAATGCTCAAAGAGTGCTTTAATTCGCTCTGCGGTTTGCTGTTCTATTGAATCTATTCGGAGTTTGCCCTTCACTATGTCCCTTGAAAATTCAGGCGGATCAATGGGCTTCAGCAGT
Source organism: Rhodospirillaceae bacterium (assembly GCA_947476925.1). GTDB lineage: Bacteria > Pseudomonadota > Alphaproteobacteria > Rhodospirillales > Rhodospirillaceae. Next base: position 41,794 of record CANJSF010000026.1, on the reverse strand, counting down.
ATTCCCTCGTAATCAACATTGCGAACGTGCTTGCCGCCTGGGAACGAATCATCATAGCCAAGAATTTGTTTCTTGGTCATGTCGCGCTCGCATTATTTGCTCTCATCCGAAGCGGAATAACATTGGCGGTTTTGTCAGCGAGAATTACTTCTATAAGCTCCGCAAGCTTCTCAAGTGCTTCTCGTTTTTCCTTAATGTATTCGTACCGGTCGTATGTGCCTTCCACACCTTGAATAAGGTGGCCCAGCACTCGTTCGGCAATCTCTGACCGCACGCCTGCACGGGCCATAAGAGACCGCGCAGTACGTCGCAGGTCATGAACCACCCAAGGCTTCATCGCCCCTAAACCAGTCCGCTTACGCTCTTTTGCGATGGCATCATCCAAAGCGTGCTTTGCTTTAGAAAACCCAGAAATCGGTACTATGCGGTTAGTGGAGATATAGAAACCACCATTCTTCGGCGATGGCAGGGCAGCCAAGAGGACTTGAGCCGCCTTGCTGAGTGGCACAACGCTTTCGCGCTTCGACTTGTGTTGTAAGCCGCCGATTATCCAGAGATCACCTTCGATCTCGTCCTGGCGAATGGCGGCAGCATTGCCAATGCGTTGGGCCGTCAAAAGCAACAACTTCAAAAGAACCGGGTAGGGTCCTTTCATCTCGCTCAAGACGTTCCAGAGCATTCTAATTTCATCGTCATTTAGGATTCTGTCGCGGGCACGTTCCTTGGGCTTAACGCGAGCCATACCGCGCACGATGGGTGAGTTGAATAGGTCATCCCGTGTCGCGTGCCATGCCAAAGCCTTGCGTAAGTGTGCGAGCGTCCGATCTGCCATCACCGGGCCGTTGTTGTCCTCAATTTTGTCGAGCATTGCGTTAATCTCGGACCGCCGCACCTCGCGCACTGGGCGATCACCCATTACCGGTTTGATGTACTTGTTAAAAATGCGCTCTTTCTCGTCGGCGCTACGAGCAGCTTGTTTGCGAGCATAGCGCTCCATGTGTTCATCAAGCACATCGGCGACTGTTTTTTCAGGATTGGACTTAGCTGCCTTTGCCGCCGCACGTGAAGCGACTTTAACCGCCAAGGGATCCAAACCATCGGCAACGGATCCGGCGTGTTTCGTTGCGATGTTTCGCGCCTCTTGGGGCGTGATTTGCCCATGCAGCCCCAAAGACAGCCACCGCCGTTGCCCGGTTGATCGATCCCGGTATCTAAAGCCGTATGTTTTCTCGCCGCTGGGGAGGCATCGCGCATAGAACCCCCGCACGTCATCGTCAGCGAACATGTCGCCCGGTTGCATCGCATCTATTGATCGCTTAGTAATGGATTTGCGCATGGTGCACCAAAGAAGTTAGAGGTTCTTTGTGCACCCACTGTGCACCCACGCGATGGGAAACTCAAGGAAACCGTGGGAAACTCCAGGAAACACCGTATCTGTTTGATTTTATTGTTTAATATTAGATATCGGTGACAAAGGATTGGTTTGTTTAGTTTTTCAGCGGGCGATGGTTTCTAACTCTTAATCAGCGGGTCGTAGGTTCGAATCCTACTGCGCCCACCATCGTTTCGCATGTTTCTTCAATTCAACGACGTGGATCGAGAAGGCAGCACGATGATTTTGTTGACCGGAGCGACAGGCAAAACGGGCATGGCAGCGGCGAAAGCCATTGCTGCAGCGGGCAAAAAAGCCAGAGTTGTGACACGCGATGCAGCAAAAGCCGCACAGCTGACCGCTCTGGGTCATGAATTAGCGGTTGGCGATTTAAGCGACGCGGCGTTTCTGCGTGAGGCCATGCGCGGTATTGAGCGCGCGTTTCTTTTGCTGCCGAACACAGAGCGCCAAGGGGCCATGGAAGCCCAGTTCACCGATATCGCCAAGGCTGCCGGTGTTCGCCATCTCGTCAAGATTTCATCCATCGAAGCCCATGCAGGCATTGGTGCGCGCGTGCCCGAAATGCATGCCGCGTCCGAAGCCCACATCAAAGCGTCTGGCATGGCCTGGACCATGGTGAAGCCCAACTTCTTCATGCAAACGCTGTTGGCAGCATCCGCTGGCGTGAAGGCCCGCGGCGAGCTGACCATGCCCATGGGCAATGGCCGGGTGAGTATGGTCGATTGTCGCGATGCGGGTGCCGTAATTGCTAAAGCTCTTCTCGAGCCCGGTCACGAAGGCCAAAGCTACAAACTCACTGGCCCTGAAAGTTTGAACTTCGCCGAGATTGCCACGCGTATGAGCGCCATTCTTGGCAAGCCTGTGAAATACGTCGATCCGCCGCTGACTGCCTATCGCGAGAATCTGTTGAAGGCTCTGCCCGATCCGTGGCGTGTGGAAGCTGTCTGCGAGATTTTTGCCACCACGGCCAAGGGTCAGCGCGAGATCGAAGCATTGACCGATACTGTACAGCGCCTCCTCGGCCGTTCACCCGTTGGCCTGGACACCTTTATCAGCGACTACAAACCGGCATTCGCGTAGCCCAGACACTATTTTATTGCTCAAGGCTCTCTGATCTCGCTGAAAAAGACTTAAATCGCGGTATAGTGGCCCAATGTTGGGCCTATCGTTTGTGACGGTTCTCCACCTTGCGATTGCGCTGCCGTTGTGCGGCCACGCCTTGCTGCGCAAAGAGCAGGAGACCGTGGCTTTTGCCTGGATCGCGCTGATCTTGCTCTCGCCTTTTGTCGGCAGTGCGCTGTATGGCGTCTTTGGCATCAACCGCGTTGAGCGCAAGGCGCGCAAGGTGCGTTCCGGTTTTGGCGGTGCGCGTCGGAAAACTGGCGCAGATGAGCCAAGCAGCCCGAGTGGTCGTGCCGACGCGCGATTGTTGCGCATCACAGAATCAGTAAATGATCTTCCATTTATTTTGGGTAACCACGTCACACCGCTGATCAACGGCGATGCGGCCTTTCCGGTGATGTTGCACGCAATTGAGAATGCAAGAGTCTCCATCGTTCTCTCCACTTACATCTTCGAGAGCGATTCCCTGGGCGAGAAATTCGTGACGGCACTCATCAACGCTAGTCGGCGCCCAGTCTTAGTGCGCGTCTTGGTCGATGACGTGGGTTTGCTCTATAGCGCCCACGCCGTTGATCGCGATCTGCGGGCGGGGGGTGTTCAAACAGCACGGTTCATTCCGCGCGAACTGCGTTTTCTGCGCATGTTTAACTTGCGCAATCATCGCAAGATCCTGGTCGTTGACGGCCATGTCGGCTTCATCGGCGGCATGAATCTTCGCCAGGGCCATATTGTAACGAGTGTGCGCAGGGGCCGTATCCAAGATATTCATTTCCAATGTCGCGGACCTGTTCTTGATCAAATGAGCAGCTTGTTTGAGGAAGACTGGCAGTTTGCCACCGATCACGAAATTGAACTCCCCCGCTGGGCTCAGGATCACCCGTTGCCGGGCGATGTTGAGGCGCGTCTTGTGCCCGATGGCCCTGATCATCGCTCTGAGACCTTGCAATGGTTATTTCTGGGGGCCATTGCCACGGCGCAACACTCCATCCAAATCATGACGCCGTATTTTATTCCCAACGCTACGCTGATCAGCGCGCTAGCGGTGGCCGCCATGCGCGGCGTATCCGTGGAAGTTTTGGTGCCCGAACGCACCAATATTCCATTTATCGGCTGGGCCATGGCTGCGAACTTCGAACAGTTGATGTCGCATGGTGTTAAAATTTATCTCAACCCGCCGCCGTTTGATCATAGCAAAGTGATGATCGTTGATGGTAATTGGTCGCTGGTAGGCTCAACAAATTGGGATCAGCGCAGCCTGCGCCTTAACTTTGAGGCCAATCTTGAATGCCTGGATGCTGCTTTGGGGGCAGAATTGCAGGCTTACTTTTTGGCCAAAAAAGCCAAAGCGCGGCAGGTTTTGCTTGAAGCGGTCCGCGCTGCACCCTTGTACGTGAAACTGCGCAATAACTTTGTCCGCCTGTTCGCGTCGTATTTGTAGGCATCAGGGCCCAATGATTGATCTCACCAAGCCGCGCAAATCGTATCGCCTCGTTCCCGAGGGTGATGCCTTGCGCATTATGGGGCATGCCACGCGCAAATGCTTAGGCCAAAGTTTTAGCCTGGTCTCGTGGAATATGTACAAGGCGCGCAAAAGCGGTTGGCTTGAAGATCTCAACGCACTTGCCGCCCAGGCTGATTTTATCTTACTGCAAGAAGCGGTTTTGCATGGTGACAAGCCTCATGCGTTCCATCTCGCGAGTGGTTTTGAATGGATCATGGGCCAGAATTTTTCCTATCACGCCAAAGACATCACCAGCGGCGTGAAAACCGGCAGTCGGATTGCATCACTCACGTCGCGGATGATTCGCTCGCGCGACCGCGAGCCGTTCATCAACTTGCCCAAAACAATACTGGCGACCGAGTACGATATTTCAAATTCAGCCGGGCACTTATTGCTCCTGAACATCCACGCAATCAACATCGTCTCGTCACGTAAATTCAGCCGTCAGATTGATCAACTGGCGGCCTTGATGGATAAGCATCAAGGGCCTGTTGTGCTTGCGGGCGATTTTAACACTTGGAATCCTAGACGACGTTCAATTTTAGCCAGGGCGGTGGCGCAATACAGCTTGGTGCGTGCGCCGGTGGCTGCACCGCAATGGCGGCACTTCAACCAAGTGCTAGATCACGTTTTTTATCGTGGCTTAAAGTTGAAAAGCGCTGCCGCGCTATTGAGCATTCGCAGTTCCGACCACATCCCGCTGCGTGTCGAATTCGAGCGCGAATAAGTTTTATTTTGGATTGCGCGCGTAGGCAACCGCCTTGGCGAGGTCCTCGTCGGAGAGGTAATCAAACGCGGGCATCAACAATTTCATTGTGCTGTCCGGGGCGTCGGGTTGTCGGCCCATCTTCAAAAATTCGATCAGTGTGGCGTCACTTGAGCGTTTGACCAGCGGGCTTGTGGTCAGATCCGCACCTTGATCTTTCACGCCACGGGCGTCTTCGCCATGGCAAGCGGCGCAATTATCGAGGAACGTCTGTTTGGCGTCGGCAGCTAGCGCTTGGCAGGACATTGCGCACGAGACGACGAGGTACGCCGCACCGAAAACCGTTCGCAGGTCCCCGGCAGCCGTCCTATTCATCGTCACTAAAATCTGCAAGCGCTTCGAAGTCTTTAATACGAACCACGCGGGTAGATTCGATTGCAATCAGCCCTTCGTTTTCAAGCCTGGTGAAGCATCGACTGACGGTTTCAAAGGCGAGGCCCAAATAGTCGGCAATGTCTTCGCGCGTCATGGGCAAATGCACTGGGTTTTCAATGCCGCCTCTTTTGGCCGATTTCCGCGACAGGGCCAATAAAAATGCCGACACTTTTTCTGCTGCCGATCCTTGCCCCAACATCACAATATGGTCTTGCGCCGAGGCGATATCGGCGGTGGCCATTTCCAGCAGCCGGTGCTCGACTTTGGGGAATTCCGTGGTGATGCGTGCGAGATCGGCGCGAGAAAACCGGCAGACCTTGGCGCCGCGCACGGCTTCGCCGGTCCACGGGAAGGACTCGCGATCTGAAAAACCAATGAAATCGCCCGTGAATAGGAATCCAACAACTTGGCGGCGTCCATTTTTGAGGGATGTCGATAACCGGATGGCGCCGTCGGTGATGTTGTAAACCGTCTTGGCTGGATCACCCTCGTGGAACAGCGCTTCGCCGTTGCCAAAGGATTCGCACCGCGCAATCTGTGAAAGGCGTGAGAGTTCTTCCGGTTCTAATGAACCGCACATGTTTAACGCTTTGGCGCTGCAAATCAGGCACCTTGATGCGTCGAGCGCGAAGCTGGCACTTTTCGTGGAGGCCATTTTGGTCATGATCTATCCCCGAGCACTACGGTAGTCATGTAATCCGATTTTGACCCATGTCAACGCAAGCCCATGCCCTCGGTTCCAGACTGACCTCTCGAAATCACAGACTCGAGGGTTATGCGCATGAAACTCAAACAAATTCTTGTTCCGTTGACCGGGGAAACCAATGCCTCCCATGTCGTCGATGTTGCGTTTCGCCTGGCCCGCGAATCGCGCGCCCATGTTGTCGGTACTGACACCGTGACCGAGCCAGGCCCGTTTCTGGACCAGACGGGCGTGGGCATGATGGCCAGTTATTACGACGAGTTATTCAAGACGGCCGAAAAAGTACAGGTGCAAAAGCGCAGCAATGCCCAGGCGACATTTGAAGCTGGACGCAAACGCGCGGGCGTTTCCTTAGCAGATAAGCCAGGCACCACCACGGATGTCAGCGCTGAATGGGTATCGGGGGTGGCGTACAACGGCGCCACGGCATCAGCTTTGGGGCGCCTGTCTGACCTTATTGTCGTGAACCAACCTGGCGAGAAAGCCAGTTATGCGGAATTGCAGGTTTTTGAAGCTGCCGCCTTTGGTGCGCGCAGGCCCATTCTTGCCGTGCCGCCCGGCTGCACCAGCCTCGGTGGGCATGCGCTGATTGCCTGGAATGGCAGCCTTGAGGCATGTCGCGCTGTTGATGGCGCCTTGCCGATGTTGAGCGGGCTTGATGCCGTTGATATCGTTCAGGTCGGCGACATTGCCATCGGCAATGCATCCAGCGAAGCGCTCGTCAATTATTTGGGCTGGCATGGGATCGGCGCTAAGATTCGAAAAGTCAGCGATCAGCATCAGTCGACAAGTAAAATCATCGCGCGCGAAACGGAAAATGTCGGGGCGACTTTTATGGTTCTGGGCGCCTACACGCACAGCCCTTTACGCGAGCTGATTTTGGGCGGCGTGACGCAGTCCATGATCACGAACGGCAAGCTACCGATGATCATGGCGCATTGAGAGCTATTTATTTGACGGCAACAAAAATCGGTACATTTCCGAACGAGCCCATGTAGCCCCGCTTGGCGTCGGTGTTGATGGCCACCTTAGTCATGTAGGGCGTGCGTTCGATTTTGACCTTGTCAGGCGCAAAACCAGCTGCGACAGCGTTGCTGATGTGATCCATGCGCAGCATCTGCACCAAGAACTGCTCGTTGTTATTGTAGGCCTCCCAACTGCCCAAAAACTCACGTAACGGCGCAGGCTTTTCGGTGCGCCACGCATCCCAGTGAATCATCACGCCGCCCGGTTTCAGCAGGCGGTAGCATTCCTTGAAAATCGCGGGCGCGGCAGTGGTTGAGGTTTCGTGAAACATCAATGACGAGGTCACAACGTCGAAGTGGTTATCGGGGAAATTGGTGTGCTCGGCATTTTGTTGGCTCAAATGCACCGCGACACCCATAGCGTTGGCGCGCGCATGGCCATAGCGCAAGCAGGGCGCGCCCACATCCAGACCGTACACCTCAGCTTCGGGGAAATGCTTGGCCCACGGCACAGTTGAGTTACCGATGGTGCAGCCCATATCAAGCACGCGGGCCGGCTTACGATCAGCAAAATGCGTTTTGAAATAGTTGATGCACGTCTCACCGCTGGCATCGTTCTCGGGGCCCATCATGCCCATGGCATAAATCGGCACACTCATATCGTACACCAAGCCTTCCGACACATCGTCTTGGATGGCATCGGTATGATAGCCGCCGGGCTGCTGATGAATGTCGTAGGCCGTATGGTAGCGAGGTATCGTCAAATTTGGGTCAAGCGTGAGCGAGCCCAGCTGTTTTTTGCCGCGTGCTTTGGTCAGCGTATCGGGCAAGGTGCGTTCAATGGTGTCGATCGTCGACGCCCACATCATGCGTTGGCTTTCGCCCTGCATAAAACTCCACAGTTGATACATCGGATCTTTAGTCATCACCTTGCGCACTTCGTTGCCATCGTGGGGCGGACGGCCATAAGTTTTCTCGAAGGCAGGCTTTACGCGGTTCTCATACACGGTGGTGCTGCCGGGGCTGACATTCGTCGACAAGTGCCTGCGAAACGACAGCACAAAGTCCTGACGCGCGTCTTCGTCATGGTTCGGTTGGGGCAGCATGTCGTGTAGCGTTTGGCGAAATTGCAGGCTCATTGGTGACTCTCCGGCAGCTACTCGGCGGCTTGCGATGCAGCGTCTTCGCGCCGCCACGTTACGGGGAAAATGTCATCATCACCCGCCATGGCGCCGGGTTTGGCCCCGCGCACCATCTCGGCATGGGGGCGGCCAGGTGTGTTAACGCACTCGACGCGCGGGTCCCAGCGAATGTCATCGCCAATCCAACGGGTTGATAAAGCAATGCGGTCGCGTGTGGCATCGGGGTTGTCGCCGCCGCCATGATGAACGCGCGGGTGAATTAAAATGGCATCGCCTGGTTCCATGTCCCAAGCCAGGAACCGAACGGATGGGTCGCCGCGTAATTTCTCGTAGTCAATAAAATCGGGGCGTTCGTTCTTGTCCCACGCCACACCACGCGAGTTGAATGATCGTGGCCATTGCATACTTTTGTCGCTATGCGTGCCAGCGATAGTCTCGACGCAACTTTCTTTGCCGATGGGCGACAATGCAATCCACAGCGACGGAATCATCTCGCCGGTCACAGGCCAAGCGGGATAATCGGCATGCCAATAGGTTTTCACCCGGCAACCGGCGTCCTTGACGAACATCTGGTCCCAATAAAATCGTACAACATCCGAACCCATTGCGCGCCCGACGGCTTCACCCGCCGGTGATTCAAGCGCGAACTTTCGAAACGAGGCGTCCCAATGCCACATGTACTTGCAGCCGGTAAACCCGGTCTTGGCTTTGTCGATCTTGCGCATCGCATCGTCGGCGCTGGCAATCTCTGCTTTCAATTTGGGGTCACGATCCAAGAATTCTTGCGGCAAATGGTAGATTGGCCGTCCTGCATTGATGTCGGCGCGAATTTTCCCCCACGCCTCCAAAAGCAAATTCACCCAATCACGATCAAAAACTTGCCGCAAGCAGGCCACGCCGTCGCGCGCATAGGCGTCGATCTCAGCTTGGCCAATCGGTTTGAGCGGATGACGATACATATCGCCACTCTAATCAATGATCTAAATAGTTGCGCAATAAGGTGCTGACTTTTGCCGTTTCAGCATCCAAAAATCCATGCGTCCAGCCAGGTAAGTCGTGCACGCGGCCGTTTTTCAGCAGGGCCGCAGCACGTGGTGTGTAGGTCCACAAATCATCCTCGGGATTGAGAACCAAAATCGGGTGAGTTGATTCTTTTAAGGACTTGGCGATGTCGTAGTTGAATGCTGCGCGGTGCCCCCACGCCGACCAATCGGGGTTGCGCTGGCCATCGAGCCACAGGTTGAGCTTCCGGTGCTCGCTTTTTTCCATTTTCCAGAAATCGTTCTTAAACCACGGCCAGCGTTCGGCGATATCGGCAGGTCGCTGGTCGGCCGTTTTGGGCACATACTTCGTGCGAAACTCTTGCGTTTCTTCGGGCGTGAACATGGTGGCGGAAATCATCACAATCTTGCGCACCACATCGCCGCTTTGTCGCGCCATCTCAACGGCAGTCAAAGAGCCTGTGTGGTAGCCCAGGACATCCACCACCACGAGGCCCATGTCGGCCACGAAGTCGCCCATAATGGTCGCGTAATCTTGAATTTCAATTGGGTTGGACGGCGGGTCGGACATGCCAAAGCCTGGCGTATCGGGCGCAATGACCATGCGATCGCGCGCCATATCGGCCATCAGGTTTTCGAAGACGTATCCAGACAACGGGCTGGGATGCAGCAACAGCAGCGGGCCGCGGCTGCCGTGCGAGCCGGCAATGCGGTAGTGAAGTTGCCCGTGGCGGCTTTTGATGTAACCACGAGTGATGGTTGCTCGCGATGCTTGGCCGACAATCGGTGCCATGTTGAACCCCTTAAGTACGCCCGGTGAGTGGCGCCGGGGCATATTCTAGCTTGTCTAGATGTCAAGCGCGGCAGAAATTTGACCCCGCTCTACAAATGGGCGTTACATTGGCCGTCGCGACTGATGCGGCCTACATAAGAAGGAAAGATGACATGGCCACAGGCCCCGACGTTGATCGCGCGTTTGTTCGCATCCAAGAAGGCTTGGTGCATTACCGCCATGCGGGCGAGGGGCTTAAAAGCACTCAGTTGCCGCTTTATATGGTCCATGCCGGACCGGGGTCCTCGGTGGGCATCGCTCCGCTTATCGCAGAGCTAGGCAAAACACGCTGGGCGGTGGCGCCTGACACCCTTGGTAATGGCGACTCGGTGCCCCCTGGCATTCAAAACCCACCGGTATCCTACTACGCCGATAGCGTCGTGCGGATTATGGATGCGCTGAAGATTGATAAGGCCGATTACTTCGGCACCCACACCGGCGCTCATATTGGCGTGGAATTGTTACTTACGCGGCCCGACCGCATACGTAAGGCTATTTTTGATGGCATCGGCATTTTCCCCGACGATCTCAAAAAGGACATGCTGGCGAACTATGCCCCTGAAATTAAACCTGACGAGTTTGGTCGCCAGTTCACATGGGCGTGGCATTTCGTCCGCGATCAATCGTTGCACTTCCCATATTTCCTGCGCGACCCGGCCCATCGGCTGAACAATCCCATGCCGCCCCCTGAAGCGCTGCATCGCTCTGTCACAGAGGTGTTGAAGGCCGTGACCACCTACCACAACGGCTATCGCGCCGTGTTTGCCCACGACACCAAGGGGCGGCTGCCGCTCATTAAAAACACACCACTGATGTTCATGGGCTCAGAGCCCGATCCGCTTCATGTGTATATCGACGCCGCCGCTGCGCTTTGCCCGGGCTCGAAAAAAGCTCTGATCACCCGCGAGCAGGGGATGCCCGGCCGCGTGAAAGTGATGCTCGATTTTTTGACTTAAGCCGTTTTACTCAGCGGCCTGCGACTGGTTTGAGTTCCACACTAAAATTTGGTCGCCCAACAACCGCCCATAGGTAATGGCGGGGCCAATGCTGGTGCCCGACAAATAAGCATTGCCGAAACGCCCGAAGCCAACCATTTCGCCGGCGGCATACAGGTTGGGAATCGGCTGGCCATTGCCCCGCAGTACGCGGCAGTTCAGGTCGGTATTCACACCGCCGAAGCTGAGCACTGAAATGGCGTAATGCTTCACCGCATAGAACGGACCTTTGTGAATGGGCAGCGGCATGTGCAGCCGACCGAATGCATCGGACTTTACGGCTTGGCCTTGGTTGTAGCGCTCGACGGTATGCTTCAGGGCGGCAGCCGACAATCCCGTTTTTTCGGCCAATTCGTCCAATGTCGCACCGGTGCGATAGTCGGCGTGCGTAGCAAATGCGCGATCTTGCTTTGGTTTGTCCCACGCGAAAAGTAATGGCGGGGCTTTTTCGCGCACTGCTTCGTCATAGATACTCCAGAACACCATGTCAGGCTGCTTCATCAACGCGCGCTCGCGAACATCAACCGATGGATTGTCTTCAGCCAGAAAGCGTTCGCCATTGAGGTTGACGAAAATTTCCCACGGCATGCGCAGCTGTGGTGTGCAAATGGTGTTGATCCATTTGGTGTCACCGGAATCGGGGTCGGACGTGCCGGCAAACGTGGGGATTAAGTTATCAGCCCACTTAAACTCAGCACCCAATGACATCGCAGCTTTAATGCCGTCACCTTTTGAGTGAGGCCAAAATTGCCCGCGTACAGGACGATTATGGAATTTGCCCCATAGTTCGGCGCTGGCGGCATAGCCACCGCAAGTCAGTACAATATTTTTTCCATGAATCTCTTGGCCCGAAGTGGTGCGTACTCCGACCGCCGCACCGTGATCGTCGGTGATCAACTCGCTCATGCGGGTCGACAGTTTGAGTGTGATATTTCCTTTTTTCACTTCGGCGTCGAATGCGGGCGCAAGCACATTGGCCAGCCCAATACCGCCGTCTTTGGACCAATAGGTGCGCGGTGTGGTGTAAATCTCGTGACCATAGGTAATGGCCGGGTGATCGTCTTGGGGCTGCCAACCGATGTCCTGCAGCCAGTCCACTGTCGCTCCGGCATTTTCAGCAAACTTGCGCATGAATGGATGGTCGCCGGTGCCGTGATTGATGCGCATGAAGTCGGCGAAATGTTTATCGGGGCTGTCGTCAATTCCGCGCTTGGCTTGCAGTTTGGTTTTGGTGCCGCTGATTTGACCGCTGGCCAGCCACAATGTTCCGCCGATTTTGTCAGCGGCTTCGATCACCATAACTTTGGCGCCGCGCTTGGCTGCAAAAATCGCGCAAGGCATACCGGCGGTTCCGGCGCCAACCACGACCACGTCCCAAACTTTGCTCATGACTCAATCTCCCTGCCCAAGGGTCAACTTTAGCCCGAAGGCGATCGATGGGGCTAGCAGTTCGGCGGCGGTGACAGTGGAAACGTCCACGGCCCGGATTGTGTCGAGGGGCCGATGGCACAGGAGGCTGTAGCGCGTGGGGGAAGTCCGCGTTCGGCGCGCGCGGCAGCACTAATAAGGGCCCGGCCCAGATCGGCCCAATAGTCGAGATGCTGGTTTAGTGCCGCGGCGGCACCGCCGGCAGCAAGCTTGGCGGCTGACACGGCATCGTCGGCACTGCGATAGGGCGCGGCTAGCTGATTAAACGTCGTACTTTGTTTGCGTAAATCTTCGATGGCCATGCCCAATAGCTCATCAGCATGGCTATTGCTGGCGGGGTTTGCGTGCGCGTCCAGTGTGGCGGTAATCGCGCCATCCCACGCAGGGATGCCTGCGGCAAGAACCTGTCGTGCGGCGATCAGTGAGTCCTCGGCTGCTTTGAGTTTGCTTTGCGCATCTTTTTGCGCCGCCCGTAAACTCCGCACCAAAGCCGTTTGGCTTTTTGCGCCGGCCAGCAACGCGAAATCACACGATGGTTCAGAAGGAGGCCATGCCGTTGTGTCGGCCACTGCGCCGACTGCGATCATCGCCGCATGCTCGGAATCCGAGACTTTGACGCAATCCGTTTGCTCGCAAACCAGCCGATCAGTGGTCGATGGAGCAACTTGGCCGCGTTGTACGCGCTCCACCACGTTGACCAAAGCTTGGCCTTGTTCATGCAGACGTTTGGCGTCGTCATTTAAGGCTTGGCGCGCGGCGCGCAAAGCTCGCTCACTTTCGATCCGTGCAATGAGTTGCGGGCGTTCGGCGGCAACCGCTTGGTCATATACTTTTTTAGTTGTTGCGAGCGTGCCAATGGCGCGGTCAAGCTCGGCTTCGGCTCCATTGGCGCGCGCCTTGGAAACACTGGCAATGGCGGCGTCGAGTGTACGATAAACCGATACAACGTTTGCGCGCGAGCGCTCGGCCGCCTCCGACACCGTTTTCAGTTGAGCTTGCGCTTTTGCGAACGTGCTTTGGGTTTCGCCAATTGTGGTCGCGCAGTCTTGCGCAGCACGACTTGCGCCGCTTGCAACTAACGCAACGCAAAGCCCAACGGCAAAAAAACTTCGCTGCATGTCAGCGCGCTTTCAAAAAGGCCTCGGTGCGCACAATGGCGTTGTCGCGGATGTTTTTGAAAAACAAATCCATATCGTGGAAATGCAAATTCTGTCCGGGCAGTACCAGCAGCTTAAAGTCATCGGTCGTCGGAATATCCACGTACAGCATGCCGTTCTCGCATGTCGCGCCAATCACACCGGGCTTTAGGGCGGGTAAGGGGCCGGGCGCGGCCACACCAGGGAGGGCGCCGAGATTGCCGCTCGCGGGCGCATCGGGCTTTGACATATCGAAGGTGAGGGGGTTGATGCACAACGTCTCAGCACCCTCGCGCGTTTTAAATCGCGCCTCATATTTGGCCGCGTTGCGTTCGGCAGCGGCTGCTCCCGCGCCCCCACGCCCAAAGGTGTTCCAACTCACCACGCAGCCGGTATCGTCGGGCTTGGCGCAGGCTGTGATGGTTTTGTATTGGCGGCCAAACATGCCCACTGGAAAGCCAATGCCGATGCCATAAGCCGCCACCATTTGCGGGCGGATAGGTGAGGCATCGACGACCTCTTCCAACAGCCGCTGAATGTAGAACGTGCCCTGGCTGTGACCGACCAGAATAAACGGCCGCCCATCGTTGTAGTGATCGAGGTAATACTGGAACGCGGCTTTAACATCCTCATATCCCAGTCCACGCGCTTTATCGCCGCTGTCATCTTTGGCATACAGTGCTGCCGACCCTGCCTGGCGATAGCGCGGCGCATAAACTCGACAACAGCCATTGAACGCTGCAGCTTGGCGCGCGACGACGCTGATATCTGTCCACGTGTTTGTCGCGGTGTCGCTGATATCCTGGTTCCAGTTCTCGCGGCCCCGGTATGTCGTGGGGTGAATATAAAAAACATCTACCGCGGCTTCGGCTTGTCGGTCACCCACGCTTTCGCCGGCCGGCACCAAGTCGGCGGCATCAACGTGCTCAGGCCCAGGCAGTGCCGCCCACGCCGAAGGGTCGGCATAGTTGGGGACGGGCGGGCGCGAATAAGCATCGTAGGGTTTGTCGAGCGGGCGCATCGACGCCATCATGGCAATGCGCGGATACAGCCAATATCCACCGGCCAGGATCACAATAATCGCAGCTGTGACGCTCACTTTTAAACGGCTCATTCGGTGCCCAATCGGAAACGTTGATGCCTGTAAGTATGGTCAATTCGCCCATGGCTTCCTAGGCCATTTCTAGGCGTTATGTTAAGATCGATTGGCATTGGGCGGAGTTGTAACGTATGTCGCGGCGCGGGAATCTGTTGGTTTATCTGGCAACCTTTGTCGTCCTGGTGTCGGGCTATTTCGCTTACGACTGGCGGTTCTGGGTGCGCCATCTGCAAAGCCCGCCCGATTCTCGTATTGTTTTTGATTTCGATTGGTACGAACCAAAAGCTCGCGTTGGTGAGGGCGCGGGGCGCGAGATCGCCGTTGCGGCCCCTGACCAACGCACGATTGACCAAGCCGCGCTCGATCAGGTTGTCGCTTACGCCAAAGAGCTTGATTCGTACGCGCTGATTGTTGCCCGCAACGGCGTCATCCAAGCCGAGTATTACAAAGACGGGTTTAGTGCGGACTCCATGTATGATACCGGCTCGATGCACAAGGGGCTGTTGAGTGTTGCGTTTGGCATCGCGGTTGATCAAGGGCTGATCCCAGCACTTGATATGCCAGCGTCGACTTATTTGCCCGAATGGCAGGGCGATGCGCGCCGTGCCATCACGATCCGGCATTTGATTGCCAACACCAGCGGCTTGGCTGAATTACAATTTTCTGAGGTGCCATGGTCGGCGGCCTATCGATTGTTTATCGGCATTGATATTGACCGTATGGCTCTGGGCGTGCCGCTGGTCGATCCGCCGGGCACAAAATTTGTGTTTAATCATGTGAATGCCCAAATTCTTCATTCTGTTTTGACCCGCGCCACGGGCATGACGTACGTAGATTTTCTGAAGCGCCATTTCTGGGCACCCCTGGGCAATGGTGCGGCGCAGATCAGGATTGACGAGCCGGATGGCAATGCGCGCACCGTGTGCTGCTTTCAGACCACTGCACGATCGTGGCTGCGCATCGCACAGATGATCCTGGATGGCGGCAAGGTTGGTGACGTGCAAGTGATCTCACCGCGTTGGATCAGCGATATGACCACGGGCACGGCGCTCAATCCCAAATTCGGTTTTAACATGCACGTGGCCCAGCCCGATCCGCCGCGTCGGCGTAGCGGAACTGATCGTGCGCAACCCACACAAGTGAACGAACCGTTTGCGGTCGACGACGTGCGTTACCTTGAAGGTCGTGGCGGGCAGCGCACGATGTGGATTCCCTCTAAGGGTCTTGCCATCATTCGCATCGGCAAAATCAATTTTGCCTGGGACGATGCCAAATTGATCAATCCGCTGATTGCCGGGCTGAAGAACTAAGCGGGTTTTGGTGCGCTTTCCGATGGCTTGCCGCTGACGACGAAGATCAGCGCTATCGTCACTGCCATGGCGAGAACGCCGTAATAAAACGGGTAGTGCAAATTGGCTTGCAGCAGCGAGCCCGAAAACAGCGGGCCGGCGCCTCGCGCCAAGCTGCCCCACGATGCATAAAAACCCATCACCATGCCGCGCTCGGTATCGGCGGCTTGCTTCGAGACCAGGCTGGTGATCGTCGGGTTAAAGAACGCCAGGCCAATAGGCAACAACGCTTGCGCTAACAGTAATTGCGGCCAGTTGTCGCTGGTGGCCACGACCATCAGGCCAATGGCGTAAATCACGCATGCTGCCGTTGCCACCGGCAGCTCGCCGAATTTTTTCATGATGCCGGGGCCAATTTTGGACTGCATCACAACCAACTGAAGTGTCACCAGCACAACCGCGGCAAATGATAGCGCTGCCCCTACATCGCGTGGGCCGAAGTCCATCGCGGCTGCGCCCCACAACGGGAAGGTTGATTCAAACACGCTGCCACCGGTTCCAAAGGCCAGGGCCGCCATGAACATCAAAAACAATCCGCTGCGCGCTCTGATTTTGTTGAAAAGCTGCCAGCGCGACACCTGCGGCCGGCTTTTCAATTTCTCGCGGACTTCGGGCTTCAGCGATTCCGGCAGGAAGAAGATCGTGCCCATCAGCGCCAAGAAATTCATACTGGCGCAGAACAAGGCGACCAGTGTGAAATTGGCGGTGGCTTTATCACCCCCCGCAAGCAAGCCGCCAATCATCGGGCCGACGATAAAGCCCAACGACAACGCACCGCCGACCATGGCCATGCCCTTGGCGCGGTTTTCATTGGTGGTGACATCGGTGATGTAGGCATAGGCTGCGCCAATGTTACCGGCGCAAATGCCGCCGATGAAGCGCGACAGGATGAGCATCCAAATGTTGTCGGCAAATCCGAGTAAAATGAACGCCGCAACAGCCCCGATTTGGCTGATCATCAAAATCGGGCGTCGTCCGCGTTGGTCGCTCATGCGCCCCCACACGGGCGCTGCGATAAACGATGCGATGGGGTAGATCGCTAAAATCAGGGTCACCACGCTAGGCTCGATCCCCAACCGGGTCGCAAGAAAGGGGAAGATCGGGTTCATGACCCCAATGCCCATAAGATCCAGCAAAATAATAAAAAATAGAATTTTCATGACATTTCCCCCGACTGATGCCAAAGCCCCCCAAGGCAGCCCAGGGACATTACGGGCCCCGCCACGGGCGCGCGTCGATGCCTTTCTCGTTGACCACGCGGCGGACGTGGATTGAGATAGAACGATAGGCACAACGGAGGGGCAAATGTTGCAGCGAGATTATGGAGCGAAGGGCCGGGTCGGCGTCACGCCGCCGCAAGCCAACCCGACCGTTGAGCCGGAGATTGGCGCGTGTTTACCGCCAGGGGTAACGCTTCATACCTCGCGGCTCACTAGTGCATGCCCCGCACCTAAGGATCGATTCTTAGACTATCTCGCCAACTTTGATCGGACACTTCAAGCTTTCGATACTCTCAAGCTCGACGCATTGGCCTTTGCTTGCACTGCCACATCGTACTTGGTGGGGCATGCCGAGGAAGATCGCGAACTTGCTGCTCACGCCCAAAAGCGCGGCTATCCGATTATTTCCGGCGGCAAGGCCATCATTGCCGCGCTCAAAGCCATTGGTGCCAAAAAGATTGCTGTCGGCGCGCCATATCCTGCATTCGTTATTGATGCCTGCAAGGCCTACTACGAAGCAGCGGGTTTTCAAATTGTTTCGCTGCTGCAAATTAAAGACACTTCTGCCGATACGCGCGCGATTTACGAGCTGACCAGTGCCGAGGCCATTGCTGCGATCAACAAGCTTGAATTGAAAAACGCCGACTGCGTATTATTCACCGGCAGCGGCATGCCCAGCTTCCGCGCGATCCTCGCAGCGCAACAATCCACCGGCTTGCCGGCGCTCTCTACCAACTTGTGCCTTGGGTGGGCTTTGTGCAAAGCCGTCGGCCAAGAGCACTGGGCGCAAGGGCCACATAAACTTTTCAACGGCTGGCAAAGCCGTATCGATTCTTTGTAACAAGGTGTCGCGTTGATGGGCAGCATGTCTTCTTATATTCCGTCGCTTGATGAGTTGGTCAAAGCCGCGCAGCAAACGCTACCCGTTCTGAAAGCGCACGCGACCGAAGCCGAAGACAAGCGCGACTTACCCCAGGCGGTGATGGCTGCGCTCAAGAATGCGGGCCTTCACAAAATTTATATGCCTAAGCGTTTTGGTGGGTATGAGATGGATTGGGGCGCGCACTTTGCTGTTTCGCGCGAAGTGGCACAGGCGTGCGGGTCGACAGGTTGGATTGTCTCGTTGGTGTTCTCGCACATTATGTGGGCCGCGCGGTTTCCGGCCGAAGCGCAAGAAGAGTTTTTTGGCGCACACTCCGATCCGATCTTGGGCACCGGTTCAGCAGGCGGCGGCATGCTGACGCCGACCAACGGCGGCTTTGTGTTGAATGGTCGCTGGGGCTTTGTTTCAGGGATCAATCATGCGGCAGGCGCTATGGTGATTGCCAAAACCGAAGCCGATAAATTGTTCTCGCACTTTGTGTTGTTGATGCCGGGCCAATACACAGTTGAAAACAACTGGGACGCTGAAGGTTTGCGCGGCACCGGTAGTCATCATATTAAAGTCACGAACCAATTTGTTCCTGCGCACCGCGCTGCTGCGCGCGATGATCTCCTGGGCCTCAACCCGCCGGGCTCCAAGTTGCACAGTAGCTACATCTACAAAGTGCGACCCGCGCTTTACCAAAAAAGCTGGTTTGCCGGCCCATTGCTGGGCACGGCCATAGGCGCGTTGAAAGAGTATTGCGCCCAAACCAAAGCGCGCGTGGGCCAGTTGTTTGGCGAAGGCATTGCCGACCAAGTGCCTGTGCAAGTGCGCCTGGGCGAGTCGATGGCCGAGCTTGATACGGCGGCGCTGGTGTTTGAAAATTATTGCCGCTTTTTGCACGACAAAGGTGCGGCGGGCGAAGACATTGTGGGCGAAGATATTCTGCGCTCGCGCCGCATGGTCACAATGGCAGCGCAAACTTGCCTATCGGCGGTCAATCGCCTGTCAGCGATGATGGGCGTGACCGCGCAATCGGGTCGCAACCCGGTGCAACGACTGTTCCGCGATTGCCGTACGGTTTCGACCCACATTGAATTGAATTGGGATCACTCCATGGCGCCGTCGGGGAAATATCTGCTGGGCTTGAAAACCGGCGACCCAATGGTCGACGCCCCGGCCGATGGCCCACTAAAGGGTGCGGCGACGCGGGCCATTTTGGGCACACAAATCTAAAGCCGTCGTCACAGATGAAACGCATCACTCTCGGCGCAACTGGGCTGATGGTCTCGCCCGTCAGTCTCGGCTGTATGAGCTTTGGCAGCGATCAATGGCGCTCGTGGGTCTTGAACGAACCCGAGAGCAAGCGGCTGTTGAGCCGCGCACTGGATGGCGGCATTAATTTTTTCGACACGGCCAATGTTTATTCCGGCGGCATCAGCGAACAAGTGTTGGGCCGTTTCCTCAAGGGTGCTGTGCCGCGCGATCAGGTCGTGGTGTCGACCAAGGTTTTTTATGAAACTGCCGACCGGCCGGGATGTATCGGGCTGACGCGTGAAAACATTATTGGTTCGCTCGACTCATCGCTTAAACGCCTTGGCATGGATTATGTCGATATCTACCAAGTCCATCGCTGGGACGATGCCGTGCCGATTGAGGACACCATGGCTGCACTGGCCCAGGTGGTGAAGTCGGGCAAGGCGCGTTTCGCAGGCGCATCAAACATGCGCAGCTGGCACTTGGCCAAAGCGCAATTGGCGGCGCGCGCCATCGGCTTTGGCGGCTTTGCCACCATGCAGCATCACTTCAACTTGGTGTATCGCGAGGACGAACGCGACTTAGTGCCGTTGTGTCGCGATCAGGGCATTGGCCTCATGTGCTGGAGCCCCTTAGCGCGTGGGCGCCTGGCACATCACAACCAAACCGCACGCGCAGCCATCGACGATGTCGCCGATACACTTTATGGCCCAGCGCACGATCCAATTTTAGATGACCTGGCGGCAGTAGCTGAGCGCAAAGGGGTCTCGCCTGCTCAGGTGGCGCTGGCCTGGATCATGGCCAAGGGCATTGTGCCGGTGGTGGGGGCGACCAAAGACAAACACATTGATGATGCGCTTTCGGCCGTTGAGGTCGTGCTATCGGATAGCGAGATGTCCCAACTTGAACACGCCTACACGCCCCGCGCTTTGTCGGAATTGCCCTGGAATGCCAAGAACCAGACCAATCCGCTGGATATGGCGGCAAAGCTGAAAGCGTGACGGCCGACCGAGCATCGGTCAACGATACGCTAACCACGTTGATCTGGTACGCAATCGGGCTTTCAGTGCGCCATACAAAGTTTTAGGAGTTCCACATGCCTCATGATTCAGCCACTCACGCCAAAGTTTCGACCATGCAGCCCTTCGCGGCGGGCGACCTGTTGCTGGGCGCGACCGATCTCAATGTGCCTACCGACGACCACGCCGGTGATGGACGCATTTTCCAGTTCGATAAAAACATGACCATGAAGGGCGTCCTGTACACCACCGGCACAACGCATTTGGTGAAAGGCCTGACATTTGGGCCTGACGGATTGCTATGGGCGTTTGATTCGGCCGAACACGCCATCATTTGGGTTGATCCCAAAACCGGCAAGCAAGTGAACCCCGGGTACAAATTCCCCTCGCGCCCCTGGTCATCGGCGTTTTGGGATAAAGCTGGAAACACGTATCTCTACGAACACATCACCGGCACGATGGACAAGGTGCCCGAAAAGTATCGGCCCATGACGAAGATGGTGCCGGGCACCGACCATGTCGGTTTTGGTCACGTGTTGAAGTTCAGCAAAGACGGCACGCTGCTGAAGGAATTCAACACTGAAACCTCCACCAGTTTTGCCGGCCACTTGGGTGTCACCAGTTGCTTGCTCAGCCTCGATGAGACGAAGCTGTTCTACACAACAGAAACGTCAAAGCGGTTGATGTGCTACGACATCATCAACGACCAGCAATTGCCCGATTTGGTGCAGTTGCCGCAAGAGGCCCGCGAATTTATGTTCTGCTTGGGTCTGTCGAAAGACGGCACCATTCTGGCCACGCGCGGCGCGAAGTGGGAACACATCGATACGGCGGGTAAAGTAGCGCGCAGCTACCCGTTGGAAGGGCCGGGCTGGGCGATCATCAAAGAATCGCTCGACGGCAAGCACGTGTTCGTCAACAGCTTCTTTACAGGCCAATGCCTAAAATTTGAAAAATCCAGTGGCAATGTGGTGGGCACATGCACCGTTCCGGCCCAGCGCGCGCTCGCTGGTTTTGCTGAATACCCGGGATAAAAATGTAGCAACGATGTGAGAAGGGGCGGCTCTGGTGGGCCGCCCCTTTTTTATTCCGCAGGTTGCGCTTGGGCCTGACTGGCCGTGCTCTTTTCCTTCATGCGCACCCATATGGCCATTAGCAGCACCGAGCCATTGATGATGCCCATCAGCATGAACGGCGCATTGTAATACCAGTGGTCGAACAAGTACCCGCCCAGTCCCACGCAAAACGCTATACCGATGGCACCGAATAAGTTGAACACGCCCAGCACCGAGCCACGAATGCGAGGTGGAGCTTCTTGGCCGATCAGTGCGCCACCGGCGACCACGTTGGCGGTTTCGCCGCAGCCCAGCAGAATGCAAACGGGAATAATCCACGCGCTGTGGAACGGGTCGCCAATCACGCCCATCAACATATAACCTGCGGTGGAAAGGCTAAACGCGATGATCATGCCAGTGACGCGATTGACCTTGTCGCTAATCCAGCCTTGGAAGAACGCAAAGAACAATGCTGCCGTTTGAATGACGGCACCAAACAAAAACCCAGCTTTGCCCATCGCCTGGCCGGTGCCGATGCCTGCATCTGCACCCACGGCCACAAACCAAGCCGAGAAGTAAGTGCCAACAATCACCACATCGCCGCGTGTGGCCACCGCCGAGTAGTACGACAGGATAATCTTGGGGTTGTCGACAGCGCAGGCGAGCCCTTCTTTCAATAATTTCAAAAGCGGCTCGCGTTGCAATGGCGCGCCCGTGATCTTCGACAAGCCTGCGAGCACGATCAAGCCAATCAGAATGGACGCCGCGCCCATGACCCAGAAGGCATAAATGCCTGAGTCCGCGCCGGAATAACCAGCGGCTTCAAAATACTTTGGCAGCTTGGCCAGCGCTGTTGCCATGGCCACCACGCCAATGCCGTTGAACACACTGGTGAGGCCCACCCATTTTCCGCGCGTGGCGTCTTGGGAATAATCCTGGATGCAGGCACTCATCATCACCGGGATCATGGCCGTGCCTACGGCAAATAATATGCGGTAGATGAACAGCTGTGTGACGCTGGTGGCCAGCGGATAAATGAAGTAGCCGATGCCGAGAATAATAAAGCCCAGCGCAAAAATCACACGGCGGCCAACTTTGTCAGAGAACGCACCGACAAAGCCCATCATGCCGATGACAATCACTTCCTGCAGGGTGGCCAGCGAGCCGGTCAGCTTGCCTTGTTGATCGCGCGGGATGTCCAAAATTTCGGTCAGCACATAAGGCTGCACGAAATTCATAAACGTCATCATGGCGAGCGCGGCACCCACGGCAAAGAGGCAGGTGAAAACATTCGTATGCGTCATGCCGGGGGTGAACCAATAGGCTCCCCACAGCCAGTTCAGCCCCTTGCGATCAATGGGTTCCGAAGGCCGCGATGATGAAACGCTAACGCCCGCCATGGTCAATTCCCCCCGGAGTTCCCCAAACCATCGTCGCGACTATGGCCGCTGATTCTGGGTGTGCCCACCCGGTATTGTTCAACGACCGACTGTTGGCCCCTAAAACACCGTCCCGGGAACCGCGCTGCCCGGAATAAAAATCGAGCGCTTTGGGCTCAGCATAACCCTACGCAGAGTCGGCATTAGGGCCTCCAGCGGCAGGGTATCGAGCTGGGGGTCGAAAGCCTTCTCGTCGTACAGCTCGCAGAATTTCATCGTCCGCTCGAAATGCGGATGGCCGCGAAACTGCTCGCGCATGTTCCGGTCCAAGCCCAAATGCTGGAAGTAGTAATAGCCTTGGAAGCAATGATGATGGGCCACCATCCAATGATTCGCTTCGCTGATGAAGGGTGCCATCAAGGTTGCGGCAAACTCGCCGTGGTTATAGGGCCCCAAGATGTCGCCAATGTCGTGCACAAGGGCCAGGGCCACGTACTCGTCATCTTCGCCCGCCCGCTGCGCCAAAGTAGCCGTCTGCAAACAATGAGTGAAACGGCTCACGGCCCCAAAGCGACCCTTCAGCGGTTCTTCGTCATCCAGCGCGCGCAAGTGCTTGACCACCCGGTCGGGTAGCTCTTTCAGAATTGCCGCATCGCGAAAGGCAGGCAGTAGATCTGAGGTCAAGATTTGCGTCATGTCGCTACCTTGATGTCGGGCTTTGGCTTGGTCAACGATGACTTGTAGGTGCTTGGAGCGAACAGCCTAGCCCGATATAACCCATCACAGTGAATCGAAAAGGAAAATGCCATGGGCCGTTTGCAGGGAAAAGTCGCTGTCATCACTGGGGCCGGTCGCAAAAAGGGCCTGGGCGAAGCAATTGCCCGGCGCTTTGCCGCCGAGGGGGCTACTGTTGTGCTGACCGATATTGGTGCCGCTTCAGGCCCGCACCTCACCGCCGATAACATCGGCACAACTGCCGAGATGGACGAGGTGGCTGCGGGCATTCGTGCGGCAACCCAAGGCCGCGTGGCCACTATGACATGCGATGTGCGCAGCGAAGACGATATCAAACGCGTCGTCGCAGACACCGTGAAGCAATTCGGCTCGCTCGATATCGTGGTCAACAACGCGGGCGTTGGCTACATCATGAAGCCGCTGACCGAGTTCTCGATTGAGGAATGGGACTTGGTGCTCAACGTCAATCTGCGGGGGCCGTTCTTGTTCACCAAGCACGCCGGCGCGCAAATGATGGCGCAAAACAAAGCCGGCCGCAAAGGTGGGCGCATTATCAACATCGCCAGCCAAGCGGCCAAAAGTGCCGCGCCACAGTTGGTGGCCTATACGTCGTCTAAGCACGGCATGGTCGGCCTGACGCGCGTCTCGGCGGTGGAACTCGCACCCCATGGCATTACGGTCAATGCGGTTTGCCCCAACCATGTCACGACCGGTTTAGGCGCCAAACAGAATGCTTTCCGCGGCAAGGCGATTGGCGCGTCCACGCACGAGGAAATTATTGCGTTCCGCACGGCCAAAATTCCGTTGGGTCGCGTGGGCCAGGCGGACGATACGGCGAATGCGTGTGTCTTTTTAGCGTCTGATGAGTCGGCTTACATCACCGGCGAAGCGATGAACGTGTCGGGCGGCGAGGAGATGCATTAGCCCTTATCCGTTTCTTTTGGATATGGTCCCAGCGTTGCGCACAAGATCGACGACACAATAAAAATTACGATGCCGGCCATCAGTGCGGGATCGTAGGTTTGATAGAGGTCGAACACTTTGCCCGCCATCGGGGGCGTGACGGCCGAGCCCACCACAAAAATCGTGTACAGCAGGCCGTAGATCGCGCCGTAATTTTTGCGCCCGAAGTAACGCGCCACAAAGTAAGCCGCGATGTCGAACTCGGCGCCGGCCGCCAATCCGAACACAATAATTGCAATGGCGCAGACGATGATATTGCTGCCCGCGAGCAAAATCATGGCGCATCCGATTGCAGGTGCGATGAACATGATCATCGCCACCGTCGGCCCAAAGAGTTTGTCGAGCAGATAGCCTGTGAATACGCGGCCCACTGTCACCGATAAGCCAAATAATCCGGCAACCTTGGCCGCATCGCTGCGCTCCAGCCCGTGTTCTTGCAACAGCGGCAGCGAATGCACCAACATGGCGCCAATGCCCATGGCAGCGATAAAAAATCCTGCCGACATTTGCCAGAACAACCGCGTACGTGTGGCTTGAGCAAATGTCAGGCCCCATTCCTCGCCGCGACCTTCAGCCGCTTCCGCAGCTGCTTTGGCGGACGGTTCGCGAAAGAATGCCAACGAGAGCGGCACACCTAAAATCAGGGGAACGGCGGCCAGGCCCACATAAGCGCCGCGCCAGCCGTATTCGCCAATGAGCGCGGTGGCGAGGCTGGGCGCAATCATGCCCATCACGCCGGTGCCCATCAGCGCGAATCCCAAGGCCAGTCCGCGACCGGCAAAAAACCAACTGGTGATGGCGCGCGTCCAGGTGATGGGCATCGTACCTGCCCCCACCAGGGCGATGGCGAAATAGCCGACGTAAAACGACGTGACGCTGGGGCCCGTGAGCGACAGTCCTGCAACGGCGAACACGAACATGATTTGTGAAACAACAGCCACGCGCCGCGCGCCAATGCGGTCGGCGAGCCAACCGCTGAGTGGGCCCATGATCAGCGAAGCCATGGTCATGAAAAACGGCGCGGCGGTAATTTCGGCGCGCGTCCAACCCATTTCGCGACTGAGCGGCTCGACGAAGGCGCCCAAGCTGTAAAACGTCAGGGCCGAAATGCCTGTACCAGCGCCCACCGCCGAGGCCATAACGACGGTCCAGCCGCGTTTGAATTCTTCACCTTTTGTCAGCATGACTTATACCGGCCCCCCGTCGCATGTTTCGACCATTGTTTGTCACCCGTCGGTGTCGATTTGGCAAGCCGCCCAGATTATTTCAAGCCGGTTCTTGGTGCTGCACCAGGGTTCGCGCAAGGTCCAACGCGTGGCTAAAGTCGCGCGCCAGGCGGAAGCCGCCGTCATTGATGGCGTGCATTTGCATCAAGACTTGTTGGGGCTGACGTTGCAGTCCTGACACGATCACCACCGTTCCGGCTCGCTGGTACTTGGTGGTCAACGCCAGAAATGCGCTGACGCCTGATGAGTCCATCATCGGCACCAAGCCCATTCGCAAGATAAAGACGATTGGCGGCTTGTCTGTCCGGTCCAGGACTTCGTTCAGGCGATGCGTGACGCCAAAGAATAATGGCCCGCGCATGCGAAAGACCTCCACACCCGGCGGCAGGTCGCCCAACTGAGAGATGTCGTCGCTATTGTCTTGGTCGTCGTCAAAAGCGTTTTTGCCGCCGCCCTGCGCTCCAGCAACCTCTGCCATGCGATGCATAAACAAGAGTGATGCCAGGACGACACCGACTTCGATCGCCACCGTTAAATCGACCAGGACAGTTAATAAAAAAGTGAGCACCAGAACAACGCGATCCCCCAGCGGCGCTGACATCAGGTGAATGAATCGAGGTGTGTCACTCATATTCCATGCGACCACCACCAGCACGGACGCGAGGCAGGCGAGTGGGATGTAGCTGGCGAGCGGCGCCAGCAGGAGCATGAATAACAACAGGAAAACGGCATGCAAAATGCCTGCGATGGGTGAGCTTCCACCGGCGCGGATGTTGGTCGCCGTGCGTGCAATTGCGCCCGTGGCGGGCAATCCGCCAAACAATGCGGAAGCCATGTTCGCAATGCCCTGAGCGATCAGCTCGGCATTAGAGCGGTGATGTCGGCCCGTCATGCCGTCGGCGACCATCGCCGAAAGAAGCGATTCAACTCCGGCCAGAAAGGCGATTGTAAGTGCGCTGGGCAATAGCAACTGCAACTTGCTCAGGTTGATGTCTGGCCAGGCGGGCGAGGGCAGTGTCCGCGGTATTCCACCGAACTGTGTGCCGATGGTTTCCACTGGCATTGCGAAAATAAGCGCTAAGCATGACGTGCCGACGACCGCGATTAGAAATCCCGGCAGACGCGGCATAAAGCGGCGCAGCAGCAGGATGATTGCCAAAGCCAACACTGCCAATGCCACTGCTGCTGGATTCACGGTTTGACGTACGGCCCAGAACGCGCCCCATTTTTCCGCGAAAGCCGCCGGGACTTCGGCCATCGATAACCCCAGCAAATCTTTGACCTGACTGGAAAAGATGATGACGGCAATTCCGGCCGTAAAACCGGTGACAACGGGTTCGGGGATGTATTTGACCCATGTCCCTAAACGCAGAGCGCCTGCGACGACCAGTATGGCTCCGGCCATCAGTGTGGCGATAACCAATCCATCATAGCCATATTTGGCAATGACGTTGAAAACGACGACCACGAACGCACCGGTTGGGCCGCCAATTTGGACGCGGCTTCCGCCCAAACACGAGATCAGGAACCCGGCGATAACAGCAGTGAGCAGGCCTTTATCAGGGGTCGTTCCCGATGCGATCCCGAGTGCCATGGCCAATGGCAAGGCCACAATGGCAACCGTAAGCCCGGCAACTGCGTCCAGGCGTAAATTGGCCCATCCATATCCTTCCTGAAGCGCAGTCACTAACTTCGGCAGGAACTGACGCCAGGCCATAATTTTTGATTCTATTCTATGCGGCTTCTAACTCGGGCAGCGGCTTGGGCTTGATCACAAACGATTTGAAGAATCGCAATGCTGCTTTGCCGGTGGTCAGCCACGCAATGTGCGCGCCATGCTTGGTATTAGCCAGCGTATTCTCCGCAAGCCATTTCGTCACTGTCTCCACATCATTGGCCAGGATTCGGTAAATCCATTTCATTTTTTTCCAACGTTCGGGCGACACATCGTACTTCGCTTTCAGAAGCATCTCCGTGGTCACCATGCCGGGGCTCAGGTAGCCCACCAGCACTTGGCCGCCTTTGGTCTCTTTAATCAGCGTTTTGGTAAAGTACGTCAGGCCGAATTTACTAGCGCCGTAAATACTCAGGCCTTCGGTCTTCGTGCCGTCGGAGCCAAACCCTTCAAAATTATACAGCGCGCCCTTTTGGCCATCTTTTGCCTCTTGTGCGTTCATGCCGTTCAGCACGATTTGGCAGCAATTCATGGTGCCAATCAGGTTAGTGCGCGGCACCGCCAGAATATCGGCGGCGTCCAACTCGCCAATGGGCCGCATGGTGTTGATCGCACCTGCATTATTGATCCAAATATCGACACGACCGAAGGCAGCTTTCGCGCCCGCCCACAGCGCTTCGACCTGTTTGATGTCGCTGACATCGCAGCCCATGCCCATGGATCTGGCCCCGGCGGTAGCGAAAGCCTGCAATGAGGTCGCTGCTTGTTGCGCCCTGGCTTGAGTGCGTCCGCACAGCACGACGTTGTGGCCGCGTGCGATGAATTGCTTGGCCAATCCAAAACCAATGCCTTTGGTCGAGCCGGTCACCACAACTGTCTTTTGACTCATCACAACCCTCTATGCGGCGGTGGGCAGTTTAAGCTCGGGGAAACGATCACCCGGTTTGATAAAGCGCGAGCGCAAAAACCGCCATAAGCTTTTGCCGCGCGTGAGCCAAGCAATGCGCGCGCCATGTTTAGTGTTGGCCAACACATTCTCCACCAGCCACGGCGTGACGGTTTCAACCCGGTCGGCCAGGATGTTGTAAATCATAATGGTGAACGCCCACTGCTTGGGCGGCACTTTGGTTTTATCGCGCACAGATAAATCGGTGATCACAATGCCGGGACTAAGATAGCCCACGCGCACAGGGCCGCCTTTGGTTTCAGCAATCATCGCTTTGGTAAAGTATGTGACGCCAAATTTGGTCGCGCCATACAGGCTCATGCCTTTTTGCTTGCCGCCGTTCGAGCCGAAGCCCTCGAAATTATAAATGTCACCCGAGCCTTGCGCGGTCATGCCCTTCAGCGCCACATGGCTGCCATTCATGGTGCCGATCAAATTCGTGCGCGGCACGGTTTCCACTTCATCTTGCAACAAACTGCCAATCGCAAAACGCGAATTGGACATGCCCGCGTTGTTGATCCAGATATCGACCTTGCCAAACGCAGCCATCGATTTGTCCCACAGACTTTGGACTTGGGCATAATCGGTCACTTCACATGCGACGCCGATGGCTTTGGCCCCTGAAGTCGCCTCGCGCCCCAGCTCCAAGGCGACCGCATCGGCATCAGTTTGTTTGCGGCCCGAGATCACCACACTATGCCCGCGCTTCAGAAACTCGCGCGCCAACCCCTTACCAATGCCTTTGGTAGAGCCGGTAACAACGACAACCTTGCCCGTCATGACTGCCTCGCGGATGGACGTTCGGTGACATTATGACTGTCTATCAGTGTGGGTTTCAATTGCACTATACTCGCTTTGTCCATTTTCTGCCGGAGTGATCCATGAGCGCTGTTGTCATCACGGGTTCGACCAAGGGCATTGGCTTTGGCTATGCGCGCGAGTTTCTCAAGCGCGGACATAACGTATGTATTACCGGCCGCCACGCGACCGAGGTCGCCAAGGCCGTTGAGACCCTGAACAAAGAGGCCCCAGCAGGCGCGCGGGCCATAGGCCTGGCCTGCGAAGTCTCGGACGTGGCGCAAATGCAAGCGCTTTGGAACACCACGGCCACAGCTTTTGGCCAGGTGGATATCTGGGTCAACAATGCGGGCTTCGCGCGCACTGGGGTGTCGCTGCTTCAGCACACTGCTGATGAAATAAAGTCGATGGTTGAATCAAATGTCATCGGCACCATCAACGGCAGTCAAGTAGCCGTGCGCGGCATGCAGGCCCAAGGCCATGGACATTTGTTCAACACGTTGGGTGGCGGCAGCGATGGCCGCGTCTATCCGGGCATGATCGGCTACAGCACCACCAAACGCGCCATTCGCTATTTCACCGAAGCCTTGGTCAAAGAATTGGGTAAGGGGCCGGTGCGCGCGGGCATGGTCAGCCCTGGCGTGAACATTAGCGAGGGCATGCTGCGCGAGATGAAAGCGCTGCCCGAGGCTCAACGCAAAAAAGCCATGTGGGCCATCAATGTCATGGGCGACTATGTAGAAACCACTACGCCGTGGCTGGTGGACCAAATGCTGGCGGCCGCCGGCGCAGGCATGCAAGGTAAAAAGATTGCATGGATGAGCGGCGGCAAAATCATGGGCCGCTTCCTGATGGCGGGCTTTAAAAAGCGCGACTTGTTCGCGCGGTATGATTTATCCAAGGCCGCATAAATTTTTCGACGACGGTGTCGATTTTGACGTCCCTGGCTCGTCGAAGGGCTGAGCATGGTGCTCAAACGTCAATTCCTATGGAGAATCAACATGCCGAAATTCATGATTATCCCCCGTGAACAGCCGAAAGGTCTAACCGCCAGCCCTGCAGAAATGGAAAAAATTCTGCAAAAGTATATGGCCTGGACGGCAAACTTGGCCAAAGCCGGCAAACTAGATCATGGGAACAAATTGAAAGACGGCCAAGGGCGGGTGGTTGGAGTATTCGGAGGTGAAAAAGGGCCCAAAGTCACCGTCACAGATGGACCGCATATGGAATCGAAAGAAATCATGGGCGGATACTGGGTGCTCAATGCCGCCGATTACAACGAAGCCCAGGCATTAGTCATGGACTGCCCGCACCTCCAATTCGGCACGCTTGAAATTCGCCAAGTCGACGAGATGTAGGCTTGACCGGCACTCACCCTCTCTCCCCGCCGCAAGATGTTGATCGCGTCGTCGACGGCCTCTTTCGGCGGGCCTCGGGGCGATTAGTCTCCTCGCTTACGCGCAGGCTCGGCGCGCACCACATGGATCTCGCTCAAGAGTGCGTGCAAGACGCCCTTGCGCAAGCATTGCATACGTGGCCCTACGGGGGAGTTCCGGGCGAGCCAGAAGCCTGGCTATATCGTGTCGCGGTCAATCGCGCCATTGATGCGTTGCGCCGCGATAACCTGGGGCGCGCGAAACTGTCTGACCCCACCATGATTGAAGAGCTCGCACATGGTCAGGGGCATTCGCCTGTCGTCGACGACGAACTGGCGATGATGTTTATGTGCTGCCACCCTGATATTCCGCCGCCACACCGCGTGGCCCTCACCCTCAAAACCGTTGGGGGCCTCAGTGTCGACGAGATTGCGGCTGCCTTTTTGATTGATCCCCAAACGCTGGCGCAGCGCTTGGTGCGGGCCAAACGCCAGATACGCGATCAGCAGCTCGTACTCGACGTGCCCGAGCCGTCGCAGCTTCCTGCACGTCTCGAAAGCTTGCTCGATGCAATTTACCTTCTGTTTAATGAAGGCTACAGCGCGCACAGCGGCGATCAATTGATCAAGTCAGACCTCTGCGACGAAGCCATTCGGCTCGTACGCCTTTTGGTCGCAGATCATCGCACCAATAGGCCCGAGGTTCGCGCGCTCTTGGCGCTGATGCTCTTTCATGCGGCTCGCGAAGCCTCGCGCACGTCCATCGACGGGTCATTATTGCTGCTTGCCGAACAGGACCGCTCGCTGTGGAACCCAGAATTAACAGCAGAAGCATTTCGCATGTTTGAACAATCGATGACGGGCCCAAAAACGCCCTACCACATCGAAGCGGCCATCGCGTCGGTGCATGCTGCCTCACCGTCGTTCCCCCAAACGAACTGGGCGCGCATTCGCGAGCTTTATGACGAGCTGTTGGAGTTTAAGCCAACGCCAGTGATCGCGATGAACCGGGCCATCGCCGTCGGGCATGATGCCGGCCCCCAGGCTGGCTTGGCTGCTTTGCAAGTCTTGGCACGCGATCCGCATCTCGCGCGCTATCACCTGTTGCCCGCAGCGCAGGCCGCGTTCTCGGTGGCTATCGGCGCGCAAACCCAAGCCATCGCATTCTATCGCTTGGCCCTCGAGTTGGCTCCGTCTGCGCCCGACAAGCGCCTTCTCGAGGCCAAGCTTGCCGCATATCGCGAAGGCTAAGTTTAAATCGCTGCGTATATCCACTTGATGGTTACAACGCTTATCGGCCAAATGACGCCACCCATCCAGTCGCCTATAGACTATCTCGCGGTTATTTCAGGAAATTGAGCAGACCATGCAAGTCGATCAAAGTTGCGAACGCCTGCGCCCATTTCCGCTATGGCTCGCGAAGGGCATTAGTCAGTCGAACGCCTGGACGTTCATGTTTGCCAATTTTGCGGTGATTGGGACGCTCGCGTTTCTTAACGTCGCGCAGAGCTACATTCTCACCGAGCACCTGCAATTGGCGCAAGACACGCAAGGCACCATCTCGGGCGACCTCGCATTTTGGAACGAGCTGATCATTATTTTGCTGGCCAGCCCGTTTGGCATTTTGGCCGACCGCATTGGCCGCCGACCAATCATTGTGTTTTCAGCCATTGCCATAGCGGCGGGCTTTACCATCTACGCTTTTGCCACCAATATTTTTGACCTCACCATTGGGCGCATCATTTATGCCGTCGGCGCAGCGGCTGGCTCCGGCATGGTGGCGACGATTGGCGCTGACTATCCGCAGGAAGCATCGCGCGGCAAAATGATTGGCCTGAGTTCGGTCATGAACGGTCTGGGCGTGGTGGTACTATCGGTCGCCTTGGGTCAGTTGCCCAATGTTTTGCGTCAGGGCGGCATGGCCCCTATCGAGGCCGGCCAATGGATGATGCTGCTGACGGCAGGCTTTTGTGTCGTGGCGGCTGTGGTATTTCAAATGGGCCTGAAGGGCGGTGTTCCTGCCACCAGCAAAGACCGCCCAACCTTATCAGCCCTTATTGCGGTTGGGTTTTCGGCAGCCAAGAATCCGCGCGTGGCGTTGTCGTATGCGGCGGCCTTCACCTCACGCGGTGACTTAGTGGTCGTAGGTGTGTTCGTCGCGCTATGGTCAGTGCAAGCGGGAACGGCGGCCGGTCTTGATAGCGGCGAGGCTTTGAAAAAGGGCACCATTGTGTTTGCCATTTCGCAAACCATGGCGCTGATTTGGGCACCGGTCATGGGCTGGATCATGGATAAGGTCAATCGCGTGACAGCCATCATCATCGCCATGGCTTTGGCCAGTCTGGGTTATCTGGGCACAGCGCTGCTCGACACGCCGCTCGATGGTCCGGGCATTGCCGTGTTTATGATTTTGGGCATCGGCCAAATTAGTGCGCTGATTACATCGCAAGGGTTGATTGGCCAGGAGACCCGCGATGAAGATCGCGGCGCTGTCGTGGGCATGTTCAGTTTGTGTGGCGCGATTGGCATTTTGTTTGCCACTGCCATTGGCGGGCGACTGTTTGACAGTTGGGCACCCTATGCACCTTTCGTCGTTATGGGTGTGGCCAATTTGGGGCTGCTGGTGGCAGCAATTTGGGTGCGGCTGACATCTCCCGGCCTGATACTAAAACCAGCCTAACGGAGGGCGACATCATGTCGGCCAAAGCAATTGTCATTACCGGCTCGACTAAAGGCATCGGGCTTGGCTTGGCGACTGAGTTTTTAAAACGTGGGCACAACGTTGTCATCAGTGGGCGACGCCAAGATACCGTCGATGCCGCCGTGACCAACCTCAACACCACCAAACTCGCCGGTCGCGCCATTGGCATTGCGTGCGATGTGTCCGATGTGGCGCAAGTGCAGAACCTTTGGCGGCAATCGGCCAAAGTGTTTGGGCGCATCGACATCTGGATCAATAACGCAGGCCTGATTAACAAGTATCGCAACGTCGGTCAGCTCGACCCCGCCGATATTGTGAATGTCATCGAAACCAACTTGTCCGGCGCGATGAATGGTACGGCTGTCGCGGCCAAAGCCATGGAAGCGCAAGAGGTCGTCGAGAATTGGCGCGGCGCGATTTATAACTTCGAAGGGTTCGGATCCGACGGCATGACGCGCGCAGGACTGGCTGTTTATGGCTCGACCAAACGCGCGCTGACATACTTCACCGGCGCTGCCGTAAAAGAGCTCAAAGCAAAACAGATTCTTGTGGGTTACATTCAACCGGGCATCGTTGTGACCGAACTCAGTTTGGCCGAGGCATGGGGCCAGCCCGCCGCGGAGCTGCGCACCAAGAAGAAATTTATTATGATGTTCGGGGACTCTGTTGGTCCCGTCGCGTGTTACATTGTTGAAAAAGTGCTGAGCAACGTTAAGGCAGGGGCGCGGATCAATTGGCTGCCGGTGCCCAAACTTCTCTGGCGTGTGATGACGTCGCCGTTCATTAAACGCAACCCCATTGGCGACGCGGGTTTGGTCTAATTTGTCCGCCCAACCTGTGAACGGTGCCCAAAACACTTATGCCCGCTCGCTGGTGTCACCGGATCCTAGCCCTATGATGGCTCATGGTCGCAACAAAGCGTAAAGCAAAGAAGACATCCCGCGCCGCCACAGGCGAGAAGCAGCGGCGCCGAGTGCTGGGCAATGAGTATGTCGACGCTTCGCTCGCGGGCATGGACGATTTTAACCGCGAGCTGATTACCTTCATTCATGAATGGGTGTGGAACGATGTGTGGACGCGGCCCGAATTGCCGCTGAAAACCCGCAGCCTCGTCAATCTGGCTCTGCTCACGGCCCTCAATCGCCCGCGTGAACTACTCATTCACCTCCGCGGAGCGTTGAACAACGGCTGCAGCGTGACTGAGATCAAAGAAGTGCTGCTCCACACCGCGCTGTATGCCGGGATTCCTGCCACGATTGATAGTTTTCATGTTGTCCGAGATGCCTTGCGCGATTGGGGCCATTTGCCTCATCCGAAAAAGGCGAAACGCAAATTGAAATCGCGATAGGAAAATTTGTGATGGGTTCTGCTCAGGCTGTGTCGGATCACAAAGCAACGACCGCTGTTTCGGCGTCAACGCCAACTCTGACGACAGATCAATTGATGGCAAATGCGGCATCACTCGTGCCGACACTTTCAAAACGCGCCTCTCAAACCGAAGACCTGCGCAAGCTTCCCAACGAAACCATGGACGAGTTGTATGCGGCAGGCTTGCTGCGCATCATCACGCCCAAGCGCTATGGCGGGCTAGAGATGGATTGGCCGGCGCTGCCCGAAGCCGCCCGCATCATTGCGCGCGGATGTGCCTCAACTGCTTGGATTGTGGCCGTCGTCGGCGGACATTCCGGAATCGTTGGGCGGTTCCCCAAGGAACTCCAAGACGAGATTTTTGCGAAGGGTCCGAACCAACTGTTCGTCACCGGTTCGGCCCAAACCACCGGCAAACTGGTCAAGGCCAACGGCGGTGTTATTGCAAATGGCATCTGGCGATTTGCTTCGGGCTGCGATCATGCCGATTGGGTAATGGTTAACGGCGACGTGCTGGCCGATGATGGCAGCAAAACCGGGCGCGCCGTGCGCGCCACGGTGCCGGCCTCGCAAGTTGAGATTCTGGACACCTGGCATGTGGCTGGGATGAAGGGGACCGGCTCGAAGGATTTGAATTTTAATAACGTGTTTGTGCCCGAGCGTATGCTTGTTGATGGACCGGGCAGCTTCCAAGCCAATCCACCCGGCGCTGCAGTGAATCCGGATTGCTATTTGTATGATGTCGCGTTCGGTGCGTACTTCTCAAGTTGGCTTTTAGGCCCGGTGCTGGGCGCGGCCGAAGGTGCTTATGAGGCATATCGCGAGTCCACGACCTCGCGCGTGTCGGCGATGATGCCCAATTCCCCAGCGCAATTGCATACGGTGCAAGAGCGCATTGCCGAATCGTACTGCGAACTGGAAGCGGCGCGCGCGCTGTATGACAAGCACAATCAGTTTCTTCATCAGCGCGGGCTGGCACGGCGTAACATCAAGCCTGATGAGTTCATCGATTCTGGGCGCGAACGCACCTACATCGCGAGGCTATGCCACAATCTCGTTCATCGTTTGGTGCGCCAAATGGGCGCTATCGGGATCTATGATAGCAATCCCGTGCAGCGCTTTTATCGCGACCTGAACGTCATGCAAAACCAAGTGGCTTTGAACTGGGACGTGCATATGTTGAACTTTGGTCGCCGCCAGTTTGGTTTGCCAACGGGCATGGAGCGGCTCGATAGCCCGCCGCCCGAACGCACACCCTGGGGTGCACTGAACGGCAAGGCCCGCTAATCAATTGATTGCCAGCTCCTACCCTGGGTCCCTAGTATTGAGCGCTCACACTTTTTTGGGGCTCGTCCTATGTCAAACTGTACATGGTTCAAATTCGGCGCTGCCCTTGCGCTGGCCTGGGTTTGTACCTCGCCCGTTCTGGCCGAAGAAAAAACGCTGAACCTCTATATTTGGTCGGACTATCTGGCGCCCGACACCATTGCCAATTTCACCAAAGAAACCGGCATCAAGGTTAACATCGATAACTATGATTCGAGCGAAATGCTGGAAGCCAAGTTACTGGCGGGCGGTTCGGGCTACGATGTGGTTGTCCCCAATGGCCCGGTGCTAGGCCGCTTTATTAAAGCTGGCATTGTTCAGCCGCTCGACAAAACCAAACTGACCAATATCGACACTCAAGACCCCAACATCGCCAAACGGGCCGCCGTTCAAGATCCGGGCAACCAATTCGCCATGGTTTACATGTGGGGCACGTCGGGCTTGGGTTACAACGTCAATAAAATTAAACAAATTTTGGGCAAGAACGCCCCGGTCGACAGTTGGTCGCTGATTCTTGATCCGCAAAACGCAGCCAAGTTATCTCAGTGCGGAATCTCGGCATTTGATTCGCCAGCCGATATTTTTGAACTCACGCTGAGTTACATGGGCAAGTCGCCGAATTCCGCTGTCGCCGCTGATTACGAGGCCGCTGCCGCGATGTGGAAAAATGTGCGGCCTTACATCACGCAATTCAATAACTCGGAATACATTACCGCTTTGGCAAATGGGGATATCTGCGTCGCGATGGGCTATTCGGGCGATGTGTTCCAAGCGTCGGCGCGGGCCGAGGAAGCCAAGAACGGTGTGAAGATCGCCTACCGCATTCCGAAAGAAGGCGCGATCATGTGGTTTGATTTTCTGGCCATCCCGAAAGACGCGCCACACCCGGACAACGCGCATAAATTTTTGAATTATATTCTACGCCCTGAAATCGTGGCCAAGATTTCAAACGAGGTTTACTACGCCAATCCGAACATGAAGGCCGCGCCCTTTATGAATAAGGAATTGCTGGCCGACCCCACGGTGTATCCGCCGCCCACTGTGGCGGCCAAATTGCTGACCGAGACCATCCCCACGCCGGAGATTGAACGCTTGCGCACGCGTTTGTGGACGCGCGTGAAAACCGGCTCGTAGTTTTTTCTCGATGCCGCAACCCGCCACCGCGATTGAGATTGTTGAGGTTCGAAAGTCATTCGGCGGTGTTGTGGCTGTCGACGGTGTGTCGCTGGCCGTGCGCAACAACGAATTTCTGGCGCTGCTTGGCGCCTCGGGCTGCGGCAAAACCACCCTGCTTCGTCTCATGGCTGGGCTTGAAGCGGTTGATGCCGGGCGCATTATCATAGCGGGCGCTGACATGACGGCCACGCCGCCGTTCTTGCGCCCCGTCAATCTGATGTTTCAGTCCTATGCGTTGTTCCCACATATGAGCGTGGCCGAAAACGTGGCGTTTGGTTTGAAACAAGATGGCATGGCCGGGGCCGAGCTTGCCGCCCGCGTCACCGATGCGCTGGAGCTGGTCGAAATGGCCAGTCTGGCCAAACGTCGGCCCGATCAGTTGTCAGGCGGACAAAAACAGCGCGTCGCCTTGGCCCGATGTATCGCGAAGCGCCCTAAAGTTTTGCTTCTCGACGAGCCGATGGCTGCGCTTGATCGTGCTTTGCGCGAACGCACCCGGCTGGAGTTGCGCAATTTGCGTGAACGGTTGGGCATCGCCTTCGTGGTTGTAACGCACGACCAAGAAGACGCCATGACCATGGCTGATCGCGTTGCGGTGATGGATAAGGGCAGGGTGGTGCAGGTTGCGCCGCCGCGCGAATTGTATGACGCGCCGTGCTCAAAGCTTGTGGCGTCGTTCTTTGGTGAGTCGAATGTCTGGGAGGCCTGCGTCAGCACCGAGGGCCAACGCGTCGATTGCGCCGCGCTCGGTTTATCGGTTGCGGTTGCAGCGTCATTGCCCGCCGCTGGCAGCAGCGTGGCGATTTCGGTGCGCCCCGAGCGCATTGAATTTTCGAATGTTGGCGACAATGCGGTTGCCGGTGTGGTCGAGGACGTCGTCTATCTCGGCACGGTCTCAACCTACTTGGTGCGGGCCGCTCACGGGGCGCTTATCCGCATCACGCGTCAAAATGGCACACACCCATCAAGCGTCCGAGGCGATCGCGTGCATTTGTCGTGGCCCGCCAGTGCCGTTGTGGTGTTGACGGCATGAGCCCTATCGACTCACCCGCTGTGCGGCGCACGACGGTCTGGATTCCGTATTTGTGGCTTGCGGTCTTCGCCCTGCTGCCGCTGATCCTGACGCTTAAAATCAGCTTAGCGCAGATGCAATTGGGGGTGCCGCCATATACGCCGCTGATCGGCGCTGATGAAGTTGGGCAGAAAACATGGCTCGGAACACTGGCCAATTACAAATTGCTGGCCGCCGACTCACTTTACGTCAGCGCATATCTCAACTCTGTGCGCATTGCGGCGGTGTCAACACTGCTGGCCCTGCTACTCGGTTACCCCATGGCTTATGCAATTGCTCGCGCACCGCAACACTGGCGCGTGCCGCTGCTGATGTTGGTGTTGTTGCCGTTCTGGACGTCGTTCCTAATTCGTGTTTATGCCTGGGTTGGATTGTTGCGCCCGACCGGGCTGATCAATTCGGCGTTGCTATCGATGGGTTTCATCGATACGCCGCTGCGGCTGATCAACACCGAGTTTGCGGTGTATCTCGGCATGGTGTTTTGTTATTTGCCCTACATGCTATTGCCGCTTTATGCGCGCCTGGAAAAACTTGATGCCTCGCTGATTGAAGCGGCGCTCGATTTGGGAGCGACCCCGGTCCGCGCTTTTTGGCGCATCACGCTGCCGTTGTCGCTGCCGGGAATTTACGCCGGGTGTTTGCTCGTGTTCGTGCCGGCGGTCGGGGAGTTTGTCATCCCCGAGCTGTTGGGTGGCGCAGATGTTCTGATGATCGGCAAAGTATTGTGGAGCGAATTTTTCAGCAATCGTGATTGGCCGGTAAGTTCGGCCGTGGCGTCGGTCTTGTTGGTGATCTTGGTTGTGCCTTTGTTGGCACTGCAATTTTATAAAACCGAGCGCGCGCCATGAGCCGATTTCCGCTGTTCGCCATGGCGGTCTTGGGGCTTGGGCTGGTGTTTCTGTACGTTCCCACGTTGCTTGTGATTGCGACCTCGTTCAATGAATCGCGATTGGCTGGCGTATGGACGGGCTTTTCGTTGCGGTGGTACGGCGAGCTATTGAACGACCGCCAGTTTTTGAATGCCACGGCCAACAGCCTGATTGTTGCCGGCCTCTCGGCGACGGCTGCAACCGCCTTGGGCACGTGCGCTGGGCTTGTACTGGCGCGCCATGGGCGTTTCCGGGGGCGCGTTTTGTTTCTAGGGTTGCTTGCAACTCCGCTGGTCTTGCCCGAGGTCATTATCGGCTTGTCGATGCTGCTGGTGTTTGTTGCCGCCGAGCAAACGCTGGGCTGGCCCGCTGGGCGCGGCATTGGCACCATTGTGGTCGCACACGCCACACTGGCCATGACATATATCGCCTACATCGTTCAGGCGCGGCTGACGGGTCTATCGCGCGAGTGCGAAGAAGCGGCGTCTGATTTGGGTGCATCACCCCTGCGCGTATTAACGGCGATTACATTGCCGATGATTGCACCTGCCATGGGGGCGGGGTGGTTGCTGGCGTTTGTGCTGTCGCTTGATGATTTGGTCATCGCCAGTTTTACCTCTGGCCCGCAATCGACCACACTGCCGATGGTGATTTTTTCTGCCGTGCGGCTGGGGGTCAGCCCCAAAATCAATGCCTTGGCCAGCGTGTTGGTGGTGATGTCGGCGGTCTGCCTGGGGCTTGCGGCCTGGCTGCAAGCGCGCCGGGGTGGCAAAGTGCTGCCTGAATAATTCGAAGCCCGCTCCATGATCATGCCGCGGTGATCATGTTGTGGAGGTCACGAGGCAACGTGCTAGGCTTGCTTCAAATCTAAGGGGGAATGACCATGAAGTTGCGTGTTTTGATTTCCGTTGTCGGTTTGGCGCTGGCCTGCAGCGCTTTCGCGCAAGATGCCAAGCCTCGCGCCGATTGGCCCAACTTTGGCAACGATGCCGGCGGCAGCCAGTATTCGCCGCTCGACCAGATCAACACAAAAAACATCGGCAAACTCAAGGTGGCGTGGACGCACCGCTCGGGCGATTTGCCCGGCTCGCCCCCTGGAATTTATGGCCTGGAAGCCGTACCCATCCAAGCCAATGGCATGCTTTACTATTGTACGTCATTTAATCGCGTTTTTGCGCTCGACCCCGCCACGGGCAAAGAGAAGTGGGTGTTCGACCCCACGGTGGCCAAAGGCCCGAACGGCAAACCATTGCTCGAAAAGCCCAAGCGCCCCATGACCTGCCGTGGCGTGTCGTACTGGGAAGCCAAAGAGCCGCAACAAGGCGCTGCTTGCCAAAAGCGCATCTACAAAGGTGATGCCTACGCCAACCTCTATGCCATGGACGCCGATACAGGCGCTTCGTGCGAAGATTTCGGCGCGGCCAAGGGCCATCCGGGTTACATCACGCATCTTGATTACGACAACCACGGCGAAGGCTTTGCGGGCGGCATGGGCTCGCCAGCCGCGATTGTCGGCGATGTCGTTGTCATCGCCTCGTCGGCAAATGACGGGCTAACGAATGCGGCCGATGGCGTCGTGCGTGGTTTTGATGCGCGCTCCGGCGATTTGAAATGGGAGTTCAACCCTATCCCTGCCGACATGAGCGACAAGACAGGGGCCGCTAACGTGTGGTCGACCATGAGCGCTGATGTCGAGCGCGGCTTGGTGTTCTTGCCCACGACCAGCCCATCGACGGATTACTACGGCGGCGAACGATTGTTCGATATTCCGCTGTCTGACTCAACTGTCGCCGTGTCAACCGAGACTGGCAAAGTTGTGTGGTCTTTCCAAACCGTTCATCACGATACCTTCGACTACGATCTCGTCGGCCATCCACTGCTCGTCAAGATCAAGAAGGACGGGAAAGAGATTGATGTCGCCATCACCCAAACCAAAACGGGTTGGCTGTTTGTGCACGAGCGCGCCACCGGAGCGCCGGTGTGGCCCATTGAAGAACGCGCAGTGCCGCAATCTGATGTGCCGGGTGAAAAATCCTCGCCCACACAACCGGTGCCCGTGGGCATCGATGCATTTGCCGGGCAAATCATCAAACGCGAGGACTTGTTTGGTCTCACACCACTGGACAAAGCCTGGTGCCAACGCGAGTTCGACAAAATGCGTTATGACGGCATGTACACGCCACCCAGCGAGAAGGGCTCGTTACTGTTTCCGTCAGCGTTGGGCGGGGGCAACTGGGGCGGTGCAGCGTTTGATCCGGTCAATAATACACTGGTGATCAAAGCCGAGAACTTGGCCACGCGCCTGAAGTTCATCAAAAAAAGCGACATGGAAAAAGAAGATAAAACCCCCGGAGTGGATTATCTCACGCGGCCATTGCAGGGCACACCGTACCGCGCCGAGGGTGAAGTGTTTATGTCGCCGTTGGGCATTCCATGCAGCCCCGCGCCGTGGGGAACACTGTCGGCCATTGACATGGGCACAGGCAAACTGAAATGGAAAATTCCACTGGGCCAGGTGAAAAAGTACGGCATCACGATTCCGGCATCCTTTGGCTGGGGCTCGCCCAACATCGGCGGACCGATTGT
Source organism: Rhodospirillaceae bacterium (assembly GCA_947476925.1). GTDB lineage: Bacteria > Pseudomonadota > Alphaproteobacteria > Rhodospirillales > Rhodospirillaceae. Next base: position 376 of record CANJSF010000026.1, on the reverse strand, counting down.
CACTGCCGGTGGTCTGATCTTCATTGCCGCGACCATGGATGAAAAGCTGCGCGCGATCGACACCGTGAACGGCCAAGAGCTGTGGCAATCCAAATTGCCGGTGCCGGGCATGTCGGTGCCGATGACGTACATGGCGGGCGGCAAACAGTACGTGGTGATAGCCGCAGGCGGGCATTCACGAGCCGAGACCGCACTGGGTGATTATTTGATCGCCTACACATTGGCAGACTAGAGCATCGCGCGTGAAATAGGAATCGATTTGGGATTCCCTTTGGGTTGGATTTGTGATTCACCGTTCGTGGAGGTGGTTCATGGGCAAATCCTATTCGCTTGATCTTCGCAATCGTGTTTTGGGTCATATCAAGGGCGGTCACTC
>CANJSF010000025.1 GCA_947476925.1 Rhodospirillaceae bacterium | reverse complement strand
GGAAAAACACCGCTGGTGTGTTTGCACCAAAGCCCCACGTCGGGCGACTACTACCGCGAATTCCAAATGCTCATGGCGCGTGATCGGCTGGTGATTTGCCCCGACACATCGGGCTACGGCGGCTCGGATCATCCCACCAAGGTGCCCACTATGGCCGACCTGGGTGGCGCCATGGCCGAGGCGTTCGTCAACATGGGCTACGGCAAGAATGCGCCAGGCACAAAAAGCATGGGCGCACTCGACTGGTTGGGTTTTCACACGGGCAACTACGTCATCACCGAAGTTGTAGCTCAGCGGCCCGACCTGGTGCGCCGTTTAGTGATGCCTAGCATTCCCTATTACCCCGCAAGCGAGCGCGAGGCCAAGCGCGTGCAATACGCCCAACCCCGCCCCTACTTCACCGACCCCGATTACGTGGGCCGCTCGTTCAAAGAAGCGGTGATCGATGCCAAAAGCCCGCTGCCGAAGGAACGCCTGCTCGACTTTTTTGTGGAACGTTTGCGCGCAGGACCGGAAAGCTGGTGGGGCTTTGATGCGGTGTTCCGCTACGACGCCGACGCCGCCTTAGCCAAAATCAAACAAGATGTGTTGCTGCCGATTATGAGTTTAGAAACGTTGGCCGAGCCAACGCGCGTGGCGGGCAAACTGATGACGAATGCCAAAAGCGTGACCTACCTGGACCTACCGGGCCTGAACGGCAACAACTGGCAAACCACGCCTGAGAAAATATTCGACGCCATTAAGCCTTGGCTAGATAAAGCGTAAAGCAGGAATCACACCGCCGTGTTTGTCTCATTTTTCCCGCGGCCCAAATTATTACTGTGGTCGATATTAGTGTGGGTGCTTGCCACAGGTGCTTTTTGGTACACGGTGGGCGCAGACTTAGGGGCATACATCGGTCTGCCACCTGCTGCGGCCGATGCGCCGCCCATCATCGGCGTGGCGGTGTTTTGGTCGGCCCCTTTTCTATGGTTTTATATCTACTATGCGCTGGCTGTTGCGATTTTTGCGGGCTTCTGGCGCATCGTTTCGCCGCACCCCTGGAGCGCGTGGTCAATCCTGGGCACGGCGCTGATTTTGTTCACAAGCTATTTTCAAGTTCAGGTCAGCGTGGCCATCAATGACTGGTACGGACCATTCTACGATTTGGTTCAAGCCGCGTTGTCGAAGTCGAAACCGGTTGAGCTCTCCGAGTTCTATGCAGAGCTACTGGACTTCGCCGGAATCGCATTTATCGCGGTCACCGTCGGCGTCATCACGCGATTTTTTGTGAGTCACTGGATCTTCCGCTGGCGCACAGCCATGAACGAATACTACATGCGCCACTGGAGCAGCTTGCGCACAATCGAAGGGGCCGCGCAGCGTGTGCAAGAAGATACCATGCGATTCTCCACCACCATGGAGGGCCTCGGCGTCAATTTAGTCGAATCCGTCTTAACTCTAATCGCTTTCTTGCCCGTACTATTGGCATTGTCAGCCAACATTACTGAGCTGCCGTTTGTGGGTGAAGTTCCTTATGCGTTGGTTGTTGTCGCCGTATTGTGGTCGATTTTTGGGACAACATTTTTAGCCGTTGTGGGCATCAAATTGCCGACATTGGAATTTCGCAATCAGCGAGTCGAAGCGGCCTACCGCAAAGAACTTGTTTATGGCGAGGATGACGAAACCCGCGCGTTGCCGCCGACCGCAAAAGAATTGTTCATGGATGTCCGGAGAAACTATTTTCGACTCTATTTCCACTATGCGTATTTTAACGTCGCTCGCATACTCTATCTTCAAACAGACAACATTTTCCCCTACGTTGTTCTCGCGCCGACGATCGTTGCAGGTAAAATTACGTTGGGCGCCATGAATCAAATCCTCAATGCGTTTGGCCAGGTCCGCGCATCGTTCCAATATCTGGTCACATCGTGGACAACAGTTGTAGAACTTATTTCCATCTACAAACGTCTGCGCGCGTTTGAAGCAACCATTCACGGCGAGGCCTTACCCGCCATCGACCAAACCGCGAGCGCCGTATGACCGCCGCCATCAAAAAATGGAAGCACTACGCGACGGGCCGTTACGGCCAAGTGCATATCGTGTCGGCAGGCCCGGTTAATGCGCGCGCGATCAAGCACCCGCCGCTGATCTGCTTTCATCCAAGCCCGACGTCGGGCGATATGTTTCGCGACCTGCAAGCGTTGCTGGCCACCGACCGCATTGTGCATTGCGCCGACACGCCGGGCTTTGGCAATTCCGACGGCCCCACCACCAAGCCCACCATGGCCGACTACGGCGGCGGCTTGGCCGACGCGTTGATTGATATGGGCTTTAACGCCAAAAACAAGATCGACATTTTCGGGTTTCACACCGGCTCGCTATGCGCAGTTGAGGCCGTCGTGCAACGCCCCGATATCATTCGTCGCGTCGCGCTGTCGGGTGTGCCGCATTACACGCCTGAAGATCGCGCCAAACAACGCGAGGGCATTGCCGGCGGCTACCCGATGTTCACCGACCCCGAGTACGTGGGCCGCATGTACAAGCGACTGGTCCTGGAAGGCAAAGACGCCGGCGAGTTGGAGCTGCGCTATTATCGCTTTGTGAATCGCATCAAAGCCGGACCCAACGGCTGGTGGGGGCCCGACGCGGTGTTCAGCATGGACACGGGCGCGCGCTTGCCGCTGCTGAACATGCCGGTGCTGCTGCTGGCGTTTAACGAAATGATGCTGCAGCCCACACGCGATGCGGCCAAAATTATTCCCAATGTGAAGTTGGTCGAGATGCTCGACCTGCCGATGTTTGGATTCATCACCGCCCCCGCACAAGTGGCGGCGGAGCTGAGGAGATTTTTTGATGTCCCGTGAAACACTTGGTATGAGCGCTGAGTTGTTGGCCTATGTGCGCCGCGTGGGCGCGCGCGAGGATGATGACCTGAAAGCGCTGCGCGACGAAACCGCCGCTCATCCGTTAGCGGTGATGCAAATCTCGCCCGAGCAAGGCCAGTTGATGATGTTGCTTCTGCAACTGATTGGCGCGCGCAAAACTTTCGAGGTGGGCACCTTCACCGGCTACAGCGCCATGTGCGCGGCTAAGGCCATGGGCCCCGGCGGCAAAGTGGTGGCGCTTGATGTGAGCGAGGAGTTCACCGCCATTGGCCGTCGGCACTGGGCGAAGGCGGGCATCGCTGATCGCATTGACCTGCGCATCGCCCCCGCGACTGAAAGCCTGAAAGCCATGATTGCGGCGGGCGAAAGCGGCACGTACGATTTTGCTTTCATTGATGCAAACAAACCCGATTACGGCTCGTACTACGAAAGTGCGCTTGTGTTGGTGCGACCCGGCGGCTTGATTGCCGTAGATAACGTGTTGTGGAGCGGTAACGTCATCGACCCCACCAACAACACGCCCGACACCACAGCCATCCGCGCGCTCAATGAAAAGATTGCCGCCGATCCGCGTGTGGCGATTTCGTTGGTGCCCATTGGCGACGGGCTGACGTTGGCCAGGAGGCGCTAAGTCGCAGCGCTCACATGCGGCAACATAATCGTTGCGCGCAATCCGCCCTCGTCGCGGTTCTTCAGCGTAATCTCGCCGCCATGACTGTGAATAATTGATTGCGCGATACTGAGGCCCAAGCCAAACCCGCCGGTCTCTTTGCTGCGCGATTCTTCCAGCCGCACAAACGGCTGGAACATGCGTTTGATCTCGGTGGGCGGAATACCCGGCCCCGCATCATCCACATGAATTAAAACGCCTTGTGCTGATTGTTCCATCGACACGGCCGCGTTGGTTCCGTACTTCACCGCATTGACCACCAAGTTGCGCACAACGCGCTTCAGGCTGTTGGCCCGACACGGATAGGGCGTGCGCGGTGCGGCTGCGAACGTGACAGCTTGGCCGATATCGGCCAAGTCATCGCACACACTTTCGACCAAGGCCGCGAGGTCGACAATTTGAGTTTCTTCTTGGGTTGCATCTTGGCGCGCTAACGTGAGTGTGGCTTCGGCCAAGGCTTGCATCTCGTCCAAGGTCGCCAACATACGTTCGCGATTTTCATCATCTTCCACCAGCTCGGCGCGTATGCGCAGCGCGGTGATCGGCGTTCGCAAATCGTGACTGATCGCAGCCAACATGCGGGTGCGGCCGTAGATCATGCGTTTCAAGCGCTCGGTCATAGCGTTAAAGGCTTGGGCGGTGCGTTTAATTTCGGCAGGCCCCTTCTCGTCCAGTCGATCTGCCTCGTCGCCACGCCCGATTTTTTCTGCCGACACCGCGAGCAACTTCAAGCTTCTGGTATTGGCGCGCACCAACAGCACGACGACTAACGTGAATCCAATGGCCGCCAAAACCGCTTGGCCCAATAGCGGCATGGCCCAAGGCGCTGGATGGTCGGGCCACTCTAAGCGACCATTTAGCCACTGCCCGTCACTGAGCGGCAGCGACAGCTCGGCCTGTTTGTTGCGCGACACGTTTTCTTGTGGCCGAAGATTGGGCGGCCCACCCGGTGGGCCACTAGGTCCGAACCGGCCATCGCGCGGCGGCGGCTTTGGTGGCCGCCCTTGGCCGTCGGGCGGGCCCAGGAAGGAGCCGCTGACCCGTCCATCGGACCCAAAGCGTGAACGCTGTGGCGGCGGCCTGCGGTCCAAATCATCGCCAGAGCCAAAATACTTTGCCCATAACGTGCGCTGATCGGCAAATCGCTGCACGCGCATGGTCAGCGGTGCTGCTTCGTCTTGCGGCGCATCGGGTGCAGCCTCGGGCACGATGGGCTGGGCATCGGTCCAATACATGGTGTCGCGGCGATTGAACGAGCGCAGCGCAGCGCGGCGATCAAACGGTTGCAGCGGATCGGCAATATCGGCGGCCGTTTCGCCCTGCCTGAAAAACTGCCGCTCGCGATTGTCTTCCTCGGCGGCTTCTTGTTGCCCGGCAAAAAAGAAAATGCTCAACCCTTGCGAAATCAGAAGCACCGCCAAGAGCGAGCTGATCAAACGCGCAGCTAAGGTGTCGAAGATGCGCATCATGTGGCCGCTCGCGTCACCGAAGGCGTAAACGTATATCCACCGCCACGAACAGTTTTGATCATGCGCGGTGTTTTGGCATCGTCGTTGAGCTTGCGGCGCAGACGACTGACTTGGTTGTCAATGGTGCGATCGAACATGTGCTCTTGGCGCGAGAACGCCATTTCCAACAACTGCGCTCGTGTGAGAACTTTTTGTGGCTGGGCCACAAACACAGCCAACAGATCAACCTCGGTGGTAGACAGCGGCACCACCACGCCCTTGGCGTCTGTCAGTTCGCGGCGGGACTTCAAAAACTGCCAGCCTTCAAAGCAGTAGGGCGCATCATCAGACGTCTGGGGATGCTCACTGCTCGCACTGCGGCGCAACACGGCTTTGATGCGCGCCACTAACTCGCGTGGGCTGAAGGGCTTGGTTACATAGTCGTCGGCCCCAAGTTCGAGGCCCACAACGCGATCAGTTTCATCGGCCAAGGCGGTGAGCAAGATCACGGGAATGGATGTGGTAGCGCGCAAATCGCGGCACAGGCTTAAGCCGTCTTCGCCGGGCATCATGATGTCCAGCACCACCAGGTCGATGACGGACGCCTTTAATATTTTGCGCGCATCAACGCAGTCGGCCGCCATCACCGCGCGCAAGCCCGCCTTTTGCAAAAAGCGCACCAATGGCTCGCGAATATCGCGGGCGTCATCGACCACCAGAATTTGCGGCGGCAACGCAGTGTTATCTTTGGCAATCAAGCAACCCACCCTTTGAAACCAAGCACACCCGGTGATTTATATCATCTCGGGTGCGCTTGGCCTTAATTACTTCGGGATCAGTTTAAGAACGGATTTCCGAATTTGGTATCCGTCAGGACGTTTTGGTCGGTCAATGTCGTCATGAACGCGACAAGCGCATCTTTCTCGGTTTGGTTTAAGTTCAGGCGTTGCGGGTTGCCGTTGCGGTCGCGCAGCGCCCGGTCAAGGTTGGGGTTGGCCTGAACGCCCGAGTTATAAAACTCGACCACCTGCGCCAACGATGAAAAGCGCCCATCGTGCATAAACGTGCCGCGCACCGCGATGTTGCGCAGCGACGGCACCTTAAAGCGCCCACCGCCCGCGCCTGCATCGGCGGTGTTGGTGGCATTCAGGCCATTGTTGCGCGGTTGTGATGCAATTTGCGCAGTCGCTTCGTGGCATCGCGCGCAACCCGCACCACCAGGACCAGGACCTGCGAGGGGGCCACCGAAAAGTTGCAACCCCTGCCGTTCTAGAGGGGTAAACACGGTGTTCACAGATCCTGGCCCGGCGGCCAGTGCGGTGTCGTACTTAGATTGGTAGGTGCTCAGCGAGCGCACAAACTGCGCCAGCGCCTTGGATATACGCTCGCTGGTCACATCGGTTGTGCCAAAGGCCGCGTTGAACAATGCGGGGTAAAAATCGGTGGCAGCCAACTTCGCTGTGAGACGAGTGATGGTCATGCCCATCTCGACTTCGTTTTGAATAGGTTGCAAAACTTGGTCTTCCAAGGTTTCCGCACGCTCATCCCAAAAGAAGCGCCCGCGCTCGTAAAATCGCGCGTTGCTCAGGCCCATGGAATGGCGCGCGGTTTGTCCGCCTGCAAAACCAACGCTCAACGGGCGCGGGTCTGAGAAGCCGCGCGCCTGCTGATGGCAGCTTGCGCACGATGTGGAGTTATTGATCGATAAGCGTTTGTCGTAAAACAGCACGCGGCCCAGCGTAGCCCCCGCATCGGTAATCGGATTGTTCGCAGGCGTGTTGTCGGTATCGGCCACCGAACCTGGCGCGGCGGGATTTGTATAATAGTCGGGCAAGTTGCGGGCTGCATCGGCATAGGCCAGTGCTGTCGCCGGAAGTTGCGGCGCGGGCATGCCATCGTTGGCGGTGGTGGGCAGCGCACACGTTTCCGTCAGGTTCGCCGTCTGCTCGGTGTTGGCGGTGCGCACCACATGTTGCGCCGTACCGGGGAATTCGGGGTTGAGCACAAAGTTCAAATGGTACTGCCCCGCCTTGGGTGCGAAGCCCATCGCCGAGGCGAACTCGGCCTGACTGAAGGCCCAAACATTATTCGCACGCACGGTGCCGCTAAATTTGCCGACGCGATCACCGCTGGCCGCATCAAATACCTCGAATGTCGCCGGAGCATCGGCAGCGGATGTGTTCTGAACAATGATGGTGCTGGGATACGCCGGAATCAACGCCGTGTGGATGCTATTGAGATATCGCCCCGTCGACACGACCTTCGGGCCACAACCAGAAACAATCGACAGTGCTCCGGTGCCTGCGCTGTAAACCAGATGCTGCGCGAAACCCGGAAAGTTGGCCGTAATAGCCAGCAGGCGTGATCCATTCGCCGGCGTCACGCGCGCCGCAGATTCAATGTCCGCCAACGAGAATTGCCGCGCTGCGTGCGGCGCGACGGTTGCAGTAAATGTACCCAGTTCGCGGGTGTTGTCTTGGCTCCGGACTTGGACAGTGACTGTGCCGCCCGCTGTGCCCGTATCGAATACGCGCAAGTACGACGCAGCTGTTCCAACGTTGCCGCTGAGCACCGGCCCAACTTGGGTCGGCGCCTGGGCCAAAACATCGCTGATGATCAGAGTTGATAAAACTGTTCCAAGCAAAACCGCTTTTGTTGTTTTTGTGCGCATGGTGTCTTCGCATCCTCTGTTCCGCACCGCCCAGGGGGATGGGGCAATGCTTCATGCGAGCACATTAACTTGTGTGAATATCGCGCGCGGTCAGCGCTTGTATGGAATTGTATCAGGTTGATACAAAACGAAAAACTGGCCGTGAATATGGGGTTTGAGCGTCAGCGAGGACGCGCAGGAAGGGCCGATTACTTCGCCCGCTTAAAAATAGCGTGCGTCACTTTATCGCCCGGTTTGATCCCTAGTTTCGCGCAGGCGCCGCCCTGCAATTCAAGGACGCCCTGAACCACCGCGCCCGAGGGCACGCCCTTATCGTTATGCGGAATCGTGTTTTCGGTAATCGTGCGGATGGTGCCGTCGGCCCCGATAAAGACCATGTCCAGCGGAATGAAAGTATTGCGCATCCAGAAGCTGACGTTTTGCGGTGTTTTGAAATCGAAGATCATGCCGCGGTCCAGTGCCAACTCGGTGCGATGCATCAAACCGGTCGAACGCTTCTGGTCATCATCAGCCACCTCAACCTGAAAATCGACTTTACCCTTTGCGGTTTGAATCGACAGCGGCGTCAATGGCAACGACTGCGCTTTGGCGGGGTTCAACGGCTCGTGCGGGCGCAAGAATTGCGCGCTGGCAGGCAACGCGGCCAACAACGCCACAGCGATAAAGCCACTTAAAAATTTCAAACGGGTCATTGTTTTATTCCGCCAGAACGCCAAGTTTTTTGGCCAACCACTTTGTCGTTGGCGCCTGAATTAATATGGTCAACAGCACGGCCATAAAAGTTACGCCTGCGACAATGTCAGCGCCAGGAGCTTTGGCCCCCACCAAAATACCAGCCAAGGCCGCGGGAATCACGCCGGTTTCGCGCGTCCAACTCATGAACAGCAATTCTTTCACACTCCATTTGGCGCGGCGGTCGGCGCCAGCGCAAATGAATACCGTCAGCGGCCGCGCCACAAACATAAACACCGCAACGACTAAGATGGACTCTTTCCACACGGCGGCCAGCAACGCAAAGTTCACTTCCGCACCCAGCAAAATGAAAATGAACATGCGCATAATCAGCGCAGCAGTAGCTACGAAGTCTTCCAATTTTTCGCCGTCAATGGACGAGATTTGCAACCCGAATGACTCGCGGTTGCCCAAAATCAGGCCCGCAGTGAACACCGCCATGAACCCCGAGCCATGAATTTGTTGCGCGGCCAAATAGGCAACAATGACAATGATGATGGTCACCAACGGTGGATAATCGCGCCAGATCCCCAAACGGGGATGCGCCATCAAGTAAACGCCTGCCAAACCAACACCGCCGCCCACCAGCACGCCCAAGCCCGCTTCGCGCACCAACTCCAACAACGAGCCGGTGAGCGAGAATGAGTCCATGCCCCCGACCGCCACACCCAAAACTGCAAAGGTCAAAATGGCGCCCATGGCGTCGTTCAAGGCCGATTCCGCAATGACGGTTTGCGTCAGTCGCTCTTTGATTTTGACCTGACGAAAAATGGGCACCAGTGTTGCCGGATCGGTTGAGGCAATCACGGCGCCTAACAGCAGAGCTGTGATCAGAGGCAAGCCCATAATAGCGCTGGCCGCGAAGGCCGTCACAGCAGCCGTGATGACCACGCCCACCGTGGCGATAATGGCGATGGTGACCCAGACATCTTTCAGCACCTTGAAGCGCAACGTCGCACCGCCATCGAATAATATGTAAGCCGCGCCAAAGAGCACCGCGAGTTGGCTGACAGTGGACTCTGCTTTGATCGTAATAACGTCGGCCTCTTCGGGGCCCAGCAGCATGCCGATCAGCAGGAATAAAACGATGTCGGGGATGCCGATTTTGCGTGCCAAAAACCCGCTGACCGAGCCCACGGCCAACACGACGGCGCAGATAAACAGCAAATCCTGTGCAGCTTGAATGGCGGGCGTGGGTTCCACGTAAGGCACCAAAAGGCGAAGCCGCGCCACGACGGCGAAGCCGCTAATTTGGTAGCAGGCCCCAGGAGGGGCCGCAATCAGAACCGGCTGCCGCTGCAAGCATAAGTGGGCTATAGTGCGTCGATCAGTTCAGGAGACAAAGCATGGAACGCAGAGAATTTATGTCGGCGGCCGCCGTTGGAACTGCCGCAGCGACCATGACAATGTCTCAACGCGCCGAAGCGCTTGAGCAGCAAATGAGCGCCGCGCTTGATAAGGCCGTAGCCAATAAAGGCATCGGCCTGCCGTGGATGTGCCAAGTGAACGAGGCCGCCGAGCGCATTCGCAATAACGGCCCCGATGAAATGCCGGGCAGTGGGCAAATGCTGATGGGCGATGATCCGCGCTTGCCCAAAATGCCAGCCGCCCCAACGCTGATTGATTTTTTCAAACTACGGTTTGCGCCTGCGACCCATCTTTTACAAAGCGCCAACCTCGCTATGAAAAACGGGCATCCTGAAAAGATCGTGCTGGCCTGCCTGCTTCACGATGTGGGCATTGCCAGTTTGCTGCGCACCGACCACGGCTATTGGGGCGCGCAGTTGGTAGAGCCTTATGTCGACGAAGAAGTGAGTTGGTCCATTCGCGCGCACCAGTCGCTGCGCTTTTTTGCCGACCCGGCTGCAGGTTACGAATACCCGAAATCCTACGTGCGATTGTTTGGGGCCGAGTTCAAACCCGAACCCTATGTCGTTGCCGACTACGAACGTGCCCGCAAACACAAATGGTACATGACTGCGCGGCTGATCACGCTCAATGATTTGTACGCTTTCGATCCCAACATGAAAGTGTCGCTTGATCAGTTCACCGATGTGATTGGCCGCAACTTCCGCCAACCCAAAGAAGGCTTAGGCTTCGATGGCTCGCCCGTGGCGCACATGTGGCGCAGCATTATCTGGCCGAATAATTTTCTGTAGCTGCATTTGGCTGTATCATTGTCGTCCTCGTGCTTGACACGAGGACCCAGGGTGACAAACACAATACCCGCAAATTATCCGAGACCCTCAGATCAAGTCCGAGGGCGACTCAATTTCGCATGTTGGCGAGCCGAGTTAAAACTACGCGCCGAGATGGCGATGCGTAGAGTGACATACAGCCAGCGACAAGCTTTGGTGCAAAAAGCAGACCCACAGCAAATATCGAAATTAGCATCAACCTTAGTGAAACATCAAAATAGCCGTTAAGCCAAGCGACAGGCGCTGCGAAAGCGCTCACGAACGCAAATATAGTTACGAAATTAAGCCAGATGAGCACTGCTGCTAAAATCAGATCCGGCTGCTTGAAGACGCCCTGAATAAAAATTTCGCCAGCAGAGGACCGATAAACATTGCCGCGAAATGTTTCAAAGCCCACGGAGCCAAACGTTAGAAGAAAAGAGGACAACCCTTGTCCATCAATCCAAAAGCAGTCGATGGCAAAACAGTCATTTTCAATTCTAGCTCGATCACCAAAGGCGCTTATTAACAGAGCTGGGTCGATCCCAATTGGTTCAGCCTGGATAATTTCTGCAGAATAAAAATTTCCCGAAGAATCGATACGATAGCCCGGCTCCATTCGAGTGAAACGAATCTGATATTCCAAAATCCGCTTCAAAAGATTTCGCAACGCCGCCACCCTACCCCACGCGTTTGGGCATCCAGGTTTTTACAGCCACGGGTTTGCCGTCGTGGTTCATGGCCATCTTGGGGCGCAGCACGCGGTCGATGGACGGCGCATCGAAGCCGCCAGCTCCAGGCCGGTTTTCAAATGGCGAGGGTTCGGCGCTTTTCCGGCGCACCAGGCCCTGGTCACCGTAAAACGCCACCATCGCGTCCAGCGCAATTTCAGTCATCGGCGCGTTGGTAAAGGCGTCGATATACGGCGGGTGGCGCTTGACCAGCTTTGTCAGCTTGTCGGCCGACAGCGGGCCAAACTGACGCCACACAGAATCCATCACATGGCGGGCGGGTTCTTCGACGGGGCTTAAGTCCAACGTGGGCTTGCCGCGCGAGAAGGCGCGAAACAACGTGGGCTCGATGGGGCCATCTTCAGCGGCGACAAACACGCCGGGCATCAGTTTGGCACCGGCATTCGCCACGCCAAAATACGCCTGCGCCAGAAACAACAGCCGTTGCAATTTTTGCGGCTGCAGCGCTTCGCCATCGTTCAGCGCGCGCTCTAAAAACCAGAACGCCGCCTCAAACCCGGATTCAACTGCTGTTGGCCTCATCGCCTGCTTGCCTTAAGGTCCGTCTGGACACAAAATCCGACCTGAAACAGGCGCTGGTGTGCAACCCGGCCAAGCCTTAGATCATTCCTATATCATCATTTCATACCGCCGATGTGTTGCCAAAACCTTGAAGCAACCCCGCAAACAGGCCCATGCGTTATAGACCCAGCAGCTACATGCTCCGCCGCCGCCAGTCTTTAGGCGGGCGGTTGCTGCGCGCGCTGGCCTGGCTGGTGGCCGGCGTGTTGGCGTTGGTGGGTATTGTGCTGCTGTTGTCGGCCCCGCTTGCTGAACTGGTCGCCGGCCGCATGCTTGCCGCGCGCGGGTTGGGCCCGGCGACGCTGGATATCACCCGCCTCGACCCCGGCGGCATCAGCGTGCGAGGCCTGACAGTTTTGGGCGGTGCCGCCAAGGTGGCCGAGATCGATGTCACCTACGACTGGCGCGAGTTGATGCAGGGCCACGTCGATGCGGTGCGCATCGATGGCCTTGATGCCAAAGTCATGTGGGCGGCGGACGGCAAAATATCCGTCGGGGGTTTGCAAATTTACCCACGTGTGCCCGAAGTTGCAGCACCAACGACACCTCCTGCCCCGGCTCAACCTGCGGCCAAACCACCGCCCGCGAACAACGCGCCAGCTCTGCGCTCATTGATTGTCGGCAATTCGAAGCTTGTGCTGGCTTTGCCCAGCGGCGACATCAACTTGCCGCTGGCCATCACCGCCACCCAAGGCGATACCGGGCGCGCGCTCGAATTCAGCCTCACGGGCAGCGGCAAGGGCGTTGAATTCAACACCAGCGTCAACGCCATCGAACCTTTGGGCAAAGCTGCCCAAGGCGCTGCGGCGTTGAGCTTTAAAATCAGCGCGCTGACCCTGCCCGGCATGGCCGAGAATATAAGTGGCGAGAGCACGCTGAACGTCAGCTTCGATGCCAAGGGGGCAAAGGCCGATAACAGCCGTGCTGAACTGGCCTTTAGCCTGCCCAAAGCGGCGCGCAGCAACCCGCTCGGGCTTGATGACAGCAAGCCCATCAAAGTCGCTTTGGCGGGCATTAATAGCCAGCTATTATCATTCACGCTGGACCGCACCACACCCATCTCGCGCGCCAAGATGGATGCCGCCGTAACGCTGGCCAGCGGTGGGACGGAACTGCGCGCGATGCTGAAAGGCTGGGCCGATGTGCCCTTGGCCAACAGCGCGGGCGTGGTCTCTGACCCGCAAGATTTCAACATCGAGCGCCTGGGGGTGACCGCCCGCCAAGTGCCGTTAGAAGGGGGCCTGGTTGATGCATCGATGATGATCCTCGACTTCAAAGGCCCCGTCGCGGTGGCCGATGGGCGCGTCACGGCCAATATAAAAGCAACGGCCTTGGCCAACTTGGCCGAACGCATTGAAACAAATCTGGTGGCCGGTTTCAGGCTTGATGGGTTGTCCCAATCGTTTGATGTGAAGGAGTTATGGCTGGAAGCCGAGAATCTAAATCTCGGGCCATCTCTGGCCCAGGGCATCAACCGCGCGAACCTGGACGCGAATGCCAAATCCGCCCAACAAGTAAACCTTGTCTTCGGCAGTTCCGGCGGCGTCACGCTGACGACCGACCTCGCCCTCAGCGGCGACCTGCCCAAGATCATCACCGATGCCACGACCCAGCCGCCGACCATGGCATCGCTGGCATTACCCAAGCTGGCCTTGGCGGGCTACCTGACCCAGGCGGGTGATGCCCTGAAGGGCAGCATCAAGCTTGCCGTTGCCGACGGAAAACTGACGCATCCTTTTGTTGGCCTAAGCGACCTTGCGGCCACCCTGAGCTTTGATGGCAAAGTGTTGTCCGGCCCGTTGTCGGCGCGGCTGATGGAAGCGGCTGACCCAGCCCGCCCAAAAGCGCTTGACCGGCGCGGGGCAACGTTAATGTCAAACATTACTGTAGATTCTGATTCTATTGATATTAAAGGGAATTTAACTGCCGGCGCTGAGGTTGAGATCGGCACTTTCCGGTATGACCAAAAGGGCGCAGCACCGGGCACTTTGGCGATTAAAATTCCACCCCGGACGTGGATGTCCGAGCCATCTTTCCTGGATGCCTTTGGCCCTATCGCCGCGCTGACCAACACCACCGGAACACTGGGGCTTGAGCTGCGGGCCACCCCGACAAAAACGGGCACCATCGACGGCAAACTTTCGTTGGCCCTGGCCGACTTCGGGTTCAATGCGGGGGCCCTGACTATGCAGGGGGTCAATGCCGCGATCGAGCTGGAACAGGTTTGGCCGCCGCGCGCCAAATCACCCCAACGCCTTTCATTCGCCAAGCTGCTCGCTGGCGTACCCTTCACCGACGGCGATTTCACCGTTTCGCTTCCCGGTGATGCAACTGCCATCATTACCCTCGCCGACATCAAACTTGCAGGCGGCACAGTGACCGGTCGCGACCTGATCGTGCCGCTAGACAACCGGGATCAGGCATTCGCCATGGACGTCAACAATGTCGACCTGGGCGCGTTGGTGGCGGCGTTTCCCACCGATGGCTTGTCAGCCATCGGTAAACTAGCCGGGCGACTGCCACTGCGATTAACAAATAGCCGACTATTTATTGAGAAAGGGCGCCTGTCTGGCCGCAACGGCAACATCCGCTATGCGCCCGCGACGGCCCCCGCCGCATTGGCTCAAGGGGGCGGCACAATATTGCTGCAAGCCCTTGCTGACTTTAAGTTCGATGAGGTGACAGCCAACCTCAACGGCGATGTGACCAAAGACCTTGCGATCAGCCTCAGCCTCAAGGGCCGCAACCCCGGACTTTATGGCGGCTACCCCATTGAGTTTAACCTCAACCTGGATGGCCCGTTGAATCGGCTCGTGCGCGATGGCCTATCGGGCTATCGTATCCCCGACGACATCAAACAGCGCCTCGAGCAACAGGGCCTTGGCCCCGCCGGAAATTAAATGCGCATCCTTGATTCCTCGTTGCCCAAGCAGCCCGCCACCGGTGATGACGTGGCTAAAATGGTGGCCGCCGGCCGAGCCACCGGGCTGCCCGGGATCGAAAAAAGCCTGTGGTTCAACCGCCAAACGTTGAAAGTGCGCGGCAAGTGGTTGGTGTGTGCGCGGCAGGCAGGCATTTACGTCATGCTGTGCCCCCTGCCCGAAAAAGAAGCGCTGATTGAAAGCGCGCCCGATGTGTACTTCGACACCGACCATCACACTGGCCGTCCCGCTGTTTTGGCCTACGTCGCCAAAATCACGATCGAGGAGTTAACCCAGCGCATCACGCGTGCCTGGCGCATCCAAGCGCCCAAAGACATGCGCGCCAATGCCCCAAAACCAAAAAGTGCCGCAAAAGCAAAAGCGGCAAAATCGAAGTCGGTTAAAAAGGCAAAGCCCGAGCCCAAAGGCTCGCGCAAATCAAAGTGATTTTTTTGACGTCATCAACATGTTGATGACACTTTAAACCGGCGACACCAACACACCTAAGCCGCAGGCAACGCCGGCGGCGATGTCGAGCGGCTATTTCTTCTTGCCGAACGGGGTTGCCGCCACGCCTGATGTGGCCATGCGTTTAGCGTAATCAGATTTTGGCGCGTTGTCTTTGGCTTTGGGTTGCTTTTGTTTCTTGCTCTCGCGTCCGCTTTTGCTATCGCCTCTAGACATGATCGGCTCCGGGGTTTGGGATGAACGAGAACATCACTTCGCGCCAGGCCTGTGGGCCCGGGTCGTTATTCAACCGTTTCGGCCATGGCCGTCACAACGGCATCATTCGGTGCGCGGCGCTTGCGCTTGGGCGCAGGTGGTTTGGCAGCAGCAGCGATTGCCGCAGCTTCACGATCGGCGGCCTCTTTGGCCATCCGCAACGAGCGTAAACGTGTGGTCTTCTCGACGGCTAAAACGCGCTCGCGCTCGCGCTCTCGGAAAAACAGCACGTCACGTTGAGTACTATCAGCATGAAGTTTTTGGTCGCGTCGCAAGGGCTTGCTCATGTGGCCGCCTATGATGTTGTGAAGCGATTCAAAAATAAATGGCGTGCGCACAACACGTGCGCGCACGCTTTTATTAGCGACTATAGGCCTTTGAGGTTTGTGGCAGCAGTCTTGCCGCGCTCATCCATCGTGTCGTAGCTGATCTTTTGGCCTTCCACGAGATTGCCAATGCCAGAACGCTCGACGGCTGTAATGTGCACAAACACATCTTTGCCGCCGTCATCTGGTTGAATAAATCCGAAACCTTTTTGTGAATTGAACCACTTCACGGTACCCGTAGACATATAGCCGCACTCCAATAACTTTGAGAAAAAGAAAACACCGCCTGCGCGGATGCGGGGCGGGACTCTCGTCAGAACAAGATAAACCAGATCAGCCCCGGCACTGAACGCAGTGAAAGAAGGGATAAGACCTAAAGGGGAACTGACGTCGTCAAGAACGAACAGGACTAGCAGTAGGCCTCATTCGCCCCGTTAGCAAGCAATCAATCTGAAAGGACAGTTATGGGCGCTTCTCGATACCACTGAATTTCCCTTGGTGATCGATTTCAATGGTCACGATGCGTCCAAACTGAATGGCCGTTCCCCGCCATGCTCCAGCCTTATCCAGCGTCAACCGCCCGATGCCGTAAAACCCATGAGTTTCAGCGATATGGCGCGCTTCCTCTTCATCGTATGGCGACGTCACACCGCTCTTTGGCGCCGCTTTGTTGTCGTCAGGCGGCGCTGCGGCGAGTGGCCATGCGGCGCTGATCAAAAGACCAGCCGCAAGCAGAATGAAAGATTTGGACATCAGGGGGGGGGTCGCTTTTACTGGCAAACCCCGGGCACCGGGCTTCGGCGCTTCAAGGTGGAGATGCACCATCTCCGAGACGTGGCGCACCGGGATCGTACGTCCACGGCGCTTATATGGGCTTCAATGCCGACTTAAACAACCCCGCCAGGGCTGCAATTACACTTTTGCCATCGCGTTTTGAGGGGCGAATGAATCAATAAACTGCCCCAGTGCGGGCCAGTCGGTTAGTTCCAAATCTTGGCCTGCAACCACGCGCACATTTTTGTGCCAGGCGATGTACTTCATCGCCCAGGTTTTGAAAAAGTCATATTGGGTAAATCGGAATGCGCCCGCCGCGTGATGAAGCTGTGTGGGTGTCCAGCCCGTGTCGCGCGAGAAGGCCTCGACGCAGCGTGCGATGCCTTGAACATCATCATCGTCTTGGCCCGCAGCCGCTAACGATACGGAGATAAATGCAGACTTCATCTTATTGAGCGCAACGTGATGCTTGCGAACGAAGTCCACGACGCGCGGTTGGTAATGCCCCACATGCACCGATGCAGCAATGATCACAGCATCATAGGCCGCCGGGTCAAGACTAGCAGGCAACATCATCGCTTCGACCATTTTGACGGCGTGATCGGCGTGTTCAAGCCGTTGAAATACAAACTGCGCAATCTTGCGGGTGTGTCCTTCGGTGGTTCCGAATAGGAGGAGGACGTTCATGAAACGCGCCGCCGAAAAGCCTGGAACATAAACAGCGCCAGCGCGCCAACGCCAATACTGAAGACAACATCACCCGGAACGCGCGCCCAGACGAAACCCTCCATTACCGTGCTATGCACGAACGCAGCCGAGCGCGCATACCAGTACCCTTGCGTAATGCTGGCATATGTTTGCCACAGACCTTGGGGCAATAACGACAGAAAGGTCATCATCGCCAGGCCAATGTTCATGCCCCAGAACGCGACTTTCAAATACGTCTGGTTCCATGTGCGAACGTCCGTCAGTCCGCGCATGCAATAGAGCATCAGCCCAATGCCCAACATCCCATACACTCCGAAAAGCGCGGCATGCCCGTGGTTGGCCGTCGTATTCAAGCCTTGCATGTAATATAGCGCTATGGGCGGGTTGATCATGAAGCCGAACAAGCCAGCACCCACCATGTTCCAAACCAAGACTGATCCGAAAAACATAAATGGCCAGTGGTAGTTCTGCTCCCACAATTGCTGACGTTCGATCTTGGCATGGTTGTACGCCTCAAAACCAACGACCATCAGCGGCACAACTTCCAATGCCGAGAAGACCGCCCCCAAGGCCAACACGGCGACAGGCGTGCCACTCCAGTACAAATGGTGGAACGTTCCCAACACACCGCCGCCGAGGAAAATGATAGTGGCGAACAACACCGAGACCGTGGCCACGCTTGTTCGCAGCAAGCCCATGCGGACGAACAAAAAGGAAACGATTGCGGCGGCGAAAACCTCGAACACACCTTCGACCCACAAGTGAACGACCCACCAACGCCAGTACTCCATAATGCTGATATGCGTGTTTTGGCCCCACATCAGCCCGGCACCGTACAGCAGACCAATCGAGATTGTGGCGATGATGACTAAAAACACCAGCGAGTTGCCGCCCTTGGTTTTCAGAATTGGGGCAAGTCCACGCAGCACCAAAACCGTCCACAGAAGCAATCCGATGAAAAGATAGATTTGCCAAAATCGGCCCAGGTCGACGTACTCATAACCCTGATGACCAAACCAGAAGTTCGTCAGCATGTCGGGCATAAAGCGATGCACGGCCAGCCATTCTCCAGCAAACGAGCCGACCACAATGATCAACAGGCTCACGAACAAGAAGTTCACACCAAACCTTTGAAACCGTGGCTCGTGACCCAGCAATGGGGCGACATAAAGGCCAGTTGCCAGCCAGGCTGTGGCGATCCACAGCACTGCTAATTGAGTGTGCCAGGTGCGGGTCACGGCATAAGGCAAGTAATCCGTGAGCGGCAGGCCATACAGCCCCTGCCCTTCGACGGCGTAGTGAGCAGTCACGATGCCAAGACCGACTTGGACAACGATCAGCGAACCGACGACCCAGAAGTATTTTTCAACGGCGCGCATCGATGGCGTAATCAATGCCGCCGAAATGATGTCAGTGCGCGCAAAGCCACCCTCAGGCTCCATGTCTGCCCGCCACACATCGTACTGGCGCGCGTAATACCACACCAACCCACCGATGCCCGCAAGCAGCAGAATAACCGATGCAATGCTCCACATCAGCACACTCGCGGTAGGCGTGTTGCCCACCAGCGGTTCATGCGGCCAGTTGCTAGTATAGGTGATGGTGTCACCGGGGCGCTGGGTGACAGCACTCCATGCCGTCCAGAAAAAGAAGGCACCAATGTCATGGGCTTCCTGTTCGCTTAACATCGCATGAAGTGGGAAGGCATACTCTTTGCGCAACTTCAGCGCTGCGTCATCACTGCCTTGAAACAAAAATTTAAAGTGCGCTGCAACCTTGGTGATCGCCTCTGCTCGCATCGGAGTGACGGTCACAACTTCGGTATGGGGATCATACGTGTTCTTGCGCATCTCAAGACGCAGCAATGCCTTTGCCAATTCCTGCTTTTGGTCGTCAGCTTCGCTGACGGCTGGATTTTGCGCAGCAGTCAGCAAGGCCAGCAACGTCTCGGCTTCGCGGTGTAGCCAGTCGGCGCTCCAATCAGGCGCGAGGTAACTGCCATGCCCCCACAACGACCCCTGCTCCATGCCGCCGGTCGATTGCCAGACATTCTGTCCGCGCTCGATATCAGCGCGTGTGTAAATCGCATCCCCGTTCGTCGTTTCAAATCGCACTGGGATAGGCGGGGCTTGATGATATATTTCGCGACCGAAATACAGCAACGTGCCAAACATCACCAGCATGCTGGCTGCGAACAACCACCACAGGCGTTTAATCGAAAACGTCGAACGATATATGTCCATGCAAATAAGCCCCCTGCGATTGAAGCGCAGGTTGGGCTGTTTTCGAGATACCCCTCATTGACCAGGGTCAATTCACCCAGAAATTAGTTCGGCGTAATCTGCATCTCGTCGAAAAGCTAAAGAACAGGGTGGACGATAAATCGGAATTAGTATTTAGTCTAAACTAATTGGGCCAGAAGGCGGCGCATAGAAATTTGTCCCTGTTAGAACCGTATTTTGCCATGTCGATTCCGAATGACCCCGAAGAACTTCGACTTGCTGCTCTGCAGTCGTATCAAATTCTTTATACGCCGAACGAAGAGCGCTTCGACCGCATTGTGCGCATGGCCGCGCGCGTGTTCGGCTCGCCCATTGCGCTGATCTCGTTGGTGGATCGCAATCGGCAGTGGTTCAAAGCTTCGGTTGGGCTGGATGCGACGGAAACGCCGCGCGCCGTTTCATTTTGTTCCCACGCGATTCAGGAAAAAGGCGTGTTTGTGGTTGCCGATGCCGCGGCCGATCCGCGCTTTGCCAACAACCCATTGGTCACGGGCGATCCAAATATTGCTTTTTATGCTGGCGCTCCATTGGTAACGCCAACCGGACAAGCGCTTGGAACCATCTGTGTTATTGATCGCACGCCTTGGACAGACTTCGCCGACTACGCAAAAGAAGCACTCTCAGATTACGCAGCCGCCATTATGGATTGGCTTGAAGCGGACCGAAAAGTCCGCGAACTCACGGAAGAAAACGCACGGCTGAAAGCCGAGTTGGCGGAAAAGAGATCATAACTCTACGCCACTACGCGTTTGCCGTCGGATTTAAACGCGCTGCCGGATTCCATCACGAACTGCATATTTTGCGGCCCTTCCTCCTGACGCCAGAACCTCGGATGAAGCTGCATATCGTTTCGCGGGCCCCTGCTTCGCCACGCTCACGTCCCATAACAATCGCGTGAGGGAGCGCCCTGCCCCATTTTAGCCATAAGTTTGACGCTCGTCCGGCGCGATTGACCGGGACCATGATCAAGCCTAGCGTTCAGCCCACGCGGCAGAAGGAGCCACCATGACGACCCGACACAGAATTTCGGCCATCAGTCTTGCTGCAGCCAGTGCATTCATTCTCATGGCGTGCTCGCCGACGATTAAAGTTGAGGCCCCCGACAAGCCCATCGTCATCAACCTGAACATAAAGATTGAGCAAGAAGTTCGCATTCGCATCGACAAGGATGTGAACCAAGCAATCGAATCTAAGCCGGGTATATTTTAATTCAGCGCCATTCATTGGCCGGAGAACAACATGACCATTTATTCGCACATTAAACACTTCGCAGTCGTCGCAGTTTTAACGACAGGTTTTGGCCTAGCCCTGTCCGCTGCGGCCATCGATCTTGACCAAGCGCGGACCCAAGGGTTGATCGGCGAGCGCGCCGATGGCTTGGTGGCTGCGGTCGCGCCCAGTTCCGCAGCCGATGTGCGCGCGCTGGTCGACACCATTAACGCCGCCAGGCTTGCGGAGTACAAATCGATTGCACAGAAAAATGGTACGCCGTTAGAGGCCGTGCAAACCGTGGCCGGCGAGAAGCAGATTCAGCGCGCCAAAGAAAATAAGTGGTATGTGATGGATGCGTCAGGGCGCTGGTTGAAGCCCTAACCAAGCACGTTGATTAGTGCATGATACCGAAGTTCGATGTGGGCTCGGGCATGCCCATCAGCGACTGATTGAACTCGTACATCGCAACGTTACGCTCGGCCTCGCTGGGCGGTGTAATCCCGGCCGCTTGGCGCGATGCTGTCGCTTGCGCTTGCATCATGGTGGTGCCGACTTCACGTGAGAGCAGCACGCCCGAAAAGCGCACAACTTCTTCTTGGAATTCGCCACGGCGGCGCCGCGTCGGCTGAGCTTCAAAATCATCGATCTCGTCTTGACGGCCAAAATCGTCGCGTCCGCGCGTCGCGAACTGCGTGTCAATTGTTTCGACGTTTTGAAGCGTAGTTGTGCGAGACCCGCGCGCTGCTGCAACGCGGGAAACAGGCGAACTCATGGTCGAGTTGGCAACTTGGCCGGCGCTCATCGCAGTTGTCTTCCAGACGACGCGGTGAGCCACACTTTCTATATGGCGCGAAGCCCCAAGGCGTTTCAACCTAGGGCGAGCGTTCATGCTCTGGGGCTAACCTAGTGTGCAAAGGTTAACGAGTCAAACACATGCCGCACTTAATTAAAGCAAATAAAATCAATGACTTAAGTGCGGACAAAAATATTCAAAATTATCTGTAGTTTGGAAGAACCCTCAACGATCCAAGGGCTTCCCGATTGCGCAAGCAAATCGTGGTCCATCCAGAAAACGAAATGCGTCCATAAAAGCAGCCGATCCAAAACCGGCGCTCTTCGTCAACTTTGATTCCCGGGGGAAATATGTCGAACCTAGCCGCGTTTGTGAACGCACCTGATCTGGCCGCCAAGATGGATGCCCTCAATCGATCGCAAGCGGTGATCGAGTTCGACACCGACGGCACCATCCTCAACGCCAACGAAAACTTCCTGAACACGGTTGGCTACACCCTTCGCGAAATCAAAGGCCGCCATCACCGGATGTTTTGCGAGCCCGCATATGCGGAAAGCTCGGAGTACCGCGATTTTTGGTACAAACTCGGCCAAGGCGTATTTCAAACCGCCGAGTTCAAACGCGTCACAAAAAGCGGCAAGGAGATTTGGCTGCAGGCCAGCTACAACCCCATCTTGGGCCGAAATGGCCGCGCCTATAAAATCGTCAAGTTTGCGACCGACATCACGGAACGCAAATTGATGAACGCCGACTACGAAGGCCAACTGCAAGCCATCGGTCGTTCGCAGGCGGTGATTCAGTTTAATCTCGACGGCACGATTATTTCAGCAAACCAGAATTTCCTGGGCGCGATGGGCTATACGCTGAACGAAATTCAAAGGCGCCATCACTCCATGTTTGTCGACAGCGCCTACCGCGCAAGCAACGCGTATGCCGAATTTTGGCGCGTGCTCAATAGCGGAAAGTTTCACAGTGGCGAGTTCAAGCGCGTCAATAAGGCCGGCAAAGAAGTATGGATTCAAGCCAGCTATAATCCGATTTATGATATGAACGGAAAATTGGTGAAGGTCGTGAAGTACGCGAGCGACATTACGGCCCAGGTTTTGGCCCGTCGCAAGACCGAGCAAGCCAAGACCCTGATTGAAGAAAACCTTGGCCAAATCAATCGCGCCATCAGCAACGCCAGCTCGCAGTCATCCTCGGCTGCGTCGGCATCGGCCACGACAACCGCCAACGTACAAGCCGTTGCCGCTGGTGCCGAAGAGTTAAACGCGTCGGTTCACGAAATCGCCACGACGATGAATAAATCACGCGCGGCGGCCGATGTTGCCTTCGATTTGGCCAATTCGGCCGACACGTCAACCAAACGCCTGTCGGACGC
This sequence comes from Rhodospirillaceae bacterium, assembly GCA_947476925.1. Classification (GTDB taxonomy): domain Bacteria; phylum Pseudomonadota; class Alphaproteobacteria; order Rhodospirillales; family Rhodospirillaceae. Next base: position 25,384 of record CANJSF010000025.1, on the reverse strand, counting down.
CACCACCTCAATGACAGGTATTGTGGACCTCATCAAAAACATTGCCTCTCAAATTAACCTGCTTGCCCTCAATGCCACGATTGAATCGGCGCGCGCCGGTGAAGCGGGCAAAGGCTTTGCGGTTGTCGCCAACGAAGTGAAAAATCTCGCCGGTCAAGCCAGCCGCGCCACCGAACAAATCTCGACCGAAATTGATGCGCTGCAGGCCGCGTCGGGTGACGTCGTGAATGCCTTGAACACGATCAAGGATTCGATTGGTCAGGTTCGCGAATTCGTGGTCAGCACAGCAGGCGCCGTCGAAGAGCAAAGCGCAGTCACCCGCGAAATGTCGGCCAACATGCAAAGTGCGGCCGGTGCCGTGGAAAGCATTGGCGACAGCCTCAATCAAATCGTCACCGCCACGGCCGAAGCCGAGCAATCGGCCAAACGCGTGCATGACGCTTCGTTGGCAATCGCTGCCTAGTATTTCGCGCGCCGCTGCGTTATCGGGCCGGAACTTCAATCCGGCCCGATTTTGTTTTAGGTTCGGGTGACATCAACTTTGATTTGTGAGCTCCCTTGCCCGCGCCGAACTTACACACGCTGAAATTTGGCCCCGAGGATTTGCCGCCCACGTCGCCGCTCGACCTCCGGCGCGCTTGGCGTGCAGCCCACATGGGCGCCGAGGTTGGCCTGGTCATGGAGCCCGGCGATGTAGAGGGCATCAACTTTCAGCCTCAAGCGGGCGGAGAGACCAAGTTCATCTTCGCCGATCTTGATGCCGCGTGTTGGGCCGCGGCGGTTGACCGTCACTATGGGTTAGATACGCCCAACGGCGTGTCGTTGTTATTCCGGCTGCTGGCACTGATCGGCATCATGTCGGAAGCGCGGTGGCTACAACCCTATTTTTCGCTCAGCGGTAAAGATGGCGCAACCTTGCACCCCACTCTGTTAGCCGCTGCCGCCAGTGAGCCGCTGTCAAAGACAGCAATGTTTGAACCACAGGCCTTCAAACTGGCGATGGGTATTGATGTAAAAAGCCCCGTCGGAAAAATTGCCCAAAAGCCGGCGATTGCAAAACCAACCGCGCCAAAACGAAAAGCCAAGACTAAGAGATAAGCTCAATCCCGGATCCGGTTGCACCTAGCAGAGGGGCAGTCTCGAGGGCAGCTCGAGGGGGACGCTAGGGGGGCAGCAGACCGGACCCGGGGATTTCGCCGTTGTCCTCTCCAGGACTAAATCTTCAAACTTGCAGCGCCATGGCGACCAGCGACCACAGATAAACAATCAGCAAAAGGCCCAACAAAGCTGAGGCTTCTTTGAGGTAGGTCATCGCGTCGATCTGATTCATGGCAAGCACTACCTTGTGTCAATGTTCGTTGTTTGTTCTTGTTGGGCCAATATAGAACATAACAGGAACATCGTGTCAAGCGGCTCAAATTACACCCCTCATCTGTGGCGGATTTGAGCCATTTTGGTGGTATTTCAGCGGCTGCGACCCAAAATCGCATTTGCAAAAATGACCCTGGCCTGTCAGTCCAAGGGCATGACCCCTGCCCTGAACAGCATGCGGCTATCCGTAGCGCCGATGATGGAATGCACCGACCGGCACTTCCGGTACTTGGTGCGTCTGATCAGTCGCCATACCCGGCTTTACACCGAGATGGTCACCGCCAACGCGTTGGTTCATTCGGCCCGCGCGGGGCGCGACCCCATGCGGTTTTTAGCCCACCATGTCGACGAGCACCCCGTGGCCCTGCAACTCGGTGGTTCGGACCCGGCGCTGATGGCTGAGGCGGCGTTAATGGGCACCAAGGCGGGATTTGATGAGATCAACCTCAACATCGGCTGCCCCAGCGACCGCGTGACCACCGGCAAGTTCGGCGCTTGCCTTATGGCCGAGCCGCAACTGGTGGCGGCGTGCGTGCGTTCTATTCGCGACGCCATTGGCAGCGTCATTCCCGTCACCGTCAAAACCCGCATCGGTATTGATCACCACGATAGCGATGCCTTCTTGGATGACTTCGTGGGTGTGGTTGCGGCGGCCGGTTGCGATACTTTTATTATCCATGCGCGCAAAGCAATTTTGGCGGGCCTGAGCCCCAAGGAAAATCGCGAGATTCCGCCGTTGAAATACGAGCGGGCTTACAAATTGAAGCGCGAGATGCCGGCGTTAACCGTTATCCTGAATGGTGGCGTGAAAACGCTGGGCGACATACCGGCGCATTTGGCCGAAGCTGATGGCGTTATGGTTGGCCGGGCGGCGTATGACGCGCCCTATGCGCTGCTGGCCCAGGCCGATCACCTCATCTTTGGCGACGCCCACGCCACGCCGAGCGAAACTGAAATTGCGCTGGCTTACCTTGCCTATGCCGAGCGCGAAGTGGCATCGGGCACGCGGCTTCACGCCGTCACCCGCCACGCCATGGGGTTGTTTAACAGCCGGCCCGGTGCGCGCGCTTGGCGAAGGGCCTTGTCGGGGGTGAACACCATGCCCACCCCCAACGATGCCCTTGATGCAATTCGCGAACTTCTGGCGCGCAATGAAACCGATGGTGTGGTAAGTAAACGTCAACCACTTGCGGCCTAAGCTTATGCCGCTTAAGGATATTTCGGCTTAAATTGATGGGGGAGGCCGCCAGCAATGGCGAAGCGGTACGCAGTCTATTTTTCGCCCGAGCCCGGCAGCCCGCTTGACGCCTTTGGTCATCGTTGGCTGGGGCGCGACGATGCCGCGCCGACGAAAACACGTAGCATGGTGCCTGCTGTAAGCGGCGTCTCGCCCGACCGTGTGAGCGCGCTGACTGAGGCCACCTGGCGCTATGGGTTTCATGGCACCCTCAAACCGCCGTTTGAATTAAATCCGGCATCTTCGCTTGATGCCTTTTTGGCTGCGGCACGCATTTTCGCCAAAAGCCTTTCGCCCTTGGAACTGCCGCCCTTAGAGCTGGCGATCATTGGCAAGTTCATTGCGCTGACCCCTGTAACATCATCTGTCGCGCTCGAAGACTTAGCCGCGAAATGCGTGCGCGTGTTCGAAGCCTTCCGTGTCCCGCTCAGCCCAGAAATGGTGGCGCACTACATGCGCAACAAACTGACGGTTCACCAAACCCAAATGCTTGAGCATTGGGGCTATCCTTACGTGATGGAAGAGTTCCGTTTTCACGTTTCCATCACCGACCGCATCGACGACAACAGCGAACGCAACGCGATGTTAAAGGCTGTGCAAGCCATGGCGGGCGACGTCATCAATAAGCCGATTGTCGTGCGCGATTTGTCGGTGTTCCACCAAGTCGAGCGTGATCAGCCAATGATGCTGTTAGAACGCATTCCCTTTGGCCGCGTGACGTAGTCGTCGGGTCTCATCAAGCGCCATGGCGAACCTCGCCGATTGGGTTTCCAAACTCGCCATATGGCGACGTGACGCTACTCAAGCCCACGACCCCAACACCACCGACAGCTTTGCCGTCAGTGCCGACGATGTGCGCCCCACGATGTGGGATGCCGACATCGACCTGACGCTGGGGAAACTGGTCACCGAAACGCAAACGAAAGCCAGCGGTCGCGTGCAAGTGCTGACGTTGGCTCATCTGCGCTCGGAATTGGGCGATGGCTGGGAGCGTTATCAAGCCCGCGTAATGTTGATCACCGAGACCACCATCGGTCGCATGATCGGCAAGGGCAATACGTTCATCCGGCAAGACGAAGATACCTGGCTGCTGCTGATGCCGTCACTGTCCGAGGCCGAAGCCGAACAGCGCGCCGACGAGATTGCACGCGTGCTCGGCGAAAAGCTGGTGGGCGAGCGGTTCGAGGAAAAGGAACCACCGCTACCGCAAACTGCGAAGGTTGATTTAAGCACGGCGATGAATGCCGATGGCTCGTTCAACACCGCCGCCATGCGAGCCGCCGTGAAGCGCACGCGCATTGTGCTGGCATCGAAAGACGCACGGCGCGCCAGCAGTGAGTTGGATAAAAACAAAGCCGCCGCCGCAGCCAAACAACGCGCCTTCGCCACCACGGCATCGTTTGCGCAAGCCTCATTGTTTCCTCGGCTCACAGTTGTTTATCGCCCACAGTGGGTCGCCGAGACTGAAAGCTTTGCCACGTTTGTCATGCGCGCGTTCACTGATACGGGCGAGCCGGTGTTTGGACCCAATGCGCCGGCTGATGTTCAAGCCATGCTGAACGATGCCACGATCATCGACTTGGCCAAGGCCGCCTTTGGTGATTTCACGGCCATGACCCAAAAAGGCCACCGCGCGACGTTTGTGTTGCCGGTGCCGTTTGCGGTGATGACGCGCAAACTTGGCGCGGTGTTTATGCGCGCGCTGGCCGCGCTGCCGCAAAAAGAGCGGCTGATGCATATGCGCATTGAGTTGGTGAACATCCCGCCCACCGCAAACGTACAAACCATGATTGACGTGCGCGAGTTGTTTCGTGGGCGCGTCAAGGACGTGGCGTTCTTGATGGACCTGGAAAGCCTCAGCGATGCCGTGCTGGCCTTAGACCACATTTCAGTCGGCGTTGAGGCCCATGCCGACGCGCATATGTCAGACGCCGAGCAAGGCCAAGCGCTGGCCGCGTTTCGCCGCAGGGCCGGTGCGCGCCGCAGCTATGTGATGGGCTTGCGCAGTCGCGCACTAGCCGCCATGGCCATTCATGCAGGCCTTGATGAGATTTCAGGCACGGGCCTAGCCGACGATATGCGCCACCTGCCCGACCGCATCACCGTGGCCTACAAGCAGGACATCATCCGCGGCGGGTGAAGCGCTGGTCCGCAGGCTTGTTATGCTTGTTAATGTCATGAATTAACAAGCATACCGAGGCGGTGTATACCGCTGCGGTATCAGCGACGTGACAGGAAAACGATGTCCGACCAAACGATCCGCTTTGAGAACGGCGAAACCTATGAACGCTACATGGGCAAGTGGAGCCAGTTGGTCGGAGACAAGTTTCTCACTTGGCTTGCGCCGCTAACCGGCATGCGGTGGCTGGATGTGGGCTGCGGCAACGGCGCGTTTACGGAAAAGATTGTTCAGCAATGTGCGCCCGCAGCAGTACACGGCATTGATCCCTCTGAAGGGCAACTTCGTTTTGCGCGCACGCGCCCAGGCACGCAAGCCGCGCAGTATGATCTCGGCGATGCCATGGCGCTGTCGTTCCCCGACAACTCATTTGACGCAGCGGTGATGCCGCTGGTGATTTTCTTTGTTCCCGTGCCTGCTAAAGGTGTCGCCGAAATGGCGCGCGTGGTGCGCCCCGGCGGGCTGGTCACCGCATATGCCTGGGACTTCCCCGATGGCGGATTTCCCTACGATGCGTTGCTGTCTGAAATGCGCGCCATGGGCATGGGCGTGCCCACGCCGCCAAGCCCCGACGCATCGCGAATAGATGTCATGCGCGATTTGTGGGTGAACGCTGGCTTGAGCGACGTTGAAACCACAGTGATCACGGTGCAACGCACGTATGTCGACTTCGACGACTATTGGACGACCATTCGTGGGGCGCCCAGTGTCGGCACCAAGGTCGACACCATGACCCCCGATGTCCACGCGGATCTGAAAGCGCGCATGGTTGCCAAATTGCCCGCCAGCGCGAATGGCCAAATCACACTCAGCGCGCGGGCTCATGCGGCCAAGGGGCGTGTGCAGTGATGATGAGTGAGTTGGCGTAGGTTCTGATCTCACAGGCACGCTCGGGTTACAGCGCCCTTAGCATGACGCCTGCCGGGTCTGGGCCGCGAACTTCAACGTCAATAGCTTCAGTAATGTTATGAGATTCTCTTAGGTGTTTTGCCGTTAGTGGAAGTTACATTCAGGCTCAACCTAAAAACTCCCCTCAAATCCCCGGATTTGCCAAGAATCCGTTTCGGCGTTCTTCGATCCACGCGCGTAAGTCGGCCGAAGCTGCTTCGGGGCCACGCACCTTGTGGCCGCGCGTTTGCCACGACAACGACCCGCCGCGGGCTTTGTCGACGCCATCCATTTTCATCCACACAGGCCACGAGCCGAGGCTTTGATAGTTTAAATAGCAGGGCACGAAATCAGCCTCGTCGTTTTCAACGTCGGCCACTTTCGCGGTGAATGTCGACAACGACGACGTTGTGTTCACCGCGCCGTTGCGGGTTTCGTCAGGTTTGCTTTTGGCGACAAAGTTCTCGGTCATCCAAATTGTATCGCCATTAATGATGGGGCTGCCCAGACCGCCTGAAAAAATATCCAATCGCTCGCGGTCGCCCGATGGCAACGTGCCGTCGGCGCGAATGGTTTGCTTTTGCAGCGATTTAATATGCGGCGGAACCACTTGTTCGCCGGTGTAGGGGTTTTTCCATTTCTCCAGCGGCTTGCCGGTTTTGGGATCGGCGTACCAACCACGCCCTGTCAGCGCCTGCTCGATGGTGCCGTCGGGTTTCATAACCAAACGGTTGAACGTCAGCCCCTGCACCAAAAACATGGGTACGGCGACGTCATCAACCGGCTTGCCCCACACGGTGCCGGTGTACCACCACAGGGCCAGGCCATCGTTCTTTGCGCCCCGCATGCGAGCGTAGGTGGCCATGAGGTTTTTACGATCCGCCACTTTCAACGGGGCCGCATGCACAAGCGCGGGCACACTTGCCGCTGCCAAAACCGATGCCGCCAGCACACCGCGCCGGGTGAGTGTTGAGCCTGTGTTCATGGCGTGACCCCCTGATCCATATTAATAGGCGAAGGCTGGTTTATTCGGCACGCCGAAGCAAGTGTTTTGGTTTAAGCTAAGCGCCGTATTTCTGAGGATGAACCCCATGAGTTTCATCGTGTTCGGATGGATCGCCGCCGTGGTGGTGGTGGTTGGGCTGGTGACACGGCCCTGGAAAGGCGCGGCCAACCGCGCGGCACTGCCGTTAGCAATGTCCATGGCGATGATCGCGTGGGTGATCGGCACCGGCAACGTCGTTTACAATGACCTGATAGCGCAGGGCTCGTGGACGGCGGCCTCCATCACGCTGGGATTTGTTCCGGCCAAAGCCATTTTGTTTGCGCTATTGGCTAATGCGCTGGGCCGCACCTTCAATACAGCGCGCAACACGCCCGGTCCCTTGGCGCAACGCTGGGGCACGCCCGCGGTGTTGGCAGTGGTGCTGGTGTTTTTTCTGGGCAATGACATTTCAAGTAATCGCGAGGCAGCACTTGAACGCCATGCCCGCAGCACGACGTTGTCGATGCAAGACGTTGCTGGATTGACGCAAAAAATTCGCAGTGGAACAGCTACAAAATCCGAACAAGGAACATTTTTGAGCAACCCGTTATGTCCGCCTGAGTTACTTGCCGAGTATGCGACCGCGACCGACTCCTACTTGCGGCGCGCCGTGGCCCGCAACGACAAGATCGGCCCCGAGATCGCCGAAAAGCTGGCGCAAGATTCCGATCAACAGGTTCGCTATATGCTGTCGTTCAACCGCGAACTTCCCATCGCGGTGCTGTCACGACTTGCCGCAGACCCAGACGAGGATGTTCGATCCAACGTGGTGTGGACAAAAAAATTGCCCGACGAAGATTTCGCCAAGCTATCGCGCGACCCCAGTGCCAAAGTGCGCGAAACCGTGGCGCGGCAAGAACGAACCGCAATGGAAGATTGGCAGCGCTTGCGCGACGACCCCGAGCAGCGTGTACGCGATGCGGCGCGGCGTTGGGATGCTCAATAGCTTCACCGCCGCGAGCCCATACCAGCAACCGCCGCAAAACCGCTGGGCGGCGCTTAACCGCCCTTCTTGTGGTTGATCGGCAAGTTGAGCTTACTGCGATCAATTATTTTGCCGTCTTTGATCACCATTTCGACATTGCGAACGTTTTTGATGTCGCTGATGGGATCGGCCCCCAGCAACACCAAATCCGCCAACTTGCCGACTTCAACCGAGCCTAAGTCTTTGTCGCGGTCGAGAAAAATCGCAGCGTTCAATGTCGCAATTCGGATCGTATCGAGCGTTGAAATTCCAGCGTCAACGACCAATTCGAGTTCACGATGAGCCGTGGGCGCAAACGTTCGGTCGGTCGCCAGCGCCAGAATGCCGCCAGCGTCGTGGATCATTTTAAGGTTGCGCTTGGCATAGGGTAAAATCGTCGTGAACCACGCCGGCCAGCCCAATTTAACATAACGATTACGCGATTTTTCTCGTGCAGGAATCTCGGCGGAGTCCACCGTCGCCGCGTACTCGGGCGTCTTCAGAAAATCGACGCCGCTGTCCATCTGCGAGATTTCGTCAAAAACCGAAAGCGTCGTTTGAATTGGAATTTTCTTCTTCGCCACCATATCGGCAAAGTCTTGGGTGATAACCCCGACTCCCGGGGCGTGCGCCAACGTATCCGTCCCCGCTTCAATGGCATCACGCGCCATCGTTTCATTCGAGATATGCACTGTCGTGCGAATACCGCGCGCATGAAGATAGGTGATCATCTGCGCCATCAATTCCTTGGGCAGTGATTTGATTAGCGGGTTCGGCCCAACGCCGAAACGTTCGTACGTGAGTTTTTGAATGTCGGGATGCCGCGAGATCTGAAGGTCCAGATCTTTCGTTGTTTCCGGCCAGTCGCGAACACCGATGCCCGCGTAGCCAACACTCCAACTCCCAGGATAGGAAAGTAATTGGCCGGTGGCGAAAATGCGCGGCGATATGATTTTTCCCGCCCGCTCTTGGTCGCGCAGCGTCAGAATGAACTCAGGGTTATTGCCCGCGTCGTAGATCGTCGTGAAGCCATAGTAGAGGTACCCTTGAAGCGCTTGCAGCCCAAGGTCGAAGTCCAATGGTTTGCCCGATTGCGCACTCGAATCTTTCCAAGCGCCGCCCCCAATGAGGTGGAGATGCAAGTCCATCATGCCGGGGATCAAAAACTTTCCCGCACCGTCGACCCGTCGCGCGCTTCTGGGGATGCGCGTCGTGCGGTCACCAACCGCAACGATGCGATTTTTGTCGATGACCACAGTTGCGTCAGAGATCGGCGCACGGCCCGTCCCATCGATCAGTGTGACATGTTCAATGGCAAGTGTTGCGGCTTGAAGCGCCGGAGCAGCCATGCCCCCGACGACTATGGCCAAGGCTAAAATTCGTGCGCGCATGTGGTGTCCCCCCGGATCATCGCACTTCTATTCTACCCTGCCCGCGCCCCAGGCGGCAGTCTTGAGTTTGCCTTCCCCGACACCTATTTTGTAAATCGCATGCCTCATTCTCACGACGTTCACCCTGGAGCCTCGCCTATGACCCATTTGTCCCGCCGCACTTTTGGAAGCCTGGCGGCCGGCGTTGCCGCAGCCAGCGCCCTTCCCGGTTTGGCAAACGCCGCCGTTGCGCCTTCGGGTTTGCGCACATTAGGCAAAAGCGGCTTGAAGGTTTCAGCCGTGGGCATTGGCACCAATAACTTTGGCGGCACGATTGATGCCGCAGCCACGAAGCGTGTGGTCGATGCGGCCATGGATTTGGGTGCCACGTTCTTTGATACCGCCGATGTGTATAGCAATGGCGCCTCTGAGGAGTTTTTGGGCAAGGCACTTGGCGCTAAACGGAAAGACGCCGTGATTGCCACCAAGTTTGGCAACCCACGCAAGAACAGCAAATTCCCGGAAGGCGGCGGATCGCGCGCTTATATTATGTACTCAGCAGAGGAATCTCTCAAACGGCTCGGCACGGATTACATCGACCTTTACCAAATTCACCGCCCCGACGAAAAAACGCCCATCGACGAAACGCTGCGCGCCATGGATGACTTGGTCAAGCAAGGCAAAGTTCGTTTCATTGGTCATTCCAACTTCGACGGCGCCATGACCAACGCGGCGGCCAAAGTTTCAAGCACTGCAAAAATCAGCGCATTCATCTCGGCGCAAAATCACTACAGCTTGCTCACGCGCGACATCGAAAAAGATTTAGTCGCGGCCTGCGAGGCCAACGGTGTGGGCATTTTGCCCTACTTCCCATTGGAAAGCGGGATGCTGACGGGCAAATACAAACGCGGCGAAAAACCCGCCGAGGGCACGCGCCTGGCCACGTGGGCCGCACGCATGCCCGGCGCGACCGAGAGATTCATGAATGACGCCGCCTTTGCCAAGGTCGAGAAGCTGCAAGCGCTGGCCGACAAATCAGGCACCACACTGCTCAGCATGGCCTTTGGTTGGCTGCTGAATAAACCCTACATCGGCAGCGTCATTGCCGGCGCAACAAAGCCCGAGCAGGTTGAAAGCAACGTGAAAGCCGCCGCCTGGCGCCCCACACCTGGAATCAACGCCGAGATTGAGAAAATCACGGCAGGATAAACGCTTAACTGGCCACCACATCCTGGTCTTTCGGCCCCAAAATCGTGCTAAACTGCCCCCATGGCCGAGACCAGCATCGACACCCGCGCGACACCGGACCCCAAACCCGCCCCGCTTGGCTTGCCCTTGGGCGCACAATTGGGCGTTCCGATCGGCGCCCCCTTGGGCATGGTCGTGGCCAACACCAAGCCACCCAAGCAATTCAAACAATTGGTTCTTGCGTATAGCGTTTCGACTTTGGTTGTTGTGGCGTCGCTCATTGCCGGTATGGCCATCAAGCAATGGTTGGCAGCGTCCAATATCATGCTGGTGTTTTTGCCATCGGTGCTGATTAGCGCCGCATTGTACGGATTCAGGCCTGGGCTTTGGGCCAGTTTGCTGAGCGCCGTGGCGGGCACATACTTTTTGTCGTCGCCCAGTGACCCCTTCGAAGTGTCCGACCCCGCGAACTTTTGGGCGATCATGATTTTTACGTTGGTCGCCGCGTTCGCCTCGGCCATGGCCGAGCAAAGCCGACACCAAGCCGCGACGGCCGAAGCCAATGCGCGCATCACCGACCAAATGTACACGTTCAGTCAGAAACTTGCGGGCATCGCCAACGCCGATGAACTAATCATGGCGGCGTTGCAGCAAGTGCACTCCATGCTGCAAGTCGACGCGTTGATTTTGATTCCAGGCCAAAACAACGAGCTTGATATTCGCGTGGCCCTGCCGGATTTGGCGCGCCTTTCAAACGCCGACCGCAACGCCGCCAACTGGTGCGTCGAACACGGCAAGCCATCGGGCGGCGATTTGCGCGTGTGGCCTGACGCAACACACTTGTTTGTGCCGTTGCTGACCGGCCAAGGGATTGTCGGTGTCTTGGGCGTCAATCGTGGCAATCAAGGCACTTACTTGACGCCCGAAGAACATAAACTGCTGGACGCCTTGGCCAGCCATGCCGCCGTGACGGTGGAACGCGCAGCCTTTGGTGCGCGCGTTGAAGAAGCTCGCCTGATTAAAGAGACCGAAGATTTCCGCAACGCCATGCTGTCATCGCTGACACACGATTTTAAAACACCTCTGGCGTCCATATTGGGAACGATCTCAAGCTTACGCCATTATGGATCGATGTACGATGCGCACACGCAGGATGAAATGCTGGGCATGGCCCAGGAAGAGTCGGAACGGCTCAATCGCTATCTCGGCAATTTGCTGGATATCACGCGGCTTGATACCGGGACGCTGCAGCCCAAAAGCGAAATCATCGACATCAGCGATATCGTCGGCGCGGTGCTGAAGCGCTTTCAGAGTTGGCCCGAGGGAAAGCGCATTGCGACCGCAATTGCCCCCGAGCTGCCCATGGTGCCGCTCGATTTTATGCTGACCGAGCAAGCCCTATTCAACATCATCGATAATGCCTTGAAATATGCACCTGATGGCCAAGTCATCATTCGTGCTTTTGCCACAAATGGAATGTGCACCATCGCAATCGAGGATTCCGGGCCTGGCATTCCGCCAGAACATTTGGCGCGCATCTTTGATCGCTTCTATCGGGTGAAATCGGCCGACCGCCAACGGGCTGGCACCGGATTGGGTTTGGCGGTATCGAAAGGCTTCACCGAAGCCATGGGCGGAAAGCTTGTGGCCAGCAACCGTCCGAAAGGCGGCGCCGTGTTTACAATGACATTCCCCATCGCGAGGGTCGCAACCAGCCCGATACTCACTGTGGTCGTGAATAACCAGCTGCCAGCCGCGCCCAAAGCAGCCACCGGCTAATCATCATGGCCGATAATAAAGTCACCATCCTGATCGTCGATGACGAACCGCCGATCCGCCGGTTTCTGCGCAACACTTTGGCCGTCCAGGATTACCGCGTTGTGGAGGCCGAAAACGCTGAAGCCGCCGCTTGGTCGGTCCGCCATGAAAAGCCCGACCTGATCGTCCTTGATTTAGGGCTGCCCGACCGCGACGGGTTGGAATTAATCCGCGAATGGCGTGCCGCTTTGGCTGTGCCAATTATCGTGCTCTCCAGCCGCGTGGATGAAAAAACAAAAGTCTCGGTGCTTGATGCCGGTGCTGATGACTACATGAGCAAGCCGTTTGGTGTTGACGAATTGATGGCCCGCATCCGCACAGCGCTGCGCCATCGATTTACCTCGCAAGGTACACAACCGGCGTTTTCGACAGGTCAGCTTGAAGTTGACCTGGTGAAGCGATTGGTCCGGGTACGCGGCGAAGACGTAAAGCTATCGCCGAAGGAATACGACATTCTAAAAGAGCTGGTGATTCACGCTGGCAAGGTGCTGATTCATAGCCACCTGTTGCGCGAAGTCTGGGGCGGAGAAACGGCGGTCGACGTACAGTATTTGCGTGTCTACATTCGCCAAATCCGGCAGAAAATTGAACGCGACCCCGAACGCCCAGAGTACATCGTCACGGAATCTGGCGTTGGCTACCGGCTGCAACTGCACGAATAAATTCGCGTTGCCGTACGCAAATCGAGCGTAATTTTGATGCGCGGGAAAACCGGCAAACGGCGCCTTTCCTCGCGATCAATAAAAATAAAATTCAAGAGTCGATAAACTCCACAGCGAATCGAGCTTTTGGGTCAATTCGCGTCGGTTTGGCGCATGAGAATATGCGACTTTTCCACAGCATATTGCGGTGCGAAGAACGCGCAGATTGTTTGAACCGCCCACCACTCGCCTCACGCGTTTCGATATATATGAGGTTCCTATTTTAATAGGAGTCGCCCCTCTAAGATTCATATGACGATTTCAAGGCAACACTATCGAACTTATATGCCTGAACAGTGAACGCTCATGTCAGGGAAACAGATGCGGCTGCTTTTGTCGCAACTTTGCATAGGGTGGGAATATGGGTGCATACGCAACCTACAACCGTAGCGCTGGAATCATGTCGCGTCGCGCCATGGGTTTTGCGGCTACAGCGGCCTTTCACATCTTACTGGTTTACGGCCTTGTCACCGGCTTGGCGCGCTCTGTCGTCGAAGTCATCAAAGGACCGATCGAAACCAAAATCATCGAAGAAGTAAAACAAGAAGACAAGCCGCCGCCGCCGCCGCCGCCCAAGTTTGACAAGCCGCCGCCGCCGTTCGTGCCCTTGCCGGATATTTCCATCACGACTGAAGCCCCGCCTGCGGCCACTGCCATTACGCAAGGCACTCCAGTCGTTCGGCCCGCGGCCCCGCCTGCCGCGCCGACCGTGGCAAAAACCATTAAGGGCCGCAATTATCAGCCCGAGTATCCGCCTTCATCTAAACGCGCCGGTGAAGAAGGTACGGTAACGCTCTCAATTTACGTGAATGAAGAAGGCAAAGTCACAGAAGCCAAAGTCGAAAAATCAAGCGGCTTTGAAAAGCTTGATGAAGCCGCCGTCAAAGAGGCTCTGAGATCTTGGAAATTCACACCTGCCACCAGCGGCGGTAAGCCCATTGGCGTATGGCAGAATATCAACGTCAGATTCAAAATCGAAAACGAGCGCTAAGACTTCGAGATTAACCACACGACTCTTCAATCACACAGCTATCACCGCGGAGGATATTAACATGAGTTCAGTTCGTTCTTCACTTTGGCAGGGCATTGCAGCGATCGCTTTGCTCGGCACACTCGCTCTCGGTCAGGCTTCGGCCCAGACCGCACCTGCTGCTGCTCCCGCCGCTGACGCCACCGCAGCCGCACCTGCAGACGCAGCACCGGCTGCCGCCATGACCACCGCGGAATCAAACGCCGCCGCTATGGCGGGCGCGAACAAAGCAGGCGACGAAACAGTCGTTGTCGAAAACCCCTACGGCCTTGAAGCCTTGTGGAGAACCGGTGACTTCGTTGCCAAAGGCATTCTGGTCACCCTCGTCATCATGTCGATGGGCTCATGGTTCATCTTGGTCACCCGCCTGTGGGATCAAGAAGTGCTGTTCAAACATGCCAAGACTGCCGGCACCGGCTTTTGGAGCGCGGCCAACCTGAAAGAAGGCATGACCAAGCTTGAAAAGAACAGCGCGTTCCGCGCCATCGTCGAAGACGGCTTGAAATCGGCTGAACACCACGAAGGCAAGCTGACCGACCAAATCGCGCTCAATGAATGGGTCACGATGTCGCTGCAGCGCTCGACAAACGACGTCTCGAGCGTGTTGCAAAAAGGTCTGTCCTTCTTGGCCGCCGTTGCTTCGTCCTCGCCGTTCGTCGGATTGCTGGGCACGGTGTGGGGTATCTATCACGCCCTGGTTGCCATCGGCATTGCCGGCCAAGCCTCGATCGACAAAGTCGCCGGCCCAGTCGGTGAAGCTTTGATCATGACCGCCATTGGTCTGGCCGTCGCCATCCCAGCGGTGCTGGGTTACAACTGGCTCGTCAGCCGCAACAAGTTGGCCCTCGAGATCATTCGCAACTTTGCTGCCGACGTGCATGCCGTGATTCTCAGCGGCAACAAGAAAGTTGCTCAGCGCTAATCTGAGCGTCATCTAAAACCACGATAATATTGACCATCTCGCCCCTCGGTTTGCCTGCGATCAGCAAACCGAGGGAGTGGATGCGATCAAAGATGGAGTTAAGACAATGGGAATGAATGTTGGTTCCTCTGAGGGCGATGACGAAGTGATGGCGACCATCAACACCACGCCACTCGTGGACGTGATGTTGGTGATGTTGATCATTTTCTTGATCACTATTCCTGTCGTGGTGAAAACAGTTCCGGTCGAATTGCCCACTGCCACCAATGAAGCAACGATCACCAAGCCCGAGAACATCGTGATCGCGGTTGATCGCGACGGCGGCGTTTATTGGAATGACGCTCTGTTGCCCGACTATGCAGCGCTACTCGAGCAGCTAAAGGCAATTGCACCGCTGAGTCCTCAGCCTGAAATTCACATTCGCGGTGACGCGCTCACGCGCTTTGAAGGCATTGGCAAAGTGATCGTCAATTGCCAGCGCGCAGGTATTCTGAAGGTTGGTTTCATTACCCAACCTGATCTTTCTGGCCGCTAATCTAATAACTCGAACGGAGTAACGACAATGGGAATGTCACTGGGTAGCGGCTCTGGCGACCATGAGGCCCCGATGATGGAAATCAACACCACGCCGTTGATCGACGTGATGTTGGTGCTATTGGTGATGTTGATTATCACCATCCCTATTCAAACCCACGCAGTGAAGCTTGATATGCCGCGCCCGAACGTCAACCCGCCGCCAGTGGAAGTTGAGCCTGTGATTGTTCAGTTGGGTGTCGATTTTGACGGCACCATCACATGGGACGGTAACGTCGTGCCGGACCTCGCAACTCTTGAAGGTTATATGCGCACAGCAACCAAGCAAGACCCACAGCCGGAAATGCATCTGCGTCCAAACCGGTTGGCTAACTATGGTCAAGTTGCAGTTGTCATGGCTGCTGCGCAGCGCAATGGCCTGGTCAAGATTGGCTTTGTCGGTAACGAACAATACGTGCAGTAAATTCAGTTCACGTTAGTCCATTCGCGTTTCAGGAGCTTTTCGATGATCTACGCTAAACGCCCACAGTTATCGCTTCGCGCCGCTTTGTTGGCCTGCGCTTTGTCGCTCGGTTTTGTTGCCACACCTTTCGTTGCTGGCGATGCCTTCGCGCAAGGCAAAGAAAAGGGCGAGAAGGCTGCAAAAGGCCCATCAGTCAGCCCGAAGCTCGGTAAAATTCTGAAAGCCGCGCAAGATGCGATGAACACGAAAAACTGGAAAGAAGCCAAAGCAAAGCTCGATGAAGGCGCGGCATTTCCTGATAAGTCGCCATACGAAAACTACGCGATTAACGAGTTGAATGGCTTTGTCGCCGTCAACTCCAACGACTTCGCTGGGGCGGCCAAAGCCTTTGAAGCCACCTTGAGCAGCGAGTTTTTGGCCCCCGAACAAAAGCAGCCGCGCTTGAAGGCGGTCATTCAGCTTTACTATCAAATCAAAGACTACAAAAAAGTCACGACTTACGGCCCTCAATACCTCAAGGAATCCGCAGGCGACTTTGAAATGCATGTTGTTGCTGGGCAGGCCTACTATCTGCAGAACGACTTCGTGAATGCTGCCAAGTACCTCACGAATGCTGTCGAAGCTGCTGAGAAAGCCGATAAGCCAGTGAAGGAAGATTGGCTGCAGTTGCTTCAAAGTTCCTACTTCGAAGCTAACAACAACGCCGGTCTGGTCAAAACTCTCGAAAAGACCGTCAGCCTTTATCCAAAGGCCAACTATTGGGATCAGTTGCTGACGATCCTCAACAAAGAGATCAACGACAACGGCAAGCTGGATCTTGAGATGTACCGCTTGCGCATTGCCTCGGGCGCGAAGCTTGAGGGCGATGAGTTGCGCGAAATGGCTGAACTCACGCTTCAAGCCGGTCTGCCGGGCGAAGCGGAAATGGTCATGGAAAAGGCCACTGCGGGCGGCAAAAAATCCGAGCGCGATACCCGCCTCATCACCATGGCCAAGAACCAAGCCACGTCCGACAAGGCCTCGCTTGCTCAATCTGAAACCTCGGCCAAAGCCGCGCCGACCGGCGAACCGCTTGTTAAAACCGGCGAAGCCTATTTGACCTATGGTAACGCAGCCAAAGCAGTTGAGCTGATTAAGGCCGGCATCGCCAAAGGCCCGAAAGACGCTGATCGCGCCAAGCTGCGCCTGGGCGTTGCCCTGATCGATGCGAAGCAAGGTGCGGAAGCTCGCAAAACATTTGCCACCATCACACCAGCGTCACCCTATGCGCGCCTGGGCCGCCTCTGGTCGATCGTTGCCGCCAAAGGCAACTAAGCCTCCAGTCAACGCTGTTGCATTTATCGGCCCCGTCCCCACAAGGATGGGGCCGAACTGCTTTTGGCCATACAATAGCTTGGCTTACTGGGTGTTGCTCGTTCGCCACACCTACAGGCGTTTTTGCGGTTTCGAGCCGCTCGCGCCTAGCAAAATGACAGGCCTGACTGTAGCTTATGCCGCTAATCGCTGGCTTGGCCTTCACACCCTGCGTGGTGCTGTCAGCCGCGGTGAGAATGACAACATAAAAAGGGGATTTTCCATGAAGAAGCTATTGCTGGGTACGACCATTGCTGCCGTCGCGTTCTCGACCGCCGCCATGGCCCAACAACAGGCCCAAGCGCAATCAAGCAGCTTGGAAGAGATCGTCGTCACGGCCCAGCGCCGCGAAGAACAAATTCAGAATGTTCCCATCCCCGTAAGCGCCTTCACAGCCGAAATGTTGTCCAAGCGCCAAGTCGTGGAAGCTAAAGATCTTGAGCGCTACGTCCCCAGCCTCAAGATGCGCAACAACATCACCTCGCCGACCAACCTGTCGCCGGCGCTGCGCGGCTCGACCCAGCAAGACGCCTCGCTGATCGTCGCAGAATCACCGTTCGGCTTATATGTCGACGACGTCTACTTGGGCCGCTTGAACGGCAACAACGTTACGCTGGCTGATATCGAGCGCATTGAAGCCCTGCGCGGTCCGCAAGGCACGCTCTATGGCCGCAACACACTGGCTGGCGCGATCAAGTTCATCACCCGCACCCCCAGCCAAGAAGATAAGTGGCTGAATGCTGAAGCCGAATACGGCAGCTTCAAACGATACAAAGCGAGTTTCAGCGCCGGCGGTTCCGTGTCCGACACGGTTGCCGGGTCGTTCTCGGCCCAAACCAACGGCAAAAGCGGTTACTGGAAGAACATCGTCAACAACGGCCGTGTCGGCGATGAAGACAATATCGCCACGCGCGGCAAGTTACGTTACACGGGCTCTGACGCATTTGACGCGACCATCTCTGCTTCATACAGCCGCAGTACAAACGACGGCTTGCAACTGACCCCCGGCACGACGCCAGGCGTTGCCAGCAACAAGCAATATCGTTCAGGCCAAGTCGTTCCGCTCTACGGCGACCCATATTTCGTCAGCCGCCCGGTCTCGACCAAAGGCCCGGCACCAATCACCAACGATCCGCATGGCAACACCAAACAATGGATCTCGTCGCTGAATATGTCGTACGACTTCGGCGATGCCACGCTTCAGTCCATCACAGCTTTCGTCAACACGCGCGACTTCTTCTCGACCGACTTTACCGGAACCGGTGGCGTTGGCGTTGTGGTGCCGGCGGCGAATGGCGGCAGCCTTGGCGGCGTCGTGGGCGCAACCAAGCTCAATGCCGATCAATTGACGCAAGAATTGAAAGTTCAAGGCGAAGCAGTTGGCGGCAAACTGAATTATTTGGTCGGCGGTTTCTTCCTGCAAGAAAGCGGTGATCAACGATTTGGTTGGGCCATTCCTGTGCCTTTCTCAACCACCCAACTTCAAGCTTTCACTCAGTCGTATTCGTTCTTCACGCATAACGATTTCGCTATCACTGACGAACTGAAGGCGACAGCTGGTTTACGCTACGTCAAAGACACGAAAAAATTTGGTATTCAGTTCCAATACGTCAGCGCGGTCCTCAACACGATCGCCCCGCAGGCTCCAGTGTCGCTCAAAAACAAGTACGACAAGTGGTTGCCGAAATTCGGCCTTGATTACAAACTACCGGCCGGCGGCGCCATCGACAGCATGTTGCTGTACACGTCGGTTGGTCGTGGCTTTAAATCTGGCGGCTACAGCGGCATCGCCATCGGCAACCTCAATGACGCTCGCAGCCCCTACGGCCCAGAAAGCAACTGGACGTACGAAGGCGGCGTGAAGACCGACCTGCTCGACAACCGCGTGCGGATTAACGCTAACTACTTCTACAACCGCATCTCGGATCTGACGTTGAACGCCCAAGTTCCGGGCGTGAACGGCGGCCCTGCCTCGTTCCCAGTGCAAAACGCAGGCGCGGCGACCATCAAAGGGCTTGAGCTTGAAACCTCAGCCGTGCCGACCGATGGCCTGACCATCTATGCCAACTCGGCCTTGCTCAGCGGTAAGTTCCGCAACTTGCGTGCCGGTAGCGCGCCGACGAACGCGTTTGCAAACTATGGCGTCGCAAACGCCAAGCCGCCATCACTGCCCGACTACACCATCACCTTGGGCTTTGACTATCGTCACGACATCATGCTGGGCAGCCGCAGCGGTGAATTGTTGCTGGGTGCCGATTGGTTCCGCAGCGATGATTACATCAGCTCTGCAACGCAGGAACTGATCCTCGATGCCTATAGCCGCATCGGCGCGTTTGTCGGCTTGGGCTTAGATGACACGTGGGAAATGAAATTCTCGGTGAAGAATCTCGAGAACAACAAGACCCTCTCCACCGGCTCGCGTGGTTTCTTGGGCGGCTTTAACTACCTGCCGCCCCGCGAATTCGCGTTCACCGTGAAGTACAAGATGTAATTTCGACCGCTTTGTTGGTTGATCGGTCGGGCCCGGGGGCAACCTCGGGCCCGATTGCTTTTGTGGCATGGTGAGACAATACTAAGCCTTAACGGCGGGGGACGTCGGGGGGAACAGATGACTGCTCAATCAAACACGGCCGGTGGCGGCCACGGACTTGATGCCAAAGAACGTCGGGTCATTTTGGCGTCCTCGCTGGGCACCATCTTCGAGTGGTACGATTTTTACCTTTATGGCTCGTTGGCAGCCGTTATTTCCAAACAGTTCTTTTCGGGCGTCAATGAAACAGCAGCTTTTGTATTCGCGCTTTTAGCCTTTGCCGCTGGCTTTGCCGTTCGCCCCTTTGGCGCGCTTGTGTTTGGTCGCCTGGGCGACATGGCCGGGCGCAAGAAAACCTTCCTGATCACCATCGTGATTATGGGCGGAGCTACTTTTGCGGTGGGCTTGCTGCCCAACTACGAAACCATTGGCGTCGCAGCGCCCATCATCCTCATCGCGTTGCGCCTGCTGCAAGGCCTGGCCATCGGCGGCGAATACGGCGGTGCAGCCATTTACGTGGCCGAGCACGCCCCGCCTGGAAAGCGCGGGGCGTTTACAAGCTGGATTCAAACCACAGCTTCAACCGGATTGCTGCTCTCGTTGGCAGTTATCTTGCTGACACGCGAACTGACGGGCCCCGCTTTCGATGACTGGGGCTGGCGTATACCGTTTTTGCTGTCCATCGTTCTGCTGGGGATCTCGACCTGGATCCGCTTGAAGCTTGATGAATCGCCGACGTTTCAACGCATCAAGTCTGAGGGCACGCAATCTAAAGCCCCCCTCACCGAATCTTTCGCACGCTGGGGGAATGCAAAGTTCGTTCTCATTGCGCTGTTGGGCGCAGTGGCGGGTCAAGGTGTGGCCTGGTACGGCGGGCAGTTCTATGCGCTGTTCTTCCTCACCCAAACCTTGAAGATGGACCCCATTACCGCCAACGCTCTGCAAGCTGTGGCGTTGATGATTGGCATGCCGCTGTATGTCGTGTTTGGCACGATGTCAGACAAAGTCGGCCGCAAAAAATTGATTATGTCGGGCCTAGCGCTTTGCGGTCTAACCCTGTTCCCGATTTTTCAGGCGCTGACGCTGTATGGAAATCCTGATTTGGCCGCAGCCCAAGCCCGGTCGCAAGCGGTGGTGATTGCCGACCCCGCCAATTGCGCGTTCCAGTTCAATCCCATCGGCACGGCGGCCTTTACCAGCGATTGCGACAAAGCCCGCGGTGCGCTGACCCGCGCCTCGGTGCCCTATACCAACGAAGTGGCGCCCAGTGGGGCCACCACCATCATTCGCATCGGCGATGTTGAACTGGTGGGCTACGACGCCGCACAACTCAGCGCGACCATCGCGGCTGCCGGGTACCCAGACAAAGCTGACCCGGCCAAGGTCAACACGCCCATGGTCTTGGCGCTGCTGACGTTGCTGATGGTTTACATCGCTATGATTTATGGGCCGATCGCCGCAATGCTGGTGGAGCTGTTCCCGGCGCGCATCCGCTATACGTCGATGTCGCTACCCTACCACATTGGCAATGGGTGGTTTGGCGGCTTCTTGCCGTCCGTCAGCTTCGCGCTGGTGGCCATGAGCGGGGATATTTATTACGGTTTGTGGTACCCGGTGATCATCATCGCCGGAACCTTCATCATTGGCATGCTGTTCCTGCCAGAAACCAAAGACCGCGATTTGCACGACTAAGTGCAAATACAATCAGCGCATAAAAAAACGGGGTGACTTTAAGTCACCCCGTTTTGCACTCGCAGCTGAGAGCGTTGCGAAGTTATTTCTTGGTCGATTCAGCTGTTTGCTGAGCGGCGCCATCGCGCAATTCGGCAACGCGCTTGTTGTATTCTCTGGATGAGATTTCGCCCGAACCCACCAACTTCTTCAAGTCGCGGATTTGCTTTTCGACTGCAACGGGGGTTGCATTGGTTTCAGCGGCCATCACAACCGATGAACCGAACGCGGCGACGATAGCGGCAACTGCAAAAATACGCTTCATAGTTCTTCTCCTATTTTCGATCCCGCGACTGCCGCGTGACCGTTTGTGTTGAAATGCGTACTATCTACGGCGGCACTTTGCGGTTGGATTTCTTTTGCAGAAAAAAATGTACTGATCCCCAACATGATGTGGGGTTATTAGCGTCCCGGCCTTATTCTGCCTGGGTTTGTCGACGCACGGTCAGCATCAACCCTAGCGCGACTATGGTCATGCTACAGCCCACAACGAACGGAACACTAGGCCCCACGCTGTAAAGCGCCGCGCCTGAAATAGGCCCCAGCAAGAACGCCAACGCCTGTGTCGACGTCGACAGCCCCGCCAAACGCCCCTGCCCCGACGCACCGACCGATAAACTGAGTGCCGTTGTGATGGCGGGATTAACGAAACTTTGGCCAAAGCCATTCAACATCAGGGCGGCGACAAAACTCCATTCGCTGGTCGCAATCCACACACACACAAATGAAAGAATTGTGACGGGCACGCCAATCGCCGCCATGGCTTTGGTACTCATCTTCAGGCGGCGAATGACAAATGTTTGCATCAAAACGCTCATGGCCGCAGCGCCCATCAGACCAAAGCCCATAAAGCGCGCCGCCTCGACCGCCTGCAACGCAAAGCGGTCTTGCACATGAAAACCGAAGATCGCAAAAATGCCGTACGTGCCGCACATGAAAAACCACGAGGCCGCGGCAATTTGCAGCACGCGCCCGCGCAATAAATTGCGAAAGCTGGGAGCCGACGAATGGACCGTGGTGCGAATGGCCGGCAGCATCGCGCGCGAGGCCACCCACGACACCAACCCACAGCCGGCAATAAAGTAGAATGGCGCGGCCAGCCCCAAGCTCGCCAGCAACGCCGAGGTGGCCGGGCCCAAAATGGCACCCGTTGAAACCGCCGAGGCCAGTAACGACATCGCCCGCAGCCGATTTTCGCGGCTCGATAAATCAGCCGCCAGCGCCATGGATGCGGGCGTCACGGCACCGGCGCCCACCGCAAAAATCGAGCGGCTGATCAGCAGCAGCCACAAGGCTGAGATGCCGGTAATGGCCGCACCTAATGCGGCCTCAATCACCAGGCCAAAGAACAACGTCGAGATGGTGTACAAAGACGCGCCGATCAAAATCACGCGTCTGCGCCCGACCGTTTCACTCAGGGCCCCCCACCACGGCCCTGCAAACAACATGAACAGCCCATGCACCGACATGATCATGCCGATTTGCATGTCGTTCAGGCCGATCTGGCGTCCGATGGGCGGCAAAATGGTAAACAAGCACGACTGCCCCACCACCATCGTGGCAATGGAAAAGAACAAGATCGCGGCAATGGGCCGCGTAAAACGATCTTCGGACGGGAGGGCTGAATCGGCGGACATTCACATGAACTTTCTGGGCCGGTTCTAAGGGGGCTGAGGGCTTGGGTCGAGGGTGAATATCTTGCTCGCTCATTCCCGATACTTTATTCCAGGCACGCCCCATTGGAGCTTGCCCCCGTTGTCCCGGTACCGCGTTTTGATTGTCGAGGATGATGCCATTCAGCGCGACCTGTATGTCGCAGCCCTTGGCACCGACTACGACCTGCTGACGGCGGCCACGGGGGCCGAAGCCTTTGAGTTGGCCCCCAGCGCCGACATGGTGTTGCTGGATGCGGGCCTGCCCGACATGGACGGCGTGGCGATTTGCCGCCACCTGAAAAAAGACAAAGACCTGGCCGATATTCCGGTGGTGATCATCACGGCGCGCTCTGGGCTCAACGATCATGTAGCGGGGCTGGAAGCGGGCGCGGTCGATTATGTCACCAAGCCGGTGAACTTCGAGATTCTCAAGGCCCGCGTGAAAAACTATGTGTCGCTGAAAAACCAACGCGACGTGCTCACAAAGCTGGCCACGATTGATGGCCTCACGGGTATCCCCAACCGCCGCAGCTTCGATTCCGCACTGGCCCGCGAATGGCGGCGGCTGGCGCGCGCCGACAAGCCCTTGTCGGTAGTGCTCATCGATGTTGACCACTTCAAACAGTTCAACGACACCTACGGCCACGGCGAAGGCGATGCGTGCCTGAAGGCCGTGGCCCAGGCGCTGGTCGGCACCCTCAAGCGCCCCTCCGACATGGCTGCGCGCTATGGCGGCGAGGAGTTTGTGCTGCTGCTGCCCGAAGCCAACATCGAGGGTGCCAAAGCCACGGCCGAAGCGGCACGCGCCGCCGTCGCCGCACTCAATATTCCCCATGCCCAGTCTTCGGCGGCAGCCCATGTGACCGTCAGCTTAGGCGTCGCGCAGATAGTCCCCACCGACGGGCCCCACCCCCAATTGATAGTAGAGGCCGCCGACCGGCAGCTCTACATCGCCAAAAAGGGCGGCCGTAACCGCGTGCAGGCGGCAGCCCACAATAACATCTAAAAGTCACAGTCCCCCTGTGTTGAATACGCGACCCTATGTTAGGGTGGGCTGCTGGCGAAAAGGTTTGCCGCAGTAAGACCCACACATGGGCGTTGCGACGCGAACCGGCAGCCGGCCTTCGAGGCCACTCGATGCGAGGGGGGAGTTGGAACGTGTCAGCCGAGCGCTGGTCTTGTCACGGATTAGTTCCGCATCCTGTTCTCATTTAAGCTGTTTTTCGTTCGAATGTCATGGGTGATACGCCTCCTGTTGCTGAATGTCTTCGTCGGGTGTTGTAAAAGCCGTTGATGTACTGAAACAGTGCCTGCGTGACTTGGCTACGCGTTTGCCAGGTGTGCCGCCAGATGAGCTCAGCTTTCAGTGTTTTGAAGAAGGTCTCGACGGCGGCATTGTCGTAGCAATTGCCTTTACCACTCATGGACACTTGGAAGCCCAATTCCCGCAATCGCTTTTGATAGTCGTGCGAGCAATATTGGCTCCCCCTGTCCGTGTGCTGAATGCACCCCGGCGGTGGGTTTCGAAGGGCGACCGCTCGGTCCAAAGCCTCTAAGGCCAGATCACGTTTCAACCGATTGCTGACGGCCCAGCCGATGACACGCCGCGAGTGCAAGTCGATCATCACCGCCAGATAGAGCCACCCCTCCGCCGTCCAGATATAGCTGATGTCGCCAGCCCACTTCTGGTTGGGCTGGTCGGCAGTGAAGGCTCTGTCCAGCAAGTTGGGCGCAATATTGAAGGAGTGATTGCTGTCGGTTGTGGCCTTGTATTTGTGGGTTCTGACCACGCAGATGTTGTTATCTCTCATCAGTCGTCCCACCCTGCGGTGACCAACCGATAAGCCAATTTCTTTCAACTCCTGCGTCATCCGAGGGCGGCCATAGCTGCCAAGGCTGAGATGATGTTGTTCACGAATGTGAGCCAGCAGAACCATATCGTAGCGCTGCCTGCGACTGATGGGACGCCTTCGCCAGGACCGGTACCCACGCGCCGTAACGCCCAGAATATGACACAACCTATCCACCGGCATGTGCTTTTGGTGTTCTTCCACAAAGGCAAACCTCACTTGCTTTGGCCCGCGAAGAACTTCGTTGCTTTTTTTAAGATCTCCCTCTCCTCCAGAAGCAAGCGGTTTTCCTTGCGAAGTCGTTCATTCTCTTTTGCCAGATCAATATCTGCGGCCGGCGGCAAATCCCCAGGGCGGGATTTTTGTATCCATTCTGCCAATGTCGAAAAGCCAATGCCCAGATCAGAAGCGACCTGACGCCGCTTCAGCCCACTTGTCAGTGCCATCCGCACAGCTTCTCGTCTAAATTCTTCGGTATGTATGCGTCCCATAATAACTCTCCTTGATGCATGATAAATCATTCAAGGATGCGGAACCAATCCGTGACAAGACCAG
>CANJSF010000024.1 GCA_947476925.1 Rhodospirillaceae bacterium | reverse complement strand
CATCCGCCACTGCCAAGCCGCCTTCAACTTGACGCAGAACAACCAAAATCTGTGAATCCGTAAATCTGCTCTTCCTCATCAGAATCTCCTCGATGCTGTTGCCGAGAAAATTCTACCTTCAAATACCGCTAGTCCAGGGGAGGATTACCCATGCAGCTACCCTTCGCCGCTTGATTGAGCGCAAGAAGATCCCTTCCTACAGAATAGGTCGGGCCTGGCGTTTAAATGTGGAGGAGGTTCTTCAATCTCTCAAACTGGAGTCAAACCCATCCCATTACGAAAAAGAGGTAAGACGCACTTCATCGATATCAGACGCCCGGACGGCACCCGGATCAGACAGTCTGCTGAAACTACTAATCGCAAAGCAGCGGCAGTCCCTCGTGGCATCGAACTTAGGGGATAAACGTGGCACATCAACATCACTGCACCAAACCAGAGCCGTCCCGCGTGGCCTCGAACTTCGTGGCAAAACGTTGTACATTGACATCACATCGGTCAGCGGGCAAAGACACCGCCAGTCTTGTAAAACTCATGATCTCGAGTTAGCGAAATTGCTTTTAGAAAAAGTACGCACCGAATTTTGGAAACGGGATGTGATGGGAACCAAACAGCCCAGGTCGATTGCAGAAAAAAAATTATAGACCGCCGATCTTGTGGATTTCCTGATCGCAAGGCAGAAAAAGGGCTTACCTCCCTTCCGTTAGCCAAGCTGATGATCGCAATCAGCCATCACGGCTACCAGCCTGCCCGAGACTACCCACCGTTGAGCGTAATTAAAAAACCCGACGCGGCATGCATGGCTGGGGACCCCGGATTGAGCATACCCCCCCCTGCCGGTTTCGGGGGGATGGGGGGTCGGGAAGTGGCGGCTTCCATCCGTAAATTCAGTGGCGGCGACGCCAACCGGATTCGTCATGTCAGCTGGGTGAACCATGACAGCCTCTAGTTCTGCGCCGCCCTTCTGATCACACTCTGTTCACAGTGATCACACTTTTTGCATGAATTCGGCCTTGACCTTGCGCCAAGGGCATCGCAGAAAAGTGAGGCGTGACATGAATTTAGGTCATGTGAAGCGGTTAGCTCAGCGGTAGAGCACACGCTTCACACGCGTGGGGTCGCAGGTTCAATCCCTGCACCGCCCACCATTTTTTTTGCTTTCGGCCGCAGTGGCACTTGGTACGCAATCCGGCGTGACTGCGGCGCTTTCCCTGGCATTGCGCCAAATTAAGCCCCAAGGCTTGGCATGGGTAAGCAGCAGCGAGGGTTGGTTCTATCCAACTGTTGCACGCTGTTACTCAATCTTACTGTTCAAGCATGAAACCAGGCGGCATAGTCATTTTACAAGCCGGATTTATAGGCCTCCGTCGGCCTTGCCGCCTTTTTCTCGATGAGACTCTGGAAAGGAACCGCTATGGCCGAAACTAAATTTACCCGCCCGACCTTTGCCGTCAAAGCCATCCCGTCGGACGTTAACAATGTCACCTTCTTTGGTAACCCCGTGCTCGACAATCTTGTCAGCGTCGTCATCGCCATGGGCACAGAAGTTTGGGCAACCAAGCGCCGCATGAAGGTCATGGAGTCAGTCTTGGCCAAAAAGGGCGTTACGAGCGAGATGCTTGAGAAATATGTACCGACCGCCGAAGAAGCCGCAGCGTGGGAAAAAGACCGCGACCGGTTCATTGAAATGACATTCAGCGCCTTGGGCAACGTCGGTGATTTGACCGCCTCAGCCCCCTTCCCCAAGCGCGGCTAAGCCAGCGCCAGACATTCGCAGGAGAATCACATGATTGGACGTCGTAGTTTGTTTACCGCAACTGGTGCAGCCGCAACTGCGTTGAGCAGTTTTTTTGCTGGTCGCGCCGCAGAAGCAAAAAGCATTGTTAAAAAAGTCGCAGGCGATGTGGAGTTGCGCGGTGCAGATGGCCGTATGGAACGGCTTGGCTCGCTCGACCTGGAAAGCCAAATGGATTTCACGGCTGGCTTTCGCGAGTTTAACAATAAAGGTATCAGCCGGACCGCCGCTATGCGCTTTCAGCAATTGATGAAAGAAAAGGGCATGGATCCCAAAGCCATCGTCAGCTTCGACGAGATGCACGCCATTGCTGGCAGCGACCCGATCATCGGTATGAGCGCTAAGACCTGGCTAGCAAACCAGCAAGTGACTTGGAAGTCATTACAGGACTACTTCCATGCGAATGCCGATATGTATTTGGCCGAAATGGAAGCCGCCGATAAAGACGGCCCCGGATCGCTGACGCTGGATGCCAACCTGGAAATACCCGATTACACAAAGCACGAAATCCACATTCAGCCCGGCGGCTACGTGGGCGACCCATTCGCGGGCCACATGTACCACTACGGCACCAACAGCTTCTACATCGGTGCCATTGGCCACAATGAGCAAGACCAAATCCACAAGGGCACGGCCAACAACATCCCGATGCCCGCCGATGGCAAAGTGAAGCGCATTCTGGAAGTGGGCTGCGGTCTGGGCCAAATGTCTTGTGCACTGAAAGAACGCTTCCCAGACGCCGAAGTTTGGGCCACCGATGTCGGCGCACCGATGGTGCGTTACGGCCATATGCGTGCCCGCGACTTAGGGATCGCTGTCAATTATGGCCAGGGATTAGCCGAAAAAACCGGTTTCCCCGACGGCCATTTCGACATAACCGTCAGCTACATCATGCACCACGAATTGCCGCAAACGGCCACACGCGCTGTGATCGCTGAAGCTAACCGCGTGACGCGCACAGGCGGCGTGTATTACCCGGTCGACTTCAACACTGGAGGCTCGACGGGCCCAGCGTATGGCATGTTCCGCCGTTGGTGGGATCATCGTTGGAACAACGAAGTGTGGAGCCGTGAATTCCATACTTTGAATTTCAGCGACGAGATCGCCAAGGCCGGCTTTACGCTCAATGCCAAGACACCGGCAGCATTGCCGGGGTTTGGTGCCCGCCACTTCGTCAAAACCTAAATCAACGTTATTGTGCTGATCCAAAAGCCCTGCTGGGACACCAGCGGGGCTTTTTCTTTTGTGCAATTGCGCAGAAATCTGCAAGCGGGCGGCAAGCGTATCAACTCGTTATGACCACATCGCCCATCATTGTTTGGTTTCGCCAGGATTTGCGTGTGGCCGATAACCCCGCGCTCGCGGCAGCAGCCCAGACGGGTCGACCCACCATTGCGCTTTACATCCTTGACGACGAGAGCCCAAGTGCCTGGCGCATGGGTGGTGCCGCGCGCTGGTGGCTACACGGATCGCTTGCGGCATTGAATGCTCGCCTTGCAAAGCTAGGCATAGGCCTAGTGTTGCGGCGTGGAAACAGCGCAGATGTTATGAATGCCGTCGTCGCCGAAACAGGCGCAGGCGGGGTGTATTGGAACCGCTGTTACGAGCCCTTTGCTATTTCACGCGACAAAGCGATTAAGACGAAGCTGAAAGCAAAAAGTATTGCGGTTGAGAGCTTTAATGCTTCGCTTTTATTCGAGCCTTGGGAGCTCAGGACGCAAAGCGATACGCCGTTCAAGGTTTTTACGCCGTTCCACAAAGCTGCATTGAGGGCACCGCCGCCACGACAACCCCTTCCCGCGCCGAGAAGTCTGCGAGAGTTTGTCGGCCAGATCAGGAGCGATGATTTAGCGTCGTGGGCCTTGCTGCCAACCAAGCCCGATTGGGCGTGTGGTTTTGGCGACATCTGGACACCCGGCGAGATCACATCACGGGCAAAACTCAAACGTTTTCTTGATAATGCTGTCAACGGCTACGCCAAGGGCCGAGACATACCGGGCCATGAGCTGACCTCGCGGCAATCGCCGCATTTGCATTTTGGCGAGATCAGCCCGCACCAGATTTGGCATGCCGCACTGGCGCGTGAACCCAGTAACGGCTCGGCTAGTTTTTTGCGCGAACTGGTGTGGCGAGAGTTTGCGTTTCACTTGCTTTACCACTTTCCCACGATCACCGACGAGCCATTGCGCGCCGACTTCCGTAACTTCCCCTGGCAGGCTGATACAAAAGCGCTGCAGGCTTGGCAGCGCGGACAAACCGGCTATCCCATTGTCGATGCTGGCATGCGCGAACTATGGACCACCGGCTGGATGCACAACCGTGTGCGCATGATTGCCGCATCGTTTTTGGTCAAGCACCTTCTGCAGCCCTGGCAAGCTGGCGCGGTTTGGTTCTGGGACACGCTGCTGGACGCGGACCTGGCCAACAATTCGGCCAGCTGGCAGTGGGTGGCGGGCTGTGGCACCGATGCCGCGCCTTACTTCCGTGTCTTCAACCCGGTGCTCCAGGGCCAAAAATTTGATGCCACTGGCGAATACGTGCGCCGCTGGGTGCCTGAGATCGCCACGCTACCCAATGAATGGATTCACAAGCCTTGGGATGCGCCCATGGACGTGTTGGCCACCGCTCAAGTCAGTTTGGGCACCACATATCCTTTACCAGTGATCGGGCTCATGGCAGGCCGCGACCGCGCGCTGGCAGCACTGAAAACGATCAGAGCGCCATAAAAAGAAAAGAACGCGACACAGAATGCCGCGCTCTTTCTTTGCCCGTCTTCGTGGAAGCCAGAAGCCTCCGGGGCACTTTAACTTGGTCGCACTTTCCACCCGAAACGGAAGGCCACTTCTCGGGAAAACGCTCCTATTAACTTGTCTGATCGATTGAGGCCGTTTCCATCGACTTCGACAAAATCATGTACAGCTTGCCCATGTCCGACGTTGAGAATGTTGTGGTTAACACCTCGGCTCGGTCGGTGGCGCGGGCGTGTTTGATCAGCGCCGAGTACTCGCGCAAGTATTTGATCATGTACGCGCGGAACTTCTCGTCGGTTTGATACTTCTTCTGGATGGCTTCGAACTTCTGACGGCTGAGCGTCTTAGTGATGTGACGCAAGAACACGCCTTGATCACCTTTGTGATAACGCTTCCACAACTCTTCTTCGACCGAGGGCTGGAAGATGCGCGCGATATCAACCGCCAAAGAATGCAGTTGCTCGATCACATAGCCGGTATTTTCCAGGAATTTCTGCGTGTTGGCTTTGTCGGCCGCATCATCAAGTTGCTTGGCCGTTTCAACGGCTTTTTGCGATGTGGTCAGCAGCTCATCGACCTGGCGGGCAAACATATGCCCCGCTTTGCCGGTTTGCTCGGTGATGCCATTCGAAGCTTCCACCAAACTTTCCGCGTGTTTACGCAACGTTTTCAGCACCACTTCAACGCGGGCCACAGCCTCATCGGCTGACTTGCCCAAGTTTTGCAGTTGGAGACGGAATGCCTCGCCGCTTCCACGAACACCTGAGTTGATTTTCTCCGAGGTATCGCCGAACTCGCCCAAGGACTGGCGCATCTTATCGGAGGCCACACTGACCTGCGCTGCGCCACGATTAGTCGAGTCTTCGAAATCAAGCATCAGTTTCTGCAGTGAATCACGGAAACCATTGAGGCGCACTTGCGCGTCATCGGTAGCCGTTGCCAAACCATCGGAGCGTTGACGCAAGCCATCGCCGACCAACGCCATTGTTTCGGTGGCATGGGCGGCGGCTTTGTCAATCGAAGCTACCTGCATGAGGAAGGCTTCAGACGCTTCCTTGACCTTCTGGGCGGCGGCATCTGATGCACCACGCATCGAATCTTTTGATTCATCTAACGTATCGAGCACGCCTTGCATGTCTTTGGTGACCGCTTGGGCGACGGTGGAGAGTGCTGATACTTCGCCGCCAATCTCGCGGCTCATGTCTTTGGTTTTGGCAACCGCATGAGAAACCGTATCGGTCACGCGCGACGAGGTGACTTCCAGCGACTCGCGGATTGATTCCAATTCCTTGGTTACCCGCGCCGACAGCTGCATCAACTCGGAGGAGTTTTGGCTGAGAATGTCGGACATAGACCGCACGTGCGCCAAAACTTGATCGGATGTCGAACTCATCTGCCGGGCCTGTTGTGACAGTGCCGTTTCACTCAGCTTGACGTGCGTTGTGAGCGTGTTGGCCGCGCTTTCCAACTCGTCGTTCTGGCGGCGCAACGAATCACGAATATTGTCAGCCTGCGCCGCGGCGCGCTGGGCGGAGTTCGCCAATTGCTCGGCGTGCTCGCGCACGCGCGCGCCGACAGTGTCGATTTTTTGGATCACGTTATCAGACGCCTGGCCCATGGCATCGGCACGGCCAATAGCAACATTGGTGGCTTTTTCCAGATCTGCCGTCGCGCGATCAAACTTCTCGGTGACCACTTTTGATCGCAATGCAAACTCATCGCCCGACGCGGCCAATCGATTTTCCACGCGGCTGGCAGCTTCACTGACGCCATCGGCCTGCTTCTTCAGCATCGCCTCAACCACGCGCAATTTATTCACCGCGCCATCAGAAGCCGCATTCAGCTCCTTGGACTGAATAGCCAAAGCTTCCTCGACAATCTTCACGCGGCTCAGCACGCGCTCCATGACTTGGTCGAGCGCAGATGTTTGCTGACCTAACCGCGTATTGACCTTGGTGGACTGGTCTTCAATGCGCGTACCGGCGGCCGCCAATTCGTTCTTCTGCTTGTCGAAAAGCGTTTCTAGCGTTGTCGCTTTGCCGACCAACGAATCAGAGATGTCTGCCACGGTGGCAGCAGCTTTACGCGCAGCGTCCTCGACCCGTTCCGCGTTGGCCGCAACGGCCTGTGACATATCCTCGGCGTACGACTTGGCGGTGTCACCGGCTTTGGCCAGTGCCTTTTCCTGATCGGTCATCTGCTGAGCAATCGCCGCACTCATGCCACGTGCGCGCTCGGTCGAGGCACTGAGGTTGTTCACGTGGGTCAGTAGCGATTGGCCCATGGCATTGACATCAGCCAACGTTTTAGAGCTTGAGGTGCGCACAAACTCTTGCTGACGACGCAGCGCGTCTTCAATTTTCAAATTCACGTCCGATGACGTGTCGATCATGACTTTAAGTTTATCGACCTGGTCGGCGACAGCCTGCGCCGCGCTTGCCACGCCAGCTTCCAGAATACCGGTTGAGGTAGCGAGCTTTTCTGTATCGCGCACAAAGCCAGACTGAAGCTTCAATATCTGACGCGCCGCATGATCACTGGCGTCTGTCAGCGCTTGTGCCTGAGCCTTCAACGATTCGGTGATCTCAGCGACACGTGAGGCCGCATGGTCGGAAGGGAAGGTCAGTTGCGCCAAGTGCAAACGCAATGCTTCGCCCTCTCGGGCCAGCTGGCGACCGCGATCGAGATAGGCGATCAGCAACCACAAGAATGCCAGCGGCATTGTCAGTATGCCAATAAAGCCGCCGAACTGGTCGGGCAGAAGCATAAACAATTCACGCCAGCTAATCGTGAAAGTGATGTAGCCGGCAAAAACCAAAAGCCAAATTGCCGAGATCGTGACGCCCGCAACGATGAACGGGTGCGAATCGCGCCAGGAAAATGTTGGAACTTGCGAAACCGCTGTGGCGTCGGCCTGCGGCGAGATCATCTCAGCGACATCGGCGCCAATATCGGAACGGGTTTGCGGCCATGTCGGCGCAACTTGCCCGAACGGCGGTTTCTTAATCCGCGCGGCGGAGCTCGACTTTAAAGAGATTTTCGGTGTGCCTGCGGCATCGGCCGCATGGCCACGGTTTTCAGTCTGATCAGCCATGGCAGACTCGCTCTCGCTCTTCCCTATAGTCCGCCTGGCCTGATGCCAAACGGGTTTGGCCCGGGGATGGCTATTCCAACCCTTCTGCGACCAATTGCGCACAATAAAGTGGGAGCGTTAAGAAATCGTTCCAGTGGGCGAAGCTGAAATTATGCTGACGTATCAAGCCTTAAGACGGCGCTGATCTACGCCGCAGGTGCGGCAGGGGTCATGGTTTTTGTTAAGACGTCGCGTGGCTGGCGATCTTGCAAACAATTGTTCAATTCGCGGATACAACGGCTACCGGTTTTGACAAAAAGAAACGGAAATAGGCCATGCATGACGCATGCTAAACCCGCCATAATCATGCGAAGCCCGAGGCCCATAGCAAATGTCGCATGCTGGCCATAGCTCTCGCCGACCGAGCGGGGATGATCAATAAACAAACGCTGAAGCATTGCCTGAGCCCTCCATTAGCACTGGCGATAAATTATGAAGGCCAGTGCTTCTGCGGGTGCTATCGTAATCCTCCTATTGCAAAGATGTTTGCAATCTATAACCTAAAATGGTCTATAATCAGAAAATGCTACCGCATTTGGGAGCCTGATTAGAAATGACTTCTCTCGACGATAAAGATCGCAAGATCCTCGATATTTTGCAGGAAAACGCCCTGACTCCGGTTGCCGAGATTGCAGCCAAGGTGGGCTTGTCGACAACTCCGTGCTGGCGGCGCATCCAAAAGTTAGAAGAAGAAGGCGTCATTCGCAAACGGGTGGCGCTTCTTGATCGCCATAAATTGAATGTGGGCGTTACCGTTTTCGTCGCCGTGAAAGCCAAACGCCATGCCATAGAATGGCTGAGCGAATTCAAACGCGCGGTCGAAACAATCCCAGAAATCGTTGAAGCGTACCGCCTGAGCGGCGAGATCGATTATCTGCTGCGTGTGGTCGTGCCCGACATCAAAGCATACGACGACGTTTATAAGCGGCTGATTGAAAAGGTCGAGTTCACCGATGTCAGTTCGTCCTTCGCCATGGAGGACATGAAGTTCACCACCACCTTGCCGCTGAAGTATTTAGCGGGGTGAGTTAACCCAATCCCCTGTCGTAATCCTGCTCCATGGTTGTAAGCAGGCGATCGAGAAATTTGTTTCGCCAAGCATCGCGTGCGGCGCGCACTTCATCTGACGGCTCGAAGGCTTCGATATCCGCTGGCGTATAGGCCCCCTTGGCGGCGGCAACTTGCTCATGCGTATCGAGCCGGTCACGCAACACAGAAATTTCAGCGGCCATGTTCATCACCATGGTGAGCAGGCGATCAATGTTTGGATCGTCGAAAAAATGCGGGTTCGCCCCTTTAGCGCGACGTGTCGACATTTTAGTCACTTTCTCGGCTGACATACTCAATTCCCCCAACAAATTTTACTCTGCGGCCGTAGCAAATACATCTTTCACGATTTCATCGGCAACTGCTAGCGAGCGTTGCTGTTTGTTCCATGCCGCGGCAAACAGCCCATTTTGCGTCATCAAATCTGCAAACGTACCGCGCTCGACAATGCTGCCTTTATCCAGCACCAAGATTTGATCGGCATCAACAATTGTTGATAAGCGGTGCGCAATCACGAGGGTTGTTCGGCCCGTGGCCACTTCGCGCAAGTTGGCCTGAATTTCTTTTTCGGTATGGGTGTCCAGTGCTGACGTTGCCTCGTCAAAGAGCAAAATCGGCGAGGCTTTGAGGATCACGCGGGCGATGGCAACACGCTGTTTTTCGCCGCCCGACAACTTCAAACCACGCTCGCCCACCATGGTTTTGTAGCCATCTGGCAATGTCTTGATGAATGCGCCGATGTGGGCCAAGTCAGCGGCCTTTTCAATGTCCTCTTGGCTTGAGCCAAGCTTAGCGTAAGTAAGATTGTAGCCAATCGTGTCATTAAACAACACGGTGTCTTGCGGCACAATACCTACGGCTTTGCGGACGCTTTGCTGTTGCACATCGCGCAAGTCTTGCCCGTCAATCAAAATGCGGCCGGCACTCACGTCGTAATAGCGAAACAATAGTCGACCGATGGTCGATTTGCCCGACCCCGTCGCCCCCACCAGCGCCACCATTTGCCCGGGCGCGACCGTGAACGACACGTTTTTCAAAATCGGACGGCGCTCATCGTACGAGAAGCTAACCTCCTCGAACCGCACCTCGCCTCCGGTCACGGTCACGGGCTTGGCGTTGGGCTTGTCGACAACTTCTGGCGTGACGTCGAGAAGCTCAAACATCTTCTCCAAATCAACCAAAGCCTGCTTAATGTTGCGATAGACGAAACCGAAAAAATTCAGTGGTTGTGCGAGTTGCAACATAAAGACGTTCACCGCCGTGAACTCACCAACCGTCATGCGACCAGCAACGTTCTCCATTGCGGCCAATACCATCAGCACAACCACGCCGGCCGAGATAATCAGCGATTGACCAACGTTCAAAATAGCCAAAGACGACTGATTGCGAACGGCCGCCTTCTCGTACTGACTCATCACGCGATCATACTCGGCGATTTCCATGGCCTCGTTGCCGAATGTTTTGACCGTCTCGTAATTCAGCAGGCTATCGATGGCACGTGTATTCGCCCTGCTATCGAGCGCGTTTGATTCGCGCCGGAACTTCATGCGCCACTCGGTGGTCAAAATGGTAAACGCCACGTAGATAACCACTGTAACAACAGTGATCGCGGCAAACATGCCGTTAAACACTTTCCACAAAATCGCGCCGACCAATACGACTTCCAAAATCGTCGGTACCACGTTGAACAGTGAAATCGACACCAAGCTTTCAATGGCGACAATCCCGCGTTCGATGGTGCGCGACAGAGCGCCTGTACGGCGGTCGAGGTGAAATTTCAGCGATAAGGTATGTAAGTGAGCCAAGATCGCTCCGGCCGAGCGGCGCACCGCTCGCACCCCTACCTTGGCAAACACGGCATCACGCACCTGAGCAAATGCGAGGCCTAAAAATCGAGCAGCGCCATACGCCAGAATCGCAAACAACGGAATCAGCTTGACGTCTTGGGGTGCTAACGCATCGACGGCTTGCTGCAAATACAGCGGCGTAATGACTGTGGCCCACTTTGCCAGCCCGATGCAGACCATGGCGACAACCACGCGCATACGGATATCGCCGCTTTCCGCAACGTCTCGCGCCGGCCACAAAAACGGCAACAGCGTTTTGATCACCTGCCAGTCAGTGCGACGGCGTTTGGTTTCGGCGCTTTCCGGCGAAAAAGCTGTGGGTCTCACGTGCGCCCCCAGGACTGATTGATAAGACGATATGTCATGGTCCTAGACCCTTTTGCGCCCTGTTTGAATGAGAAAATCAAACCCGGCCGCTGGTCAGCAAAAACCCGAAACAAAAAGGGCCCGACATATATGCCGAGCCCTCAATTGAGCAACCATGGAGATGGTGTTTTATGCTGTGACTTGCACTGGGGTTGCGACAGTTGATGGCGTCGGTGACGGTACCGCGCCATAAAGGCTTAACTCAGGGCGTGCTTTGTTGGGATCAATTGAGGCGGCAGCGGTCGTCGCTTCTTGCGCACGATCAAAGTAAGATTTCTGCTGGTCTTGTTGCTGACCTCCAGCAAAGTTGGTGTCGGTTTGCGCAACCTTGTCAGCAAACTTCGCCTGGCCCGAACCGTCTTCGAACGACACCGGCGTATCGGTTGCGGCGGCCTTGTCGGCATACTTTTGCGGTTGTTCGGGGCCGGCGAACTGGCCAACCACGGCTTCTACGCCCTGGCCATAGAATTTTTTATCGACCGGAGAATCGCCGGCAAACGTGCCTTGTGCGGCAGCGGCTTTGTCCGAGAATTTCTGTAATTCAGCTTCCGGCGACTGATTAGGTGTCGGCGCATACCCAAAAATTGCAATCGAGGCATCGGCACGTACCGCACGCGCGGCGGCTTCAAGCCGAATATTACGAGCGCTAGTATCGCTGGACGAGAGGCGCTCGAAGGCGGGTGTTTGCAACGCCCGCTGAGCAATAGCCACGTCAACTTCGGCCTGCGTCTGACCATCGACAATGGGACTGGTGGCGAGGCTATTGGCCGGGCCGACTGATGATTTTCCAGTCGCAACTGGCGCTGAGGGGAAAAGATCAGGCGTCGCTGTGGGGCGTGTCTTCTCGGGGCCCGAATCGAATGCCGCAACTTGAACCACGGGCCGCGACGGCCCGGTGAGACCTGAATCATTTCGGTCGTTGTTGCGTGAGGGATCTTGCTGTGAATTGCCCTGAGCACCAGCTTCAGCACCTTGTGCCGCACGACGCGCATCAGGCTGCACGCCAGCCTGGGTAATTTGAATCGCGTTGTGTTGCTTGTGTTCGCCGGGGGTGGCACTTGGCCGCTGGGCCAGAATAGCCAACTGCTGCGCTTCACGCGCGGCATTGATTGTGACCAATTCAGTCATTTCGACAGCCCTTTCTGAGCGACGAAAAAATTCAGCGCACATTCTGCGCTAAGCCTTTATACGGTTTTTTACGTCCGGACGCAACCGAAAATAGGCTCTCGCAAACCCCGATAAGGGTCTGAAATATATAACTAATATGTGTTAAATATAGTCATGACTCCGAACCATGACCTAGCTTATGGCGCCCCCAACCCTCCCAAGAGTACGTATTTAGTCTCGAGGTAATCATCGATTCCATACTTCGAGCCTTCGCGCCCAAGACCCGATTCTTTGATACCGCCAAAGGGCGCGACCTCGGTTGAAATAATTCCCTCGTTCACGCCAACAATGCCGTACTCCAAAGCTTCGCACACGCGCCACACACGCCCTAAGTCGCGCGCATAAAAATACGCGGCCAGACCCGCTTCGGTGTTGTTGGCCAGCGCGATCACATCGGCTTCTGTCTTGAAGCGAAACAACGGTGCCACGGGCCCGAAAATTTCTTCGCGCGCGATGTCCATGGTGGTCGTAACGCCCGTGAGAATCGTCGGCGTGTAATATGTACCTCCTAACGGATGACGCACACCGCCGAGCAGCGCCTTGGCACCATGGCTTGTGGCATTGGCAACCAAGCGTTCGACCTTGCTCAATGCTTTGGCATCAATCAGCGGGCCCTGGTCGGTATCGCCCTCAAGACCATTGCCTACCTTTAGCTGGCTAACAGCTGCGGCCAGCTTCGCAGCAAAGGCATCGTAAACACCGTCCTGAACAAAAAATCGATTGGCGCACACGCACGTTTGCCCGGTGTTGCGATACTTCGACGCCATTGCGCCAATCACGGCCGCGTCCAAGTCGGCATCGTCGAACACGATGAACGGCGCGTTGCCGCCTAACTCCATCGACATCTTTTTGACAGTGTCGGCACATTGGCGCATAAGAATTTTGCCAACGGGAGTTGAGCCCGTGAATGTGAACTTGCGGACGACCGGATTGGTGGTGAGTTCTTTGCCAATCGCCGGTGCATCGCGACCGGTGACAATATTGATCACTCCCTTGGGAATACCCGCACGTGCGGCCAATTCAACCATTGCCAGCGCCGACAATGGCGTTAGATCAGCGGGCTTAATCACAATGGTGCACCCCGCTGCCAGTGCCGGCGCCGCTTTGCGGGCAATCATGGCATTCGGAAAATTCCACGGCGTCACCGCGCCAACAACGCCCACGGGCTGTTTGAGCACCACGATACGCGTGCCTGACTTAAAGGTTGGAATCACATCGCCGTAGATGCGCTTGCCTTCTTCGGCGAACCATTCAAAAAAACTTGAGCCATATGCAACTTCGCCCTTGGATTCTTTTAATGGCTTACCCTGCTCGGCTGTCATAATCACCGCCAAGTCATCTTGCGCCGCCATCATCAGGTCGACCCAGCGTTTTAACAAGACTGCGCGGTCCTTTGCTGTTTTAGCCCGCCATGCAGGCCAAGCAGCATTAGCCGCAGCGATGGCTCGGCGCGTTTCGGCCGTGCCCATCTCCGGCACTGTGGTGATCTCCATCCCTGTCGCAGGATTGCGGACCGGAAATGTCTGAGCGTTGTCAGCGCCAACCCAGGCACCATCAATGTAGGCGTGTGATTTTAGCAGCGTGGCGTCGTGAAGCTTTAACATTGGGCGCCTATTTCTTTTTCTTGGGTTTTTCGACAGCCGTTCGACTGCGAGCGTGATACTCGGGATTAGGCATCATATCCAAGGCGATCGCCACACGATTAGACATATTGTAAAAGCCCACGGTGTCGGCGATGTCGAAAATATCTTCGTTCGAAAATCCAACCTCTCGCAACGATTCGCGATCAGCGCCCGTCATTGTCGCTGGGACAGTGGTCAGCTTGTATGCAAAATCGAGCATTGTCCGATGACGAGGCGTCAATTCTGCCACGCGATAGTTAAACGCCAGCATTTCACCTAACTCCGGGTCGCCTGACATCTCGCGCACCGCTTGCCCATGTGCCACCAAGCAATAGTAACAGTGGTTTGTCGATGACACGACCACAGCAATCATTTCACGCTCAAGCTTGGTCAACCCGCTGTCACCTAACATCAACTCGTTGTAGGTGTTCACGAAGTTATTCAGCTTCTTAGGGCGAAACGCATAGCTTCGTAGCACATTTGGAAGCATGCCCAGTTTTTCGCGGCAGATATTGAAGTACTTCTTCATGCCCGGCTCGAGCGTGCGCTCGAGCGCCCGATCTGTGGGCGCGGGCAAAGCCATGACATGTTTGGGTTGAGGCATGTGAGATCCGGTACAATAAGGGCCAGCGAACGAGGACGGCAGAAATTAGCACG
This sequence comes from Rhodospirillaceae bacterium, assembly GCA_947476925.1. Lineage (GTDB taxonomy): Bacteria > Pseudomonadota > Alphaproteobacteria > Rhodospirillales > Rhodospirillaceae. Next base: position 36,326 of record CANJSF010000024.1, on the reverse strand, counting down.
ACGAAACTAGCCCTGGCGAGCATCGCTCTTTTCATTCTTGACGATAGTTCGGGCTTTCTCACACGGCTATGTTGGGTATACTTTCGCACCTAACCGGGAGGGTTGACCGTGGATTCTGATCTCAGCGGCTTTTTAGCAATGGATATTCCTAGCGTCGGCGGTGGGTTTGCGACGCGCACCATCGCGCCTGGTGATTTCATTTTCCTCGAAGGCCAACCCGGCGACAGCGCCTACATCATTATGAAGGGCGAAGTGTAAGTGGCTTCGCAACGCGCTGACGGCGAGTTTGTCGCACTGACCACCATGACCGCTGGCGATATGTTTGGCGAAATCGCTCTCTTAACGAAAGAGTGCGTGCGCACCGCCACGACGATGTCCGACAAAGGATGCGAGTTGTTGGTGATCGAGCGCGTCGCGTTTGAAGATCACCTTCTCAAAGTCGATCTGCTCACGCGCTATATCATGAGTCAATTCTGTCGGCGAATCGTGTCCCTCACCGAACGGGTTCGTGACCACTAGCCCCCATCGACGAATCAACTGACCCACTATATATAAGGGGCTCGTTTGAAATCGGAGCCCTGCTATGCCTGCCGCCCGCGCCGCCCGTATTGCAGCCTTGCACGAGGCATTAAAGCACCGCATTTTGGTGCTCGATGGGGCTATGGGCACCATGATCCAACGACACACGCCCGCTCTGACAGAAGCCGATTTTCGCGGCACGCGTTTTGCGAACCACGCCAAAGAAGTGAAGGGCAATAATGACCTTCTTAATATCACGCGACCCGATGTGATCGGGTCGATCGAACGCGCCTACCTAGATGCCGGGGCCGATATCATCGAGACCAATACGTTTTCAGCCACTCGCATCGCTCAAGCTGATTATGCGTTGGAAGACGCTGCGCGCGATATCAATCTTGAAGGCGCCAAGCTTGCACGTGCCGCAGCCGATGAATTCACTTCAAAAAACCCGGCCAAACCCCGTTGGGTTGCCGGAGCTTTCGGTCCGACCAATCGCACCGCGTCGATTTCCCCCGATGTGAATGACCCCGGCTTTCGAAACGTGACATTTGACCAGCTGAAAGCTGCCTACAAAGAAGAAGCCCAAGCCCTGATTGAAGGCGGTGTTGATCTGTTTCTCGTTGAGACAATCTTTGACACGCTCAACGCGAAGGCCGCCATCCTCGCCATCGAAGAAACCTTCGATGACCTGGGCGAAACGCTGCCGGTGATGATTTCAGGCACCATCACTGACCAATCGGGCCGCACTCTGTCGGGTCAAACCGCCGAAGCGTTTTGGAACTCGCTGCGCCATGTAAAGCCGCTGTCCATTGGCTTTAATTGCGCGTTGGGTGCAGCGCAAATGCGCCCCTATATCTCCGAGGTGTCGCGGGTGGCGGATGTTTACATTTCGGCCTACCCGAATGCGGGCCTGCCCAACGCCTTTGGCGAGTACGACGAGACGCCCGTTCAAACAGCCGGGCACTTAAGTGCCTGGGCCAAAGATGGCCTGGTGAATATTGTCGGCGGCTGCTGCGGCACGACGCCCGATCATATCCGCTCCATCGCTCAGTCGGTCCAGGGCCTGAAACCCCGCAGCATCCCGACGGTGCCCAAAAAGATGCGTCTGTCTGGCCTAGAGCCCTTTGCGCTGGCGTCTTAGCGGTTCTGGCTGTATCTCCACTTGTCAGGCCCTGCGAAGGTGGGGAATCCAGTTTAGACCAAGCACCATTCACGATGTCCGACATCACTGAATCCCCCGCCGCGCCCGCCACCGCCGTATTTGTCAACATCGGCGAGCGAACCAACGTGACCGGCTCGGCGAAGTTCAAGAAGCTGATTTTGAATGGCGACTATGATGCAGCCCTCGATGTCGCTCGCCAGCAAGTGGAAAACGGCGCGCAAATTATCGACATCAACATGGACGAAGCCATGTTGGATTCTGAAGCGGCCATGGTGCGCTTTTTGAATCTGGTCGCCTCTGAGCCCGACATTAGCCGTGTGCCGGTGATGATCGATAGTTCCAAATGGAGCGTCATTGAGGCAGGGCTGAAATGCGTTCAGGGCAAGTCCATCGTCAATTCCATCAGCCTGAAGGAAGGCGAGAAGCTATTCCTGGAGCAGGCCAAGAAAGTATTGCGCTACGGCGCTGCCGTGGTGGTGATGGCGTTTGACGAAAAAGGTCAAGCCGACACGATTGCGCGCAAAGTGGACATTTGTACGCGAAGCTACCGGCTGTTGGTGGACAAATGCGGATTTGCCCCAGAAGACATTATCTTCGACCCCAATATCTTTGCGGTGGCCACGGGCATTGACGAGCACAACAACTACGCCATCGATTTCATTGAAGCCACGCGCCAAATCAAAGCCACCTTGCCCCACTGCCATATCTCGGGCGGCGTTTCGAATATTTCATTCTCGTTTCGCGGCAACGAACCCGTGCGACAGGCCATGCACTCGGTGTTTTTATACCACGCCATCAAAGCGGGCATGGATATGGGAATCGTCAACGCCGGGCAGTTGGCGGTCTACGAAGACATTCCCATGGAACTGCGCGAGCGCGTTGAGGATGTAATCCTCAATCGCCGACCGGACTCCACAGACCGTTTGTTATCGATTGCAGAGAAATTCAAAGAAGGCGGCGCTGAGGCCAAAGGCCCCGATCTGGCATGGCGCAACTTGCCCGTCCAAGAGCGCCTGACGCATGCGCTGGTCAGTGGCATTGCGGACTTTATCGATGCCGACACCGAAGAAGCCCGCGCTGAAATTGCGGCACGTGACGGCAAGCCCCTCGAAGTCATCGAAGGCCCGTTGATGACCGGCATGAACGTGGTCGGTGATTTGTTTGGCGCCGGCAAAATGTTTTTGCCACAAGTCGTGAAAAGCGCGCGCGTCATGAAAAAGGCGGTGGCCTATCTCATTCCGTATATTGAAGCCGAGAAGGCAAAAAATTTGGCTGCCGGTGGCCCTGCTGAGCGCGCTAACAACGGCAAGATCATTATGGCCACAGTTAAAGGCGACGTGCACGACATTGGCAAAAACATCGTCGGCGTGGTTTTGCAGTGTAATAACTACGAGGTCATTGATCTCGGTGTGATGGTGCCATGCGCTAAGATTTTAGAAGCTGCGAAAAAGGAAAACGCCGATATCATTGGCCTGTCGGGCTTGATCACGCCAAGTTTGGAAGAAATGGCCTACGTTGCCAAAGAAATGCAGCGCGAAGGCATGACTATTCCGCTGCTCATTGGCGGCGCCACGACGTCCAAAGTCCATACGGCTGTGAAGATTGCGCCGGGATACGACAGCCCAGTTGTGTATGTCCTGGATGCCTCGCGCGCCGTGGGTGTGGCATCCAACCTGCTGTCCGCACAGCAGAAGGCACCGTTCGTCGCTGAGGTTGCTGCTGAATACGCGAAAATGCGCGAGGCCCATGCGCGCAGCCAAACCCAAAAGAAGCGCCAAACGCTGGCCGATGCGCGCGCCAACAAACTGAAAATTAACTGGGCAGGCACCAAGCCCGAGCGGCCGCGCGTCTTGGGCGTGACCGTGTTTGAAGATTACGATTTGGCAGAACTGACCCGTCGCATCGACTGGACGCCGTTTTTCCAAACCTGGGAATTGGCCGGAAAATACCCCGACATTCTCGGCGATAAGGTCGTGGGCGAAACCGCGCGCCAACTCTACAACGATGCGCAAGCAATGCTTCAGCGCTTGATTGGGGAGAAATGGATTACTGCTAAAGCTGTCATTGGCCTTTGGCCCGCCAACAGCGTCAATGACGATGACATTGAAATTTATGCCGACGATACCCGTTCAAAAGTGATCGCGACCTTGCATGGCATGCGCCAACAAATGGTGCGCGGCGATAGCGAACGCGCAAATTTGTGTTTGTCAGATTACATCGCGCCAAAAGGCTCTGGTGTGGCGGATTACATTGGCGGCTTTGCGGTGACCACAGGGCACGGCGTCGATGAAAAAGCGGCGGCGTTTGAAAAAAACCACGACGACTATTCGTCGATTCTAGTCAAAGCCCTGGCTGATCGCCTGGCCGAAGCGTTTGCCGAGCGTATGCATGAGCGGGTACGCAAAGAATTTTGGGGCTACGCGACGGGCGAGACACTCACCAACGAACAACTAATTGCCGAACAATATCGCGGTATTCGCCCCGCGCCGGGGTACCCGGCCAGCCCCGACCACACCGAGAAATCGACGTTATGGACGTTGCTTGATGCTGAGAAAAATGCCGGCATCAAGTTGACCGATAGCTTTGCCATGTGGCCTGGCGCTGCCGTGAGCGGATTTTACTTCGCACATTCGGATGCAAAGTATTTTGGTGTCGGCAAAATCGAGCGCGACCAGGTCGAAGACCTCGCCCGACGCAAAGGCAAAACGTTAGCCGAGATGGAGCGCTGGCTTGCGCCCAATCTCAACTACGACGCCTAAGCCTTCCAGCTCAGAATTTTACTGCCCAGCATACGACCAAACGTCAGCGATGGCGTAACCATGGCGCCATTAGTGTAGGCGTTACCCGAGGTTGCGCCGCCACCTATCGCCTCGCCAGCAGCATACAGATTGGGAATTGCTGAACCGTCGGCGCGGGTCACGCGCAAGCTGCCATCCACCGTCAGCCCGGCAAAGGTAATCACCGTCCAGCCGGTCATGCGAACGGCGTAGAACGGTGCTTTGGCCAATTGCACGGGGCGATGAACGCGGCCCAGCGGATCGGTCGCGCCTGTTTTGATCGCGTCGTTATATTTGGCGGCTGTCAACGATAGTTCGCGCGGATCAATGCCCGCTTTTACACCCAGCTCTTCAAGCGTGCTTGCTTTGGTCATCATCGGGTGGCTACCGAAACCGTCGAGGAATTGCTGTTTATTCCAGCGGCCCACATACAGCGGCGATTTGTCGATCATCTCTTGATCCGAGATTACCCACATGCGATGGCCCGATTGTTTGGCCAAAGCCTTTTCGCGACGATCTACGCTGGTGTCATCTTCCCGTACAAACCGTTGGCCGCGGGCATTGACATAAATTTCCCATGGCTGACGGCGCTCGGGGTCGCTGAGGAACGGAACCGTTTGTTCTGCGGGGAAGTTATCGTCTGACAACATCGTTCCGAAGAGCGGGTCATACTTCTCACCCCCGCGCACCACGCCACCTGCACCAAGCCCAAGCAAAATGCTTTGTCCGACGTTGAACGGGTACATAATTTGCGCGGTCAGCGTTGTGTTGTGCAAATCGTAATACATCCGTGGATTTCCGCCGCAGCCACCGGCGGTGATGACAACGTTGCGGCCCATGAAATCTTGCTTCTTGCCGGCATCGTCCTCACAGGTCACGCCCAACACTGCGCCCTTGCCATCTTGGATCAGATCAACAGCAGCGGTACTAAGTACCAGCGTGATGTTTCCCTTTTTCACCCCAGCGGTGAAAATCGGGTCCATGATTTTGTAGATCGACTTGCCGCCGTCCATGCCCCATTGATAACGGGCCGTCGTAAATGGCTCGTGCCCACCGCCCATCACTGGGTGACCGTCGCGCACTGTAAATCCATTGGCTGCTAACCAGTTGATTGTCTCACCGGCGTTATCAACAAACAGGCGCGTGAGCACGGGGTCTGACGTTCCACCGTTAATACGCATATTGTCGGCATAATGCGCATCGGGGCTATCGGAAATACCCTTTGCCTTTTGAAACACGGTTCCTGACCCGGCGATTTGTCCGGTCGAGCGATCCAACGTTCCCCCGGTCACGGGGGCCTTATCGATGACCAGAACTTTAGCACCGCGCTCGGCTGCAAAAATCGCTGTCGGCATTCCGGCTGTGCCCGCGCCAATTACAATCACGTCGTACATAGTCGCCGCGACGGCGCGGCGCCATGTGGGCAGAACGCTCGTTGCGGCAGCGCCCGCAATACCGCTGAGTAATGTGCGTTTGGTGATTGAGAACTTATTGAGTGAACCGCCAGACATTGAAGCCTCCCCGCTCGATGTTGCGAAACTTGAGTTTGGCACTGTCCGCCAACGATGTGAACCTGTGACGTGAATCCGTTCGCGCCCTGGGCAAAACCGCTGAAATCTAAGACCAAAACAGGGTCAGCAGCCCACCGGCCGTGGCAAAGGCCCCCAAGGCGGCGGACAGGGTTGCGACCCAGAAACGCCCCCAAGGGCCCAGCAAGCTCTTGAACCGGCGCTCGACCAGGAACTTCAGCAGCGGGCCCGAGGCAGCGCCGATGACGATGCCCGCAACCAGCATGGGCCAGCCAACCAAAGACGTCGAAATTGCAAACAAGGCGACGGCCAAACCAAGCAGCGCTCCTAGCAGCATCGCCACTGCGGCCAGCGGCAATTGATTAAGCGCAAATTTTACGGCGCGGCTGAATCGCCACCACGTCAACGAGCGCCCGACCTCGGCCAATGGGTCGGAGATTTTCACGGCTAAAGCATGCTTCGTCGCATTCAGCGATTCAGCACGACTGGCAAAAGGCTTCTCGGCGAGCACAATGACCACGTCATAACTTTTTGGTCGCGCGCTGGTATGACTCAAACCGAGCAGCGAGCCGGTGACTGGATCGGGAGCAATAAAAACCTGCAAATCGCCACTCCGGCTGCGGGTCAGCCACCAGACTTGCGAACCTGCAGGCTCGTCCTCCCAAATCAAGTCTTTGAGCTCGGGTATGGCTTTCGAAGGGACATTGGTAGCAGGCGGGGGCGGCGCTTGCGCCCGATCATCTATCAAGGCGCAACACCGGGCGCAGGCAAACTGAAGCGGAATGTCGTGCCTTCACTGAGTGTCGATTCGACTGCCATTTGTCCGCCATGGCGATCAACAATATCTCGGCATAGAAACAGACCTAGCCCGGTGCCGCGTTCGCCTTGCGTGCCGTTACGCGACATTTTGCGTGTAAAACTGAACAGCTCGTCAATCGTTTCTTGCGTCATCCCCACGCCCGTATCTCGAACACTCACAGTGACGCCTGCTCGGCCATCGCGCAAGTGCAACGGCTGCGCTGCAATCGTAACCTGACCACCTTTCGGGGTGAACTTAATTCCGTTCGAGATGAGATTTCGCAGAACAATGCGCACCATTGCCTCATCACCCAGCGCGTCGACATCAGTGACGGCATTTCGTACGTCTATATTTTTCTCAGCCGCCATCGTCTTGAGTGGATCAAAACTTTCGTCGGTCAGCGCGCGAAGATTGATGATGGTGGGGCGAATATCGGTTGAGCGCATTTGAACCGCAGCCCAAGTGAGCAAATTGTCGAGCAAGTCATGCACGCTGGTGGCCGCAGAATAAACAATGTCGGCATACTCGGTAACTTTCTCACGCGACATGGTTCTGGCCTTTGCCGCCAGCAAACCAGCAAAGCCGAGCACGCTATTGAAGGGCCCCTTCAGATCGTGCGCGATGATCGAAAACAGTTTGTCCTTCTGCAAATTAAGATCCTCGAGTTCCTTTGATTTTGCAGCCAGCGCTTGGTCGGCAAGATGTCTTGCCGTGACATCGACGATTGTTAACAAGAACGCCGTGGCCCCTTCCCAATCGATAAGTCGTCCGACTGCATCGATCCAAACCGCGCGACCATCAATGCCGCGCATCAGGCTGCGCTGAGTTTGCCCGTCGAGACGGCCCGCAGTGGCTTCGGCCCAAAATAAATTCGCATCCGCCGCCATCCCCTTGGGCAGCAAGCGCCTTGCGTCATCGATAGCTAAGACCTCCTCGGCCGATGTCATGCCAAGTATTTTAGCAAATGAGTTGTTGGCAAAAACAATGCGCGTGCCGCGCAAAATCACGATGCCCTGGATTGACCCCTCGACGATGTCGCGGAATTTCGTCTCGCTTCGTTTCAGCGCCAGCGCTTGGGTTTCCAGCGCTTGATTGGCCGCCGTCAGCAGCCCCTCACGGCGTTTGGCCTCGCTGATGTCTTGAACGGTGCCGATAAAACGAACCAGTTTGCCTTTATCATCAAAAATCGGCTGGCCGATTTCTTTGATATGCCGAATGGTGGCAAATCGGGTTTCGAGTTTGTACTCGATTTGGTATGACGTTCCTGCGCTCAGAGCTGCGCCAATCGCGACGTTGTAAGCTTCGCGATATTCCGTATCAATGACATTGACGATACGCGATGGATGGGAAAACCGTCCCAGAAAAACATCGGGCGACAACTCATGAATGTGCGCCAACTGCTCCGAGCAAAATGTCAACGCATCCCGATCAGCGCTCCACACCCAGTGGCCCAGGTGCGCAAGCTCCGCCGCCAAGTCCAACATCTCGTGTTGATCTTGGATGGCGCGGATCGTGGAAAAGGCATCCGTGACATCTGTCAGCACGCCAAACAACGCGACCGGAACGCCTGTCTCGCTCAACTCGGGTTGGCATTTAAAGATGACGTTACGAATGTCACCCGCGGGCCGCACAAATCTTGCGTCGAATTCGATCGGGGATCCGTTGGCAATCGATTTGTCGAATTGCGCAGCCACAAATTGGCGGTCGTCGGGGTGGATAACCTCCCAACTGCTATCGGCGTTCAGCGTAAAGGTTCCTGGGTCGCGATTGGTGATGCGATAAATCTGGTCCGACCAACTCATCGCCCCACTCGCCAGATTCCAATACCAGTGGCCCATGTTGCCAACTGATTCGGTCAGTGACATGAGCCGCGCCTTATCGACTTGCGCAAAGGTCGGCACAACTGCGGCTTCAGCAGGTAAAATTTCGCGCAATGATCGCGGGGCTGAGGTTGTCATGTCCACACTGGTTTTTAGTCAAAATCACTATATAAACATGGCCGTTGGTCGACAAATCAATTCGCGTGCCCGTGCCCCATTCTAATGGGCTTGAAACTGAGAGTTCTCAAGGTATTGCGCGCCCTTGACGGTCGCTTGCACCCCCCTGACAGACCTGTTACAAGGCCGACCTTCTTGCTAGACCACCCGGGCAAAACCCCGGCAAAACAGACGTTTTGCGTTGGTCTGGCAGCGCCCGCGGGGGCGTAGTTCAGTTGGTTAGAACGTCGGCCTGTCACGCCGAAGGTCGCGGGTTCGAGTCCCGTCGCTCCCGCCACTTCTTTAGTAGGTCGAATCAAACGGTTAGCCGTTCCGACCACGCCCTCTCCCCTACTCCGAGATCGTGCCTGTCACAGTTTGGGCACAGTCAGGAGACGAAATGGCGACGATACGCCGCAGAGCGACTGGTACTTGGCAAGCGCAAGTCCGTCTGGCCGGACTGCGGCCACTTAGCAGAACTTTTCAACACAAGGCTGACGCCCAGCATTGGGCCAAAGAAATTGAAACTCAAGTCCAACGCGGTGACCTGGGGGCAGGAACCTCAAGTTTACGAAACACGTCACTATCGTCACTGATCGAACGGTATCGAGACTACGTTACGCCCCATAAGCGGGGCCGGGTCAAAGAGACCGCCCTACTCAATGCGCTACTTCGCCATCCATTTACACGCCTAACTTTGTCGGCGCTGACGCCTCAGCATTTCTCCGAGTATCGCGACCTTCGTTATCGGACAGTGCGAGCATCAACAATCAATCATGCTCTGGCGCTACTAAATCAAATCTACAAACTGGCTCGTAGTGAGTGGGGTATACCTGTGCAGAATCCGCTTGAGGGTTTACGGCGACCCAAAGCTGACCCACCTCGAAATCGAAGACTAATGAAGGGCGAATTAGATCAGGTGATGCAAGCTGCGGATACGTGCCGGAACGTCCAGATCAGGCCTTTTATTCTGTTTGCTCTAGAAACAGCCATGCGGCGCGGTGAAATACTCGGCATGGAATGGATAGACCTCAATCAGGAAAAACGAACCCTACGAATACCATTGGCTAAGAACGGTCACTCAAGAACTATCCCGCTCTCGGAAGCAGCCCTTGCCATTTTAAGCACACAGAGAGTTAGGGGATTACATAGACCCTTTCCATTGACAGTAGAGTCATTCGACATGGCTTGGAAACGCCTGATTAGGCGGTCTGGAATCAACAATCTCCATTTTCACGATCTGCGGCATGAAGCGATTACCGCCCTCTTTGAACGTGGCCTAACCATGCCCGAAGTTGCTTTGATTAGCGGCCATCGTGATCCCCGCATGTTGTTTAGGTACACGCACCTTCGAGCAGAAGATGTCGTTTTAAAACTAAGATGACGAAAGTGACGGTGATTTACACCGCAAAGCCACGTCTATTGTTATTGTTGTTTGCCAGCTTAAAAGAATCGTCACTTTCGTCACTTCCACAGAGGACTGCCTATCGAACAATAACGAGGCGCAATGCCAAGAGCTGGACTACAGGACTGCTATACCCGCACTTGTGCCGTTCTGCATCATCATGCGCCCAATAGTAATTTAGCTCGATCATCGGCAATCAATAGTGATGGAGCAATACAATGTCGCAAGCGCAACAGGCCCAAAAGGCTACCCCAATCGTACCAGCTTGGGCTTATCCCCCACCCCTCAACCCCAGCACAATGATGGTGGGCACATTCGAGACCTCTGTTTCAGATACCGGGACCATAGAAATACCGACTTGCTTTGTCGCGGTTCTGCAAATCGCCAGCCCAACTGAAATCGGGTTGTACCTCAATCGCTATGACAACTGCATTGATGGGTGCGGTATCGACTTTGCCCCATTTGTCATTCTGAACGACCCAATAAGAGTACCAATCAACAATGGCAGCATCACACTCCCAAGTGATTGGGTATTGAGCATTGGTCTGACTGACCGAGCCTTCATCGTTGGTAAGGGCCGCACTTTCCAAATTTGGGAACCGAAATCCTTCGAAGGTGCGATTAACGCGGTCATGAAGCGACAATTCATAACTTAGCTTCTAGCCAATCCCTCGATCTTTGCCGTCTGGGATCACCTGGATGCGAGAAACCGTTCTTTTTGGCGGTCATAAACTCGACCGCCCGACTAACGCAAATCACTCAAATTTCAATGCTCCCACCGTGTGGGACAAATCAAATCACATGGAGCGCAATGTGGGACGTATAGCCGTAAGTAAAAACACTGAACGCTATTTCTCTGACCCAAGTTATCGTGCAGCCGTCAACGACTGCCTCGACTATGTGGTCGCGCCGCGAGGCCTATCCAGTGACGATCTGCGGACATGGCTGAACAGGGCGGTTGAGGCTCACCATCTTCGCAACGACTTTGGGTCGCTCATGCAGAAGCTTTACAAAGAGGTATGGTTGACAGGTATTAAACAGCACATCCGGCCATCGTTATCGCCCTCTGTCTGCCGTTACCTGGACAGTGTTGCTGGGAGCGCAGTATCCGAAAAACTGATCGACGATATTTGGGAAACCCACACCCACGGCCAGCAGATTAGTTTGCCAGTCCTCCGCCTGCGAAAATCCACGTTCCCAAATTTACGCACATCCATCCTCATAGATCAGGAGGGTTCAATCGTCCTTACCTTCGAGGTGATCCGCCCGTTCCAGATAAAGCGATTGCGCCCCAGCGGCTGGCGTTACAGCGAAACATCAGGCCACGAATATATAAGCGGCATCAGATTGGCGCACACACGCGACCTCGAACTGGAGCCACTTAGGCAGGCCGCCAGCGTCGCTCTAAAGGTTGTCGCAGAGGCCTACGTGCCAGAGCAAGCGAAACACGCGCTCGAAGCGTCGGGCTAAATAAGCAGTGAATATCAAAACGATTCAGTCCCGATAGATTTTTAAGTAGCTAGTGACCTTAAACCGTTTCTTTGCTCGCTTAGCGGGGTCGATCACCCGTTTCGCTTTTGAGTCCCAAACGAGCCAATGCCACGTCCACGTCATCGGGTCTCGATCAGCGAGAAGGACAGCATCATGGGTCAGTTCCTTGTAACTGCGTCCAAACAAGGGCCTAGCCCTTGCGTCACACTTCAAGCCGAGACGCTTGAAGGCCGCAGCAATCATTTTTGATGAGGTCCAAAACTGTTTCGGCTTCTTGCCAGGGAATACAGCTTCAAGCGCCGCCTCATAAGGGACGCTGACACCTGCAAGTATAGCGACGACACAAACTCCACAATCATTCACATGCCGCTGCTTAATACCCCTCGGCACGTCAATACTCTGAGGCCAACAGAATCGTTAGGACACGAGTGGTCACCGCTGGGTCTGTCGGGTCGGATGAACCATATTCCCTCGCAAGATCGTAGTAGTCGATCTTTGCAAAGATCTTCTGACCTTCGATTTCGACCGACAAAAAGTCGTGCTCTCCGTAAGGGTCGTTGTCAGGATTGAAATCTGTGAACGTCACAACAGCCTTCAAAATCTCTGCTTGCGTTTCGATGGATAGCGCGTTGATTCCCGGCGTCATGAAAACTCGACCGCCTTGCAGTGTTGTTCTGAATTGATCGTTTAAGATTCGATTACGCAGCACATCGCGTGGCGCGGGGGCACCATTGGTCATGTCTGTTTTTCCTTGGGCAAAGTTCAACCGTTGCCGCTCGCGCTTGGGAGCAGTCGAAGGTCGGTGATGTTTGGCTGTTACTGAATGGTGCCGGTTAGTCCTGGCAGAAAGTTCGTTGGCGGGACCGTCTCTGGTGTCGGCCAAATCGTTCTTGAAGGAGCCCTTTAGACTTGTCGCTGGCGGACTATTGGAGCCTCGCCAAATTTCTGGCTACTGGGTTGGTAGCTGTCCCGTAGGCCGGTCGAGGATAGGTTTCGGTCCTCATGGTCATCCTTTTTGGCCTTTTAGGAGACCGATTTGCCGTGGTCAGCCAAAGTGCCGAAACTGGCAAAATATTAGCCGATTCAGTGGTTTAAGCCACCAAAAACAGTCGAAAATCGTATAAAATCGTTAATTTTGTACTTGCTTCATAATAGTTAACGACATAAAATGACGTAATATTATTGCGTGAAACTGGTTCTAAGCTGGCGGACCCTAAATTGATGCCGTTTTGGCCGTCCTAAATCGCTGGAAACGATCTAGGGCTGGCGACTTGGGCGACCGGCAGCAGATTTGCCGGTCGACGGTGACAGATCGGGGCGAGCCGGAAAATCCAACCTCAGTTGGGCTTGGACTGTAGGTCAACGTCTTCGAGTTCGGCTATCGCGCCAGCAATGCGACGCCACAAAACGGCACCACTGGCATTACCCAATGCTTCAAGTTCGCGGCTCTTGGATGCTGCAAAAGTCCACGCACCCACGCCATGCTGACTGATTATCAAATTTGCAGATCGCCAAATATCAAGATCGGATGGGGGTGACATTGTGCAGGTATTCGATTGAAAACGTATTGCCCGCCTAGTTGATTTTAAAAGTTGCCGAGATTGGGCAGTGGTCTGATGGATTGTCGCCAGCGGTAAATGGCAGCACCTGAAAAGAATTGGGTTTCACCAACGCATTGGCGCGGTCATCGACGACAATATGGTCAATACGCTAGGGGTATTTCTTTGAACATTGCGCTTCTTTGCTGGCCGATAATAATTTGAGTTTGAGCGCAGGATATTATTCTGGTGAGACAACCGATTCTATCGGCCTGACCTGAGCTTAGTCCTGGTGGGTAATTAAGAATGAAAAATTTTGCCATAGAGAACTGTGCGAACTCGTTGTAGATTTCATCCGCAAATTGAGTCGCGAAAGCGATTGGCAATTAATGGGTTCGGCATGACGCCACTTTGGCGGTAAACGGGGGCGGCCAAAGAGCAGATGGTAGAGAATCCTTTCTTCGATCACCCAATTCTCAACTCTCCGTATGCATGTCCAACAACGCATTGGGAGCTTGATGAGGACGGGCAACCGACCCAGCAGATCATTGAGCGCCGTCGCCGCGCCGAGTTCATTACGCCGATCCCGAAGCCGAAGAAGCGGAGGCGTTCCGCCGCTCAAGAGGAAATCCTCTTCGATGAAGGCGGAGGACTTTCGACAGCAAAGCAGCAGTATGACCCCACCTCAATTATCAATGAGGTGCGTCAGAACGTTGATAGTTGGCGGTCCCTAGCTCCTAGCCAGTGGCAGGTCACACCTGAAACCGCCCGACTTCTTCAGCACTGGCGGAACCATGCCGGTAGTGTACGCCCCTTCTTTTGTCAGGTAGAGGCGGTTGAAACCGCGATCTGGCTCACTGAGGTAGCGCCCCATTCTGCCAATGGCAAACGCCTACTCGAACATTTGGCATCGGCCAATAAGGATGCCAACCCGGAACTGATGCGTCTTGCGCTGAAACTCGCTACGGGTGCTGGCAAGACCACCGTAATGGCGATGCTTATCGCGTGGCAGACGATCAATGCGGTACGCCGACCGACCAGCAAGCAGTTCACCCGCGGATTTCTGGTCTGTACACCCGGCCTAACGATTAAAGATCGTTTGCGGGTACTTCAGCCCAATGACCCGGATGCTTATTACGCTAGCCGTGAACTTGTGCCGAGCGACATGCTCGATGACGTGGACCGAGCCAAGATCGTTATTACGAACTATCACGCCTTCAAACTGCGCGAACGCATCGACTTATCGAAAGGTGGGCGACAACTCCTCCAGGGGCGTACTGGCGAAGAACTGCACACTCATGAAACTGAAGGCCAGATGCTCCAGCGTGTCATGCCCGATCTAATGGGCATGAAAAACATCCTCGTGCTGAATGATGAGGCCCATCACTGCTATCGCGAAAAGCCAGATGATCCCGACGACGAGGAGTTGAAGGGCGACGATAAGAAAGAGGCGGAAAAGAATAGAGAAGCTGCCCGATTGTGGATTTCTGGCTTGGAGGCAGTGAACCGCAAGCTCGGACTTAGCCGCGTATTTGATCTTTCGGCGACACCGTTTTTCTTGAGCGGTTCGGGATATGCGGAAGGCACTCTGTTTCCGTGGACCATGAGTGACTTTTCGCTCATGGACGCAATTGAGTGCGGCATCGTCAAACTGCCCCGTGTGCCTGTAGCGGAGAATATTCCAGGCGATGAAATGCCTGTTTACCGGAACCTTTGGGCGAACATTCGCAAGGAAATGCCAAAGAAAGGCCGGGGAAAAGGGGATGAGCTTGATCCGCTGGCACTACCAACGCGCCTACAGACGGCTCTCGAAGCTCTCTACGGCCACTATGAGCAGACCTTCCGGCTTTGGGAAGAAAGAGGCATCAAGGTGCCGCCCTGCTTCATCATCGTTTGCCAAAATACGGCTATCTCAAAGCTGGTCTACGATTTTGTCTCGGGCTTCCATCGTAAGAACGAGGATGGGACCACGACACTAAACAATGGACGATTTGCACTGTTCCGTAACTTCGATGAGACGACCGGAAACCCGCTGCCGCGTCCCAATACTCTCCTGATTGACAGTGAACAGCTTGAGGCTGGTGACGCTCTTGATGACAACTTTCGCAGCATGGCGGCGGACGAAATAGATCGTTTCCGGCGAGAAATGACTGAGCGGACGGGAGACCAGCGCAAGGTCGAAAGTATTACCGATCAAGAATTGCTCCGCGAGGTAATGAACACTGTGGGCAAACCCGGCCAGCTCGGTGGGTCGATACGCTGCGTAGTGTCGGTTTCGATGCTCACCGAGGGGTGGGATGCCAATACCGTAACTCACGTTCTCGGTATCCGGGCTTTCGGAACCCAGCTTCTATGCGAACAAGTCATTGGTCGCGCACTGCGCCGTCAGTCTTATGAACTGAATGAAGAAGGACTTTTCAACGTCGAATACGCCGACGTATTCGGTATTCCGTTCGACTTCACGGCCAAGCCCGTCGTCGCGCCTCCGCAGCCGCCACGTGAGACTGTTCAAGTCAAAGCGATGCGGCCCGAACGCGATGCACTAGAGATTCAATTCCCGCGGGTCGAAGGTTACCGAGTGGAATTGCCGGAAGAACGCCTTACGGCAAACTTCAATGATGACTCAATACTCGAACTTAGCCCCGATATTGTTGGCCCTTCGGTCACAAGAAACGCGGGGATAATTGGTGCGGGCGTTGATATGACGCTAGAACATGTGCGAGATACGCGACCTTCTACAATCGTTTATGAAGTCACCAAACGATTGCTCTACACGAAATGGCGTGACACCGGCGAAGACCCGAAGCTCCATCTTTTCGGCCAACTTAAGCGCATCACCAAGCAGTGGCTGGACACCTGCCTCGTTTGCAAAGGGGGCACGTATCCTGGGCTACTCATGTATCAAGTGCTTGCGGATATGGCCTGCAACAAGATCACCGCAGCCATCACACGCTCGCTTATGGGCGAACGCCCAATCAAGGCTCTGCTCGATCCCTATAATTCCACTGGGTCTACCAAGCACGTTCGCTTCAACACATCGCGAGTGGACCGTTGGGAAACAAGCGGACCGCCACCAAAGAACCAAGTCAATTGGGTCATTCTCGACAGCGGTTGGGAGGGTGAGTTCTGCCGCGTTGCTGAATCCCATCCAAAAGTCATCGCATACACCAAGAACCATAACCTCGGGCTAGAGGTGCCGTACCGCTTTGGCTCCGAAATGCGGAAATATTTGCCCGACTTCATCGTGCTTGTGGATGACGGTCACGGCCCTGACGATCTGTTGCACCTCATCGTTGAGATCAAGGGCTATCGGCGCGAAGACGCCAAAGAAAAGAAATCAACCATGGACACGTACTGGGTGCCCGGTGTGAACCACCTCGGCACCTATGGGCGCTGGGCGTTCGCCGAGTTTACAGAGGTCTACCAGATTGAGGCTGACTTCAATGCCAAGGTCAAAGGCGAGTTCGACAAAATGCTTGATGCCGCAGCGACACAACCTTCGACCAAGAGCAATTAATCATGGCAAAGAAACCTAAAGCATCGAAGTCCGTTGAAACTCTCAAGCATGATGAGGCTAAGCGAAAAAACATTCCGACAGCTGAGTTTCAATCAGTTCTTAAGGCGGATGAACAGAGGCCGGTACGGGTGCGCTACCCTCGTAATGTTGACCTCGATCCACAGCTGGTGTGGCGCGGCAAGGATGAGCAGGATTGGAGCGACCTATTTGTCCACGCTCCTCCGCTCTATATCCAGGAGAAGGTTCACCCCAAGGTTCTGATTGACGATCTACTCCGTGAGACAAAAGAGCGTCAACACGAAGCGGGTTCCATAACGCCGGATCTATTCGCTGACTTTAACGGCATCCCCAAGGGAGCAGATAAGACCGACTTCTACCAACATGACCAAAACTGGTCGAACCGCATGATCCTGGGTGACTCACTCCAAGTCATGGCGAGCCTAGCTGAGCGGGAAGGGTTGCGCGGTAAGGTGCAGTGTATCTATTTCGATCCCCCGTACGGAATTAAGTTCAATAGCAATTTCCAGTGGAGTACGACCAGTCGCGATGTGAAGGACGGTAAAGCCGATCACATCACTCGTGAACCTGAACAGGTCAAAGCCTTCCGCGATACTTGGCGGAACGGCATCCACAGCTACCTCACGTATCTCCGGGACCGGCTCACCGTCGCCCGCGATCTGCTTAGTGAATCTGGATCAATCTTTGTGCAGATTGGCGATGAAAATGTCCATCGCGTCCGCGTACTGCTCGATGAAGTGTTTGGAGAAAAAAACTTTGTTGCAGAAATCAATTTTCAGACCGCGCCGTATGCAACATCAAATTACCTAGCATCAGTGGTTGATACGATCCTCTGGTATTCAAAAAGCGGTTCGCCAAAGTATCGCGGCTTGTTCAAGCCAAAATCTGAAATTAAAAGCTTGGGCTTGTATCGCCAAGCGCTATCTGAAGACGGAGAAACCCGCTCGATCTTGACCCCAGAAGAGACGGCGTTGGGGCCTACAGACACGTCCTTTCGACAGTATCGGTTGGTTAGCTTAATCTCTCAAGGTTCGGCATCGTCACCGCAAATAGTTGAATTTCAGCGGAAGCCTTACCTGCCGCCTTCAAACAGCCATTGGAAGGTTACGGTAAGCGGTCTGCTTCGAGTTATTAAAGCCAACCGTGTCCAGTCCACTAAGGCGTCACTGCAATTTCGTAGCTTCATCGACGATTTCCCAGTTTCAATCACCAACAACATTTGGACCGACACAATCACGGGCAGCTTCAATGACGACAAGGTTTATGTCGTTCAGACAAATCCCGAAGTGATAAAGCGTTGCGTTCTAATGAGCACAGACCCAGGCGACCTAGTGCTAGACCCGACCTGCGGTTCTGGCACCACCGCCACCGTCGCAGAGCAATGGGGACGCCGCTGGATCACGATTGACACTTCCCGCGTGGCGCTGGCTCTTGCCCGTGCCAGGATCATGGGGACGCGTTATCCGTTCTATCTGCTGGCTGATTCCCGCGACGGCCAGGTCAGAGAGGCAGAAGTCACGCGCACTGTGCCGAGTTCACAGCCTGTGCGGGGTAACATCCGGCAGGGTTTTGTCTACGAACGGGTGTCGCACGTCACTCTCGGTGCCATCGCCAACAACACGGAAATTGATGTCATCTGGGAGAAGTGGCAACCGCATTTAGAGCTGTTACGTGAGGCGTTGAACGCCGCGCTCAGCAAGCAATGGCAGGAATGGGAAGTCCCGCGTGAGGCTGACAGGGTTTGGCCCGAAGCAGCACAGAAGGTTCACGCCGAATTATGGCAAAAGCGAATTGCACGCCAGAAGGAAATGGATAAATCCATAGAGGCGAAGGCGGAATTTGAATACCTCTACGACAAGCCATACGACGACAAGAAGACGGTACGGGTGGCCGGGCCGTTTACCGTCGAAAGTCTCAGTCCACACCGCATATTGGGAGTGGACGAAAACGACGAGTTAATCGACAGCCTGAAGGAAGACGGAGCGGAGTACGGTGGCAAGCAGTCGTTTCCTCAAATGATTCTAACGAACTTAAAGATTGCCGGTGTGCAACAGGCGCACAAGGACGACAAGATTAACTTCACGGCACTTACACCATGGCCCGGCGATTTGGTCTGTGCCGAAGGCCGCTATCTGGAAGGCAATGCTGAAAAACGGGCCGCAATCTTCATCGGGCCGGAGTTTGGAACCGTCCAACGTGCCGATCTGGTTGCAGCGGCACGTGAGGCTGGTGACGCAGCCTTCGACGTTCTGATTTCCTGCGCCTTCAATTACGAAGCCCACACGACGGAGTTCACAAAACTTGGTCGCATCCCAGTGCTTAAGGCGCGGATGAACGCGGATCTGCACATGGCTGACGACCTCAAGAACACGGGCAAGGGAAATCTGTTTGTCATCTTTGGCGAACCCGACATAGACCTGATTGCTGAGAAGGATGGCAAGCTGCGGGTCAAGGTTAACGGGGTGGACGTATTCAAACCCCAGACTGGCGAGGTCATTAGCGACGGTGCAGACGGCATCGCATGTTGGTTTATCGACACCGACTACAATGAAGAGAGCTTCTTCGTTCGACACGCCTATTTCCTCGGCGCTAACGATCCGTACAACGCCTTAAAGACGACACTGAAAGCTGAGATCGACCAGGAAGCCTGGAACACGCTGCATAGCGACACATCGCGACCGTTCGAGAAGCCGAAACAAGGTAGGATTGCTGTGAAGGTAATCAACCACCTCGGCGACGAAGTGATGAAAGTCTTCAAGGTCTAGGCCGGTGGATTTCCGTATCGCTGACACGTTTACAGATAGCCTAAGTCGCCTTACTGGCGACGAGCAGAAATCTGTAAAAACGACTGCCTTCGATTTGCAGTTAAATCCCGCCAACCCCGGCATGAGCTTCCACAAACTCGACAAGGCAAGGGATAAAAACTTCTGGTCGGTCCGGGTCAGTAGCGATATTCGGCTAATCGTCCATAAGACCCAAGGCAGTCTGCTCCTTTGCTACGTCGGCCATCACGACAAGGCTTACAATTGGGCGGAGCGACGCAAATTGCAGACGCACCCAACTACGGGTGCAGCGCAGTTGGTCGAAATTCGCGAGACCGTTCAAGAAATCATCGTTCCGACCTATGTGCAGGCCGAGACCCCAAAACCCCAAGCTGCTAAGCGACTACTTTTTGCCGAACTCTCCGAGGATGAACTATTGAGCTACGGCGTTCCAAGCGAATGGCTCAAAGATGTTCGGGAGGCTGACGAAGATTCGCTTCTGAGCCTCAGCGAACATCTTCCCGCTGAAGCCTCAGAGGCTTTGCTGGAAATCGCAACTGGCGGCAAGCCACGAGTACCGCCTGTTGTCGCGCCTGTGACCAATCCGTTCGACCACCCCGACGCACAACGTCGCTTCAGGGTAATGACCAATGTCGAGGAACTGCAACGTGCCCTCGATTTCCCCTGGGAGAAGTGGACGGTCTTTCTCCATCCAGAGCAAAGAGAACTGGTGGAGCGGGATTACAGCGGTCCAGCGCGGGTATCCGGCTCAGCGGGTACCGGAAAGACCATCGTGGCATTGCACCGGGCAGTTTATTTGGCCCGTAAGAACCCTGAGGCAAGGGCCCTGCTAACGACGTTCTCGGACACGTTGGCTAACGCTCTCAACACAAAGCTCAAACGATTACTTGGTAACGAGCCGCGCCTTGGTGAACGAATAGACGTTCATTCGATTCCCGCCATTGGGCTGCGGCTATATAAGTCGCTCGTCGGCCCAGCAGTCATTGCAAGTCGCGACGACCTGCGTGGACTGATCCGGGACGCGGCAGCGGCTGTTCCAGGCCATAAGTTTAGTCCGCAATTTCTCTTTACTGAATGGGACGAAATCGTTGACGCATGGCAGCTAGAGAACTGGGATGCATATCGCAACGTCGCACGTCTTGGTCGGAAGACCCGGCTTTCGGAGGAGCAGCGGGCGGTTCTGTGGTCGATCTTCGAGCGTGTCCAGGCCGGAATGAAGGAGCGTAGCTTAGTTACCTATGCGGCAATTTTCACCAAGCTGGCAGCACAGATCGCGGGCGGTAACAACCTACCATTTGACTATGCCGTGGTTGATGAGGCGCAGGACATTAGTGTTGCCCATTTGCGTTTCTTTGCGGCCTTAGGCGCGAATCGGCCCAACGCCCTATTCTTTGCTGGCGATCTTGGACAGCGTATCTTCCAGCAGCCCTTTTCTTGGAAATCCCTCGGTGTGGATATTAGGGGCCGTTCCCGAACGCTCCGAGTGAATTACCGAACTTCTCATCAAATCCGACGGCAAGCAGATCGACTGCTTGGCCCGCAGGTGACTGATGTTGACGGTAACATCGAGGACCGCAACGACACGGTATCGGTGTTCAATGGCCCTCCGCCGGTCATTCAGGTGCTCAAGACTGAATCCGAGGAAGCAGATGCGGTTGCTATGTGGATTAGGGAAGCGGCCACGATAGGCATCCTCCCACACGAGTTTGGGATATTTGTCAGATCGGCAGCGCAGATAGCTCGTGCACAGGCAGCCGTTAAGAAAGCCGGATTGCCATTCACGATCCTCGATGAACGTGTCGAAACTACGAGTGGGCATGTTTCGATAGGAACGATGCACCTAGCTAAGGGACTTGAGTTTCGCGCCGTCGTCGTCATGGCTTGTGATGACGAAGTGATTCCCCTGCAGGAGCGTATCGAAACGGTTGGCGATGATGCGGACTTGCAAGAAGTCTACGAAACAGAACGTCACTTGCTATATGTCGCTTGCACACGGGCCAGGGACCGATTGCTGGTTACAAGTGTCGAACCGGCGTCAGAGTTCCTGGACGATATGAGAACTTATAGGAAAGTCGCGGAATGAGCGAAACGGTCGAAACCCTTGTCGCATATTGCCGTGAGAACAATCGCGTCTGCGCTTTTGAAGATGCTGCGGCTAGCTGAGCATATCAACTGGGCGGCACAACACGGTGCCCTAGATCAGGTAGCCAAGTTTCTGCGGATATTGAGTGAGAGAGACTGGCATCACATTGGCGAATAGCTAATAGCCAACAAATCGGCCAAAACGGCCATCTACCAAAAACCCATCAGGAACCGGCGTTCGGAAAGCCATGTTTAGCGGCGTTTCCGGCCCCTTTTCTGCGTGGAGTCCAGCTACGGCAATCAACTTATTTTCGTAGTCACTTTTAACAACTGACAATTTGAAAAGGAATCAGCCATGACCAAGCGTGTGGCATTGTATACGCGTGTCTCAAGTACAGGGCAAAACACAGCCAATCAAACCCGAGAACTGCGAGCCGTGGCAAAACGGCAGGGGTGGAATGTTGTTGAGATATTCGAGGATGCTGGGATTTCCGGCGCAAAAGGACGTGGGCAGCGGCCTGGATTGAACGCGATGCTGCGAGGTGTCGCCCGGAGGGATTTTGATTTGGTCGCAGCATGGAGCGTTGATCGTCTTGGACGCTCACTCCAAGACCTAGTCTCAATGCTGAGTGAATTTCACGCCAAGAAGGTCGATCTTTATCTCCATCAACAGGGCTTGGATACGACCACGCCTTCGGGAAAAGCCATGTTCCAGATGTTGGGGGTATTTTCAGAGTTTGAACGAGCCATCATTCAGGAACGGATCAAGGCCGGATTGGCGCGGGCGCGGGCTGAGGGGAAACGCCTTGGTCGCCCGCGTGTGGGCAAGGATGTGGAAGATAGGATTCGGTTAGAGCGGCGGAAGGGCGGAACTATACACGGGATTGCAGCGCGGATAGGCGTCGGGGTTTCGGTCGTCCAGCGCGTAATTGCGAAGTAAGCCTATCCACACCTAATCGCAGATGGTCAAGTTCATGTATTGTGGGAATAAAGGAAGCTACTCACCTATCAAAGTGTCGGGGGCCACGCATGAAGGTTATCCACGTTAAGTGCGAAGGTAGGACGAATCTTAAAAAGCATGGCTCAAAGTACGAGAGTGGGAATTGGGATCTTCGTGAAACCGAAGCTGCAAAAGCAGTTGGATGAATGATTCACCTGCACGAGACAAAAAGAAAAAAGTCATATTTTGGCGGGCTTGTCGTGTCGTTCCGAATGGAGGAGTTCCCTGAATATCCCAGATCGAAACGAGCAATATTTCAAATAGAGCCCAAGGCAGAAGGCAAGGGCGTTTCCTGGCCTAAAGGGAGTGGTGTGCGTGACTGGACAACTGGCGTAATTGGCGTATAGCGCGGGCAGGTACGGACGGCGGATGTATGGGCGAAGTTATGTGTGCAGACGCGCTCTGCTGGCCCGGATTTATATTATCAGTCGGGAGAAAAGACGGCCCGCCCCTACCGTCTGCTTACCCGTCCCCCAATTGATATAGGAGCTGAGAGGGCGCTTGTGTGTGGACTGCCTACAGTCATTTGGATAGGACGGAGCGCCAAGCTCAATATACCTCGCGACTCCGCTTTGCGTCCAGCTCCCTGCTCAAATCAAATCTCTCTCCCCAGGCTGTAAACCAGTAATCGTTAGCAGCGCGGACTGCCAATAACTCCGCTGCACCAAGACCGAAGCGGCTTGCCACCGCTTCCTTGAATAGGCCCTCCACATAAGGACAAGTCGTTAGGTCCAAGAGGAGGAGCATGGCTTCCGCGTCATTCGGGCAATGCGCTTTCATATAATCGAGCTTCTCGAGAGTGTGCTGCTCAATGAATGACTGAAGGCGACGGTACCGAACCTTATTGCGAGTGTATGAAAAAAGGACCGTGATCGAGAAGTGATTCAAAAATCCTTGTCGTGAATAGGAGCCTGTCGAATCAGCCTCGAGCATGAAGTGCTCAGCCAACGTTGATTCTGGCAACCAGTACTCCCTCCCAATCTGCGTAAGGCATGTGATCAGATACAGGCTCTCTACTTCCCGATGAACACTCATGGTATTCTTATCGAGTTGCTGCAAAATGTTGTCGTATACGTACTTGAACAACAAATGCTTCAGCTCATATGGAAGTTTATGTGAGCGCAAAAACCTGACGGCAGTGGCGACCATACGGCATATGCGAATGGTATGGTTAACCTTCGGGCTTGCAGAATAAGCAAAGAAGGCAAACTCCATAATTGCCACGAGAGCCTGAAGGAGTGACTTTTGGTCACGCCGAGACCTATCTGACGACAGGAAGGCTTTGAAGATTTTGCCAATTTTATTTTCAACAATGGCGAATGTGTAGTTCAGTAGGTCTCCATACTCTACATGTGACTCCTTGAGTGCGGCTTTGTAACGAACAATGAGGCGATTTGAATCAACCGCGCACGTGAGCCGACGAATAGGAGGGTCTCCGGCTTTCTCGGCGGGAGTTTCATCACAACGCCCACTTAACTCTTCGTTCAGAAGCGTGGACACACGTTCCTTCGCCACCGTTATTTCAGTAATAATGGGCTTCTCGTATAGCTTAATCTTGGCTGTGTTCACGCTCAATTTCTTAGTCTTAAGCGCCGCCTGAATGGTTTCGAGAACTGTGACCTGCGTGGAAGGCTTATTGAAGAACACAAAATAGTCATCCACGTACCGAAAGAGTTCATAGTCAACCTTGTGAACTAGCTTGTGGTTCTCCAACAGTGACCGTTGAACATCAACGTCGATGCTTTGCAGAATTATCTCAGCAAAAATTCGAGAGAACTCAGGCCCTATCACAATGCCATTTGTTTCGTTGTGATTTAGGCGCTGCATAAGGGAATCAAATTTACCGGAGAAGGTGCGCTTTGACGATTCCATGTTCAGCTTTATCTGAGACTTTCCAATGATCGCCCACGGGAGAGAATGGGTGTAAATGCTGTCAAAACACTTACTCACGTCGATCTGGATCATCGCATCGTATTTTTTCTCAGCACGATGATATTTGTAGGACTCAAAGAATCTATGGATGTTTCTGTATTTCCGATAAACGAAGTATGAGCCGAGTTGCTCATATTCGTGGCTGTCCTCTTCTACACCAGCAGGAGACCCGTCGAGTTTCAATTCATGAAGCTTGTCCATAAAATAAGCATACTTTGATACTGACACAGGCCGTCTAATTGAGAACTCTCCCTTCGATGTGTAGTAAGTGATGAGCGCACTGTAATTGGCGTAGAAGCTTGCAACATCAACCTGGTTTCTAGGGTGAACGACGCTCAGCGTTCTCCCGTCGAGCTTATGAGCGACTCTAAAATTAAACGGTATTGTGACCATCTCGCATGAGTTAATGGGGACTGATCTACGTATCTTGGTCTTGCCCCATTCAGTCACCGTGTCCAACGTGATGGTTGCGCCTGGATTTACGCCAAACAATATCCGCATGATCACGTCGAGGTTGTCTGTCGCGCAACTCCATCGCAGGCGGCCCGAGTCAATCTCCACGCTATTGTCGCGAAGGAAGCGATAGAAACCGCGATTTGAAAAAGTTGGCGGCACCTCGAATGGCAACATGTCCGTCAGAATTGAACGCTGCTTCCTGTGTGTAAGGGCGATACGGTGCCTAGCCATGTTTCCACGCCCTTACAATGTTCTGAAGTTCCTTCGAGCTAAAATTATGGAATCGACGTTGGGAGAAACCATCTATGAACCGAAATGGCTTGAGACGTGCCCGTAGGGAGGGCCGTTTGAGTGAGGCCACCTTGCGTTTCAACACTCCATCCAAAAGGGTGAATGAGGAAATATCTGTTACCGCCGAATTATTATAATAGATACCCGTCACAGCGTTTGATTTGCTGTTTGAGAGTCGCGTATTGCCGGTTAGGAATTTTATGCGCGAAACAAGGGTTCTATATGCACGACGCGAGTTGATGACGCTGGTAAGCGCGTATTCTCGAAAGCTGGCGTTCAGCCGTCCTTTGTATTTTGAGACCTTTGCTGCGCTGGGTTTGATGAGACACTTCTTATTAGCAAGACGAAAACGATACCCAAGGTACTCAAACTTAATATTGGCCTGAGCGCCAAGGCTAAATTCATTCGTCTTCTTGGCGTTGTGAGTCAGCCCGCCCTTGGCAATTATTTGAACGATAAGATCCTTGTAAGAGCCGAGATGCTTTCCGGTAGGCGGTCGTGCAAATACCGCCAGGATGTCATCGACGTACCTGCAGTACAACACTAGGCCACTTAACTGGCGTATCTCCCTGTCGATTGAGCGCAGGTACAATTCGGCCAGATACGCGCTTATCCCGACACCCCTTGGGATACCGGCACTAGTCGTTGTGAGCGAACCATACGAGTTCAGCACCTGCTTGATGAATGTTTTTGATGAAGGGCTAAGTAGATGGTCCCCGTCCAGTTTCGCCAAAAGTTGTTTTCTATCGATGCTTTCGTAAAACGAAGATATGTCAGTCCGAACCATCTCGTAGGGGAAACGTCCGTTAACGGTGTCACGAACTTGGCAAATTAGGTCGTGGCGGTTTGCCTGCTTTACGCCATAGAGTCTGTTGAGATTCGACTGGAGTTGCTTGATTACGAAGAATGTCTCCGGTGAGCCGTCGATGCAAAAGACGGCCTTACCTTTAGGGCCCAGCTTCTGTTCCAGTGAAATCTGGAATCCCGAGGCCATCACTCTAAGACTCACTTCCTCCAGCGCATCGTCTATGGCGGATGACTTTGTACTCTTTAGTATTGCTAAGGCGGATTTGAGTGTGCTGAGAGTCTGAGCAAAGCTTTCAGGTTTGATCGAAGCCGCCTTTGCTCGCAATTCCCGTATCTCTGCGATCTTGTTGCGAATCGCTTCCGTATGTGGTTCGAGTTGAGGAAAGAAGCGGGCCACCAAATCGAGGCCCTTTCTGTTCTCGCCGTCGTAAATGCGCCGAAAGTTCTCGGCTGTGAACATTTGGTCTAACACAATTCGACACTCTCTAGTTCATACAGGAAACGAATATTACGACGATGAGTCCACCCGCGAATTGGGCACGAAGTGCTGGAGATGAGGTTTCGATGCAGCGTGGCTTGAGATAAAATAGTGAAGGGCAGCTTCGCTACTTTTGAACTCAGCGTGAGTCAGTTTCCCGCGAAAGAGTTCATATCGGAGCCATATCTGATAAGTGTTGACCACATCAGTTTCACAATAGTCCGCAATCTCTTTGATACGACCTGCTTGAAAGTATGCCGCGACCTCGCTGCCGTCGATGCCGTCAGGCTTCCCGCTCAGACCCAGAGCAAGGCTAATCTCGTGCATCGTTGCCTTTCCAGTTGGGCTAAACGAGGCAAGCGCATCGCACAGATCAATCGCATCTTCGGAGTAACGGTTGAAATATGGCTTCATTGATAGTCCGGGGGCAGATACCTCATTGATCATCGCTCGATAGCGGAGGACCGGAAGGTCAAAGCTGTTGCCGTTGAAAGTAACTAACTGGGGACTCAACTCGGCGATACGATCTACAAAGGACTTAATCAGGGCTTTCTCCCCACGCTCGCCAATGTGCGGAGCGCCAATCGCATCCACCTTCCATTCATCATCCTCCCGATGGGCGATCAAAGCGCCAATACAGGCAATAGAATGGTATGGGAGCTTGGGAAACTTCGAGCCCATCGCTTCTCGGATTTCCTGCTCAGGTTTCCCGGCAAGATCGTTGGCCGCTGCCCAACGGGTGAGGTCGGGGACAGTTTCCAGGTCCCAAACGATTAGATATTGGCCCATAGCCCCCTTTTCCTTCGTATCGATGTAGGGTTTCTACCATCAGCCCCCCATTCCGGTTTCTACCCTAGCTTGAATCCTGGGCCTTTCAAATGTTCTTGCTTTGTTCTCTTAGTAGGGGTAGGCTTCAAGAGCTTGGTTTTTGGCCCCTAGCGCAGGAGACACATATGGCAAGCGCAGCCGAATGGGTTCGTCAGACCGTAGCCAGTTCTCAAAATCAGCCGATGACGACGGAGGTTGTCCTGAAGAGCTTGGAGCGGCACGTTGGTCAGGGTGATCGGGCGCGTGGTCGTGCTCAGGCGGTCCTGGAATACATCGACGGCGAACTGATCGAGCACCGTGGTGGTCTGGTGATGAGAGACCTGTTAGTGACGGTCGCGGACTACTTGGAGAAAGTGCAGGAAGCCCAGGCTGCGGCGTAATTGGCGCGGGCTAGCCACTCACAATGGTGGCCCATCTTTCAATGGCGGCTTTGTTTTTCCACATCCAGGAACGCAATTCGTTTGTCACGCGGATGCCGTCAATGATGGCGCTCCGCTGATTTTCAAAAGCATCCGTGTTGTTGATGGAAGGGGTCATGGCAACAATCATAAGACCCGACTTTCCTTCCTTGCGCTTGTTGACGGTCGGCACTGGTCTGTAGGGCGTGCCTTTTAGATCGGCTGCGACAACGGCAGCCAACTCCGTGAAGTGATCCCCCCAACCGTAGAAATTGATGTTGGCATTGCCCTCCCTAAGCTGATGGACAATCCGCACTTGGGGCAAGAAGTCCCACGACGGCAAAGTATCGGGGTGAAATATCATCGTCTTGCTTTCGCAAGGACGGCCATCCTTAATCATCGAAGGGCCGGGCTTCAGCGAAGGTGCGTACTGCTTGCAAAGTTCGACATACTGCTTATTGAACGCGGCGATTGCTGGAAGTGGAACGGCCTCATATCCACGCCGCCACTTCTCGATGGCCTGCCGGATCAGCCGGTGACGGTATGCAAGGCGATCTGCCGATTCTCCCCGCTCTTGTCGTGATCGGCGATCTAAGTATTCGGCAACTTGCTCGTAGGTCACTGTCGCGTCGAACTTGCCCGAGAATGTCGCGTTGGAAACGGAATACTCCTGCGGGCAGATTAAGACCGTAAATACATCAGTTGCAGTCCCCTCAGCGCAAAGTGTTTTGGCCTCGTCCTGGTAGGATTCCGCCTGGGCGGGCTGATCCGATGCATCCAGTTTGTTTTCGATCAGCAGCATCACCGGCTTTGCATTGCGCAAGTTCAAGGTAAGGCAAATGTCTATTTCACGCCGATTGAACATCCGGCGACTGGAATGAGTCACTAGGGTGGTTTGGAAACCGATCTGTTTGCCAACCCGGTGACCGACAATATCAACGAGCCACCTGACGAATGTCGGACTACAAGACAACTCCTCAACAATGAGAAGATCAACATCCCGTTCTGTTGCGTGGGTAAGGGTTAAAATCTCGCTCATTCACAATTCTCGAATTAGTCGGCGCTGCACCTAAAAACAGTCACTTTCAGCGCATCAAAATCTTTGCAGAAATGATTGCGGGGTCATTCTCATAGTCTCTGCTGGCTAGCGCCTTTACTTTGTCCCGCACATCTTCGGGTGACCAGAAGAACCAGCCACGTTTTTTAAAGTGCAGTCGCAGATCATCTGTGCGCGACTGATAAATCTTTCCTATGACCAGTCCTAACCTAATCGTGGGATTCGAGTTCGTCATGCCCGCGCCCTCCAAATCAAGCGCCAGACGCTTCACGACAATGTTCCGATAATTCTCGCAAGTGAAGAGTTTATAGCGGCCTTCAGCGATTTTGTGGGTCACTTCAAGATCGCTTACTCGAACACCAGGAGAGTCGAGATAGGATTTTACCTCAAGCGCGAGGACGCAGTTCTCGCTGGGTTTGAACGCCAGTAGATCAATTTCTGGCCTTGGGATTGAGTGCTTGCCAGTGTCGCGCTTCTCTTGCTTTGTCAGATTGACCTTGAAGGACTGCCTAACCCAATAGCCTTCATTTTCAAGTAGCGTCCTGACTATTCCCTCGAAATGATCCATCGGCCCACCCTTGCAATTGGTCTCAGTTTACGCGGCTTCTCAGGCCTTGTTTAGTATTTGCGTTGTGAATGAGGAGCGCAAAATGAAAGAAGACGAACGCATTTGGGTTGTTAAGGAAATCCTGTTTGACTACGTGAAGAGCCCCTCCCTGCGCCATATCCGGGATCCACACTCGGTGGTGAAGTTAGCGCAAGAAATCGTCCGGCGGATTGATCGCGGAACATCGATATGGAGAAAGTGGAACGATCCTCGTGAACTGTTATTGAAATCCGCTCTTCGTTGCTGGGTGCCAATGGGTGACCTGCGCGACTTTCTAAACCTGATACCCGGCCCGCAACTTACCATGTCCGATGTCACGCAACGTTTCAGGGCATTTGAGGACGAGGAGCGTGAATACGGCAAAGATGAATTTCAGGCAGGATGTCTAGCCATTTACGAAAAGGAGAAGGCTGAAGGGACTGAATTGCCCGCAATCATCCAGTTACTCCGCGACTATGTTGAGTGCGAAGAAGATCGCCTTCGAACCGAACAGAACGAAAGTTACCTAAGGCGGAAAGAAGAAGAGCGTGTCGCAAGAGAGCAGCGGTTATTGTCAGGTGCAGACTGTAAGTGGACCCAACATCAGAAATCTGTGCACTGGTATTGCCGAATGAACGGGAGAACCTACCGCTTGTCCCCATCGGGGGACAAGCGATGGGACCTGTATCGTGTCCAATCTGTTTCTGATCATGAGAAAGCCCCCTTGCTTGGTAAATACGGAGGCCGCGCCGACGCCACGAAAGCCATTGCGAAGATAGCTTATGAGCCAGAGCCTCGTTGGTAAGTTGTCGGCGCTCGGAGGCCTTAGTTACCCCTGCTGAGCATCGAACAAAGCGGTGCCCCGAATACTCTTCTGCCCACAACGCGGTTTAATCGGCGCAGCTAACCTTCGCTGTAGTAAATCACGTGTGGTTATCGGTTCTGCGCCTGGAATGACGAACTGGCCGCCTTCAACTGGGTAAGTGGGCTGTTTCACCGCAACCGAAATTATCTGCTCCGCACCCGGCAGAACGTACTGCCATCCCCATTGCGTCTTTTCTAACGGTGCCGTTGATCGTCTTGCCATCTCGAGTTTTCCTGATTGGTGGCGGGTCGAAATTCAATCATGAGCGATGCGGGTTCACCAGCAACGATGGGGCAGTGGCTTGGGTTATCCACAAGAATTGCAGCGGTCCTAGTGACCCTTGGCCGTTCACTAACAATTGGTGGTTTGAGTACATGAAGGGACGATGATTAAAGCCCCTGAACTTCGGTCACTGTGACCTTTTGGCAGACAACCTCGTGTTCGTCACGCCGGAGAATAGTTGCGAGGACATCCTCACGCTTCACCGTGCCGGTTGCCAATAGTGGTGCCCCGTACGCCGGAAAGCGACGCGCAAACCACTCGGCCTTTGCCTTGTCCGTCGTCCAGGAGAGCCCCTGAATCGAGCGACGATGTGCCGTTCCGCGCCATACCGTAGTTTCATCGCCAAGGCACCCATGAGCCTTGTACTCCTCGTCTGTCATTGCGTGTTCCCGGCCAGGTTCTCTCGACTGCCATGTGGTGCGCCACAAGCTGAGGTTTTGGTGTATATTCTCGCAAGCTGTCCAAACATCGCCGACCATTTCCCAGTATTCTTTTCCGCATAACCCCTTCCCAATACATTCATGTAGAGCATCAAGCCGGTACGGTCTCTCATGAAGCCATATGTAATTACCCCAATCATGAGCCTGCAGCGCCGTTTGCAGGACTTCCCGCTTGCGGCGATAAGAGTGATTCACCAGACCGTAGCCACACGGATGGAGATGCGATTGGACAACGAGGGGATGGTGCAAGACAGGCCCGTGGTCTGGGTCAACATGTAGATAGGGCATAAGGTCCGGATCAAGTTGGACCGGATTCATGATGCTGTCTCTTAGTTGCTGATCTATCCGCTGGGCACTGTTCTGTACGGAGGGCGTCCCTGTCCGTCGGCCAGC
The DNA here is from genome assembly GCA_947476925.1 of Rhodospirillaceae bacterium. Taxonomy (GTDB): domain Bacteria; phylum Pseudomonadota; class Alphaproteobacteria; order Rhodospirillales; family Rhodospirillaceae. Next base: position 4,917 of record CANJSF010000024.1, on the reverse strand, counting down.
CGGGGTGCGCCGCTTCACGGGGGGCGTGGATTGGTCATCAGTAGTCGTGGAAGCAGTCGTCGGCCTTTTAAGATCGTTCATAGGGAGTCACCTTCTGGGCAAGTGTGGAATGAAGTTAGCGTCGAGCATGGACGTCCTGATATCTTTCCCGACGCTCGATAGAAGTGGCGATGGTAGGAGCATCGCGGTATGTCGCCTTAAGGAGGCAATTGGTCGATTTCTTGGCGAATTGCCGGATGAGTCTGATGAAGTTGTCGAACTGTGCGGTGTCCGTTAAGGTAGGCGTGGAACCAACGGGAGCGCCCGTGCGAAGGCGCTCTTTCGTTTCGGGTGACCGATGACACGACAGAAGAAAACCGATCTGCCCCTCGAGCAGAGAAGTGCCGTTTACAATTCGCTGCTCGATGAAATCGAAAAAGATGCGGGTCTGTCACCCGTTGAACCTGGCTCCAAGCGCCAATTGAGCCCTGCTGCTTACAGCCATTTGGATTTTATGATGTTGGCGGCTCTCGACCCCCACATGAAGCAGCGGCGCGATGAACAGGTGGCCGCGCTACAAAATGCCGATGGCGAATTTGCCCAAGAACTCGCTACGTCCCTTGCCTATGAAGGCATGACGTTCGAGACGCTCCGGCAAGTGGGATACAAACAAAGCGACCTAGAAGAAATCCAACATCAAATACCGCTGCGCTCTCAGCTTGGGCGCACTGGTTTCATGAGCGAAATTCTCGCGATTATTCGCGAGGACATTATCGAGGTCATTGCGCCAGCGAATAAGGATAAAGGACAGTCTCAACAGGCAGACATGATCAGCGGTCGCGTTCCTGACATGCGCAAGAGTAAGCGCAAATTGGAAAGCTTCCGCGATGCGCTTACCAGCTTTGAGGACGCGCTCTTGAACGACACGGAGGTAACGGCCTTCATTCAGAAGTCCTTCTATCGAGCGTCGGGCGCACGACCGGGCAAATACAGATCGCTCAGTACGCAGACCGGGTGGCTGCGGCGTCGCGTCTTTCTCTTGCGTCTTGAGATTGCACAAATCCTACATCACGCACCAAAACGTGGGAGGCAGGCTGACGAATCCCTGAGCGGAGAAATCGGCCAGGCCGTTGAGGCCAGTCCCCATCAGCAGATCGCAATGTCTCTGGGGTGGGCGTGGATGGAGTGGATGGGCCGACCGCCGACCCGGATAACACGTCAGGTGCCGGATGATTCGCCTCACATTGATGGCACGATACCCACCGAGCCTGACGGCAGCTTTCTCAAGATCGTTCAAGTGGTAGTGAAACCACTCGGCATCGAGCAAACGTTCGACGCAGCGGCGAGAAACGTCGTGTCGACGCTCTCGTTGCACTTCGAGGAAATCCGCAAGGCGTACCCACTGATTCGCCAGGAAATCGACGACTAGGCTCCTTAAGATCGGCTTTCCCAACTCGCCTAAATTTTTCTCTTCGAAACATCGTGGAGTTAAATTTAATGAGCGATACTAATATTCACCCTGACGATAGTGTCCGGCGCGAACCCGTCCAGGTTATTACGCCTACTCCCCTGATTCGCGGTAAGAGCCGCAGTCGCCGACTGCAACGCTTTGGTCATTGGCTCGTCGCGGCAGGCTGCACGAGGCTCCTAGCGGTGCTGCGCGTTCACAACGAGTTCCACCTGGAGCCGCCACTCGACGACTTCCAGGTGCAGAACATCGCGTCAGCAGTCGGGCGCAGCCGTCGCACTGCAAGCGTGAAAGCGCCGAAGGCGTTGCCATGAAAGATCGTCAGAAGGCCGCCCTGGCCTACGCCAAGCTCGTCAAGCTAGTGCCGGTGCATGGCGTCACGTCGACGCTAAAGTGTACCTGCAGGGATCCGAACTGTAACCATCCCGGCAAGCATCCCCGTGTCTTGGGGGGTGTTAACGCCGCGACCGATGACCCAAAGCAAATCCGTGCGTGGTGGACCAAGTGGCCTGACGCCATCATCGGCATGGCGACGGGCAAGGCCTCGGGCATTGACGTTGTGGACATTGACCCTCGAAATGGTGGCACCAAGACGCTGGCGGCGCTGGTGAAGAACCTTGGGCCATTACCTAAGACTGCGAAGACCCGCACAGGCGGGAAGGGATTTCATTTCTTGGTCAAGCACCTGCCGTTTCCTGTCAAAAAGGGCAGCCTGGGACCCGGCATTGATTATCTTACGGACGGTGCAATCGCGATATTACCGCCAAGCCACCACCATACCGGCGGCGTCTATCAACATGTCAAACATCACAATCTCCTGAAGGGCGTAAAACCCAAGCGTTTGCCAAAGCTATGGTGTGATCGTCTCAAAAAGGGGAAACTCTCGGCTGCGCCAGCGCCACAGGCCGTAATTATGCGCGGCGCGGGCGCAATCAAAACCGGCGACAAGACCGGCACAGGCGCTCGCAACACGACGTTGACGAAGTTTGCGGGGGCACTCGTTAGGGCGGGTTGCACCGGCCAAGCACTTTTAGCCGCACTTCAAGCGCACAATGCTGAATACTGCAACCCGCCGCTTGAAGCCGATGAACTACAGAAGATTGCGGCGAGCATAGGGCGTTATTCATCAGCGAACGACGGCGAGCAGCATGTGGAGCGTGAATATAAGGTCCTCCAAACCCTGACCGCAAATCTCACCGCCGATCAGCAGGAATTGATGTTCCTGCCAGGCCAGGGCTTTTGGAAGTACGCAAACGGCGTCTGGTTGTCGGTTAAGGACAAAGTCGTCGAGAAGATGATCTTGTCCGAGGTCGAAAAGCTACCGCCGGAGGTTCGGGGCAAAACGACGACCCTTGTCTCGGACGTACTCCGGCTGATGATGGTCCGGCTCACGCAGCATCCCGATCCGTTGCATGGGCAGTCGCCACGCTCGATCATCAATTGCTTAAATGGCGAGGTCCATCTCGGCATGGACGGCACAGCCAAGCTTCGCAACCACGCGCCTACCAGTGGCCTGACTAGCATCTTGAGCGTTACCTACGATCCGGCGGCTAAGTGTCCGCTCTACGACAGGGCGCTTCGGTCGATCTTCCAAGATACCGCTAGTCCCAAGGCTATGGCGGCATACTGGAACGAATTTCTCGGCTACCTCATCCAGCCAAGCCGGGAACACGCGATCATCATCATGCTGATGGGCGAAGGCAGCAACGGAAAGTCCGAAGTAATGCGGACCGTGCAAGACCTCATCGGTAGCGAGTTCGTGTTCTCGGGCCGCATCGAGGAACTTGACCGCAACCGCTTTGCGATGGGCTACCTACGTGGCAAGTTCTTGTTCTACGACGACGATATTAAGGCTGGCATGAAGCTACCTGACGGCCTCCTCAAGAAAATCTCTGAGGCCAAGTGGCTGACAGGTGAACTGAAGAACCGCGATTCGTTCACGTTCATGAACACGGCGGTGCCGGTCTTGTCGGCCAACAACCCACCGACGACTTCAGACTTATCATACGGCCTACGTCGCCGGATCGTGGTGATTCCGTTCGGTCATATGTTCCAAGAGGGCAAGGATCTCGACCGCAACCTATGGCCGACGATTCGCGAAACGGAGATGTCCGGAATCTTGAATCGTGCAACTGCCGGTCTCGCTCGCTTGCGGAAGCGTGGACACTTCCAATTGCCTACTGATGTGGCGCAGGCAACAGAACGTTGGTTGCACTCAGCCAATCCGCTTAATACATTCCTGGCCGAGCGCACCACAATTAAACGTAACGCCCGCACATTGATTGCCGAAATCTATACCGCCTACACGGTCTGGGCGGATCAGAACGGAGTCAATTTCCAACTCCAGAAGAACAATCTGGGTCGCCAATTGAAACAGCTTGGTTACAACGTTGGGGACTCCCAGGACGGTAGCATCGTGATCGGCTTGGTCCTCAAGGTGTAAGCGGCGGCGTTCGGCAAAATCTCGGGAAAAGTGACGGCGTGTTCAGTAATGGTGCGCCGTCACTTTTCCAATTGTTGTTAACGCCTGTGGCTCTATAGCTGTCCAAAATGACTAAAGTGACGACTCTTTTTGAACTGATGAATAATAATAACAATGACTGTGGCTATGCCGTCGTGCGGTACCGTCACTTTGGTCATCTGACTCTTGACAGGTCGGTTAAATTGGTTGGGCCAGTCCGAGGCCGCATCCCCCATCCGCGTCACACTCCTGTCACAGTGGTCACAGAAAAACGCAACTATTATGACTTGACCCAGAACTGCCCTATGGCATGAATATGAAGCACGATCAAAGAGTTGGGTACAAGTTGGGCGTAGTTCAGTTGGTTAGAACGTCGGCCTGTCACGCCGAAGGTCGCGGGTTCGAGTCCCGTCGCTCCCGCCATTTTTTCCTAGCGATAGTAAACACTTAGCTGAACCACCCCCTCCCTCTCATCTCCGAAAATCGTGCCGGGCACAATTTGGGCACAGTCAGAGAGAGAAAATGTCGTCTATCCGCCGCCGCAAGTCTGGCAAGTGGCAAGCGCTCGTGCGCCTCCAAGGGCTGCGACCACTCAGCCGTACGTTTGAACAAAAACGCGATGCCCTCATGTGGGCTCGACAGACCGAGACACAGATTGAACGCGGTGAGTTGGGTGCTGGTCTTGATGTGTTGCGAAAAACATCCCTTGCATCATTGATAGAGCGCTACCGAGACACCATTACAATCCTGAAGCGGAGTTGTGCTTCGGAGACGGTTCTTATCAACGCCCTGCTTCGACAACCATTTACGCGGCTGAGTATCTCAGCAGTCACACCACAACATTTTGCCGACTATCGAGACGGTAATCCTCCCCTGGACTAGCGGTATTTGAAGGTAGAATTTTCTCGGCAACAGCATCGAGGAGATTCTGATGAGGAAGAGCAGATTTACGGATTCACAGATTTTGGTTGTTCTGCGTCAAGTTGAAGGCGGCTTGGCAGTGGCGGAT
>CANJSF010000023.1 GCA_947476925.1 Rhodospirillaceae bacterium | reverse complement strand
GGTGGTTTGCGCATAGTAACTCGGGCGCCCCACATCTAGCCAGGGCCCGTGCATTGGATAAGCGCAAAACGATTTCCTTTGGCTTGGATTGCCTGAGAAAGAGTTGGCATATCGCATCTCTGTTCAGGAACCAGACAAACAAGCGCCTCTCAGCAGAATTGCTCGAGAGGTTGCGTTTTGTGATCTTCACTTTGAAAAAACGGAATAAACGCCCTTTGTTCAAAGGCTGGATGCCATTTGAGCCTGCACTCCAATCCTTGACAGCTTTAGGTTCACGTTCACGTGAGGCATATATATAAGCCAACTGCTTACGTGGCGCTTACGTGAGGCCCTTGCCCTATTTTGGGTTTTCGCTAACCCCTTGAAATGATGGTGGAGCTGGACGGAATCGAACCGACGACCTCTACAATGCCATCGTAGCGCTCTCCCAACTGAGCTACAGCCCCGGCACCATCATTCAAATCGTAACGACACGTTTGGAGCGCATCGTTGTCTCATTCATCACCGCTTGGCATTCGTCGTCGCGGTGGTCGCAAACTCGGCGCGAAGATAAGAACTCACCTTCAGCGCATCAAGCGTATTTCTTGGTTAGGTTGGCTCGTCCTTCTCGACGACCACTTCTACATCCTCATCGTCCTCACCGAGGTCCGATGTATCTTCAATCACATCTTCGGCTTCGTCATCGTCAGCCGCGTCAACGTCGGGGTCTTCCAATGGCTTGGCAGCCGCTGCGGCCGCTGCGGCAAGTGACTTGGCCTTCTCAGCCCGCTCTTCGGCCGGGCGACGTGAGCGGAACACCTGCGGGCGGGCGTTTTTCGCACCGCACTTCGGGCACACAGCCGGCTGTTTGTTCAGGTCATAAAAGCGCGCCCCGCAGCTTTCGCAGGTCAGCTTCATGCCTAAGTCGACTTTTCCCACCTTCATCCTCCGGTATCTTGGCTTAACTTTTGCCCGCAAGGCCTTGCGAATCCTGTGTGTACAGGCCAGGCACGAGTGCGCGAAGGCATGTGCCATTTCGCCACGCGCAAGTCAAAGGCTAAAAGACAGCGCATTTCCAAGGCGTTATCGGCGGTTTTGAATGCTCTGGTGGCGGAATCGGCTAGGATGGGCCGGGAACCCTGTGCTATCAGGCCGCAAACACCCCATTTCGTCGCGCGAAAGACGCCCCTCTCGATGTCCCAGGCCGATCAAATCGCCAAGCCTATCGTGGCCGCTAAGTCTCGCTCGTTAATCGGTACCGTGCGGGTTCCCGGCGATAAGTCCATTTCACATCGCGCTTTGATTATGGGGGCGTTGGCGGTGGGCGAAACTTCGATTTCGGGCTTGCTTGAAGGAGACGACGTCCTGCGCACCGCTTCATGCATGCGCGCGTTGGGGGCCAAGGTTGAACGCCGCAAAACCGATACGGCCGCAACCTGGCATGTCTGGGGCCGCGGCGTCGGCGGGCTCACCGAGCCCGACGATATTCTCGACATGGGCAACTCGGGCACCGGCGCGAGGCTGATTGCAGGTTTGGTCTCGGCGTATCCGTTTTTGTCGATCATGACGGGCGATGCATCATTGCGTCGTCGCCCGATGGATCGCGTTATCCAACCGCTCAGTAAAACCGGTGCGATGTTTCAATCGCGCGCCGGAGGCAAATTGCCCATGGCCATTCGCGGCACGTCGGTGCTGATGCCGTTGACCTACGACTCACCCGTGGCCTCGGCACAGGTTAAGTCGGCAGTCCTGCTCGCCGGATTGCACGCGCCGGGGCGCACAACAGTCACCGAGCCTGCGGCCAGCCGCGATCATACCGAGCGCATGTTCTCGCATTTTGGCGTGCAAGTTGAATCTGGGCCGGTGAAGTCGGGCTCGTCGGTTTACCGCGCATCGATTATCGGCCAACCGGAACTGTCGGGTCGGCCCATTGTTGTTCCGGGCGATCCGTCCTCGGCGGCGTTTCCTATTGTGGCAGCCTTGTTGGTGGAAGGCTCTGACATCATCATCCAGAACGTTGGTCTCAACCCGTTGCGGACAGGGTTGTTTGAGACGTTGCGCGAGATGGGTGCATCAATTGAAACGCTCAACGCGCGACTTGAAGCCGGTGAGCCTGTCGCCGATCTCAAGATCAAAGCCAGCACACTGAAAGGTGTACGCGTGCCGCCCGAGCGTGCGCCATCGATGATCGACGAATACCCCATTCTTGCGGTGGCCGCTGCGTGCGCTGAAGGCGAAACCCGCATGGAAGGCTTGGCCGAGCTGCGCGTGAAAGAAAGCGATCGGCTGGCTGTGATGGTCAACGGCTTGGTGGCCTGTGGCGTGGATGCTGTTGCGCAAGGCGACACCATGATCGTGCGTGGCAAAGGCAAGCCACCCAAAGGCCAAGCCACGATTGCCGTTCATCTCGATCACCGGATCGCCATGTCGTTTTTGGTCTTGGGCCAGGTGAGCGACCAGCCGATTTGCATTGATGACGCGGCGGCCATTGCAACCAGCTTCCCCGACTTTGTTGCGTTGATGACAACGCTGGGAGCTAACTTGCAACTGTCGAACAGCCTCACATGACATCTGTCATTGTCGCCATCGATGGCTCGGCTGCATCGGGCAAGGGCACGCTGGCCAAAAAAATCGCAGCCCACTTTGATTTTGCATATCTTGATTCAGGCTCGCTCTATCGCGCTATTGGTGTTTCGGTCTTGCGCAAAGGTGGCGATCCCACGAACGAATCGCAGGCCGTTGCTGCGGCCAAAACGCTTGATATCGCTCAGTTCACGCCCGAGGATTTGCGCACCGAGGCTGCAGGTGTGGCGGCGTCGCAAGTCGCTGCTATTCCGTCGGTGCGAGCGGCTATTTTGCAGTTTCAGCGCGACTTCGCTCATACCCCGCCTCAGGGCAAAAGAGGCGCTGTGTTGGACGGGCGGGATATCGGCACCGTGGTCTGCCCCGATGCGGCGGCCAAAATCTTCGTTTCGGCGTCCTTGGAGGTGCGCGTTGGGCGCCGGATCAAGGAGTTGCGGGGCAAAGGTGAAGCCGTTATAGAGGCGCGCGTTCGCGCCGATCTGGAGGCTCGCGACGCTCGGGATAGTTCCCGGGCTGTGGCCCCCATGAAGCCGGCCGAGGATGCCTGGCAAATTGACACCAGTGCCCTCGATCCCGATCAAGTCTTTGATTTATCAAAGATATTCGTCGCGGACAAAATCGCAAAAGCTGCGGTTTAAGTCACGGCTGGCCCGGCTGTTTTTGGTCGAGGGCAGTGCATTAAAAGACCGAACGTACCGACTCGAAGGCTAACTTCGAGCAGGGGTGATGAAGGGCATGGTGCCCAACGCGCCCGCAAGACCACCGGACCCAACCGGCGGCCAGAATCAGAAAACCAAAGGAAAACGCACATGGCTGCATCAGCCGCTGCGGTGAAGGAAGATTTCGCCGCCCTCCTCGAAGAATCATTTGAAAAGAACGACAGCATTCAAGGCACCGTGTTGCACGGTACGGTCATCCGTATCGACGACGACGCCGTGCTGGTGGACGTCGGTTTGAAATCCGAAGGCCGTATCCCGACAAAGGAATTTGTGCGCGGTGGCGGTGAGATCGAACTGAAAGCTGGCGATAAAGTTCACGTATTTGTTGAACGCTACGAAGACAGCGAAGGCCTGATCATTCTGTCGCGCGACAAAGCTCGCCGCGAAGAAGCCTGGAACACGTTGGAAGAACAACACAAAGAAAACGCCCGCGTCGAAGGCATTATCTTCGGTCGCGTCAAAGGCGGTTTCACGGTGGATCTCAATGGTGCTGTGGCGTTCTTGCCTGGCAGCCAAGTCGATATTCGCCCGGTGAAAGACGTCAATCATCTGATGGGTGGCCCGCAAACCTTCCAGATTTTGAAAATGGATCGCGCGCGCGGCAACATCGTTGTCTCACGTCGTGCGGTGTTGGAAGAAACCCGCGCCAGCGAGCGCTCGAAGTTGATGGAAGACCTGAAAGAAGGTCAAATCCTCGACGGCGTTGTCAAGAACATCACCGACTACGGTGCGTTCGTCGATTTGGGCGGCGTCGATGGCCTGTTGCACGTCACCGACATCTCTTGGAAGCGCGTCAATCATCCGTCCGAAGTGCTCTCGGTTGGCCAGCAGCTCAAGGTGCAGGTCATTCGCTTCAACATGGAAACCCAGCGCATTAGCCTCGGCATGAAGCAGCTGGAAACCGATCCGTGGGACGGCGCGGTTGCCAAGTTCCCGAAAGACACGCGCCTGAAGGGCCGCGTCACCAACATCACCGACTACGGCGCGTTCGTCGAGTTGGAAGCCGGTGTCGAAGGCTTGGTACACGTCTCAGAAATGAGCTGGACCAAAAAGAATATCCACCCAGGAAAAATCGTCTCCACCAGCCAAGAAGTCGATGTCATGGTGCTGGATGTGGACCAAGAGAAGCGCCGCATCTCGCTGGGCCTCAAGCAGTGCATGGACAATCCGTGGACCTCGTTCAAAGACAAGTTCCCGGTCGGCACAATTCTCGAAGGCGAGATCAAGAACATCACCGAGTTCGGTTTGTTCGTGGGCCTGGATGGCGAAATCGACGGCATGGTGCACTTGTCGGATCTCTCGTGGGATCAGGAAGGCGAAGTGGCGCTCAAGGCCTATCAAAAAGGCCAGAACGTCAGCGCCAAGGTGCTGGATGTGGATGTCGAGAAAGAGCGCATCTCGCTCGGCATTAAGCAGCTCACCGGTGATCGCGTTGCCGAAGCTTCGGTTGGCTTGCAAAAAGGCCAAGTCGTCACCTGTGTGGTCAAAGAAGTGGCCGAGTTCGGATTGGAAGTCATGGTCAATGACACCATCCCGGGCTTCATCAAAAAGAACGAGCTGGCCAAAGAGCGCTCGGAGCAACGCACAGATCGTTTCGCTGTTGGCGAAAAGATCGACGCGCGCATCGTCTCCATCGACCCCAAGTCGCGCAAACTGACGTTGTCGGTGAAGTCGCGCGAAGTGGAAGAAGAAAAGCAAGCAATGGCCGAATTCGGCTCGACCGACTCGGGCGCCTCGCTGGGCGACATCCTTGGGGCGGCCATCAAGCAAAAGCAGAAAGAAGCGGCCGATAAGGCCGAATAACTTAACCTTCCAACCACGCTATTGGTTGCCACGGGCGCCCCTGAAAGGGGGCGCCCGTTTGCTTTTGGGCCCTTTCGGACCGCCGGAAACCTGGAAAATGCTGAGTTATGAGGGGCTTAGGCTTGACTCTGTGGCGGGCTGGCTTCATCTTTGGCCTATCTCGTTGAAGTTGCGGCGTTTTTTAGCGCCCAGCGCGAGACAGGAGGGGGAGCTGCCTATGACGAAATCTGAGCTCATTGCCCAAATCGCCACGCGCAATCCGCATCTCTATCAGCGCGACGTCGAACGCATCGTCACCAGCATTTTTGATGAAATTTCCAAAGCCCTGAGCCGCGGTGATCGCGTCGAGTTGCGTGGCTTTGGCGCGTTCTCGGTCAAGCATCGCGATTCACGCGTGGGCCGCAATCCACGCACCGGCGCTTCGGTGGCCGTGGCCGAAAAGGCCGTGCCTTATTTCAAGACAGGCAAGCAGCTGCGCGACACCATGAACGGCTAGGCCTATTGGCCGTTCTCTCTGTGACCAGCGGGTAACCCCTTGCGCTTTCTCAACACTCTGCTGGCTGTTGCTGTGGCGCTGATTGTCGTGCTGTTTGCCGTATCGAACCGACAAGTGGTGGCTGTTGAGATTTGGCCGTTTCCATTTCGCATCGAGGCTGGGCTTTACGCTGTTATTTTGCTGGCCGTTCTGGTGGGGTTTGTCGTCGGAAGTGTCGCCACCTGGCTGAACGGCGCAGAAAAACGGTCGCAGTTGCGCGCTGCGCGCAAACGCATGCGCGAGATGGAACACAGTTTAGGCCGACTGAAAGACGAAGCGGCTGCGGCGCGCGCCAAAGCCGAACTATCCCCGACGCCAAAAATCTAATTTTGTGATAGAGATCGCCGCATCATGGCAACGGCACCCAAACTTCGAAATCCGGTTTTCTGCGCGCTCGATACGCCCGACTTAGGCCAGGCGACATCATGGGCGGCTAAACTTGCTGACACGGTTGGTGGGGTTAAACTGGGCCTTGAGTTTTTTAATGCCCAAGGCCCCAGGGGCGTCAGCGAGGTGATGCGTGCTTCGGGCTTGCCGCTGTTTCTTGACCTCAAGTTTCACGATATTCCCAATACCGTTGCGGGCGCCGTGAGATCCGTCGTGCCGCTGAAGCCCTTCATGATCAACGTCCATGCCAATGGTGGACGAGCGATGATGGAAGCAGCCGCTAAGGCTGCACATGAAGCGGCGCAAACCAACTTGGTTAATCGCCCGCTGGTGATCGGCGTAACTGTGCTGACAAGTATGGACGACAGCGATTTGCGCGAAGTCGGTGTCACCGAAAGCTCGTTCGATCAAGTCCGCCGGCTTGCGGAGCTTGCAAAAATCTCGGGCCTTGATGGCGTGGTGTGCTCGCCGCACGAAGCGCAAGTATTGCGCCGTGACTTAGGCCCCAATTTCAAACTTATCACACCTGGCGTGCGCCCCGCTTGGGCGGCAGCGAACGACCAAAAGCGCGTGATGACGCCCCATGAAGCGGTCGCGGCCGGCGCCGACTATGTTGTGATTGGCAGGCCGATCACGGCTGCGCCCGACGAAGCGGCCGCAGCCAAGCGCATTGTCATGGAATTAGCAGCGTAAGTTTATTCATAGGCGAGTTCCAAAGTGGCCGTTGCCGTTAAAATTTGTGGTCTGACTGACGCCAAAGCCATCACCACGGCGGTAGATGCCGGCGTGAATTTTATCGGCCTTGTTTTTTTTCGCCGCTCGCCGCGTTTTGTTTCTATTGAATGTGCCGTCGATCTCATCTCAGGCGTTCCACGCGCCGTGACAACGGTTGGCTTATTCGTCGACCCCACTGACAGCCAGATCGAAAAAACGCTTAAAGTCATTCGGCTTGGGGTGTTGCAGCTGCATGGCAAAGAAACACCTGCCCGTGTCGCCGCCATTCGCAAAAAATTCAATGTCCCCGTGATGAAGGCCATCGGTGTGGCAACACGGGCCGATGTCCTCGGCGCATCTGACTACCAAAGTGTGGCTGACTGGCTGCTGTTCGATGCCAAGCCCGTCGCTGCAGCCACGCGCCCTGGCGGCAACGCCACGGCATTTGAATGGCCGCTGATGAAAACGTACCAAGGATCGCTGCCCTGGATGCTGGCGGGTGGCCTCACGGCCAAAAATGTCGCCGACGCTGTAAAAGCTTCTGGCGCTCGGGTCGTGGATGTCTCGTCGGGGGTGGAAACACAGCCCGGCCGCAAGAGCCCGGCCAAAATCCGCGCCTTTATCAAAGCCGTTCGAGCCATTCCAGGGTAACGACCTTATCCCGCTGAAATAAAAGGATTTATAGCCGCTTCTCGGCCCTTGGGTTCACCGGTTCAGCGGGGTATAAGTCGGCTCGTTTTTTTGTCCCGAATATCTTGAGCGCTCTATGGCTTTGGTTCAAACGCCTAATACATTTCGTGCTGGTGCCGATGAAAACGGCCACTTCGGCATTTTCGGCGGGCGCTATGTGGCCGAAACATTGATGCCGCTCATCCTCGAGGTCGAGAAGGCGTACAATGCGGCCAAGGCCGACCCGGCGTTTCAAGCCGAGCTAACCTCATTTAACACCCACTATGCTGGGCGTCCCAGTCCGCTGTATTTCGCCGAGCGCCTAACCGCGCACTTTGGCGGGGCGAAAATTTATTTCAAACGTGACGAACTCAATCATACCGGTTCGCACAAGATCAATAATTGCTTAGGCCAAATTCTATTGGCCCGCCGTATGGGCAAGCCCCGCATCATAGCCGAGACCGGCGCGGGTCAACACGGCGTTGCCATCGCGACGGTCTGTGCGCGGTTTGGCTTGCAATGCGTTGTTTATATGGGTGCGAAAGATATCGAGCGGCAAAAGCCCAACGTGTTTCGAATGAAGTTGTTGGGTGCCGAAGTGCGCGCTGTCGAGAAAGGCCATGGCACGTTGAAAGATGCCATGAACGAGGCCCTGCGCGATTGGGTCGCCAACGTTGAAAACACATATTATGCCATTGGAACGGCCGCGGGCCCGCATCCGTACCCAACCATGGTACGAGACTTCCAATCGGTGATCGGAAACGAAGTGCGCACGCAGTTGCACGAGGCCGAGGGACGGCTGCCAGATTCCGTGGTGGCGTGCATCGGCGGCGGCTCGAATGCCATCGGATTGTTTCATCCATTTTTGGATGATGCATCGGTGCGGATTATCGGTGTCGAGGCGGCGGGCAAAGGTCTTGCGACGGGCGAACACTCAGCGTCCATCACCGGTGGCGAGCCGGGCGTTCTGCACGGCAACCGCACGTATTTGCTTCAAGACGCGAATGGCCAAATCAAAGACGCGCATTCCATTTCAGCCGGGCTCGATTATCCCGGTATCGGTCCCGAGCACGCCTGGTTGCACGATATGAAGCGCGTTGAGTATGTCTCGGCTACTGATACCGAAGCGCTGGCTGCATTCCAGCTGTGCTCGAAGCTTGAGGGTATTTTGCCTGCACTGGAACCAGCGCATGCGCTTGCCTATGTGACAAAGATCGCGCCGCAATTGCCCAAAGATCATCTGATGGTGATGAACATGTGCGGGCGCGGTGACAAAGATGTGTTCACGATTGCCGACGCTCTCGGCGCGCAAATGTGAGCAAGCAAACCATGTCTCGTATTCCTGCGCGCTTTGCAGCGCTTACATCTCAAGGCCGTAAGGGGTTGGTCACGTTCATCACCGCGGGCGACCCTGATATGGCGACGTTCCAAAAAATCTTGATGGGTTTGCCTACAGCGGGTGCCGACATCATTGAAATCGGCATGCCGTTCTCAGACCCCATGGCCGACGGCCCATCGATTCAATTGTCAAGCCAGCGCGCGTTGAAGCACAACATAGCTTTGCCAAATATTTTTGAGGGCATTTCAGCGTTCCGAAAAGTTGACACGAGCACACCGATTGTTCTCATGGGCTATTACAATCCGATCTATCGTTATGGTGCGGCCAAGTTTTCGAAGGATGCGGCCGCGGCAGGGGCCGACGGCGTGATTATCGTCGATCTGCCGCCTGAAGAAGCCGACGAGTTGTTGCCGCATCTCAACGACAATGGCCTTAACTTCATTTTTCTCACGGCCCCCACATCAAGCGACCAGCGGTTGCCAAAAATTATCAGCAAGGCCTCGGGCTTTATTTACCACGTTGCGGTCATGGGCGTGACGGGCACGAAGTCGGCTGATGCCAATCTGGTTCATGCCGATGTCGCTCGGCTTCGACGGCATACATCGCTTCCCATTGCCGTGGGTTTTGGCATCAAGACAGCCGCCCAAGTTAAAGCCATTGCGGCTCATGCTGATGCTGCGGTTGTGGGCTCGGCGATTGTTGATGTTATCGCTGAGGGCGCGAAAAAATACCCCGGCCAGGCTGATACAATTGCTGCCGAGGTTCATCGCTTTGTTAAAGATTTAGCCGTGGGCGTGCGTTAAAATATCGCCGCTGCGCGTTGCCGAGGAGACGCTTTCCATGAATTGGCTGACCAACTTCGTCCGGCCCAAGATTCAAAAACTCGTGCGCCCCAAAGAGGTGCCCGACAACTTGTGGCATCAATGCCCCAAATGCAGCGAGATGATTTTTCACCGTGAGCTCGAGAAAAATCTGCGCGTGTGCGTGCATTGCGGGCATCATTTGCGTATGCCTGTGCGTGCACGGCTGCGCATGCTGTTTGACAATGAGGCATGGACAGAAATCGAGCAGCCCACGGTTGCAATTGATCCGTTGCGCTTCAAAGATCGCAAACGTTATTCGGAACGCCTCAAAGACGCCCAAGCCAAAACCGGCCTAAAAGATGGTGTGGTTGTGGCGCATGGCACGATGGGTGGTATCAATGCCGTGGCTGCGGTGTTCGAATTCGATTTCATGGGCGGCTCCATGGGCGTTGCCGTTGGCGAAGCGTTGATCGCCGCTGCGGAACTGGCGTGCTTGCAGGAATCTCCCCTCATTGTTTTGCCGTCATCGGGCGGCGCGCGCATGCAAGAGGGCATTTTGTCGTTGATGCAAATGGCTCGCACGACCGTGGCCGTAGATCGCGTGCGCGACAAAGGCCTGCCCTATATCGTTGTGCTGACCGACCCCACCACCGGCGGCGTCACGGCGTCGTTCGCCATGTTGGGTGATGTGGCGCTGGCCGAACCCGGCGCCATCATCGGGTTTGCAGGCGCGCGCGTCATCGAACAGACCATCCGCGAGAAATTGCCGGAAGGCTTTCAACGTTCCGAATACCTCATGGAACACGGTATGGTCGATATGGTTGTGCACCGTCACGAACTGCGCGCCAAACTAATCCAACTGATTGGGTTGTTGATGCACAAAAACCCATCCGCTGACGTTGTGAACTTGGCGCCATCTGCGCGGCGTCGCAAGCCCGAGCCTGATCGCGCCGCCGCGCCGCCAGATCCGACGGTGCCCGATATGACGTTTGACGACCGGTAGTCACGCGGTTTCGATTGGTGCATGACCGATACCGCCGCTGATAGCCCCGAGGTCCGCCAGGCGCTTGAGCGTTTCACCACGCTGTTTCCCAAGCTGATTGATTTATCCTTGGACCGGATGCATCGCCTGCTGTCCGATCTTGGCAACCCGCAACTTCGCTTGGCCCCCGTCATTCATGTTGCCGGCACCAACGGCAAAGGCTCGACAATTGCAGCCATGCGCAGCGTACTCGAAGCAGGCGGTTACAAGGTTCATGTCTACACCTCGCCGCATCTGGTGCGATTTGCGGAGCGCATCAGGCTGGTCGGCGCGCTTGTCGACGAAGGGCTGTTGGCCGAATTGCTGCGCCACGTTGAAGAGGTCAATGCAGGCCGACCTATTACATTCTTTGAAGTCACGACCGCTGTTGCATTTCTGGCCTTCTCGCGTATCCCGGCCGATGCCGTCCTGCTGGAAACGGGAATGGGTGGCACCTATGACGCGACCAACGTCATCGCCAAACCACAGACAACCGTGATCACTTCAATCTCCATGGATCACATGCAATTCCTGGGCGATACGCTAGCCAAAATTGCCCAAGAGAAGGCAAACATTATGAAGCCGGGCGTAGCGTGCATTAGTCTTGCGCAGCATGAAGACGCTGCGGCGATTTTGGCAGCGACAGCCAAGCGCGTTGGTGCGCCGCTAAAACTGCAAGATCGCGATTGGCGCATCACGCCAGATGATCACGGCGGGCTTACTTTCAGTGGTGCTCATGAAACCTGGAAGACGCCCGAGCCAAATTTGCTGGGTCGCCACCAACACCAGAATATCGGCGCCGCGTTGGCGGCGTTAGAGCAGTCAGGTTTTGCCATTCCGGCGTTTGCCATTCGCAGCGGCATGCGCTCGATTGATTGGCCTGCGCGAGCGCAACGACTCAAAACTGGACCCTTGGTGGCCGCCCTGTCATGGGCGTGCGAATTGTGGCTCGATGGCGGCCATAACGAAGGCGGCGGGCGCGTGTTGGCAGACCTGACTGACGAATACTGGAAAGACCAGCAACTGCATATAATTGCGGGCATGCTGACAACAAAAGCGGCGGAGGATTTCCTCGTTCACCTTGCGCCTCGGGCTGCATCATTTACGGCGGTTCCCGTTCCGGGCCATGCGGCTGCTTACAGCCCGCAAGATCTAGCTTTAGCGGCTCAACGTTCCGGCTTCCACGATGCGGCGCCAGCCGATTCGTTGAGCGCAGCCATCGAGCGTGTCAAATCCGTCGCGGTTGGTCGCTACCGTGTTCTGATTTGCGGCTCGCTTTATCTCGCGGGCGAGGTGCTGAAAGAGAACGCGTAACAACAACCCGTCAGGGCTTTTGCTCGGGCGACGGCTCAGGCGGTTGAATCGTTTGCAACTGAATGGTTTCTTGCATGGGTTCTGGTTTCGGATCGGGGCGCACGCCGCCGCATTCGGTGTCGTCGATCACTGTTAAATGAATCCAAAGCGAATTCAGGCCCGTCTTGGTAATGGCGTTGACGCGCGCACAAGTGCCAACCGGCACATAACCTTTAACCGCGGCATCGCGATCAATCCCAAGCCAAGACCCAATCACAGAATAAAAAGGGTACGTGGGTTCAGGGCGCAGATAAACTCCGCCTTCCTTCTTTCGTACGATCACGTTTTTATCAATTCGCGGCGACGGGTCATTGGCTAGCAGACCAAATTCAAACGTGTCGGGGTCAGTACGATCGCCCAAATACGCCCAGCCGTGCTTTCGGTCGAACCGATAGCCCGCAGTGTCTTCCGTGCCAAAAAAGAAAAAGAACCCAATTACGGCAATCGAGACTATCACCGACAGTGAGCCGACGAATTGCGCCAGCTCGTTGAAGCGGCGGATTGATGGCGGCAGGGGGCGATAATCGTCAGTCATGACGGAGGGTGCGTCTAAGCTTCAACGTTGACGACGCCAATTTCAATCAGCTTATCAAGCCATACATCGTCAAGTTTTTGCAGCCGCTCGGTCAGTAGTTTTTCCGTTTCAGTTTTTGATAGCGCCTTTCCGCCAATCACAATATCACCGGCCTCGGCAATCAGCACCTTGTGGGCTTGGGCCACGGCGCCGCTTTTGCCTTTGTCGACCAGCGCGAGCAGTAGCACAGCGTCGATGTTGGGCATCTCGATGGCGGTACCGGCATGCACTGCGGCCAACGCCAGTTTGGGTAGTTTTAGGCCCAACTCTTTGATCATGCCGCGATTGACCGCGGGGATTGATAGTTTTTTGCCCCGCTTGGCGGGGGCGGTTGCGCGCGCAAACGCAATCACATCTCCACCGGCTGCCATGAGGCGGGCGGCGTCAAAACGCGTGAGCGCCGAGTAACCATCAAGGCCTTTCACTTTGTCCATATCGGCGATGCTCAAGGCGCTTTCAGACACTGCAGCCATCAGGCCTTCAAAAGGTTCACCCTCGTACGACAATTGCACGTCGCCAAAGGCGACAGACTTATCGATCAGCGGTAATGGCTTGAGCGTGCCGAAAACCTGAGGAAGATTGATATTCAGCAATTCATTTTCGTCCTTCACCGCATCGCCCTTCACCCAGACGTCGCGGCGGAATGTTTCGTTGCGAATGAAATCGCGCTTGGCTTCTAGTTCATTGCGACTGGTGATGTTGCGAAAGTCTTCGTACATGGTTTGGGGTACGGCCAAATCAACCATGTTGAGGAACACGGTCGCAGACCCCGCGAATTTCAGGCCGCGCGCTTCCATCAAGGCGCGCAATTCAGCAAAATAGAAAGCGCGCAGGTGCTGATTGAAGTATTCGTGGGCGATGTAACGCGGGTCAAGTCGCTCGAGCTGATCAACCATTTCGGCCAGCGCTGGGTAATCGCGGAAATACTTTACCTGTGAGTCCTTGAGTTTCTTCATCCACGCGAGCCCGATGCGCGCACGCTCTAGCGTTGCAGTGCTATCGGGGCTGAGTGAATAAATCATATTGCGAAGTGGAATTTTGGCCGACCAGCCGGGCATCGCATTGCAACCTGTCAGCAACATCCCACCGGGCTTCAGGCGTTTGGCAGCATCATCTAAAACAGCATTGCGCGTGGGTTCGTCGATCCAACTCAAGATGCCGTGCATTACCGCAAAATCGAGAGGCGGGAGGTCGGCGGGTTTCAGATCTGCAAAGCCTTTGCAAATAAAGGTGGTGTTCTGCAGCGCGCCACGCAGCGCCAAGGTATCAGCGGTGCGAATGTGTTCGGGAAGAAAATCAACGCCGTAGAATTTGGCTTGGGGGAAGCATCCGGCCAGCATGATGGCCGTAATGCCATTGCCACAGCCGTAGTCGCACCAGGCGAATTCACCGTCGATCGGCCGGGGGCGGAAGCCCCCAGCCGCTGCGGTCATGTTGATATGGGCTGGCGCATGGTCGCCATAATACTCGGCGACATAAGCAACATCTGTGACGTAACCGCCCGTCTGCGTGGTCATGGACGGCGATTACAGCGACTGCTGCACCCACTCGGCCAGCTTGCTTTTGGGCAGGGCGCCGACTTTAGTGGCGGCCAATTTGCCGTCTTTGAAGATCATCAATGTTGGAATGCCGCGCACGCCGTATTGCGTTGGCGTTTGCGGGTTATCGTCAATATTGACCTTCACGATACTCAGTTTGCCTTCCATCTCCTTGCCGATTTCATCCAGCGAGGGGGCGATTTGGCGGCATGGACCGCACCACTCAGCCCAAAAGTCGACCAAAACAGGGCCTTCCGCCTTTAGGACATCCTGGTCGAAAGAGGCATCTGTAGCGTGTTTCATTTGTTGTTCTTTCATGGGGGCCAAAGCGAGGTGGCCGGTGCTGCCGGGAAGATATGCGCAATCTAGGAAGCCCCCCCGCCAGCGTCAAGACGCGCCGCAGGACCCCGTGAACTTAGGCTATGCTCGCCTTGATTTCGGCGGCAAGGCGTTCCAGCCGCTCAGCCTGTTCGCTATCATTGCCAGGCAATCGACCACTCAATCGCAGGCGTATATCGCGCGCAATTTGCTCAAGCACATCAGCCATGGCCAAATAGTCGGGCTTTTCGCCCTTGGTCTCGCGTGTCATCGGTTTCACCAATCAACGCACGGCAACGCCGCTCAAATTCATGAGCTGAGCTACTTGCCTGCTGGTTTGCCACACGCGCACCCACAATTGCGCGACGCGACTGCAACCGGTTCCGAGATGAATTCTTGCCACGCGAATATGACGTGCGGGCATTGGTCCAACCGGTAGTGCCGGGCCTCTCCAATAGGTGGGAGGGATAAACCCTTACGCGCATAAGCTGTAACGGAATATTCGCATAGGCCTCATGCATCATTGGATTGCATAAAGCTGAGGTTCTTCAAGGGTAAGCCTTTTCGACTCACGACGGAGTCTCGGGTTAGCTGCGCCAGGTCAGTGTTGTTGGGGCGATTTGATTGCGTCGGGTACGGCCCTCGCTTGCCGCAGTCAGCCATTCGCGTTTGAGCTTGTAATACCAGCGCGTCTGTTGATCAGCGTCACGAACCAACATCGTGGGTGGATTGAACTGCAGACCTGCGACCATATCCATGACGGCGCGACGATCTTGATCCAGGAAACGCCGTGCAAAGGACCGAACAAGTGGTTTCAACAAAGCGCCACCCGGTACGTTCCAGTACATGGCATGGTGAACTTCTGTGCGCCCAGCGTCGATGGGCGTGCATGCGGTGAGACCGCAGTATTGATACTTTCCGGTGCTCGCGTGTTCGATGCGCGTCGAGGGCAGCATGTAACTGATCTCGGTTTGTGGCGCGCCACCCAAAAAAAGCCGATAAGCACGCGAGTTGCTCGATGCTTGGTGCCGATCCATGCGCCAGCCGAACATGTCTTGCGCATCGAGCGGTGAGAATGCTTTGCGTTTCTCATAGATGCTTTTTTGCGTCCGCCAAATCGCCGAGCGATGCACAAACGCGCCATGGGCCGGGTCCATCAAACCTGAAACAGCCATGTCTATATTGCACTCAAAAATCATCGACAAATGCAGGCCAAGCTTTTCTCCCAACACGGGCACTTGCGGCGGCAAGCCCGGCGTAGGTGACACGCCGAAGTAAACCCAGATTCCCCCTTGGCCCTCGTGCACGCGGTAAGTCTGGGCACGAATGTCGGCCGGTTGCGGACGTTGATCTTTGGTTTGCGATGGGATCAATGTGCAGCGGCCATCGGTGGCAAACCGCCAGCCATGATATGGGCATTCCACTTCTTGCCCATCGAACCGGCCGCGCGACAGCAGCGTGCCGGCATGGGGGCAGGTATCGCGCAATGCAAAGGCGTTGCCGCTTTTATCCCGGCCGATGAGTACCGGTTCGCCCAATAATGTTTTGTGGGTGGTTTTGCCGCCTGTGATGGCTTGCGATGGGGCGGCGAAGTACCAAGCCTCGCGGAGTATGACGCCCGCAAGACTGGTGCGATCTTCGGTGTCGGTTGCGGTGTGATTTGGTTCGTTCATTGGCCGATGCTGCGAGTTCGTGGATTCAAGATCAAGAAGCGATATTCATCAAGGCCGTGTCGAGCATCGCCGCCGGCAATTCCATGGCAAACGGCCCATCGGTCCAAAGTAAAACGCAGCGCACGTGGTGATTCGGGTAAATGCGGCGCAAAACGTCGCGATAAACAGCCAATTGGAACACATAACCCGCATCGACGTTTTCGGCCTCCCGCGGCGGCGGGCGGTTCGTTTTGTAGTCTATAATCCAGACCTCGGTCGCGGTGATGGCCAGCCGGTCTACTTGGCCTGACACCGCGTGTTTGCCCACTAGGCCCACGATGGGAACTTCCGCCAATGAGCCAGGTGCGAATAAAGCCGCAAACGAGGGATTAGCCAGAACGAGCAATGTTTCAGCGACAAGGGCCTTTTGCTGCGCGGCAGTGAGGTTCCAACTGGGCCGTGAGACAAATGCGCTGGCTGCGGCGTCATGTCGCTCGGGTGGCACATCGGGCAGCGTTTGCAATAGCCGGTGAATGATCAGCCCACGCTGGAACCGAAGCTTGCTGTCTTCGGCCAATGGTGAAATCACCGCAGGCTCTGGGCGCGATGCGCGCGAAGGTGTTAAGGGCTGCGGCGGGTCGCGCTCGGGTGGCGGCAGAGCGTTCGCCCAGCCTGGCAGCGCCAGATCAGCAACTTCTGTCGCCGCAACGTGATCAGACTTGGCGGGTACGGCTTGGTGATTTTCAAGCACCAAAACGTCATGCCCCACTGTGATCTGCTGCTGCTCTAAAAAGTTATCAGCTATCTTTTGCGCCGCACGTTCAAGGCCAGCACGAATCAGCCCATACCAGTTTCCGTCATTCGTGGCTTTTTTGGTTTCACAGCCGCAGACATAAAGCTGATCTTCAGCGCGCGTCATGGCCACATACAAGAGCCGACGGTACTCTTGCATTTGTTTGGCTTTGGCCGCATCTCGTAGCGAAACAGACAAAGCATCTGCATTTTTCGATGACACGCACCACAAAAGGGTCGCGTTCTCGCCTTCGGTCCAAAGTAATGCGTCGCGTTGTGTCGGGACTTGCGAGGTGTCGGGCATGAAGACGATCGGGGCTTGCAGGCCTTTCGCGCCATGTACGGTCATGATGCGCACCGCATCCACCCCGCTTTGCTCCAAATCGCGCTTAATCTCGATCTCGCCATTCTGCACCCATAGTAGAAATGCTTGCAAAGAGGGCGGGTGATTTTTCTCGTAGGCCAAGGCCAGATTTAGAAACTCATCGATGGGATCGTCGGCATCAAAGCCGAGCCGGCCTAATGCTTTTCGCCGCCCGTCACATGCCACCGCTACATGCGAGAACAATGCAAACGGTGAGAGGTAGTCGGCGCGATCTAACAGCTCCGCCAGTAGCTTTTGAGCTTGGCCAAACACGTTGCTTGATCCGGCATGTTGGCACAGTGCATCCCAAAGCGAGGCATTGCCGCGCGGGTAGGCCAGATCAAATAGCTGATCTTCCGTTATACCAATCAAAGGGCTTTTCAGTACCGTCGCCAAGGTTAGGTCATCGCTGGGAAGAAGCAAGAATTGTCCCAGCGCAATTAAGTCCATCACGGCCAGTTGTTGCGGCAGGACCATGCGGTCAACGCCGGCAACGGGGATTTGCCGGGCTTTGAGCTGGCGCACGAGCTCGTCGACAAAACCGGTCCGGCGGCGCACCAACACCATGATATCGCCAGCCTTAATCAAGCGATCGCGCGTCGGCAATTTTTCCGCGCCAACCATGCGCGCTATACGCCCGGCGATGAGTTGCGCCAAACGATTTTGCGGCGAATCGCTGCAAGTACGCTCCACCGGTGGCTTCCAAGGCGGCGGCACGTCGGTTTGCTGCGGGACAACAGGTGGCCACAGCTCGACACGTCCCGCCATGCCGTCGCGCGCGACCAAGTGCGCCATAGTCTCGGAGGGCGCAATTACCCCATCTTTGGCGTCGATCGCGCTGAAAGCAAGGTCCACAGCCTTGAGCACAGAATCGGTCGAGCGAAACGACACATTCATGTTTACGTCGCGCCAGCGTTGTTCGACGTTACCCACTTTTGTAGCAAATGCGGTGCGCCAAGCTTCAAAACCGGCAGGATCGGCACCCTGGAACGAATAGATGGACTGCTTGCGGTCACCCACGGCAAAGACCGTGCGCGCTATCGTGGTTTCGCCTGCGCGGTCTTCGAAGCGGCCCGCGCCTGCGAAAAACTCATCAGTCAATGCGCCGATGATATCCCATTGCTCGGGGTTGGTGTCTTGCGCTTCATCGATAAGGATGTGATCAATCCCGCCGTCAAGTTTGTACAATACCCACGCGGCTACACCGGGGGTCCGCAGCAACCGCCGCGCGATTTGAATCAGGTCATCATAATCAAGCAGCGAGCGTTGCGCTTTGTAGCGCCGATATGACGCCAGAATTTCCAGCGCGACTGTGAGCAGCGCCGACGTGGCTTCGGCCGTCATGAGTCGTGTTAATCGCTCATGCACGGTCGCCAACCGGGCCGCCTCGCGTTGCATGATCGGCAAGACATCAATATCTGCCTTGCAGGCTTCTTTCGTAGCCAGTGTTTTGCGGAGCTCTTTCTCCTGGGTCAAATACACCGCGCAATAATCATCGAATTGCGCAACGCGCTGATCAGGATTAGCGATCCATGTGGCGATAACAACAGCCCGCTCTTGATCGGTCTTAGAGCCTTTGTTGAGAGCCGCGATCGCGCGCTTTAATGCTGCAACATCAATTGCGTTATTGGCACACGCGGTCTCGATGGCAAATTCAGGGCTCTCGTTGTCGCTCAGGCCCAATGTCTTTTTCAGCGCGGCAATGGCTGCGCCAAGACCTTTTGCATTCAGCCCGCCATGGCGCTCGAACAATCGTTCTATTTTTGCTCGCTGGAAAGTCAACGCCGCGACGATCTCAGGGAAGCGCGTTTCGTGAACGCGGCCCGTCAAAAAACTCATCGCGGCTGCGAGGTCCGGGCGTGCTGTGGGTTCGGCAGACACAATCGTCTGTTCGCGTGCTTGATCAAGTGCTTCCGCAGCGCTGCGTTCATCCATCAATTCAAATTGGGGCGAAATTCCCGCTTCAATCGGGAAGCGCCGTAGCAGCGACTGACAAAACGCATGAATAGTTTGGATACGCAACCCGCCGGGCGCATCAAGCACGCGCGCAAATAACTGCCGCGCACGCCTTTCGTCATCGGCTGTGGCGTTACGCAACAACAGCGCGGAGATATCTGTGTTCAGGTCATGGTCAGGCACGCTCACCCATTTTCCTAAACGCTGCGTAATGCGGTTGGACATCTCTGCTGCGGCGGCTTTGGTAAACGTCACACACAGGATTCGCTGCGGTGCCACTCCAGCCAACATCAGCGCCAAGACGCGGCTCGTAAGCACTGTGGTTTTGCCGGAGCCTGCCGAGGCCGATACCCAAGCGCTGACGGTTGGGTCAATGGCGTCACGCTGCGCGCGTTGGGCGACCCAGATGGCATCATTTGTGTTGGGCGCGGCGCTCACGTCTCACCTTCGTCGGCCGTTGCCCATTCCTTAATGCGGGCGAGGTGTTCATAGTCGCTGTACTTGGGCGCAAATTCAGGTCGCGGCCGCGCTCGGTAGGGAGTCTCGGCCTGATCAAACTCGGCAATCAACCTCACGAGGCCGTCGTAGGCCTCGGCGCTCAATGTGGAGATATCGGCCTTCACTGGGATTTCTTTGCCGCCGTCGTCGCGACCATGAAGATGCCAGAATGCAAGCTCGGCAATCTCCGTGCCGCGAATTCCAGTGAATCCATTCTTGAGCAATATCGCAGCTTCCAAAGGCAACTGCGGCGCGAAGCCAGCCAGCACTTCTTTAGGCGTGGGGGGCAGCCCGGTTTTGTAGTCGATGATCGCAATTGCGCCATCTGTTCGCACGTCAATGCGGTCGGCTTTGGCTACCAATTCGAACGCCCCACCTGCGCAGGGAATGCTGATTGCGCCACTCCGTTCCACATATGAGGCTTTGAGCATGCTGCGATGTTGTTGCTCGTGGGCTACGAACCATTTGGCAATGCGTTGAAAGCGCGGCCACCAAAAGGCCCGCACAGCCGGGCGCACAGTTGAGGCCGCAAAAAGTTTCTCGCCGATCGCAAGCAACTGTTGTTCCTGTGATCCCTTGACCGTCACAAACTCTTGCAAGGCGCTATGAATAAGAATGCCGTAATTCGCTGCGGCCACATCGGCGTCAATCGGGTCCAAAGCGCCCAGACGCAAAATACAGCGCGCGTAGATGCCGTAAGGGTCGCGCATCCATGTCTCAATCTGCGTGACTGACAAGCGCCGTGGGCGCGCACTGAGGGGCGGCCGTGGTTCGGGAGCTTGCCAAGGCGTGACCGCAGCAGGACGCGTGACGTGGCGTGCGGCGTGTAACCAAGGCGCATGAGTTCCGACCGCCGAAAGTTTTGCTGCGCTCATGACTTGATCAAGGCGCATCAGCCACCGCGACGGTACACTCGGCGCTCCTCCGACCTTGCTTGCACGCGATAGAATCACATGTGGGCTACACAGCGCTTCGGCGATATCGTGTGCTGCTAATCCGATACGTCGCTCCGGGCTGGGCAGCCCACATCGCGCGCGCATCGGACGGCTCAGCCATGGATCGGGCGCTGGCTCCGATGGCCACGTGCCTTCATTCAGGCCTGCCAAGATGATCCTATCGAAACGTTGAAGCCGCGCTTCGAGCGGCCCCAAGATGGCCAGCCTGGGGTGTTTGCCAAAGCGCGGTCGAACCACCCGCTGGCGGAGTAAAGCTGCAAATAAAGCTGGGTAAGCGTTCGGTGCAATAGCCGGCAGTTCATCGCAAGCATTTGCAAGCTCGGCAGCCGCCATTGCAGCGCTCTCGCCTTCATCACCTGCCCATAATCGCAACGGGCCGGCCGTGTCGTGCGTCGCCGCCAATGCTTCGGCGCAGTACATATGTGCCTCGATCAACGCGCTGACAGCAACTTTTTCGCCCATCATGCTTTTCGCAAAGCCACTGCACGCGCGATCGAGCCGATCTATCCAAGCAACGATCTTGGCGCCGTTCTCAGGCAGGCTTGTTGCCATTTGACGCAGGGCGTTTAGTCCTGGCGCGGGGCGCGCGCCGCGCAACAGAGCGCGTTCCGCCAATCGTGTTAGGTCGCGAAATTCCACCGTATCTAACCCGCCCGCCGCCAGAGGGTGCTTGCAAACACTCAAGAGTGGCAGCGGTGCGAAGTTCGATGCGACCATTTCTGCCACTAGCCGCAAAAACACACCGACGGGTGAAATGTCGAGGTCACGACCTGCCGAATCATCAATCACAATGCCCCAGCGCTCCATTTCACTGGCGACGCGCAACGCTAAATCCCGATCTGGCGTGACCAGCGCGCACGTCTGGTTAGGCGTCTCTAAGGCTTCGCGCATTGCCATAGCGATGGCGCCAGCTTCTTCGCGGGGCGTTGGCGCAATCAGGCGGTCTAGCCCCTCAACGGCCGTTGTAGGCAGCACACTATTGGCCCACGCGTCAGTCGCCGCTGCCGGGCGCATCACTTCGCTCACCAGGCGTAGTCGCGCCGCAGCAGCACTACCAGTTTTGGCGGTGCTTGCTCCCGGCCATGCGTCTACGTCATCGCGCGTTGCACCCAGATGCTCCAACAAACTCTTCAACCCAAACTGTGGATGAGTCTCATCGACGACCGACCAAGCATGCTCGTCCAAAATTTGGTCCAGGCCTGGAAGCACCACGCATCCAATTGGTAACGACGCAATGGTTGCCAACAAATCTGCCGTAGCCGGAATGCTGCCGGTCGAACCTGCGGCGATAATCGGTCCCGATAGCTTCGCACCCTGAGCGCGCCAAATG
This sequence comes from Rhodospirillaceae bacterium, assembly GCA_947476925.1. GTDB lineage: Bacteria > Pseudomonadota > Alphaproteobacteria > Rhodospirillales > Rhodospirillaceae. Next base: position 31,091 of record CANJSF010000023.1, on the reverse strand, counting down.
CGAGCCTGCTCCGCAAAAACGCGATTGCGATGATCGACCGGGTCAATGCAGCCCTCATCACGTAGAATGTCGGGCCAGTGAGTCGTGATTATATCGAGAAAACGCAATGTCTCTTGCCAATGCACGGCGTAATCGTCGGGCACCAATTTTCTCAGCACCTCAAAGCCAACGCGTTCAGTTTGCATTTGGTCGATCAGGCGCGCGAGCTCAGCTGCTAGCGCAACAGCCTGATCGTGTGATGTATCGTCGCGCTTCAGAATCAACGCCGCCAGCAGCATTTGTCGGCGTAAGGGGTCGATGGGTGGTGGAATCTCGCTCGCCGCAACGCCCTGGAGCGAAAAGCCGCTCAGTAGCGCTTCGTCGTCATCGAGGTCGTTCAGCGGCATCAGGCGCGGCAGTAAAACGGGCTGCCCTTTGCCAAGGCGCAAAAACGCCTCGCGCAACGACCGGCATGCGCGTCGTGTCGGCAGCAAGACGGTCATTCGTGCCAATGCCAAAGGATCCGAGCCGGCATCGGCCCACAGCCCCGCCGCCAGAACATCGACAAAGCTATCGGTGCTCGGGATATTGAAAAATGTTGGCCGCGTCTTCTTTTTCAGCCGCTGCCAACTTAAGATTCGGGCCTGGGAATCGCTTGCAGTCATGCGCGCGATGATAGCTTGTCCGTGGCCAAGCCCATACGCTTCAATTGGGCATCGGTTGTTGCAATGGCCTCCGGCGTGCCGACGTGAAACCAATCACCGTCTTGAACCACGCCAGTGATTCGGCCTGTTTCCATTAAACGTTGCCAAATGCGCCACATCGAGAAGGGTTCAGCCTTCTCGCCAGCGAAAATCTCTGGGCGCAGCAATTGCGTGCCGGCGTAAACGAAAGGTGCGCGAGGGGCCGTGCCGCGTGGAACCAGCCGTCCGGCATGATCTAACGAGAAATCACCGGGGCCGTCAAAGCCATGGGTGCGCTCTATTGGGTGCAGAAGCAACACGGCATCTACTGCGTTTGTCCAGGCACTTTGCAGGCGGGTCGCAGCGTTCATGCTGCCATTCACCGTAAAGGCATCGGTGTTCGCCGCCAGAAATGGTGCCGTTCCAATGACGGGCAGGGCTTTTACGATGCCGCCGCCCGTCTCCAGGAGAAGGTCCGTTTCATCGGAGATCACAATGCTTGGGGTTTTGCGTGCCGAAACATGTGCGCAAATGAGCGGCGCCAAGTGATGCACATTCACGACGGCTTTTGTTACGCCCGACTTGGCAAACTCATCAAGTGTCCAGTCCATCAGCGCCTTGCCGCCCACCCGCACCAGCGGTTTTGGCAACGTGTTCGTGATCGGCCGCATGCGCGAGCCTAATCCTGCAGCCAGAATCATAGCGGTGGTGATGGCTTGCGTCATGAGGTGAGCACATTGCGGAAATTTTGCGGCACATAGACATCAAGCCATGCCTTAAGGTCTGCCAAAGTGGGGTGTTGCAAGCATTGATCCATGTAACCCCACAAACGCCGCATATGAACTAAATAGTGCGGTTTGTTGTCGCGAATCTTAAGGCGCGCAAACGTGCCGATCACGCGAACATGGCGTTGCGCCGCCATAACGGCCCAAGATGTTCCAAATGCCTTCGGATCGAGCGAGGGAAAAGCGGCTAAGTAGCGCGCTTTCATGTCAGCCGCGAGAGTGGGATCGATATCCCGCCGCGCATCTTCGAGTAGCGAAAGCAAGTCGTAGGTGACAGGACCTGCAACCGCATCTTGAAAGTCAAGAATGCCGCACGCTTTCATGCCGGGGCGATCGAACAGGCCCAATAAGTTGTCGACATGAAAATCAAATAAAACCAGTGAGGTTGGCGCCGCCCATGCCTGCGGCAAGACTTTTCGCCAAATCGCATCGAATTCATGTTGAGCGGCGCTGGAGATGGCGGGTGCGTGCACCAACGGTCGATACCAGGTATTGATGCGGTTGACCTCTTCCAGTAGTCGCGGCGTTTCATACGGCTTCACACCTGTCGGAATCACAGCTGCTTCAGGCACACGGTGCAACGCGATCAACGCGTCAATCGCCAGCTCATAGAGCGCGCGCTCGTCATGGCCGCGCGCCAGAAGTCGCGTATAGGTGTCGTCGCCCAAATCTTCCAGTAACAACAATCCAGCGGCATGGTCTTCCGCCAGAATTCTTGGCACGGAGAATCCCAAGGCATGTAAATGTTTGGCGATGTGAACAAAGGGCCGGACATCTTCATGAGGCGGCGGGGCGTCCATCAGAACCGCGCGACCGCTCGCGCCTTCAAGCCTGTCATACTTGCGAAACGACGCATCACCCGCTAGCCGCCACCGTTGAGCAGAACCCCAGCCCACGCGCTGCAAAAAAGTTTGAATCTCATTCTCGCGCAACATTCTCACCACACGCTTACGGAATTATATTTCTGAGACGATCAAGCCATTGGGCGTGGCCATCAAATGTGAGCAGTCGATTGTCCGCCGCAGCCCCGTCAAATCCAAAAGATAATAAGAGGCGCCGTGCCGGAAGCAATTGGCCGATGCGTTCCGGCCATTCAATCAGGCAAATCGACGTAGCAAATGCTTCATCGAGGCCCAACTCGAGCGCGTCATCGGGCTTCGTCAGCCGATACATATCACAGTGCCACAACGAGCCTTTGGCCGTGTCATAAGTTTGCACCAGCGTGAATGTCGGGCTTGGCACATCATTGGTGGGGTGCGTCAGCGCCCGAACAAAACCCCGCGCAAAAGTGGTTTTGCCTGCGCCCAAGTTGCCCGACAAGCCCACGACGTCCCCCGGCTGCACGATAGCAGCCAATGATGCCGCCAGTTCCTCGGTTTCAGAGACGCCGTGGCAGGTTAGTTGTGCGCTTTCGCCCATGCCTAACTCACGCGCGCTTTCTCGACGGCGGCGGCGCATCGCCTACAGGTACTAGCCAAATCACGCTATTCCGTTCGCCCTCAACGGGCTCAGACAACGTCTCATCGCTCCCATTGGCTAGGCGTTTGCAAAACTCAACCGCAATGCGAGCTGATGGCACGTCAGCAATACTTTGGCCTGAAAAACTAATTCGGAATTCTGCTTTGCTTTGTCGGCGGGTGACCGCAACTTCAACAGTGCCGCTTTCAGCGCAGTCAATCGCCGCGCCCGTCAAAAGGAACAGCGCAAGCTTTAGTCGGGTTTCATCGGCGACAATCCATCCGGCCGTCGCCAGGCCGGTGATCTCTAACGTTACGTCATGTGAGGTAGCCGTTGGTGTCAATAAACGCGAAACGCGGCCCAATAGAGTGGCCAGATCTACGGCATCTAATCGCAGGGCTTGGTGTGCGGGGTTGGCGCTGATAATGGCTTCTGCATCCGCCACCATTTCCGACAAAGACACAGCCACGGTCGACAAAGCGCCTTCTTTGTCTTTGGTTTTGCCGGTGGCCAGTTGCGCTAATCGCTGCATATCGCCACGCACCGCATCGAAAAAACGGGCGGCGATGTTAGATTTCAACCGTTCGCTCGCGGCCAACCCCTCGGCTTTGGTGCGCATGTTTTGTACGGCGCGCTCAGGGGCTGAGACGTCGTTATAGCAATACAGCACGCCCCCATCGGGCAGCGGCACGGCGACAAATTCCAAAACCGACCCGCGGCTGGGGACCACACGGCCCTGTTGCGTCATACGTTGCTGATCAGGGTCAAGCGCGGCAAGCAGTGTGGCGCGATGGCGCACAAAAACAACCTCATCGTCAAAAAGCTCTTTGAAGGCGTCAATGACGTTTGTCAGTGGCGGGCCATCTTGCAGCGCAGCCGGATTCAGCTGCCACAGTGTGGCGAATGAAGGGTTGGCCAACCGCAGCCGCCCGTCAGCCCCAAACACGGCCACTGCTTCTTCGAGGTTGTCGATGGTCTCGCGCTGCACGGCAATCAACGTATTGTAGGAGCGCTCCAACGCCAATTTGTCGGTGACATCTTCATACGTCATCAACAACCCACCCATCGGATGAGGAGCGATGGTTCGGCGCAATGTCGCGCCATCGGGTAAGTGCAAAACGTCCTCTAACGGCTCTAACAGTGAATTGAAACGGGCAACCTCTTTATCTTTGAACGCGGGAAAATCGGCAACTTCGGGCAAGCGTCGTTGATTGCGCTTGGCATCAAGCACCGCTGCATATCCGGGCGCTTCGGCCAACCAAGAAGGGTCAAGCACCCAAAGTTTGGAAAACGCCGCATTATGAAAAGCTAGCCGCGTGTCGGGCCCAAACACAGCAATCGCAGTGCCAAGACGTTCCAAGACGTCGGCTTGTGCAGCCGCTTCGCGCTTCAGACGCGTTTCCAACTCTTCTTGGCGCGTAATGTCATAAGCCATGCCAGCGGTCAGCCGCCCGGTGCCATCGGACAGCAACGGCAGGTCGGGTTTTGTTTTCGTCGCATCGGTTGCCCCGGCATGTATTTGCATGGGCGCTTCAGTGACATCCATTAAGCGCCTGCTGCCGTCGAGTACCATGTGAAACGACGCCTTTCGCGTCTCGGCGGCAGCGCGGGCGGCAGCCGCCAACGCGCGCGCCTCGCGCACATTCATGCGCGGGGCAATCTCACGGCCACGCGCCACCACATCAGCAGCACTTTTGCCGTCTACCGCCTTTACATAGGCTTGGTTGCAGTAAATCAGTGACAGATCGTCATCACGCACCCACACCGGCGCATCAATACTATCGAGCGCTACTTTCATCAGCGCAGCTTCTCGCTTCAGGCTCGCAGTTTCTTCGGTCAATGCTTCGACCGCCACGGCGCTTTCGGTGACATCGCTCATCCACACGACATCGGCCAGGGCGTCGCTGTCGTCGCTCAGCGCGCGCAAGCCGCGTGCATCGATGCGGCGGCCGGTGGCTATGTGGCTCAAACCGAGGCGAAAACCGACGCCGCTATCTTTCAGGAGCTGAACAGCTTGCCTCAGCAAGTCTTGCGACGGCGGATCAAAGCCGTCCAGCACATCCACAAACGTCGCATCGCGCCCCCGAAGTAAATCCAGCAGCACGGCCAATCGACGCGAGCATTGTTCCTCAGCCGTTCCGCCAGATTTCGAGTAGAACCAGGCCACATAGCCTTCGGGTGCGGTATCAAGTGCTGCGGCAAATATATCTTGGGTGCGAAGCGCGTCGTCGCGCACGACTTCGGCGTGCTTCCAATGCCGATATTGTCGCCACAGCACCGCACCGACCGCCGGCACCAGAACAGCCGCAGCGATCAGTCCGACAATGAGGGGAAGGTTCACTTCATCCATACGGCCAACGTGGAGTCAGGGCTATGATGTTGCCCCGATCCAAGGTGGCTGCGAACGTTGCCCAGATCAAGAATGTTCTACAAAAATCTTGATCTGATTTGGGGATTAGTAGCGGTAAGTTTCAGGTTTGAAGGGCCCTTGCGCCTGCACACCAATATACCCTGCCTGACGGGCCGACAGCTTGGTCAACTTGGCGCCGACCTTTGCCAAGTGCAACTCGGCCACTTTTTCGTCCAGCGTTTTGGGCAGCACGTAAACTTGGTTTTTGTAATTAGCCCCATTTGTCCACAGCTCAATTTGGGCCAGCGTTTGGTTGCTGAACGACGCACTCATGACAAAGCTGGGGTGTCCGGTGGCGCAGCCTAAATTCACCAAGCGGCCTTCGGCCAAAAGCAAAATCCGCTTGCCATCAGGGAACTCGACTTCGTCCACCTGCGGCTTCACGTTATGCCACTTGAAATTCTTTAGGGCCTCGACCTGAATTTCGGTGTCGAAGTGGCCGATGTTGCAGACTATGGCGCGGTCTTTCATCGCACGCATGTGGTCAACGGTAATAACGTCGAGGTTGCCCGTCGCGGTGACAAAAATATCACCCGTGGGCGCGGCATCTTCCATCGTTACGACCTGGTAGCCTTCCATGGCGGCTTGCAGGGCGCAGATGGGATCAACTTCCGTTACCATGACGCGGCACCCGGCTTGACGCAGGCTCGCGGCCGAGCCTTTGCCCACGTCGCCAAATCCATTCACGACGGCGACTTTTCCCGCCATCATCACGTCGGTGGCGCGACGGATACTGTCGACCAAACTCTCGCGGCAGCCGTAAACGTTATCAAACTTTGATTTAGTCACGCTGTCGTTGACGTTAATGGCAGGGAACGGCAGGCGACCGTCTTTAGCCATCTGATATAGGCGATGCACGCCCGTCGTGGTTTCTTCCGACACGCCCTTAATGTTGGCCAATGCTTTGGCATACCAACCGGGGTTGGATTTAATGCGCGCGGCAATGGCGGCAAAAAGTACGGTTTCTTCTTCGTTGGTGGGCTTGGCAATGACTTTAGGGTCTTTCTCAGCTTGCGCGCCCAATACCAGCAACAACGTCGCATCGCCGCCGTCATCTAAAATCATGTTCGCGGTGCCGCCGTCGGCCCACTCGAAAATTTTGTGGGTATAGTCCCAATATTCTTCCAATGTCTCGCCCTTCACAGCGAAAACCGGAATGTTGGCCGCCGCTATTGCCGCCGCCGCATGGTCTTGGGTCGAGAAGATGTTGCACGACGCCCAGCGGATGTCCGCACCCAGGTGCTTCAACGTCTCGATTAGCACGGCAGTCTGAATGGTCATGTGCAGCGAGCCGGCAATGCGAGCGCCCTTCAGGGGCTGCTTCGGGCCGTATTCAGCGCGAATGGCCATCAGGCCGGGCATTTCGATTTCGGCGATATTGAGCTCTTTGCGGCCCCAGGTGGACAACGAGAGGTCTTTTACTTTGTAATCGTCGAAGGGCATTGCAGGCTCCAACAGGGGGGGGGGTGTGTGATGGGACAATGGGCGCGTAGGCGGGGGTCGCCGCCGCCAAGATTGGGGGCGTATACCAAGCCCGGCCCTTTGGCGCAATGAGCGCGGAAGTAGTGGCTTTAACCTGAGAGCTCGGCCACGAGGCTCTTAAGCCGGGCGGGGTCGGATTCTGCGGTAATCCTGCGCACCCTGCCAGAAATTGCCGATAGGTTAAGGCTCAGAATGCGTTTTTTCACGCGGGGCAGGTTGGTCGCCGCCATCGACAACTCGCTGATACCAAAGCCCAGCAGCAGCGGGGTGAGGCGGTGATCGCCTGCGATTTCGCCACAGATGGAAACGGGTATTCGCGCCGCTGCGGCCGCTTCGGCGGTGAATTGAATCAGGCGCAGGACTGCAGGGTGGAGCGGATTGTACAAATACGCGACTTGCTCATCGGTGCGGTCGATGGCCAGCGTGTATTGCGTGAGGTCGTTGGTGCCGATGGCAAAAAAATCGGATTCGGCGGCGAGTGCGTCGGCAGCTAAGGCGGCACCGGGAATTTCGATCATGACACCCAGTTGCGGCAGGGGGTCAGACAACTTCTCGCCACGGCGTTTGAGGCGCGCCGTCAATCGAGCGAGAATTTTGCGCACCTCGCGAATTTCATCGACGGTCGAGACCATCGGCAACAATATACGTACTGGCCCATGTGCACTCGCGCGCAAAATAGCCGAGAGTTGAGTGAGAAAAATCTTTTTCTTACTCAACGAAAAGCGAATAGCGCGCAAACCCAGCGCCGGATTAGGTCCGGGCTTCATGCCTAATGCGGCACCTAATTTGTCGGCCCCCACATCCAGCGTACGAATGGTGACCGGTTTGCCGCCCATTTGACGCACAACATTTGACAGGGCCGCGTATTGCTCCTCTTCGCTGGGTAGCGTGGCGCGGTTCATGAACATGAATTCACTGCGGAACAAGCCCACGCCCTCGGCCCCTGCGGCCAACACAGTTTCGATCTCGCCCGGCAATTCGATATTGGCCATCAGTTTTATGGCAACGCCATCTTTGGTGACAGCGGGAACCGACGTGAGTTTAAGTAGTGACTTCTGTTCGCGTTGAAGCTCAGCTTTGCGACGGCGATATTCGGCCAAGGTGCGTGCTGTCGGTTGCACAATCACCAAACCGCGAATGCCGTCGACGATAATCGGCTGGCCGTTGCGTGTGTGCGTCAGAATGTCGTCTTCGGCGACCACGGCGGGCAACCCGAGCGAGCGCGCTACAATCGCCGTGTGGCTCTCCACTCCGCCCACCAGTGTCACCAGGCCTGCGACATTCTGAGGATCAAGCGAGGCGGTGTCGGCCGGCGACAGTTCATCGGCCACAATCACGGCGTTGCGTGGCAGCCCGGCAAGGGCGCGTACTTTTTTGCCCGTAAGTGCTTCGACCAAACGCCGACCTACTTCGCGAATGTCATCGACCCGCGCGGCCAAATAATGGTCGTCCATCGTCGCAAATGCCTCAGCCATCAAGCCGATCTCTTTCATCACGGCGGCTTCGGCGTTGATGTTGTCGGTCGCGATTCTTTTTTGCACGCCACGGATGAGCCGCGAGCCGCTCAGCATTTGATGGTAAGCATCCAGCAAATAGCCCAACTCCTCCCCGGCCGCGCCGGACATGCGCTTGGCTTCGGTTTGCAGTGTTTCAATGCGCGATGCGGCGCGAGCGGCGGCTTCCAACAGGCGGTGCTGTTCGCTGCGCACCTTGGCTGCCGACACGCGGACCTCGCGGACGTGCACCGAGGCGCGGCTATCATGGCGGTGGACCACACCAATCGCCACGCCGGTGCCTACAGCCATGCCGCTGAAGATATGTTCGGGTGGGTTGCGTTTACTCTTCATCGAACTTATTGGCCACCAGTGTGCACAACGCGCTTAAAGCAGCGGCAGCATCATCGCCAGTGGTGCTGATCTCAATGCTAGTGCCTTGGGCGGCGGCTAACATCATTAGACCCATGATCGAGCGACCAGAGACTTCGGTTTCTCCGCGTCGCACTAGAATGTCGGCTTCAAACTGTTCAGCCGTTTTGCAAAAGCGTGCCGCCGCACGGGCGTGCAATCCTTTGCTGTTACAAATTTCCGCTGCGCGGCGCAGCACATTGCTCATGTTTGGGGCCTACTTACCCTGGCCAAGCAGCGCAGAGGCAACGTTGATGTACTTGCGCCCCGCATCTTGGGCTTGGGCAACGGCATTGGCCAAATCCTCGCTGCCACGCACGGATGCCAGCTTGATTAGCATGGGCAAATTCACGCCTGCGATGATCTCGACAGGCGCGTTTTCCATAATCGAGATGGCGAGGTTCGATGGTGTGCCGCCGAACATATCGGTCAGTACCACAACTCCGGCGCCTGCATTCACGCCTTCAACTGCCCTTAAGATGTCTTGACGTCGACGCTCCATGTCATCGTCAGGGCCAATGCAAACGGTTGCGACTTGCGCCTGGGCGCCGACCACATGCTCCATGGCGGCGACCATCTCAACAGCCAGGCGGCCATGAGTGACGAGTACGAGTCCAATCAAAGGTTTTGTTTGCGGCATACGCGTGATGTGTGTTCTGGGCGGTTTTTTCTAAGGTGCGTTAAGCTTGAAGGCGAGGAATATCGCGATGACGAACGTCAACTGGAACGCCCTGTTTGTTAAACCAAAGTTTCAAACGCTCGACCATGTAGACTGACCGGTGTTGGCCACCCGTGCAGCCAATCGCCAGAGTGAAATACGACTTTCCCTCGCGTTCGTATAGAGGCAGTAGCGGCTCCAGCAGCGCGATGGTGCGATCAAGAAATAGGGCCGCCGCCGGGTCTTGCTCTATATATGAGCCCACTGCGCTGTCCTGCCCAGTTAACGGGCGTAGCGTGGGCTCGTAATGGGGATTCTTGAGAAACCGCACGTCAAGAACTTGGTCGGCGTCACGCGGCAAGCCATTGCGAAAGCCAAACGACATCAGGAAAATTTGCATACGGCGTCGGCTAGAGTTGCCGAAATGCCCCTGCACGATACGCTTAAGATCGGCCGGCGCAAGTTTGGTGGTGTCGACCAACAAATCAACACCACTGCGCATGGGTGCCAAAAGCCGCCGCTCCATTTCAATACCGTCGGCGATGGGCCGCTCGGTTGCCATGGGGTGCGGGCGACGCGTTTCAGTATAGCGTTGCACTAGCACATCGGTATCAGCGTCGACAAACACCAAGCCGACCTTCATGTTGCTTTGCTGCCGAAGCTTTTCAACGACCGACAGCAATTCAGTCGCATTAAAATCGCGCGTGCGGGCATCAATACCGATAGCAATCGAGTGGTCTTCGTGCGCGGTGACAATCGCGTTGATCAACGCTACGGGCAGGTTATCAACCGTCTCAAAACCTACGTCTTCCAGCGCCTGCAAGGCCACGCTCTTTCCTGCGCCCGACATTCCGGTGACAACCACGAAGCGCGGCTGTGAATCATTTGAATGCGGTGAAGGGGCCCCAGAGATCATATGGTCGTTATAACATAATTGGGTCTTAAGGTTCTATGCTAACGAACTCAAAGCAACCCGCACTTTGGCTGTGGCCGAGGCTGTGCGGGGGTCAATACTGATCCAGGGCACGGGGACGTTTTCAATGAACGTCGTGGCAGTTTCGGGCAATCGCTCAATCTCTTGGGTCGTACGCAGGTCGACCACCAATCTGATCGCGACTATGTTGGTGTGGGGCATTTGCAGTATGCCAATCCCGCGCACTTCAAGTTTCCCGGCAATTGCGGGCGGTGGCGTTGCGATAAGTCTCCCGCTCTCGAAGGCTATGTTGCAGTAATCATCGGCGACGAGATCGGCGCCTTCGTCAATCAATCGCAATGCCAAGTCAGACTTGCCGCTGCCCGAGGGGCCGCGAATCAAAACGCCTTGACCAGAGATCGCAACACATGTCGCGTGAATTTGGGGCATATACTAATTAATCTTGTCGAAAACATACCACACACCGGCAAAGCGTTGGAATGGCGTGCCGTCGAGATTGAACCACCCATCCAAGTAGCTGAACTGGGTCGCCGTAATTTTCATTTGCGACCACGAGTAAATCGGCGTGCCGTTGGGGGCCGGAAACGCGCAGGCACCTTTTTTCATCGCGCCGCTAAATTTTTCATCAGCGATGTCAAAATAAACATCACAGCCCGTCAGGCCGGCCATGTCGGCCGGGGTGACGCCGCTTAATTTTCTCGCGTCCAAATATGCCCCGCTCGTGCGGGCCACAAACTCTGGTTTGTCGGACGGCCAAATATGCAAGTTGAGCCGGAGTTTGTTTTCAACCGGATCAATGTCAAAAACATAAAGCCGCTGACGGATAACTTTAGTGGCTTGGTTGGCATCGCGCCATTCGGCGTAATAGGCGTCAGGCCCAAATGCGGGCAGCTCAACTTTGCGGATAAAAAGCTGCGCCGGCTGGTTGCGGTCGTTGGACGCAAGGCCAGCCGATTCTTGCGCTTTGCTTTGAGTCAGGTTGTTGTAATCGCCCGCCCACATCGCCACAAAACGCTGGAGGTCGGCATTTGATATGGTGCCGGTCGAATGGGCCAAGCTAGGGCTGAGTGCGAGTAGCCCAACGAAAAAAATGTCACGAACGCGCCTTTTCATGGCTTATCGTTCTCCCAGAAATTTGATCGCTAAACTAACGCGAGGGTGGGTTGGCGCGACAGTGGAATCGAGGTTACATTAGCCCCTCGCAAATGCCCAGAATGCGAAGCTCTGGGCGAGTCTGGTACGGAGTACGGCAATATGGCGACAGCACATCATCATCAGATTCTCATTGTCGGTGGCGGGGCGGCCGGCATTACCGTTGCGGCTGAACTGCGGCGCCACGACCACGAAGATGCGCTGGACATTGCCATCATTGAGCCTTCCGATACGCATTACTATCAACCTGCATTTACTTTGGTTGGTGCTGGCGCTTACAGCTTAAAGGCTACCAAACGCGCCGAGGCCGGACTAATTCCTGCGGGTGTGACCTGGATTAAGGACGCCGCATCAGGTTTTGATCCCGATAACAACGCTGTGCAGCTCACGTCCGGGGGCAAGCTGACTTACGACTATTTGGTCGTCTGCCCTGGTCTGAAACTCAATTGGGACGGCATCAAGGGTTTGAAAGAAGCTGTCGGCAAAGGGGGCGTGTGCAGCAACTATTCGCCAGACACTGTTGAATACACTTGGGCGTGCTTGGAAAACCTAAAGCGCGGCGACGTGGCGCTGTTCACTCAGCCGCCCATGCCGATCAAGTGCCCCGGCGCACCACAAAAAATCGCTTACCTCGCGGCTGATTTTTTGAAGAAAAGCGGCATTCGTCAGTTTGTTGATGTGAAGTTTATCACGCAAACGCCGGCCATTTTTGGCGTGCCCTTTTATGCCAAGGAGCTGGTAAAAATTGCGGCCGCCCATGGTATTGACGTTCACTACAACACCAACCTCACTGAAATTGATTCTGCCAGCCGCAAGGCGACGTTCGATATTGTCGCGGGCGACAAGCAAGGCCAGAAGATCACACTCGACTACACCATGTTGCACGTTACCCCGCCGCAAACCTCACCTGATGCGCTGAAGGGTAGCCCGCTCGCAAATGCAGCAGGTCTAACCGATGTGCACGCCAACTCACTCCAGCACGTAAAATACAAAAATGTGTTTGGCCTTGGGGATGCCGCTTCAACAGCCAATTCCAAAACCGCAGCGGCCGTGCGTAAGCAAGCGCCAGTGGTGGTGCGCAATATCAATCACCTTCTGCGCAAGGGGCAAATCGAAGAGGCGTACGATGGTTATGCATCGTGCCCGCTTACAACCGCTTACGGCAAAACGCTCATGGCCGAATTCATTTACGGCGGCAAGCCGACGCCGACGTTGCCGCTAGATCCAGCAAAAGAACGCTGGGTGAATTGGATTATCAAGACCACCGGCCTGCCCATGATGTATTGGGATTATATGCTGAAGGGCTACGAGGCCTTTCCGGCCCACAACACCAAGTTCCAACCGCCAGCTTAATTCTTGAGCCACGTTGAAGCGCTGCTGGCATCGCCCTGGCCAGAGAACTTGGCGCTGGCCGGGAATGGATACAGGGGCCTCGAAAACAGCACTTGATCAGGTGGCAATGGAAACCGATGGAGTGAATCCACAGGAGGTTTTTGCTTGGTCTTGAATGCGATCAGCTTTTCAGGCTCGCTCTTTTTCTCGACCCAAGTTTCCATCGCACTCAAAAAATCGACAGCGTCGGGGCCGTCGCCACCCTGGCAGTGAAACATGCCAGGGATCATGAAGAGCTTGAAAAAAGGATCCAGTCTTTCGTTGCCACCCATGGCGCGTGCATGGGCGGAGTAAACATCAATCGCGGTTGCGGGTGTCAGTGAGTCGTCCGACCATGAATGATACAGCAGCAATTTTCCGCCCGCTTTTTCAAAAGCCGCTAAACGCTTTCCGTCAGATCCAAATGACGGCAGCGCGTCCACCGCAGCCAAACGCACCGGCGTTTTGGCGAAATCAAGATCCGCCAAGGTTTGCGGTGGGCTCGGCATATCGGCAAAGCGCCGCAAATAATTGCGCGCAACTCCTTCCATGCCTGCAGGCTTGTCCGTACGCACTAAGGTGCGCAACCAACCCAGCTCGCCACCCTTTGAATAACCTTGACTGGCATATTTTGTTCCATCGGGATTGGGAACCCCCGCATAGATTTTTCTAGCAGCATCAACCTGCTCGAGCGTCAAGCATTCCCCGGGCTTACCTTTGTCACAGGTCATTGCTGCCGGGTCGAAGGCGCATGATGGCGGGTGGCCGACAATGCCATCTTTCCTGCCGTCATCCAGATCGCACGCGCCCAGAACAGCTTTGTGCAAAATAGTGATCGCCGTCGTGTCAAGAATGCTCGAGCCATCAGCACGCGTATTAGCCTTCAATGCCCAGACAATGTTGGGTACCGCCGGGCCGGCTGCTGGTGCGCCCGCAATAATGCCGTCGTAATCGTCGGGGTACATCAATGCTGCCGTCAGGCCTTGGCGGCCCCCGGTTGAACAGCCGCGAAAGTACGCGTGCTCGTGCTGGCGATTATAATAGGCCTTCGTCACAGCTTTCAGCAGAACCGTGGCCACATGGGTGGAGCGGTGCGCGAAGTCTTCCAGTAACTGCGGATCATCAGCAAAATTCACATCATCTTCAGTGTGGCCCATATCTGTGTGGGCGACGGCGTACTTGCGCGCCAACGCATCGTCGGTGCGCGCCATTTGAATCTTGCCACACAATCCACCACAACCGGCCATGAGTACGCGGCCGTTCCAGCCCGAAATCGGCAGTCTGATCTCGACATTATTTTTGGGCGCAATCGTGGCGACCACACGGCAATATCCTGGAAGGTCTTTGGTGTCGGCGACCCGCCCCGCACTTGTGATACTGACGGCGCCGCCGCTATCTGTGGAGAAATCTGTCAGCTTCAAGCCTGCGCAAACGGCGTCGTCTACGGTTTCCCAAGGATTGCCCATGCCTTCGATGGCCCAGGCAGCGCCGCTCAACATCGGTGCCAAGCCGATCAGTAAACTCATTGCTCGAAGCATGATGCTTTCCCCTACGTCTTTGTTTAACTTAGCAAGCAAAGCGGGGGGCTTAAACATGGATAAGACGCCGGTAAAGTTACGCAAGACCTACATTGATGGTCGCTTCGGCCAGATGCACGTTCGCATGGCTGGGCAACACCATGGCGAAAAGCGCCCGCTCATATGCTTCCACCTCAGCCCCGTGTCGGGCGTGATTTACGATACGTGGCTCACGGAAATGGGCCGGGATCGGCTCGTGCTGGCGCCCGATACCCCCGGCTACGGCAATAGCGATTTTCCGCAAACGCCGCCGAGCATTATGGATTTTGCCGCCGCCATGGGCGATGTGATCGATGCGTTTGGTCTCAAAGAAGTCGATGTGATGGGGTACCACACGGGGTCAAAAATTGCGGTGGAAACGGCACGTCAACGCCCCAAGCAAGTCAAACATCTGGTGTTGGTCTCAACGCCTGTTTACACCGAAGACGATTTGAAAAAGCAACGCGTCGATAACGCCGCCCCTGAGCCTGACGCTGACGGGGCGTTTTTAGTGGCCGCCTGGAAAAGCCTTTATCGATGGAAAGATAAGCGCTCGACGCCCAAAGACGTAATCAAACACTTCCCCGATCATTTGCGGGGTGGCGACAAAAAGGGGTGGGGCCATCTTGCTGCGTTCTCCTACACATATCCATCGACGATCATCGACGTGACCGCACCCATCCTGGTGTTCAATCCCACCGATGACTTGGTCGAGTACACGCCGCGCATTGTGCCCTATCTCAAAAATGGCCGCGTCAAAAACCTGCCCGACTGGAGCCACGGCTTTTTAGATCACGATCCGATTGCGGTGGCTGCCATGGTTCGCCCCTTTCTGGACCGCCATATCTTCCCAACGTAGTTTTGCAGTTTCATGATTGTTCAAGTTTTCTCGATCATCGCGCCGGTCTTTCTGATTGCGGCCATCGGTTATGTTTGGGCCCGACTTAGAATGCCATTTGATAGCGGCATGGTCTCGGCGCTGGTCTTTAACATCGGCGCGCCATGTTTGTTGCTGTCACAATTGTTGTCGCGGCCCATTGATATCGCAGCGATGGCTCAAATCGTCGCGGCGTGCTTGGCCGTGATGGCGCTGACTGCGATCGCTGCCGTGGCGTTGTTGTCGGCACGTGGATTGTCGCTGCGCGCGTATTTGCCGCCACTGATTTTTCCCAATACGGGCAACATGGGTATGCCGCTGTGCTTGTTTGCTTTTGGCGACCTCGGGTTGTCGTTGGCGCTGGCTTTTTTTGCTGTTACAGCGCTCTTGCAATTTAGCATCGGTGTCGGAATTGCGAGCGGTAAGTTTAACGTCCGTACGGTTCTGGCCAACCCAGTGTTGTGGGCTATGGCGCTGGCGGTGACGTTGACATTGACGGGCACAAAACTTCCGATCTGGGCCATGGATACGCTCACTACGCTCGGGGGCTTTGCGATACCGCTGATGCTGATGTCTCTCGGTACTTCGTTGGCAACGCTCTCGGTGCACGGTCTGGGCCGCGCGTTTTCTTTTTCGGTGTTGCGTATTGGTGGTGGGTTTGCCGCTGCGTTAGCAGTTGTGAGCGTCATGGGGCTTGAGGGTCCGGCGCGCGGCGCCGTTCTCATCCAAAGTGCAATGCCCACAGCGGTGTTTAATTATCTTTTCGCTGTTCAGTACAACAACAAGCCCGACGATGTGGCGGGTATGATCCTGATTTCGACACTTCTGTCGTTCGCCACATTGCCGTTTTTGCTGGCGTTCGTTCTTGGCAACTAGTTCAAGGGCAGCCGCACCACAAATCGCGCGCCTGTTTTGCCTGAATCCATGCGGTTGGCGGCACTGATAAAGCCGCGGTGGGCTTCAACGATTTGCTTTGAAATCGACAAGCCTAACCCAGAGTGCGTGCCGAACTTTTCGGCCTCTGGGCGTTCGGAATAAAAACGCTCGAAGATCGCCTTTTCTTTACCTGCCGGAATGCCTGGGCCCTCGTCGATAACTTCAACGCAAACCATTCCGCCGTCTCGTGTCGCGCGCACCGCAATCACGCCGCCGGGCGGGCTGAATGATACGGCGTTGCCGATGAGGTTGCGAAATACTTGAGCCAAACGGCCCTCTAGGCCTGGCACTACCAGCTTGTCGTCGTTCTCGATATGAAGGCTGACTTTCGGCGCGCGGGTATCGTCGTTAGCATTTTGCATTTGCGCCAGGGCATCAAGCAGCGCCGCCAATTTTACCGGCGATGTTTCAGCGCGCGACAGTTCGGCATCTAGGCGCGAGGCATCCGAAATATCCGAGATCAACCTGTCCAGCCTGCTCACGTCATCTAGAATAATACTCATTAGCTTTTTTTGCTGCTCTGGGTCTTTTACGCGCGCTACGGTTTCCACCGCGCTGCGCAAAGACGTCAGTGGGTTTTTTATCTCGTGGGCGACATCAGCCGCAAAACTTTCAATGGCGTCCAATCGCTCCCAAAGAGATTGCGTCATTTCACGAAGCGCGCCGGAAAGTTCGCCGATTTCGTCCGCGCGATTGGTCATGTCGGGAATATCGTGACGGCGCGTCTTAGCGTGCCGCACTTTTTCGGCCGCCTCAGCCAAAATCCGCAGGGGTCTGCCAATCGTCCGTGCCAAGAAAATTGAGGTTAAGATCGTCAGGCCAAAAACCCACCCAAACATCGCCAGGATCGAACTGCGCACAGCAAACAGGCGCTTGTCGACGTTGCGCCCATCGCGAGACACAAACACCGCGCCGACGATCTGGCGATAAAACTGGACGGGCACAGCGACGGTTAGGATTTTCTCGCCGTCGCTACGCAAACGCACCCCTTCGCCCGCCACACCTTGTTCAAGGGCAATCATTACCTCTTTGTAGTCTGACGCGGCCGAGCTGCCTCTCTCGGTGTAAGGCTCTAAGTCGCGATCAAGCCCAAAGCGCCCGGCGGTAAACACAAACGCTTTTCGCAACCATTGGCCTAGCGTTTCTTCGGTGACGGGGGGTAAGTCGATGACCTGCACCTCACCGCCTGGGCCTTGCAACAAGCGGCTATCGGCAATCATGTTGCCGTCGCGGTCGAACAAGCGCGCGCGCAATTGTGCAAGGCCAGCTAACCTTCGCACCAACTGGCGTGCTGTATCGGGCTGAATAATGCGCAAGTTGCCGTTGGGCGTGAAGCTGGGGAAGTCGGCATTCTCGGTTTCCACCACCACTGCGCCTTCGCCCAGGGAGGCTGCGATCAACTCGCCCTGCGTGCGGAGCGCCTCTATTTCTGTGGCAATCAGTGTGTCTTCGTATTCATCCAAGAACAGGAGGCCCAACACGAGCAAGACGGGGGCAGCCAAATTGACCGCCAGAATACGCAGCGACAACGACGAGAACAGGCCATGGGGCGCTGTCTTGTCGTGACGCTCACGATTAAATTGATCGCCTAGGTCGGCCCGCACATTGATACCTTGCTCACCTGCGGCCGCGACCAGATCGCCGGTTTAAGCCGCTTCGGTGTATTTGTAGCCGACACCGTACAAGGTTTCGATATGGGAAAAGTCCTTATCAACCTCGCGGAACTTCTTGCGCAGACGTTTTACGTGGCTGTCAATGGTGCGGTCATCAACGTAAATGTGCTCGCCGTAGGCTGCATCAATCAGCTGGTCGCGGCTTTTCACGTGGCCCGGCCGCTGCGCCAGCGCCTGGATGATCAAAAACTCCGTGACAGTCAGGTTCACATTTAACTCTTTCCACGTGCACATATGCTGAGCGGGATCGAGTAGTAACTCCCCGCGTTTCATCGATGCTGCAGACAATGAACCATTGGCGGCATTCTTCTGGGCTTCGCCACGACGGAATACCGCGCGCACGCGCTCAATCAGCAGGCGCTGCGAGAACGGCTTTTTGATGTAATCGTCTGCACCCATACGTAAACCATTCAGCTCGTCGACCTCGTCGTCTTTAGAAGTGAGGAAAATCACAGGCATCGATGATTTTTCGCGTAGGCGCTGCAGTAGCTCGATGCCATCCATGCGCGGCATTTTGATATCCAGGATCGCCAGGTCGACCGGGTCGGCCAGCAGGCCCCGCAAGGCTTCGGCGCCGTCGCGGTAGGTCACGACTTTGAAGCCCTCTGTTTCCAGAACCATCGTCACAGAGGTGAGGATGTTTCGGTCATCATCGACCAGAGCAATTCGGTTTCCCACGGACATATCCCTTTTAAAAAACCTTCATCCCGCGCCGATTCGCGGTTGCCACAATTCGAACGGTCCATTGTGGCGAAATTCGTTCAACCATGCGGCACGTCTGTGGCCGCTTGGCCTATTCTATATTATACACGACCGTCTGAATTCTTTGATTGGCCAGTTCAAACGTTAATTTCCTGCCATCATGCCCCCTTATGTCTGACAGCGCTGCCGCCCTCGAAACCTATACGCCGCGCCAATATTTCGGCCTTTTTGCCGGGTTATTCGCCTGTATTGCAATGCTTGCCATCACCCCGCCCGATGGCATGTCGGACAAAGGCATGCGGGTGGCGGCTCTTGCCGTACTGATGGCGATTTGGTGGATCTGCGAGCCCATTCCCGTATATGCCACAGCACTGCTGCCGCTGGTGCTCCTGCCGGTTCTGGGTGTCATGGACATCAAGGCGGCCGCCGCACCTTATGCCAACCCCACCATATTCCTGTTCATGGGCGGTTTTATGCTCGCGCTGGCCATGCAGCGCTGGGGCCTGCATCGTCGCATTGCGCTGAAAATTTTGTCGTGGACAGGAACGGGGCCGCAACAATTGGTCGGCGGAGTTATGGCCGCGACAGTGTTTATCAGCATGTGGATCAACAACACCTCGACCACACTCATGATGTTGCCTATCGCCGTGTCGATCATTCCGCTGATGAAACACTCGAGCATTACAGAATCAAAACACTTTGAAGCGGCAATGGTATTGGCGGTTGCGTATGGGGCCAGCATCGGCGGCTTAGGTACGCTTATCGGCACGGCCCCCAATGCTTTGCTGGCCGCCTTTATGCAGCAAACCTATGGCTACACGGTTTCGTTCGCAGCATGGTTGGTGGTGGGCGTTCCGCTATCGCTGATCATTGCAGTATTGTGCTGGGTTTTGTTGTGCCGCGTCCTTTATCCCATTTCGAACAAGCCCGTTCCGGGCGTTGTTGAGTTATTGCATGCTGAACGCCTCGCATTGGGCCCCATGAAGCCCGGCGAGAAAATCGTCGCGGTCGCCTTTCTCGTGGCAGCGGCGTTATGGATGACGCAGCCGATCATTGCGCCGATGGTACCGAACTTGAAAATTTCCGACGCTGGCATCGCCATGACGCTAGCCTTTGTCTTATTCGTGATCCCGGTCGATCTCAAAAGCGGCACGTTTGCGCTCGATTGGGAATGGGCCAATAAGATCCCATGGGGGTTGCTGCTGCTGTTTGGTGGAGGGCTCAGTTTGGCCGATGCGGCCGGGGCCTCGGGCTTGGCCGAGTGGTTGGGCCAGGGCATGGCATCCTGGTCGGCCGTCCCGGTTTGGCTTCTGGTTACCGTATTCGTCGCCATGATCGTCTTCTTATCAGAAATTGCGTCCAATACAGCGGCGACGGCCGCGCTGTTGCCTGTGCTGG
The DNA here is from genome assembly GCA_947476925.1 of Rhodospirillaceae bacterium. Lineage (GTDB taxonomy): Bacteria > Pseudomonadota > Alphaproteobacteria > Rhodospirillales > Rhodospirillaceae. The sequence continues at coordinate 11,133 of CANJSF010000023.1, read as the reverse complement.
GTACAGCTGCAATTGCTTTGGGCCAAAGCCCCTTATTGTTTTGTGTCGCCGGCGCCATGGCTGCCAGTGGCGGCTTTATGTTGCCGGTCGCAACCCCACCCAATGCGATTGCCTTTGGAACGGGTCATGTCACCATTCAACAAATGGCGCGGGCCGGGATTCGCCTTGATGTCATTTGGATTATTGTTGTCAGTATCGGCGTGCTTACGTTGTTGCCCATCGCCTTTGGGGTGACGTTTGGTGAGCTGCCGGAATGGGCGGTCAAACGCTAACGCTTGTTCAGTTCAAGACGTGCGCTTTGATATTCTAAAGAATCTGGTTTGCAGGATTTAAGAGCATCCATAAAGCGTTGCTTCGCCTGTCCATCACCCAAAATCAACGCGGCGTGCCCCAAGTAGAAATCAGCTTCGCAACGTTTTGACGTCGCAGACCCTGCTTGTGCAACTACCGCTTCTGCAGTCACTTCGCCCAAGAAAAATTCAAACACCGCGCCGGGCCAATTGCGCCTATTGCTCGCGTTTGCTGCAATGCTCAGGGCGGGTCGGCCATCTTGCTTGACGCGGCTCTGAGCCAAGAATCGCCAAAGTGAATTGCGGGCCGAGGTTGCGCCAGGGACTGCAAAATCATCGGCAGCGCTGTCATAGCGCCCGCCGACAAAACGCACCTGCGCGCGTTGCACGAGTAACTCGGCTGACTTCGGCTGTTGAGCCAACGCGGTTGTCAGGTCAGCATCAGCCGAATCGAACTGATCGAGCGCCAAGGCTGCCGCTGCGCGCGATGCGAGTGCATCAACATCGGTTGGTGACTGCTTCACAGTGATGTTGAAGTCCTGCAATGCTGCATCGGGCTTTTGGGTACGTAAGTTCGCAAGTCCGCGAAAGTAATGCCAGTCGGCACGTTCGGGGCTTGCCTTCAGCAATGCCGAGAAATCAATGATGGCTTGAGTGTGGTTGCCGCTTTGCAAAGCTGCAACTCCGCGCGCCTCAAGCGTTGCTACATCGTTGGGACGCAGTGATAGCATGTGCGAAAAATCAGCCATTGCTGCAGCATAGTTCTCGGCCTGGCCATAGGCGGTCGCTCGACCGCGCAACAATCGAAAATCGTTGGGCTTGAGGCTCAGGGCGGCGTTGAATGCGGCAATCGCCTCGCCGAATTTCGTTGCGCGAACCAAGGCTTGGGCCAGTAACGCTTGTGATTCAACATCACCAGAATTGATTTCCACGGCCTGTTTGAGTTCGCCAATAGCTTGGTCGATCTTATTTTGCTGCAAAAAATATTTGCCGCGAACGCGAAAGGGGCCTGCGTCGAGCGGGTTTAAGCGCCGGGTTTCGCCAAGATCTGCAATGGCCAGATCATCGGCACCGCGCGCCAACCGCAATGCTCCTCGCCGAAGGTAAGCTTCACTTAAAGTCGGCTGGGCCAAAATGGCTGCGGTGGCGTCGGCCTCAGCGCCGGGCAGATCACCTAGGCGCTCTCGGAGTTGCGAGCGTGCCAGAAGTGCGACCGCATCGCCGGAAGTTAACGCCAATCCGGCATTCAAATCGGCAAGCGCTTGAGCATCTTTATCTAAGTCCACGAAAATTTCGGCGCGCGCAAAGTATATCAACGCGCGTGTGTCAGACGGCAGGCCGCCGTCAACCAAGGCGCTGGTGCACGATTCAGTTCGTGCCGTTGGGTCAGCGTTTGCTGAAAAACAGGCGGTTCTAGGAGTTTGTCCCCACGCCGACGATGCCGCTGCAAGCCCAAGCCAGCTCAATAGCAGCAGCTTCAGACGCCTCCGGCACATCATGCGGCGCTAACGAACTCGATGATCGCGCCGTCTGGTGTGCGCACCGCGCATAAAACGACTTCGCCTTGGGTCAGAAGCGACACGCGCTGGGGTGCCACAAAGAGTTCTGCGCCGCGCGCTTGTAGCGCCACGGCATGCGCGGCTGAATCAACAGTTGGCACACGAAGCGCAAGGATGCCCAAATTGGGGGCCAAAGCGCGGGCAGAAAAATCTCGGCCGGCAAAGCCATCCCACTGCACCAATTCTACTTGGCCATAGGCCCACGCGCCGTCCGTTGACTTGCCGCCAGCGACGATCGCGACATTCTTGGGCAAAACTCCTACGTAATTTGCCGGCATGCCAAAGTTGTTGCAATTCAGACGTAACGTGCCGCTGTACCAAGCGGTCCATCCCAACGCATCGGAATAAAAGTTTTGCGCAGGCGCAATCGCGCGAACCATTTGCTGGCCATTGAATGGCGCGCTGACCTTTGAATAAGCTGGCAGCGACGACGGGGATGGGCTTGTCGGGCAATAAAGCCCGAAATTCACGCCATCCCAAGCGCGCAGCACCACATTGCGCAGGGTGCGATCACCAAAATGCATGTCAACGGGATCGTGATAGGCCGACCATCCAATCGCCTGTGCGGCACTAAAAATCGCATCGGTATCGCGCGCGTAACACAACAGTGAAAAAATGCCGCCCGTGTCCCAGCCCATGGCGCTCGAGCGAATTTGAACCTGCTCGGCGCCCGAAAATTTGATCAGTCGAACACGCTGTGTGTCGTCGTCGCGGTTGGCGAAAACACGCTCTTCTGCGGTGATGTGTGCTGCCAAATGCCACGCCTGTAGCAGACGTTGATCGACGGACCCGCGCGCGATTTCGCTCCAGCCAAACAGATGATCGAGCGCCGCGCACCACCGGTCGATGTCGCTTACGCTGACTACCGCGTCGTGCCAGGCCCCGGTCATCGGCAGGGCGTTCATTGCTTAGTGCGCCTCATCCCAATTTCGCCCGGTACCGGTATCGACCACAAGCGGTACTGAAAGGTGCGCCGCACCCTCCATAATTTTTTTGACGACTTTGATGGTGGCCTCAACCTCAGCATCGGGAACTTCAAAAATGAGTTCGTCATGCACTTGCAGCAACATATCGGCTTTTAGCTTAGCGCTTTTCAGCGCGGCGGGCAGTTGCACCATGGCGCGCTTGATGATGTCGGCGGCCCCGCCTTGGATGGGGGCGTTGATGGCTTGACGTTCGGCGAAGCTGCGCACGGCGCCGTTCTTATCGGCAATGCCCGGCACCCAACAGCGGCGACCAAACGGCGTCATCACATAACCATGGGTTTTGGCTTCGTCTTTCGCGCGGTCCATGTAATCGCGAATCTCAGGGAACTTCGCGAAGTAAGCATTGATAAACGCCTGGGCCTCGGATCGTTCGATGCCTAAATTGCGCGCGAGACCAAAGCCCGAAATGCCATAAATGATGCCGAAGTTAATGGCCTTGGCCCGTCGCCGCAGTTCCGGCGTCATGTCCTTCATTGGCACGCCAAACATTTGCGAGGCTGTGGCGGCGTGAATGTCGGAACCTTCTTTGAAAGCCTCTTTCATCGCCTTGATGTCGGCGACGTGGGCCACCAATCGCAACTCAATTTGGCTATAGTCCGCCGAGATCAGTGTTTTCCCCTTGGGCGCAATGAACGCGGTGCGGATTTTACGCCCTTCCTCAGTGCGAATGGGAATGTTCTGCAAGTTCGGATCATTGGACGACAAGCGACCCGTCGAGGTCACGGTTTGCGAATAGCTGGTATGCACACGACCTGTCTCGGGGTTGATGGTTTCCACCAGCGCGTCGGTGTATGTGCTTTTCAGTTTTGACAGCTGCCGCCAATCCATTACCCGTGCAGGCAGGTCGTGGCCCTGGGCAGCTAATTCTTCCAGCACATCGGCGCCCGTTCCATAGGCGCCCGTTTTGCCTTTCTTGCCGCCGGGCAAGCTCATGCGTTCGAATAAAATTTCGCCCAACTGCTTCGGCGAGCCGACGTTAAACTCTTCGCCTGCCAATTTGTGAATCTCGCGCTCAAACGTCGCCATGCGTTTGGCGAAATCTATGCTGAGATCGCGCAGCACTTTGGCATCAACCAAAATCCCTTTGCGCTCCATCTCGGCGAGAATGCCAATCAGCGGGCGCTCAAGTGTCTCATAAACTGTGGCTAGCTTTTCTTCACGCAGCCGGGGTTTCAAAAGCAAATGAAGCCGCCGCGTTACATCGGCATCTTCTGCGGCATAGGCGGTGGCTTTATCCAGCGGCACTTGATCAAACGTGATCTGGTTTTTGCCGCTGCCACAAACGTCGGAAAATTTAATAGTGCTATGGCCCAGGTGTAATTCGGATAATTCATCCATGCCGTGGCCGTTCTTTGTGCCATCCAACACGTACGAAATAACGATGGTGTCATCTATCGGCGCGACCTCGAACCCTGCGCGATTCAGAATTTGCAGATCGTACTTGATGTTGTGCCCGATTTTCAGAACCGATTCATCGCGCAGCATCGGCCCTAAAATATGCAGCGCATCTTTTAAGCTCACTTGTTTCGGGCGTGGGGCGGTATCAAACGCGAGTGATCCTTGCTGGGTTATGCCGCCGCCGTGTTCCAACGGGATGTAGCACGCCTCGCCAGGCACAACGCACAGCGAGATGCCCACCAGCTTAGCTTGCAGCGGATCAAGCCCCGTGGTCTCGGTGTCAACAGACACCCAGCCGTTGTGCATAGCTTTGTCGGCCCAACGCTGCAGGGCCTCGTTGGTTTGTACACACTCGTATTGGGTGCGATCGATGGGGGCAGCTGCAGATTTTTCAGGCGCAACAATTGGTGCATCGGCAGCCAAGGCTTCTTTCTTCACGGATGTCACGGCCGCATTAGCGCCCAACTTTGCCGACACCTTGGCCATCAGGCTTTTGAAATTCTGCTCGGCCAAGAACCCCACTAACGTGTCCTCGTCGGGCGGGTTCCATACCAAACTCTCTAGCGCCACTGTCACAGGGACATCGTTTTTCAGAGTCACCAAATCCCGCGAGATGCGTGCGAGATCTGCATGGGCCAATAGGTTTTCGCGGCGCTTGGGTTGTTTGATCTCTCCTGCTTTGGCGAGAAGGGTGTCCAGATCGCCGTACTGGTTGATCAACTCAGCAGCGGTTTTCACACCAATGCCTGGTACACCGGGCACGTTGTCGGCGGAATCGCCCGCCAGCGCTTGCACATCGATGACCTTGTTCGGTGCGACGCCGAACTTCTTCATCACTTCCGCCGGACCAATATTGCGGTTCTTCATTGGGTCGTGCATGGCCACGCCGGGGCGCACCAATTGCATTAGGTCTTTGTCGGCCGAGATCACCACCACATCAATACCAGCCTCGTGCGCTTGGCGCGCGTAGGTGGCGATGAGGTCGTCGGCCTCAAAGCCCTCCAATTCCAGAGCGGGGACATTGAAGGCGCGTGTGGCATCGCGAATGATATCGAACTGCGGAATCAACTCTTCGGGCGCAGGTGGCCGATGGGCTTTGTATTCTTTGTAAATCTCATTGCGGAAGGTTTTGCGCTTGGCGTCGAAGATAACTGCAATCAATTCTTCAACGCTTTGGTCACGCAAGTCGTCCAGCAGCTTCATCATCATCGACGAAAAGCCATAGACGGCGTTCACAGGGGTTCCATCTGAGCGCGTCATCATCGGCAGGCCATGGAAAGCCCGGAAAATGTAGCCCGATCCGTCGATCAGATAGAGCCGACGCGGCTTCGGTGGTGACGTGGCCACTTAGTGCCCAGCGGCAGTGGCTTTGGCTTTTTGGTCCAACGCATATCGCCGCCCACAATACGGGCAGTCGATATGACCCACCTCAGGCTTGATGTTCAGGTACACGCGCGGGTGGCCCAGCGCGCCGCCACCGCCGTCGCAACTCACCTGGGTCGTATCCGCTTTAATGGTTTCCACCGGTTCGGCCATGTGCGCATCCCCAATCGACGAAATAGCTCAGTTCTGGCTCAAGTTTATGAGGCGATGGGTCGGGCTTTTCAAGCGCTCTCACGTCGCAGTTTCAGGCAATTGACCGTATAGGCCTTGTCACGTTACCCATGGCCGCCATTTTGGCTGTCCGAGTGCCTCATATATGTCATTGCCCGACTTCGCTGTTGATATCCGCAATCTGAATAAGATTTACGCTGGGTCCAACAAGCGCCCACCAAAGCAAGCTCTATTCGACGTAACCCTGGCCGTGCCCCGTGGCTCGTTTTTTGGCTTGCTGGGCCCTAATGGCGCAGGCAAATCAACCATGATCAATATCATGGCCGGGTTGGTCACGCGGACCTCGGGCACCGTTAAGCTGTGGAACTCCGACATAGCGACCGATGAACGCCAGGCGCGGTGTGCGATTGGGGTCGTTCCGCAAGAACTCAACATGGACCCGTTTTTTACGCCGCGCGAAACCTTGGAACTTCAGGCCGGGTTGTACGGCGTGCCTAAGCCCGAACGGCGAACGGAAGAAATTCTTAAAGCCGTTGGTTTGCTTGATAAAGCCGATGCTTACTCTCGCACCCTGTCAGGCGGAATGCGCCGCCGTTTGCTGGTAGCTAAAGCTATGGTGCATACGCCGCCGATCTTGGTGCTTGATGAACCCACCGCGGGCGTCGACGTGGAGTTGCGCCAAACGCTTTGGAAATACATTCGCGAACTCAATCAGCGCGGCACAACCATTTTGCTCACCACCCACTATTTGGAAGAGGCGCAGGAGTTGTGCGATCGGATTGCCATTATCAACCATGGTCGCGTGATTGTGCACGACACCACAGCCAACTTGCTCACACATATCGATAATAAATCTGTGACGTTTGTGACGGCCACGCCGCTCACTGCAGTGCCAGCAACACTCACGCGCTTTAATGCTACATTGCCCAAGCCTACGGAACTGCACATTAACTATCGACCCAGCTCCTCGGCCATGGGCGAGATTATCGAGGCCGTGCGTGGTTCGGGCGTGAACATCGCCGATATCCGCACCGATGAAGTCGATTTGGAGGATATTTTCCTCCAGCTCACGCGTGCTGCACCGCCACCAACGGCGGCCTAAATTCCGATGCGCACAAGTCGCGCGTTGTTCTTCGTGCTGGTTTTTGCCGCTCTCAGCGCATGTGCTCCGGTGTTTGCGCCGCGCGGGCTCACGCTTGTAGACCCCGCAATCACCGACAGCGCCTTCATTACGGCCGATGGGTTATCGTTGCCATTGCGCCGCTGGTTGCCACAGGGCCAACCCAAAGCTGTTGTCGTGGCGTTGCACGGCTTCAATGATTACGCCAAGGCCTTCGATAAAATTCCCGACGGTAATGCCGGCACGGGTCCGTATTTAGCCGGGCAGGGGTTTGCTGTGTTTGCTTACGACCAGCGCGGGTTTGGCGGCGCACCTTTTGCCGGTCTTTGGCCAGGTCAGGATGCGCTTGCCCGAGACGTGCGCGACCTGTCTGCTGTCCTTCGCCGCACCTATCCGGGCGTACCCATCTATGGCTTGGGCGAAAGCATGGGCGGTGCCGTGCTGATGACGGCCGTGGCCGAATTACAAACGCCATTCCTCGATGGTCTTATTTTGGCAGCACCAGCGGTTTGGGCGCGCTCAACCATGCCGTTTTATTATCGCGTGGCGTTGTGGTTTGGCGCGCGGCTCGCGCCGGGCCTCAAACCCACGGGGCGCGGCTTTGGCGTGCAGGCCAGCGATAACATCGAATTGTTGCGTCACAATTCGCGCGATCCATTGTTCATTAAAAACACACGCATTGATTCGATTTATGGCATCACCAACCTGATGGACGAGGCCTTGATCAGCCCGCCCAAGCTCACGCTCCCTACGCTTTATCTATATGGCCAGAACGATCAGCTGATCCCTAAGCGGCCGACCTTGCAGGCCTTGCAGTCATTCCCGTCTGAAACCGGCACTCTTCATGCGGCCTATTACCCGAAGGGCTGGCACATCGTGCTGCGCGATAAGCAGGCCGATATCGTGCTGAAGGACGTCGCAGCATTTATCACCAATCCCACAGCCCCGCTGCCATCGGGTGCCGATCAGCGAGTGATGGAGCGGCTTGCCGCCCCCATAAATGCCAAGCGTTAGGGCGGATTTGCGCCAATTGTTCTCTGGCTTCCGATAGTTTAGAACAGTTCCTCACTCTCGCGGTTAGACGTTGTGCGCCCGTAGCTCAGCTGGATAGAGCGCTGCCCTCCGGAGGCAGAGGTCAGGGGTTCGAATCCCTTCGGGCGCGCCATATTTTATAAGGCTTAGAAGGGTCAGGGCAAAACTGAGCCTTCTCTTTCCCCACTCTATCCCCACGAAAGCTGGCCTAAAACTCTCACTGGGTTGTTGATAGTACCACAGCCGTTTAATTGCTCGACTGTGCTGTCTCCGCGTCCTGGGCCACTACCCGCGATTGGACATGCCGCAGACCCAGGGGTGGGGGCTGATCAGTTCAGCTACGAAACGAGTGCTACGAGCACCACTAGTAGCAATAATCCTAATACCATGTTCTGCTCCTTTAACCGTGTGGGGTTCGACATCGTATATGTCCTTACCACAATTAAAGACCCAAGCGCAGACCCAGACCTAAGCCTATTGATAGTGAAATGCAAAACAAGGGAAACGGCATAAACGCTCACCATTGAGCATGTGCTTCAGCCTGGGGTGCGGGAGCCACTAGAAGCAAGTTTGAGTCTGGTGAGTCGGAAATTGAATCCTAGGCGTGGTGGGTGCCCGAGGGGGCGGGGAAAGGGCCAGGGGGGCTACCCGGGGTATGATGTACCTCAGCGAACCAGATTTGGATTTTGAAAAGCCCTAACCACTAGCTTATTTAGAACGCACCCTATCTGTCATCTCATAGGCAAGGCACGTTGTCGGATCGGCTTTTCTTGCAGCAAGAGACCTGCCTATAGCTCTCCGTGTGCTATCTTCAAAAAGGCCTTTACCTCCAGAAGCGCTTTCACCTGATCTCACCCATATTTGACAAAGATCGTATAATTCCTGCCGGTCGAGAAAGGCGGCAACATCTGCGGGCGGTGCCGTTCTAATCCAGAAATCTGAACCTACTTGACCCACGCTACCGTCGGCATTCGCACAAGAGCCCAAAAGTAGCCCAATAAAAATGCTGATAGTTATTTGTTGATTTCTAATACCCATTTTTATCCCTGTGACCCGACTGATTTTCTGCACCAGTAGTAATGTAAGTCCAATGCATTGTTTGGCATTGTTCGAGTGCGTCGTCAGCTAGTCGCTACACACCATGCAATTGGAGAACGAATATTCTTACCGCTCGGAGACCTCGCTGATTAGGTTCCACAACAAGTATGTAAGACGCACTGCTATTATTACAACCTATAGAATAGGTTACTTATTGACACAATTTATATTACGGCTTCTATTTAAGCGCGAAATTTAAAATAATTAATCAGTGGGGGTAGTTATGCGCATCTCAACAATAATATTATTTGCAACTGTAGGATTGTCTGGCTGTGTTTCGAGCAACATGGTTCAGCCTATTCAAGTCGGTGATACGAATAAGTCATGTGAAGCTTTGACCCTGGAACTAAACCAACTCGGTGTTCAGTTTGAAGCAGCTAAGGGGGACTCTGGCTTTACTGGTAAGAATGTCGGCATGGCCATTCTTTTCTGGCCTGGCATTTTTGTGAACGAAAGTAGATCCAATCAAAATCAATCTTCAGTGCAACAACGCGTTCAGTACTTAACTGGTCTCTACAATACGAAGTGCTTAGGGGCTTCAAAATAAAACGCTGGTGGTGGGGTATTGTCCCACCACCGCCACTAGCTCGACCTCTCCTATCGTGCACAAAGTAAGTACTAGTCCTAACAATACTCATGCATGTAATTTACCATGGAACTGGGACCCCTATGATATGCGGTCTAATTCGTTGAACTTGCTTTAGACATTGCAACAAAGTGGGGGTCCCTATCGGGGGGATGCAATGAAGCGGCCATATTCTCGGAGATGCCATTATTTACGTCCAACACTGTTCCTGAACGCCGCAATAGTGGCTTTAGTCATAACGGCGTGCTCGACAGACAATCGTCCTCCAGAAATGACAACGGCCGAAAAGAACCAGCAGAAATGCGCTTCTTTTGGTTTTCAGTCTGGGACTGAGGCGTTCTCTGGTTGCATGATGAAATTGTATACTGAGCGACAGCGAGAAATTGCTGTCGCATGTCAGGCCGAAAAGGAAAGTCAGGCAAACGAAAAGGGGGGTGGAGGGTTCGCCTATGGCGCCTCGCTTTCTCTGCGCCTACAGGAAGCATGCGCAACAGGCCTCTGGCGTGAGTAAAGCCAGAATTTTTTAGGAAGTTGCGGTCATATGGGTAGCGCCCCTGACAAAGCGGCGGAACTCGGCTACGTACATGTTCACCGCATCAACCTTAACCTCTTCCGCCAATAATCGCGAAGCCTGCGCAAAGTCTTGCGCCACAATCTGCGCCGTCAGTCTGTGAAATCGCTTTCAGTCGTGACCCCTCTCCAAATCCGAATAACTCATTGATCACGTGTGAAAATGCGCCGACTGGGTAGGGTCGAGTTTCGCGTGAAAGATGACACCTTCGATTTCACAATTTCCCGAACGAGATCAATGGGCAGAGAGACTTCAGGGGTTGGATAATTGTTAGATGCGATTTCACAGCGCAAGGTGGTTAGGGGTGACCTGACCGATTTTCTGCACCAGTCGTAATGTTAGTCTACTGCATGATTTCACTTTGTTCGAGTGGGATTGGTATTGGGCTATAGGCCACCGGCGCCGGTGGCCTATAACCGAGCGCCGAATGCGGTCTCTCCGTGTTGTAATACTTGCGCCATAGTTCGATCACGACCTTGGCCTCCTTCAAGCTGTAGAAGATTTCACCGTTCAGTAATTCATCTCTGAGTTTGCCGTTGAAGCTTTCGTTGTAGCCATTCTCCCATGGGCTGCCCGGTGCAATGAACAGCGTTTTCGAACCGATCCGCTGTAGCCAATCGCGCACGATCTTGGCGGTCATCTCTGGACCATTGTCTGACCGAATATTCTCAGGGATTCCGCGATAAAGCATCACTTCGGATAAAGCCTCGATGACGCCGAAGCTGTTGATCCGTCTGGCAACGCGGATCGCCAGGCACTCGCGTGTGTATTCATCGATCAAGGTCATCAGCCGGATGCTGCGGCCATCATGGGTCTGGGTGGCTACGAAGTCGTAGCTCCAAACGTGATTGCGCCGCTCTGGCCGCAGGCGAACGCACGAGCTATCGTTCAACCACAGCCGGCCCCGAGGCCTTTGTTTCTTGGGGACTTTCAAGCCCT
>CANJSF010000022.1 GCA_947476925.1 Rhodospirillaceae bacterium | reverse complement strand
GCGGTCTTGCCCTGCGCCATCAGCACCTCGATCTGCCTTAACTTGGAAACAATCTGCTCGGCTCCAAATCCACGTTTGCCCATCTTCAGCTCCTTCTATACGGGTCAATTCTCTCAAATCGACCGGTACAAAAAAAGCCGTCAGGTCACTTCTTCGGCGAGGCAATGCTCTGCCTCGCAAACATGCGCGACCGCCTCTGATGGCGTCATCCAATATCTCTTTTTATTCGTCACATAAGGCATGACGCACCTCCGCTGGCACCCGCAAGATGATGGCGCGGCGGTCCCGTGCGGAACGGGATTTTCGGGGATCAGCCTAGCCGCGCTACGTCAATTATAGCACGGCCACAAGTTTGTGACCTCGGCTGAGTGCATGGGATTATTTTGTGGCTCGAGTTATCGTGATGACGTTACCGGTTTTAGCTACCGACGGACGTGATGCGACAGGCGCGGTGTGCGATGGCGCTGATGCAGCCCAGAGTTTGGAAGCAACGTCTTCGGCCTTCAGATGGGTATAACGCGCCAGCATCCTAAAGTCCTTGTGTCCGCTGATTAATGCGACCTCAGGAATGCTGAGGCCCATCTCAAAGAACCGAGTGATTGCTTCATGCCTCAGATCATGAAAATGCAGGTCGGGGATGCCGGAACGTTTGATCAGGCGCTTCCAGGCGAGTTTGAAGGACTCCATCGTTAGCGGAAACGGTCTTGTCAGATTCAGATGCCTCTGTTCTTCCAGGATCGTCATGGCGGCTGGAGATAGAGGGATCGTTCTTGGCTTCCCTGTCTTCGTCACCGGGATGTGCAGTGTACGGCGTTCCCAATCTATTGCCGCCCATTGTGCCGCAAGTATTTCCCCACGCCTCATGCCCGTCTCGATAGCAAACCGGATGATCGGCCTGACGAGCTTATTACGCGTCTTTGCGAGTTTAGACATAAGGGCAGCCCACTCGCCCTTCTCAAGGCGGCGCTGGCGGGGTTCACTGTTCTTAGCCCGACGGATATCAACCAGCGGGTTATCAACCGCAAGACCCCACTCTGTATTCGCGATAACGTAGACGTGGCTCAGAAGGGTCAGTTCATGATTAACTGTTGTACCTTTGACGCTCTTAAGGCGCTCGTCACGGTAGGCGGAGAACGTCTTGGCCGTCAGGCTGGCAAGGCTCGCGTTGACGAAGTCCTGGCGAAGCAGGGCCTCGATCATATAGGTCTCGTTGTGACGACCACGCTTGAGGGGTGTGACGTTGTCGCGGTAACGCTCCAGAAGCTGTTTGAGGGTCGTGCGCCGTCGCTCATCCAGGCCGCCCTTAAACTCCCCGCGCTGGATGGTTCCCTCAGTCTCCAACGCCCATCGCTGGGCATCGTCTTTTCGGTTGAATGTCCGACTGATCGGCCTGATGCCCAATAGTCTGATTTGCACATTCCACTTACCCCGCCATCGCCGAATACATGCCAAAGTCGTTCTCCACTGTGATCCCAGCGTGAACAGCATGAATTTCTGTCGGAGAGGTCTTTCGAGGTCGCCAGCTAACTTGCTGAAGTTACGACCGAAAGATGGTGGGCGGTGCAGGGATTGAACCTGCGACCCCACGCGTGTGAAGCGTGTGCTCTACCGCTGAGCTAACCGCCCTTGATCGGCAACGGACCATTAAAAAGTTCAGCCGAAAGGAGGCTGGTTCTTAAGGCGGGGGGTGGACCGAGTCAAGTAAACCGGGGGCATTTCATAGCCTCTGGCTCAATCTTAAGCTGTTGTAAGCCCAAGGGTTTTTCGGCAACGGACACTTTATCGCGGGCAGGTGCCGTGCCATGTTGGGTTGTTGACCAATGTTGGCCAACATTGCATATCCCGACGATGACCCAACGCCCCACAGCCGCCATTGTTCTTGCCGCCGGTATGGGGACGCGCATGAAGTCTGCGCGTCCTAAGGTGATGCATGCCGTTGGCGGCAGGCCCCTTGTCGGCCATGTTTTAGCGACACTGAAAGACCTTAACGTCGAGCGGGTTGTGGCGGTGATTGGTCCGGGCATGGATGACGTCGCCAAGGCTGTCGCGCCGCACCCGACAGTTGTTCAAACCGAGCGCCTTGGGACGGGCCATGCCGTGCTGCAGGCCAAGGATGCGCTGGCCGGGTTCGACGGCGACATCCTAATCGCCTATGGCGATACGCCGTTTGTGACAGCTGAGGCCTATGATCGACTGCGCGCTGCACGCGCCGGGGAAAACCCGCCCAGTGTTGTGGTCATGGGATTTCTGCCCGACGATCCTACGGGATACGGGCGCCTCATTGTTTCGGCAAACGGCCTAGAGCGCATCGTTGAAGAAAAAGACGCCACTCCCGACGAGCGCCGGGTGCGCTTATGCAATTCGGGGATCTTTGCCGTTGAAGCGTCGGCGCTGTGGACGCTGTTGGCAAAAGTCGACAAAAACAACGCCAAGGGTGAGTACTACCTCACCGACATCGTGAAACTCGCGCGCGAAGCAGAATTAAAATGCGCCGTCGTGAACGGCGACGAAGATGAACTGCTGGGCATCAACAGTCGCGCCGATTTGGTTGTCGCCGAGACACTATTTCAGCAACGCATGCGTGACGACGTGATCGAGGGCGGCGCAACTTTGACCGATCCCACCACAGTTTATTTCTCGGCCGATACAGTGGTTGGCCAAGATGTCGAGATTGGGCCGTTTGTGGTCTTCGGCCCAGGTGTCACTATCGGCAATGGCGTTGTGATCAAAAGCCACAGCCACATTGAAGGCGCCAAGATTGAGCAGGGTGCGATTGTGGGCCCGTTTGCGCGCTTACGCCCAGGCGCGGTGATCGGCCCTCATGCCCATGTCGGCAATTTCGTCGAAGTCAAAAATGCCACGCTTGAAGCAGGAGCGAAAGCCAATCACCTCACCTATATAGGCGATGCGCGCGTCGGCGCCGGGGCAAATGTTGGCGCCGGTACGATTACGGCCAATTACGATGGCTTCAACAAAACCTTTACCGATATTGGCGCCGGTGCCTCGATTGGCTCGAACTCGGTCTTGGTTGCGCCCGTCAAAATCGGTGCAGGCGCCATGACAGGTGCAGGCGCGGTCGTGCGCAAAGATGTGCCAGACGATGCGCTGGCGACGAACGAGGGGGGCCAAAAAACCATTCCTGGGTTTGCGGGAAAATATCGCGCGAAGAAAAAAGCCGAAAAAGACGCAAAGAAAAAAGGATAAGCGCGCATCATGTGCGGCATTGTTGGTGTCATTGGGCGCGAGAACGCCTCAGAGTTGTTGGTCGACGGTCTGCGTCGGCTCGAATATCGCGGCTATGACTCGGCGGGCGTGGCGACGATCGTTAGTGGCCAAATTCATCGCCGCCGCGCGCCGGGCAAGATTGCTGCCTTGGCCGCGAAGGTCGCGCAGGAACCGCTGGCGGGGAGCGTCGGTATTGCGCACACCCGCTGGGCCACGCATGGCGTGCCCAACGAGGTCAATGCGCATCCGCATTCCGACGGGAACGTCGCCGTTGTTCACAACGGGATCATCGAAAATTTCCAGGAACTAAAATCGGAACTGGAAAGCAAAGGTCACAATTTTGAGAGTGATACCGATACCGAGGTGATCGTTCATCTCATTAGCGAGTATCTAACAACCACACCGAAAATCGAAGATGCATTGCAAGCGGCATTGTCGCGCTTAGACGGCGCTTTTGCGCTCGCCATTCTCATTGCCTCACAGCCTGATTTGCTGGTCGGTGCGCGCAAAGGCTCTCCCTTGGCCGTGGGCTACGGAACCGACGCCATGTACATCGGCTCCGACGCCATGGCCTTAGCGCCTATGACCAATCGCATTTCGTATTTGGAAGACGGCGATTGGGTGATGGTCACCAAGGACTCGGCGATTGTCCGCGATAAGGCGGGCAAGGTTGTCGATCGGGCCATCAAACAAACCGCGTTGTCGGGCGCGCTGATTGGTAAGGGCGACTATCGCCATTACATGCAGAAGGAAATTTTTGAGCAGCCGCAAGTGCTGGGCGACACACTGCGTGCACTGTTCAATCCGGCAGCGCGGTCCATTACGCTTCCCGACTTGCCGTTTGATCTCAAAACCGTAGATCGCGTCACGGCTATCGCCTGTGGCACAGCTTATTATTCGTGCTTGGTCGCTAAGTATTGGATCGAGATGTTGGCGCGGATTCCGGTTGAGGTTGATGTTGGCTCCGAATTCCGTTACCGCGAACCGCCGCTCTCGAAAAACGGACTCGGTATATTTGTGTCTCAGTCGGGTGAAACCGCCGACACGCTCGCCCCGTTGAAATATTGTAAGGCCCACGGCCAACATATTCTCTCAGTCGTGAACTCGCCCGAAAGTGCCATTGCGCGCGAATCACATGCCGTGTTGCCGACCTTAGCGGGGCCCGAGATCGGCGTCGCATCGACTAAAGCATTTACCACACAGCTCATGGCTTTGGCGTGCTTCGCCATTTCGCTGGCCAAAGCGCGTGGTGTGATCGATCACAAGGTTGAGGCGCGACTGTCGTCGGCCTTGGCCGAAGTGCCCTCGCGCGTGGCCGACATGCTGCACGCCAATGATGACATTGCCAAAATCGCAGAAACGTTGGCCGAAGCTCGTGATGTGTTGTACCTGGGTCGGGGTTCGTCGTACCCCATCGCACTTGAAGGTGCGCTTAAGTTGAAAGAAATTTCTTATATCCATGCCGAAGGTTACGCGGCGGGTGAAATGAAACACGGGCCCATTGCGCTGATCGACGAACGCACACCGGTTGTCGTTATCGCACCGACTGACGCGCTTTTTGAGAAGACGCTGTCGAACATTGAACAAGTCGTTGCGCGCGGTGGCAAAGTGATTTTGATTTCCGACGAAGCGGGCGTGAAGCGCGTGGGCAAGCTGGCTCTGCACGCCATCACCATGCCCAAGACCGATCCATTTGTGGTGCCAATTGTGGCTACGATACCGGTGCAATTGTTGGCCTATCACACGGCGGTGCTCAAAGGCACCGACGTCGATCAACCGCGCAATTTAGCCAAAAGCGTGACGGTGGAGTAGGCGCTACCTCGCCGCTTTGGCAGGTTGTAGCCCTATCACCGACGAGTGCCGGTTGACGCGCACGCAGCAGACCTTGCCTGTGTTGTGTCGCGCTTGGCTAGGTCAACTATCGCGCCCAAATTTTTTCCAGCAGTTTGATAATTTTGGCGCGGTAGGCCCGGCCTGGCTTAACTGATGCGGACTGGCCTAAGCCTTCACAGCGCTGTCGTCGCCCGAAACGATCCCAATGGGATTGTATTTCACGGTTGGGAAAACGTTGCCGTGGTCGCGCTCGCCGTGACGTTTGACAATGATTTCCGATAAAACGCGACGGTAGTCGATGGTTGCGCGCAGGCTGTCGTTATCAAGCTCGTTCGGCGCTAATCCCGGCCAATCGCCATAGATCTTGCCGCCCTTCACGTTGCCCCCCAGCACCATCATCATGCTGCCGGCGCCGTGATCAAGGCCGCGACTTGAATTCTCGGTAAAGCGCCGGCCAAATTCTGTCATGGTGACCAGCGTCACGCGATGTTGGAATTTCTCGATATCTTTCCAAAAACCCGCAAGTGCGCGCGAATAGTCCGTGGCAATAAACTGAAAGGCATTCTCTAGTCCCGAGTGATGGTCCCAGCTCGACATATCGACGGTGGCTGTGTCCACGCCGATATCCATCTTGATCATGGTTGCTAGTGATTTCAGGGACTCGCCGAATGCGCTGAAGCCATAATCAACTTCAGCCTCGCCTGATTGCAATGATCGGCGTCCATCCTGAACGATATCGACAGTATTCAACAAATTTCGGACGGCCGTTTCGTATCGATTGTCGCCGCTGTTTATGCGACGCAAGGATCTTGAAGCCACTTCTTCGCCGCCTGCGATATTGAAATAAGCAATGTCGGATATCGCAGCAGCAGTTAAATCACCCGACAGGGAAGCTGGGTTGTTGCTTCCGCTGGCGATCGTGGAAAGTGCTGTCCGCGATGGGCCCAGTGATGGCGTGTGGCGTGCGAGCCAACCTAACGACTGAAAAGCGTCGCTGTCGCCCATGCCGCGCTCCATCAGGTCTTGGCAGACGAAATGGCTTCGGTCGATGGTTGGGATACCCACAGCTTGAACAATGGCCAGCTTGCCTGAGTCGTATAGTGTTTTAATTTCGGGCAAGTTGGGGTGCAAATACATGTCGATGCCCGACAACGTCCCAACTCCGATGCCTGCCATTGCGCCATCCGGCGCGACGCGAATGGTGGGCCGTGCGCGCATGTAGTTCGCATCTCCAGCGGGGGCGACCATCTGCAAGGCATCTTGGCCGCCGCGCATGAAGCAGACCACAAGGATATCTGTGGCGGGCGTTGGGCTAGCGGCAAGCGATACACGCACGCCGCCACCTATGCTGGTCAAAGCTATCCCGGAAGCTGCGCGAGCCATCAATGAGCGGCGGGTGAGGATTATGGGCATGATGCTAGCGGTATGTAAAAGCAGTGGTGGTTGCGATCAGTGCCACCAGTTGGCGCACGCGGTCTTCGTAGCCAGCTCTGTAGCCCTTTTCCAATGACCAAACACCGATGTCTTGGGCTGATTTGATGAGGCCGTCGTAGGTGGCGGAATCGAGCTGCATACCGATCATGCGTTCGAGCCAGTAATCAACCGCCTTTACGGTTGATTGCGTGGCTTCAATGGGCATCTGATCGGTCAGGTTGATCTTGATCTCAGGGACGTTCGTGACTCCCATCACAATATTGATCGCCTTCATCAATGCCGCCGTCGATAGCCAGTACGAATTGATATCGGGCCGTCCGTTGGGCGCTTGCCATGCGCCCGGAACGTCACCCACAGAAGAGAAAAGCAGATAGAGGTAACTGCAAGCGTTCGCTGTCATATCTGTTGTGCGCAGCAGCGCAACCAAACGTTCATAGGGTCTGCGAATCTTGATGGGTGAGGCAACGCCAATTTCATTGCCGCCGGTCAGAATGGCATCGAGCACGATGCCGATTTGATCCGGTGCTTGGCGATTAGCCATCCATGCGGTTGTTGCGCGCGCAATCACACTGGCAGGTGGGTTGTCGCCAAAAATGCGGCGGCAAAGTTTGGTGCAAATGAAAGTCGCTGTGCTCGGATGGTTGGCGACAATGTCTAAAATCGCTCTGCCTTGGGCCAAGTCGGCTGTCAGTGATGACAAATCAACGCCCATAAAGTTTTTCGCCGACGTGTTGTGTTGCGCCGGATTATAGAGGAACGCTGCGGTCACTTTATGTCGAACCCCGCCAATCATTTGTCCGCGTTCGATGGTCCAGCCTGAGAAAGCACGGCTGGCTTCGATGATGTCGGCATCGGTGAAGCCGGGAGCGTTCACGCCTGATTGCTCTGGCCTTGATGCGGGGTTGCCAGCGAATGGATCGGACTGGCCGAGGTAAGCGCCGCCGCCCATGGTGTGAAGCTCGAGCAATTCGCGCGCGTAGTTTTCGTTCGGCTTGCCCGCGGTGCTAATGTAATTGTCGAGATAAATCAGCATGGCTGTCGACGTCGCGACGCCTTCAAGAAATTTGCGAAAATTTCCAAACACGTTGGGGCGAATCACGTCGCGGTCATGGGCAATTAGCAGATTCGCCGAGAAGACGTTTTTATCGATCCCGATGTTGAAATGCTGGTACCAGAAGTCGGCCATGAACTCGCGGAGTTGCCATTTGGCATGCGTATTGCGGATCAAGTACCCCGCTAGAAATTCAGGGTAGATGCGGTTGCGCTCGTCGGGGCTTATGGAAAAGCCCGCCTCGTCGACAGTTTTCCAAAGCGTTTCGGCGCTCGCCGTCAGGTAAGTTAGTGGGCGGTCTTCGTCGACCGCAGCCCACGTTTCGCGCTCGCGTGACCCAGCGGCATATTTAATGGGCCAGCGCTGGCTTTGAAGATGCGCTGCCAAGCCGGGGTCGTCGCCGGGTGGTGCCCGGAGTTGCTCTTGAACCCAAGCCGACCAGCCGATCTTAGCGGCATACGCAACATCAAGGTCGCGGGCCCCAAAGGTTACACGGTTGAGCGCTAAGCGTTCAAAAGAAGCAAATTCTGGAAGCACTTAATGGTTCAGTCTTCTACCGGCCCAACCCCAAATCTGTGTCACAAACGTACAACCAATAGTTTAGGTTGCCTATTGCGATAGGCTATTTCGACTTATTTTACTTTGTGCTCCAAAAATGGCGTATTTGCTGGCCTTGAGCCCCCCAAAACCACTGGAATTCAGCCTGCATGTCCCGCTTTGACTTTGACCTCATTACCCTCGGAGCTGGCTCGGGCGGCGTGCGCGCCAGCCGCATGGCGGGCAAGTATGGGGCGAAGGTCGCCGTCATCGAAAGCTCGCGCATTGGCGGCACGTGTGTGATGCGCGGTTGCGTACCCAAAAAACTCTTGGTCATGGGCGCGCATTTTGGTGAGGCACTCGATGACGCTCTCGGTTTCGGCTGGAGCGTCGAGGGCGCGACACACGATTGGTCAAAGCTGATCGCGGCCAAAGACAAAGAACTCGACCGCTTAGAA
Organism: Rhodospirillaceae bacterium; assembly: GCA_947476925.1. Lineage (GTDB taxonomy): Bacteria > Pseudomonadota > Alphaproteobacteria > Rhodospirillales > Rhodospirillaceae. The sequence goes on along the minus strand of CANJSF010000022.1, from coordinate 46,980 downwards.
GTGGCCTATCGCAACTTGCTCTCGAACGCCGGCAACACCCTGGTCGAAGGTCGTGGCGTGTTGGCTGATGCCCACACGGTCGAGGTGAATGGCAAGCGACTAACCGCCGCGAAAATTCTCATTGCGACCGGCGGTTGGCCCGTCGTGCCCGACATTCCTGGTCGCGAACTGATGATTACCTCCAACGAAGCGCTGGACCTGCAGCAACGTCCGCAACGCATTGTAATTTTTGGCGGCGGTTATATTGCGTTGGAATTTGCCGGCATCTTCCGCGCCTTGGGCTCTGAGGTGCATTTGGTGTTTCGCGCCGATCAAGTGCTGCGTGGTTTTGATGCGGACGTGCGCGCTCATATGCAAAGCGAACTGGCCAAAAAAGGCATGACGCTGTATGCGGGCCGGAAAATCATATCAGTCGCCAAAGCGGCTTCCGAATACACCGTCGTGCTCGACAACGGTACGACCCTGGCCGCCGACGCCGTGATGTGCGCCACGGGTCGCGCGCCCAACACTTCCGGGCTCGGGCTCAAAGAAACGGGCGTGAGAATGAATGAGCGAGGTGCCGTGGTGGTCGATGGCTGGAGCGGCACAACGGTTCAAAACATCTTTGCGCTGGGCGATGTGACTGATCGCATTAATCTGACGCCCGTGGCCATCAACGAAGGGCGTATGTTTGCCGAAACGCAGTTCAACAAAAACCCGATGCGCATGGAGTATAACCTCGTGGCTTCGGCCGTGTTCAGCCAGCCACCGGTGTGCGTAGTAGGTTTATCCGAAGAAGATGCGCGCAAAACCCACGACGTCGCAATTTTCCGGACCTCGTTTCGGCCAATGGTGCACACGCTCTCGGGCCGCGATCAGCGCACGATGATGAAACTGGTGGTCGATAAAAAATCAGACCGCGTTTTGGGCTGCCATATGGTGGGCGATGATGCGCCTGAGATTATCCAAGGCCTCGCCGTTGCACTGAAAGCCGGCGCCACCAAAGCACAATTCGATGCCACGGTCGGTATTCATCCGACCGCCGCCGAAGAATTTGTGACCATGCGTGAGCCCATCAACACGCCCACGCCGGGCGGCGAGACGGCCTAGCCCAGCACGCTCAGGAACAATCCGATCAGCGTGAATTGAACGGTAAAGTATCCGCCGTTGATGAGGAATAATCCCAGCGGCTTGCGCTCGAAGAGATAGTTAATCCCCAAGCCCCCTGCGACCCAAAACAGCCCGGCGGACGACCCCGCGCCCAGTGCAAACGCAAGTGCAGGCTTGGGCCCTAAAAACATCGAGAACACAGCAGCGGCAAAGACAGACAAAGCAAACGCGCCGCCAAATATAACCGGCATCGAGCCCGATCGAGTTTGCTCTTCCGTCAAGCCTGCCAGCGCCATCCACTTTTTGCCAAACACGGGCGGAGCATACCATATAGCGCCGAGCACAAGTGACGATGCCCCGGCAACGATCACGGCTATCCAATTGAGTTCCATATTCGCCTCCCCTTTTTCTACACTTTCACGAATTCGGCTCGCACCTGGGATGCGAGCAAGTCGATGTGCTGACGCAACATCGCAACATTTCGGTCGAATGGACCGATGTCACGAAAAGAACGCGCTTGCATCACTGCACCTTCCATCACGGTCAGAATGTATTCCGCCAAGGCCCGTCGATCTGTGTTTGGGGGAAGGCGCTCAGCCGCTGCATCAAGGCAGCCTTCAATTGCGGTTGTCCAGTTCGTAAAATTTGCGGCCAACAGCTGGCGGACCTTTGGGTCGGGCTCATGCAATTCCAGCGCCAAGTTACCAATCGGGCAGCCATATGCGAAATCGGTTGTGAGCAACTGTGTGCGGTAGCCATTCAGCAGCCCGAAGATGCGCTCAATCGGGTCGGTGACCGCGCTCCAAATCGGCGCGAGCAGCCATTCCTCGATTTTGTCGCGGTAGAATTCAAGCACGCCGACCAGCACATCCTGCTTGCCGGGGAAGAAGTGGTACAGGCTGCCGCTGTGAATTTGTGAACGGCTGAGAATGTCGGCCACCGATGTCGAGCCGTAGCCTTTGTCCCAAAACAGCTCCATGGCTGTCATGATGATTTTGGTGCGTGTATCGGGGCTCATGGTCTCGGCTTCCAAGGCTCTATTGTATAAATCTAAGCTTGATTGAATGATCAATCAAGTGATAATTGCTTCCGCCAAAGGGAATTTGCAACGAGGTCTCACATGCAAAAGGCAGTCGGTTACTGCGTGGCCGCGATACTGGTTATGGCGCTGACCACCAGCGCTGAAGCTCGCGTGGTCGAAAGTACCCCGGGCGGTTTCAGCGTCACATTCAGTTCCAAGGTCGCAGCAACGCCCGACGCGATCTGGGCGCAGATGCTTCATCCCGAACGGTGGTGGAGCAAATCCCACAGCTGGTCGGGTGATGCGGCCAATTTTTCGCTCAGGGCAGAGCCCGGCGGATGCTTTTGCGAGAAGCTGCCCGGTGGTGGTTTCGCCGAACATGCCCGCGTGATTTATGCGGCCCCCGGAAAAATGCTGCGGCTCTCAGGTGGGTTTGGCCCGCTGCAAGGGGAGGGTATCGCCGGCACGCTGACCATGCGCATGAAGCCCGGCGAAGAGGGAACAACGACGATTGATTTCGATTATGTCGTCGGCGGCTATGCGCGGTTTGATTTAAAAGAGATGTCGAGCGCCGTCGATAGTGTGATTGGCGAGCAGCACAAACGCCTGGTGGATTTGATGCTGAACGGTAAAGTCGACTAAGGGACCGTTAGTTTTTTGCCGGCGACGGTTCCAGGCCTTCGGTGCCGGTGTCGAGCACAACTTTCCACGTGCCGGCAGCATTCTTTTTCCACACGGTTGCATAAGACCCGCGTGCAGATTTTGGCGTCCCGTCTTTCGCAACATAAGCGAAGGTATAAAGGCCAAAGGTGAAACCGAGATCACCGCTTTTCGAAATTGTTGCCGCTGAAGGCTCCCATGTAAGAACGGCCTTGGCTTCAAAGGGTGGCCAGCCTTCCGCGCGAGCTTTTAATACGGCAGCTTTGCCAACCACAGGCTTGCTGCCGTCTTGCAGCACCACCGCTTCGTCGGCCAATACCTCGCTCATGGCGGCGACAAAGCCGACTTCGACGGATCGTTTGCTGAAGGCTTGTTCAGCTTTGACCAGGACGTCGGCAGGTTCGGCACAAATTGCGGGAGCCGACATCAAGATCAGCGCCATGGTGGTCGCGAGGGCTCGCATCGTCAGCCTCCTTCAGCCTGGGCCATATCATGCCAAACGCGGCAGTTTAGTGCGCGCCGACCATTGGAAAAGGTTAATTTCTGGGCCGGGTGGCTGGTAATTCTGCCCCTTGAAGGCTATATCACCGCCTCGTTTTGAACCGAGGGTAAAATGGCGACCGCGTTGAAGTGGAACCGCGATAGTTGGCGCACCAAACCGATCCAGCAGGTTCCGGAGTATCCGGATAAGGCTGCATTGGAGGCTGCCGAAAAGACACTGCGCAACTACCCGCCGCTGGTGTTTGCCGGTGAGGCGCGGCGCTTGAAAGCAGCGCTTGCGCGCGTGGCCGACGGCAATGCTTTTTTGCTGCAAGGTGGCGATTGCGCGGAAAGCTTTGCCGAATTCCACCCCGATAACATCCGCGATACCTTCCGCGTGCTTTTGCAAATGGCCGTGGTGATGACGTTTGGTGCGGCCATGCCCATCGTCAAAGTTGGTCGCTTAGCTGGCCAGTTCGCCAAACCGCGTTCGTCGGGCACGGAAGTCATCAACGGCGTCGAGTTGCCCTCGTACCGTGGCGACAACGTCAATGGCATGGACTTCACACCCGAAGCGCGCACGCCCGACCCCCAAAGGATGATTCAAGCCTATAATCAATCGGCCGCAACACTCAACTTACTGCGGGCCTTTGCTCAGGGCGGCTACGCTGACTTGCATAAGGTGCATCAGTGGACACTGGGATTTGTGAAGGACGAAGTGCAGGTTGAGAAGTACCGCCGCTTCGCTGATCGCATTCAGGAAACATTGGGGTTCATGGAAGCCTGCGGGCTGACCGGCGAGACCGTTCCGCAAATTCGCGAGACCGAGTTTTACACCTCGCACGAAGCGTTGTTGCTACCCTATGAAGAAGCGCTCACGCGCATCGATTCCACCACCGGCCAATGGTACGCCTGCTCGGCGCATATGGTGTGGATCGGCGAGCGCACGCGCCAGCTCGACGGCGCGCATGTTGAGTACTTCAAAGGGATCAACAATCCGATCGGCGTGAAAATTGGCCCATCGGTGAAGCCCGATGATTTGTTGGCGCTGTGCGATGCGCTGAACCCGAAAAATGAAGCCGGCCGCCTGACACTCATCAGCCGTATGGGTGCGGAGAAGGTTGCCGAAAATCTGCCAGCGCTGATCCGCGCGGTGAAGCGCGAAGGCCGCCATGTGGTTTGGGTGTGCGACCCGATGCACGCCAACACAGTCAAAAGTGCCACGGGCTATAAGACACGTCAGTTCGACCGCATTTTGGCCGAAGTGAAAGCGTTCTTTGGCGTACATGGCGCCGAAGGCAGCCACGGCGGTGGCGTGCATTTCGAGATGACTGGCAAGGATGTCACTGAATGCACCGGTGGCGCGCAGGCCATTACCGATGAAAGACTTGGTGATCGTTATCACACGCACTGCGATCCGCGTTTGAACGCATCACAGGCTTTGGAGTTGGCATTCTTAATTGCGGAGATGCTCAAGGACGAGCGCGCGCGGGTCTTGCAATCGCGCAAGGACCAAGTCGTTGCGGCACAGTAGCTTCTGCTGCTGCCCCAGATGACCACAAGCCTGACCATCGCTTTGGCGCAAATCGACCCAACGGTCGGCGATATTGCTGGCAACGTGGCGTTGATCCGTGCCGCGCGCACTGACGCTGCAAAATTAAAAGCAGACCTAGTGGTGTTCCCCGAGCTGTCGATCAGCGGCTACCCGCCTGAGGATCTCGTGTATCGCCCGGCGTTTTTGGATGCGGTTCAAAAGGCGGCCACTGATTTAGCCAAAGACACGGCCGATGGCGGGCCAGCGCTGATTGTCGGCGCACCGTGGCGTGGCGATGGCAAGGATGCAGGTAAAACATTCAATGCTGGTTTGGTGCTCGACGGCGGCGTTATCTCGGCTGTTCGTTTCAAGCATCACTTGCCCAACTACGGCGTGTTTGATGAACAGCGCGTGTTTGCAACAGGACCTGCGCCTGGCCCGGTTGTTGTGCGCGGCGCGCGCATTGGGTTGATGATCTGCGAGGACATGTGGTTCGAGGATGTCGCCGAAACGTTGGCAGAGTCGGGCGCTGAAATGTTGGTCATCCCCAATGGCTCGCCGTTCGATGTGGAAAAACCCGACGTTCGTCTCAATCATGCCGTCGCACGCGTGAGCGAAACTCATCTTCCGCTGGTTTACGTGAATCAAATCTGCGGCCAGGATGATTTGGTATTCGACGGTGCATCGTTTGTGCTTAATGCTGATCGCAGCCTCGCGGTGCAAATGCCGTCGTGGCGCGAAGGGTTGTGCATCACGGCGTGGACCAAAGGTGAGGGCGGCTGGCGTTGCGCGCCGCAAACACTGGCTAGGCCGCTGGACAAAATGGCCAGCACCTACCAGGCCCTAATGCTGGGCCTAGGCGACTACGTTCGCAAAAACAAATTCCCCGGCGTCGTGTTGGGTCTGTCTGGCGGAATCGACAGCGCCATTTGCGCGGCCATCGCCGCCGATGCGCTGGGGCCCGACAAAGTTCACTGCGTCATGATGCCGTCACCTTACACCAGCCAAGAAAGTTTGGATGATGCGGCCGCTGTGGCGAAGCTTTTGGGCGTGCGGTTGGATACTATCAACATCGGTCCCGCCATGAGCGCCTATGATGCGATGCTCAAGCCGCTTTTCACCGACGTGAAAGCCGACATCACCGAGGAAAATTTGCAGTCGCGCGCTCGCGGCATGGCACTCATGGCGCTGTCGAACAAGTTTGGCAAAATGGTGCTCTCGACGGGCAACAAAAGCGAAATGTCGACCGGCTACGCCACCTTGTACGGCGACATGTGCGGCGGCTATGCGGTGTTGAAGGACGTTTACAAAACCACAGTGTTCGCGCTGTCCACATGGCGCAATGCGAACAAACCCGAAGGGGCGTTGGGCCCCGCCGGCATGGTGATGCCCGAGAATGTGATTACCAAGCCACCGACGGCTGAGTTGAAGCCCAACCAAAAAGATCAAGACACGCTGCCGCCTTATGATGTGCTCGATGCCATTCTCCATGGTTTGATAGAAGACGCCGAGGGTGTGGCTGCTGTGGCCGCGCGTGGTTATGATGCGGCGGTTGTGCGCCGCGTCTACAAAATGCTCAAAACCGCCGAGTACAAACGGCGTCAGGCTCCGCCCGGCGTCAAGATCACCCATCTGGCATTCGGGCGCGATTACCGTTATCCGATCACCAATGGTTTCCAGGATGATGGAGCGAAGAATTGACTCCCACGTTTAGATTCGCACCCAGCCCCACGGGGTTGCTGCACATCGGCAATGCGCGTCCTGCCGTCATCAACTGGCTCTATGCCCGCAAAATGGGTGGCCGTTTCATTCTGCGCATCGACGACACTGATACCGCGCGCTCAAGGCCCGAGTTCACCGCCGCGATTGAGCGAGACTTAAAATGGTTGGGCCTGACGTGGGATAGCCAAGAGTTTCAATCCGCCCGCGTGGCTTCGTATGTGGCCGCGACCGACAAGCTTAAGGCGCAGAACCGCCTGTATGCGTGTTACGAGACTGCCGACGAACTTGAGATCAAACGTAAGCTTCAGCTCAAAGCCGGTAAGCCGCCGTTATACAAGCGCGCCGACAATGCCATCTCCGAGGCCGACCGTGCGCGCTTTGAAGCCGAAGGGCGCACAGCGCATTGGCGCTTCGAAATTCAGGCGGGTGAGATTGCCTGGGACGATGCCGTTCGCGGCCCGTGCAGCTACCGGGGCGAAAACCTCAGCGACCCTGTGCTCGTGCGCGTCGATGGCACATTTTTGTACATGATGCCGAGCGTCGTCGATGACATCGACATGGCGATGACTCACATCGTGCGTGGCGAAGACCACGTCACCAACACCGCCATCCAAACCCAAATTTGGCAGGCTTTGTCTGACCTGCCATTGCCGCAATTCGGCCATTTGCCGTTGCTGGTCGACGCCCAAGGTAAGGGCTTGTCCAAACGCATGGGCTCGTTGTCGCTGCAAGATTTGCGCGAGAACGGACTAGAGCCAATGTCTATCGCAAGCCTCGTCGCCAAACTCGGTTCGTCTGATGCGATTGAGGCGCGCAGCACAATGGACCAGCTGATCGCCGAGTTCGACATTTCACACTTTGGCCGCGCCACACCGAAGTTCGATCCGCATGATTTGGAATTTCTCAATTCCAAAGTGTTGCACGACTTGTCATATGACGTAGCGCGCCCGCGCCTTGAAGCGTTGGGCTTGCCGGCGGCTGACTTGAACACGCACGGCGAAGCGTTTTGGCTGGCGGTGCGCGGCAACTTGCAAAAATTCGCCGAGGCAAGCGGATGGTGGCACATATGCTTTGCGCCTGCGGCACCCAGCATTGAAGATACCACATTCATCGCCCAAGCCATTCCGTTATTGCCCGAGGGCCCTTGGGACGAAAACACCTGGGGCGCTTGGACCGAAAAAGTCAAAACCGCTTCGGGCCGCAAAGGGAAGGGGCTTTACCTCCCCTTACGCCTGGCGCTGACAGGCCTGCCTCATGGCCCGGAACTGAAACTGCTGCTGCCGTTGATTGGCCGCGAGCGTGTGCTGAAGCGGCTGAATGGGGTTACCGGTTAGGCGACATTCCTTCGTCGCCCCAACCACCACATCAACAGTCCTGTCACAAACAGCACTGGCAAGAAAAGCCCGGCGGCGAACATCACTAATCGTCCGGGCACACCCAAAATTGCGCCGGAGTGAATGTTGGCCGCGAATTCGGTTTTGTAAATCGAGGCCGGTGTAAACGGCGCAGGGCGCTGCACGCGGATGATACGTCCGCCCGCGAGCGGCATAATAATGTTGCTTTGTTTTGAAACCGCTGTCTCGCCGGCGGGCCAGAAGCGCACCATGTAAATGCCGCGCGGGCCCTCTTGCCGCAAAATAAGGCCCACGTATTGGCCAGGCGCTTCGCTGGCCGCGAAGGCGGCGGCTTGATCCCACGTCAGGGGTTGCGGCGGTGCAGCGGCGTCGGGAAGCGGGCTGGTTGGTCTTTCTGCGCGTGTTGGCCCCGCTGAGTTTGGCGGCTGCGGGGCTTGGCCAGAGCCCATCCATACCAACGGCGGCACGGTGATCGAGGCCAACAGAAAGAACACGGCAGGCCAAGCGCCAAAGACGTTATGCAACTCGCGCATCATGCGCTTAGGCTCAGCGTTACCGCTGAGTGTCAGCGCGCGCCGCAAACTCCCCTTGGCGGGCCACCATAGCAAAATCCCTGCAGTGAAGAAGGCCACGCACAGAAACGAGAACACCCCGACAATAGTGCTGCCCACCGGCTCGCCCATCAACAACTCGCCATGAATGTGACGTACCAGCGCAATGGCCGACATCCCGGAGCGTTCCCCCAGAACTGCAAGCGTATATGGATTGATGAATACTTGTTTTTCGCTGGTCGATTCATCGCGCAACATCACCATGACCGAGGTCTGTGGGTCGTCCCCATGGCGCTGCAAGTATCGTGCTTGCCAGCCGGGATGGGCGTCCACGGCTGCCGCAACAATGGCACCGAAACTTTGGAAGTTGCCCGAGGTTTCGACGCGCAGGAGCTTCGGGTTCAGCGCGGCGTCGATCTCTTGCTCGAACACCAAGATCGAGCCCGACACGCCCAAAACAGCGATGATGATGCCCAGCACGATCCCGAGCCAGCGGTGAAACGTCATCCACACGCCGCGATACTTGATGACCATGGCTTTCCCCCGTTGGCCCCTTGATCACCATGCTGAGCGAGGCCTGGACCACTGGCAAGTCCTCTCGTGGGTTGCTAGTTTGCGCCCATGACCCGAAGCCCTGCCGCACCACTTCATCAAGATAAAGGCCGTCTGATTGCCAAGATCGCGGCCAATAGCCCATGCGTGATTTTGGTCGAGCCACGGCTGGCCGAAAACTTAGGCACCACATCGCGCGCCATGCGCAACTGCGCGCTGACGGATTTGCGTCTGGTCGACCCCAAAGTCGATTGGCTGAGCGAGAAGGCGTTAGCAGCAGCCTCTGGCGGCGAGCGCATTTTGGAACGCGCGCAAAAATTCGCGACGTTTGCCGACGCGATTGCCGACCTTGAGCGCGTTTATGCCACCACGGCGCGGCGTCGTGAAATGGTGAAGCCCATTTTCACGGCTAAAGGTGCAGCCACCGACCTGCGTGGCCACGCCGACGCCGGCAAAAAACTGGGCATTGTGTTCGGGCGCGAGCGTCACGGTCTGACCAGCGAAGAGGTTGCGCACTGTGATGCCATCATCGAAATTCCCATGAACCCCGAGCATAGCTCGCTGAATTTGGCGCAAGCGGTGTTGGTGGTGGCTTATGAATGGTTTCAGGCGGGGTATGACGGCCCGCAAGCGGCCATGACGTTCAACCGCACACAACCGGCGGCCAAAAAAGACATTATGGATTTGTTCGTGCACCTGGAACGCGAGTTGGTGGAGTGCGGGTTCCTCCGCGACCCCGAGCGCAACGAACTCATGGTTATTAATATCCGCAATATGCTGCAACGGGCCGAGCTGACCGAGCAAGAAGTGCGCACCTTTCACGGCATCATCAAGGAGCTGCGCTATGGCAGGCGTGCCGATCGACCGCCCCGCCAACCCGGCGTAAAGCGTGAGCCCGAACCTAAGCCATTGAAAGAACGACTAAAATCAGCGAAATCGGCTGGTTGACTTAGGGGCCACCGCCACTATGATCCGCCGCCTTAACGCCTGAGTCTGCGGGCAGGGAAGAGACCGGCAACGACTGGTCTGATTTCTCTCGCCACGGCTGCGGCGCCATCTGGTCAAACAGGTGTCGAGCGCATGTCCAACCAGGATCACCAAGAAGCAATAGGATACGACAATGACGAAACGTGCAGAGAGTAAATTTAAAATTGACCGCCGTATGCAGGTCAATATGTGGGGCCGGGCCAAAAGCCCAATCAACAAACGCGAATACGGCCCCGGCCAACACGGCCAACGCCGCAAGAAGCCGTCCGACTACGGCGTGCAGTTGATGGCGAAGCAAAAATTGAAGGGCTACTACGGCAACGTGTCGGAGCGTCAGTTCCGCAAGTATTATGCCGAAGCCATGCGCCGCAAGGGCGACAGCTCGCAGAACCTCATCGGCATTCTCGAAAGCCGTTTGGACGCGCTGATCTATCGCATGAAATTCGTTCCCACCGTGTTTGCCGCGCGCCAGTTTGTCAGCCACGGCCACGTCACGGTGAACGGCAAGCGCGTCACCGTTGCCTCGTACCTCGTGAAAGTTGGCGACGTGATTGCAGTGCGTCAAAAGGGCCGTGATATGGCCGCGACCAAGGAAGCCATCGAAAGCCCCGAGCGCGATGTGCCCGAGTATGTCGATGTCGATCACAATAAGCATACGGGTGGCCTGAAGCGCATTCCGGCGTTGTCGGACGTGCCATATCCGGTGCAAATGGAACCCAACCTCGTGATCGAGTTCTATTCGCGATAAACTCTTTGATTGGTCGCATTTTCCACGCCAAGTGGAGGTCCACTTCTCGGGAAAATGCTCCGCTCATCGCGCTCTTTTATCTCAGTTTTCAAAGCCCCGCCCTCAACAGCGGGGCTTTTGCTTTGGAGAGCGTTGCAATAGCCTTGCCTGATCAATCGGGGAGGGTTGCATGACCAACGACATCGCACGCGAAGAATTTTTTGGCTCGTGTTTCATCTGCAACTCGGCCAAAGCGCAAGGCACCAGCAGACGCAGCATGCTGCGGGCTGTCGCCGTTGCACCGGTTGCTGCTGCGGGGCTGTCGGCGGCGGCAGTGGCCAAAACCAAAAACGCACCACGCCCACCCGAGGGCGCGTTTGTCATCAATGCCGGTTGGGCGTTGGTTGAGAAGGGCGAGAAACTCGACCTTGAGCGCGGCGCGCAAATTTTGGTGCGCAACGGCGTGATCGAAGAGATTTCCACCACGCCCATCAAAGGCAAATTTCCGGTCCTCGATGCCGCGCGGCATTTAGTCGTGCCGGGCTTTATCTCGGGTCATACGCATGTGTGCAGCGCCACGCCGACGCGCGGCATTATTGAATCGGGGCGTTCGTACAAGTACCCGCTCGAGCTGGTGGAGCGGTTGTCGGATTCTGATCAAGACGCGCTGACAGCCATTAACTTGGCCGAGCTGCTGCGCTCGGGCTGCACGACGCAAATCGAAATGTCGCTGACATTGCGCCAAGCGGAATCCTATGTGCGCGTGGCCGAGAAGTGGGGCGTGCGTGGCTATCCCGGGCCCATGATCCCCAATACCTTGCGCCTGTTTGATGTGTGGTTTCGCAAAGACGATGCGCCGTTGTTTGCATCCGAGGACGAGACGTTACGGGAAATAGAACGGGCGCGCGCCTTTGGCAAAAAGAACATGGGCCGCAGCGACGGGCGCATTCTGCCCATGATGACGGCCCACGCTACCGATACGCATACCGAAAAAACCATGCGCGCCATGAAGGCCGCGTGCGACGACCTGGGCACAGGTTTTCATCTGCATTGCGTTCAATCGCGGGAAGAGGCCACACGGGTGAAGAACCTATGGCAAGTCTCGCCCGTCGAATGGTTAGAAAAAATGGGCATGCTCGATCAGCCTGTGTTTGGTGCCCACATGACGGCAGTGGACTGGGCCAACGAAGGGCCCATTTTAAAAAAGCATGGCAACGTATTTTCACATTGCCCATCAGCGGGCGGTGCGGGCGGGCCGTCGATGCCCTATCCCGACGCTTTGGCCGCAGGCGTGGCCACCAACATTGGCATCGACACACATTCGAACGATTACCTGGAAAACCTTAAACTTGCGGTGTTGATTGGCCAGGTGCGTTATTGGCACCTACGCGGCGATAAAACGCGCAGTGTTAAGGAGCCTGGAATCTGGGATGCGATTGAAGGGGCGACACGTGTGCCGGCTGATGCGCTCAAGCGTAAAGATTTGGGGCGCATCGCCGCGGGAGCGCGGGCCGATCTCGTCTGCGTTGATGTGTCAGGCTTTTTAGCCGGCTCTGGGGCGTTGCCGCCCGAGCCGCTGAATAACCTGCTTTACTGCAACGGGATGATGGTGCGTCACGTCATGACCGACGGGCGCATCCAAATTTATGACGGGCAGTTGGCGGTGGACGACGAAGCCAAGGTGGTGGCCGAGGGCGGGCGTGTTGTACAGAGCATTTGGGACCAGTTGCAAAAAGACGACTGGTACAACAATCCCCAAACGCGCGGCAGGTGACATGAAAACGGGGCCTTTCGGCCCCGCTCAATTACGCCGCTGTGGCGACGGCCTTGTCTTTGAACAGTTGTTCCAATTCGCCCGACTGCGCCATTTCGCGCACGATGTCGCAGCCGCCGACGAATTCGCCCTTCACGTACAACTGGGGAATGGTCGGCCAGTTGGTGAATTCTTTAATGCCGTTGCGCAAGCCATCGTCGGCCAGAACATTCACGCCCTTGAACTTCACGCCTGATTGGCTGAGCACTTGCACCACGGCGGCTGAGAAGCCGCATTGCGGAAACATCGGCGTGCCTTTCATGAACAGCACAACGTCATTCTCGGCGATGTCTTTTTTGATGGTTTCGATAGCGGGGTTGTCGGACATGGCGGTCTCTTTCCTGATAACGATCAGATGTATATGGGATAACTTAGCTTATCGCACAACGGGCCTGAAGACAAAGCCTGCAAAGCTTAAGCTGGCGCGCTGGTTTGCAGGGCCAGCGCATGCAACTGCCCGCCCATTTTGCCCTTCAGGGCGGCATACACCATTTGGTGCTGCTGGACGCGGCTTTTGCCTTTAAACGCACTGGCCACCACAGTTGCGGCGTAATGGTCGCCATCGCCACGCAAGTCCTCAATGGTGACCTGCGCATCGGGGAATGCGTCTTTGATCATGCTCTCGATGTCGGCGGCACTCATGGCCATGGGATAACCTCTTTCTTTACTCAGGCGGCCATATAGGCGGGGAACCAGCCTTCATGCAATGCGCGCAAATCTTTCAGCGACACACTGCCGGCGCCCGAGATTTCAATGGCCTCGCCTCCAGTGGTGCCAATCACCTTTACCGCGATGCCCATTTGATCGACGGCGGCCATGATCGCTTTGACGTGTCGTGCGCGCGCGGTCACGACATAGCGGCCCTGGTCTTCGCCAAACAGCAGGCCATGACGTGGCGCGCCGGGGTCGTCCATGGTGCAGCCAATTCCCGACGCCAGCGCCATTTCCGTCAGCGCCACCATCAGCCCGCCGTCAGATAAGTCGTGGCAGGCTGTGACGAGGCTGTTGGTAATCAGACCTCGCACCGCATCGCCTGCGTACTTTTCTTTTTCTAAATCCACGGGGGGCGGTGCGCCTTTTTCTTGGCCGCACACTTCGCGCAAGTACAGCGACTGGCCGAGCCAACCACTGGCGGAATCTTTTTGGCCGATGAGGATGATCACTTCATCGCTGCGTTTGAACGCGAGCGTCATGGTTTTTGACAGGTCGTCGATCAACCCGACGCCGCCAATAGCGGGGGTTGGCAAAATCGGCTTGCCATCGGTTTCGTTGTACAGCGACACGTTGCCCGACACGACCGGGTAAGCCAGTCGGTTGCACGCTTCGCCAATTCCCTGAATGGCACCGACAATTTGGCCCATAATCTCGGGCTTCTCGGGGTTACCGAAATTTAAGTTATCGGTGATCGCCAGCGGTTTGCCACCCACCGCAGTGATGTTGCGCCACGTTTCGGCCACGGCCTGTTTGCCGCCTTCGACCGGGTCCGCCTTCACATAGCGCGGCGTGCAGTCGGTAGAGATCGCCAAGCCCTTGTTGGTGCCATGCACGCGCACCACGGCGGCATCGCCACCGGGGCGTTGCACCGTATCTGCCATGACAGTGTGGTCGTACTGCTCCCACACCCAGCGACGGCTGACCAAATCGGGGCAGCCCATCAATGTCTTCAGCGCGACTTTCCAGTCCACCTCTTTGACATCGCTAGCGGCAATCACGGGTTGCTTGCGCGACGGCGTCCAAGGGCGTTCGTATTCGGGTGCGGCTTTGGCCAGAGGATCGATGGGCAAATCGCCAACTACCTTGCCGTGGTGTTTCAGCACCATCCGGCCGGTTTTGGTCAGCTTTCCAATAATGGCAAAGTCCAATTCCCATTTTTTGAAAATCTTTTCCGCCAGCTTCTCTTTGCCGGGCTTCAAGATCATCAACATGCGTTCTTGGCTTTCCGACAGCATCATCTCGTAGGCCGTCATATTCGCTTCGCGTTGGGGCACATTGTCGAGGTTCAACTCAACGCCAAGTCCGCCTTTCGAAGCCATCTCGAAGGATGAACTGGTCAAGCCAGCCGCGCCCATGTCTTGGATGGCAACGATGGCATCGGTGGCCATCAGTTCCATGCACGCTTCGATAAGCAGCTTTTCGGTAAACGGGTCGCCAACTTGCACCGTTGGGCGCTTTTCCTCCGACGATTCGTCGAATTCGGCCGATGCCATGGTCGCGCCATGAATACCGTCGCGGCCCGTTTTCGAGCCGACATAGACAACCGCATTGCCGGGGCCCGAGGCGGCTGAATAAAAGATTTTGTCGGCGCGGGCCAAGCCCACCGTCATCGCGTTGACCAGAATGTTGCCGTTGTATGAGGCGTGAAAATTCACTTCGCCGCCAACCGTGGGCACGCCGACGCAATTGCCGTAACCGCCGATACCCGACACGACTCCCGACAGCAAATGTTTGGTCTTGGGGTGACTGGGGTCACCGAAGCGCAGTGCGTTCATGTTGGCGATGGGGCGCGCGCCCATGGTGAACACGTCGCGCAAAATACCGCCCACGCCTGTTGCGGCGCCCTGGTAAGGCTCGATGAAAGATGGATGGTTATGGCTTTCCATTTTGAAAATAGCCGCCATGCCATCGCCGATATCAATCACACCAGCGTTTTCGCCGGGGCCACAGATGACGTGAGGTCCGGTCGTGGGCAGTGTTTTCAGCCAATGCTTGGATGACTTGTACGAGCAATGCTCGGACCACATCACCGAGAAAATACCAAGTTCCACCAAATTGGGCTCGCGGCCCATAATTTTGAGAACGCGCGCGTATTCTTCCGTTGTCAAACCATGTGACTTGATATCGGCGGGCGTGAGTTTTGCTTTTGCTTTTTTCACGCCACGGACTCCACCAAGCTATCGAACAATCTGCGTCCGTCGTTGTTGCCTAACATCGGATCGGCGACGCGCTCAGGGTGCGGCATCAGGCCCAGCACAGTCCGCGTGGCATTAAAAATACCGGCGATGTTATTTTTCGCGCCATTGGGGTTGCCTTTGGCAGTGGGTTTGCCGTTCGCCTCGCAATAGCGGAAGGCCACCTGGCCATTGCCCTCAATTTCTTTCAGGGTTTTAGAGTCGGCAAAATAGTTGCCTTCATTGTGCGCAATATGAAGTGTGATCATCTCATCTTTTTTGTAGCCGGCCGTGAAAGCGCTTTTGGTTTGCTCGACTTTCAAATGCACATCGCTACATATGAATTTCAAATCGCGGTTACGCATCAGCACGCCGGGGAGCAATCCTGTTTCAGTTAGAATTTGGAAGCCATTGCAGATGCCAATGACGCGCACGCCTTTAGATGCGCGCCGTTTCACTTCGGCCATCACGGGTGACTGCGCGCCCATGGCGCCACACCGCAGATAATCGCCGTAAGAAAAACCACCCGGCAGAACGATCAAGTCGACCTTGGGCAGGTCGCTGGCGCGGTGCCAGACCATGGCGGGCGCTTTGCCGGTACTTTGTTCTAATGCAACTGCAACATCACGGTCGCAGTTCGACCCCGGAAATACGATAACCGCCGCCTTCATTCCGCCAATTCCACCGTGTAATTTTCGATCACCGTATTCGCCAGCAGCGCTTTGCACATCTTCTCGACTTCCGCCTGGGCCTTCTTCTTATCTTTGCTGCTCAACGTCAGCTCGATGTACTTGCCCTGGCGGACATCGGTGATGTCCTTAAAGCCCAGCCCGCCGAGCGCGTGTTCAACGGCTTTGCCTTGGGGGTCGAGCACGCCCGATTTCAGGGTGATGTGAACTTTTGCCTTCAACGGTGGTCTCCTCATAGTTCAATCCCCGGATCATGACCGGGGATTGGGAAGTTACTGGATCGTCGCGGTGCCTTTGACATCTGAAGGCCCGCTCTCGGGCAAAATGCCCAATCGGCGCGCCACTTCTTGGTAAGCTTCTTCGATTTTACCCATGTCGCGACGGAAGCGGTCTTTATCCATCTTCTCGTTGGTTTTCACGTCCCACAGGCGGCAATTGTCGGGCGAGATTTCATCTGCCAACACAATTTGCAAATCGCCGTTTTCGTGGAACAGGCGACCGTACTCGACTTTGAAATCCACCAACTTGATGCCAATACCCAAAAACAGGCCGGTGAGAAAGTCGTTGATGCGCAGCGACATATTCAACATTTCGTCGATCTCGTGGATCGACGCCCAACCAAATCCGGTGATGTGTTCTTCCGACACCATCGGGTCGCCCAGTTGATCGTTCTTGTAATAGTACTCAACAATCGAGCGCGGCAGGCGTGTGCCTTCGTCGATCGCGAATTTTTTAGATATCGATCCGGCGGCGATGTTGCGCACCACAACTTCGACTGGAATGATCTCGACCTGTTTGACCAATTGCTCGCGCATGTTTAGGCGGCGCACGAAGTGCGTGGGAATGCCCACTTCCTCCAGCCGCTGCATCAGGTATTCCGAGATCCGATTATTGAGCACGCCCTTGCCGGTAATCGTGCCCTTCTTCTGATTGTTGAAGGCCGTCGCGTCATCCTTGAAATACTGCACGAGCGTGCCCGGCTCAGGACCTTCGAACAGAATCTTGGCTTTGCCTTCGTAGATTTGTTTGCGTCGCGCCATGGCGGGGCTTTCCCCTTGAATGAAAATACAACCGAGATCGACGCCGGAACGGCATAACGTCAGCCATTCGGAGAGGTGCTATAGCAGGCACGCCAAAGGCCGACAACACGGGCAAAACGCAGGCCAGAAATGCCTTATTTTGATGGCTTCGCAGATTTTATCCACAGGGTGCGAAGATTAGCTCATGGGTTGGTAGGCGATAGAATCGGGCGGTCCTGCGGCAAACAACCATTGCGGGCGGAGTTTGCGTTCGTGGCTTGCGTCGATGGAGGGAAACGCCACCAGCGACGACGATGAGGTGCCAAAGCCGCTGCCATGATGAAACGACATTGCATGGGTTGGGTCGCCCGCCGGGTCAGTCGCGCCCATTAGTTTTGCCCAGGTGTCCCAGCGCGCGGCTTCTGGGTCGGGTGGGGTGGCGTTTTGAAACTGTGGCAAGAAGGTCGCGATGCGCGCTTCGTTGGGGTCGTTGCGCTCACCGGCGGTGAACATCGACAGGCCATCAGGGATACGCTCAAGCAACATGCGGTCTGCGCCGTCGCGTAAGGCCAGCCACCAGGCATCGCGATTGTCAGCGATGATCATATTAAAGGGCCTGTAGGCACGGATGGAAATATCAAACAACGCCGCAGCGGCATCGTTGGCGTCGGCGTGGTCTAAGGCGTCCAGCACTAGCTCGCCGCGCGAGCGTTTGCCGTCTTGTGGCCCCAGCGTGCCATGACGATTGAGGATGCAGGCGACAACGCCGGTGTCGTTCATGCCCATCCATGTGCCGCCCGCCAACTCATCCAAGCCGGCGGTCACTTCGGGCCGGTCAGGCCAATGGCGGGCCGGGGGCTTCCAGGGGCGGGTCAACATTTCATCGCGATTAGCCCCTAAAATCAGGGGCCAATCGTGGGTCGGGCGGCGTAAAATAACGACGGTACACATCGGCGCAGACTTGGCCGATGTCATGAAATCGTCAATGATAATTGTTGCAGGTCAAACTGTTGATTGCGACAAAAGTGCACTATCTATATAGGGACGCACCGAAGCGGCCATACCAAGCGAGGATTTATGAGCGACGCATTCCAAGAGCGCGAAAAAGGGTTCGAACGTAAGTTTCAGCTCGACCAAGACCAGTTGTTTAAGGTCGGCTCGCGCCGCGACAAATTGTTTGGTCAGTGGCTGGCTGGAAAACTTGGCTTGAGCGGCGCTGCGGCCGATCAATACGCCAAAGATGTCGTGGGCTCGAATATGGATGCCCCCGGCGATGAAGACATGCTGGCCAAAGTGCGAAAAGACCTGGCCGATAAAAAAGTCGTGATTGCCGATGCTGACCTTTTGGGCAAACTCATCGAAATGCGCGACGAGGCGGCTCGCCAAATTATCGGCGAAACCAAAAAGTAGCTTTTTGGTCTTCGTTTCGCCGCGATCTCGGGGGAGGGAGCGATGCGAGTAGTTTTCGGCATATTGATAAGTATGTTTGTGGCTGGGCAGGGCCTTGCCGCTGACCCTAAGGCATTCCGCGATTGCGCCGACTGTCCCGAGATGGTGATTGTGCCCGCAGGCACGTTCACCATGGGCGCTCCCGATGACGAACCCGACCGGCAGCGCTGGGATGGACCGCAAACCAAAGTGACGATCCCCAAGCCTTTTGCCTTGGGTAAGTTTGAAGTCACACGCGGTCAGTTTGCCAAGTTTGTCGCAGCCACCAAACGGCCGATTGGCGCTAACTGTCGCACGTTCAATGGCAAATGGAATGCCGACCCCGAGGCCAATTGGCGCACCACCAATTTCCCGCAAACCGATAATCATCCGGTTGTTTGTGTGGAGTGGTATGACGCGCTGGCCTATGTCGAATGGCTGAATACTAAAGGCGGCCATAGCTATTATCTGCCCTCGGAAGCCGAGTT
The DNA here is from genome assembly GCA_947476925.1 of Rhodospirillaceae bacterium. Lineage (GTDB taxonomy): Bacteria > Pseudomonadota > Alphaproteobacteria > Rhodospirillales > Rhodospirillaceae. Next base: position 27,977 of record CANJSF010000022.1, on the reverse strand, counting down.
CGAATATGCCAATCGCGCGGGCAGCACGACTACTTTTCCGTGGGGCACGAACCGCGCCGACATTTGCAAACATGCCAATGTTGCCGATGAGAATGTGAAACAGCGCTTCCCGCAGGTTGAAGCACATGCGTGCAATGACGGCTTTGAGTTTTCGGCACCCGTGGGCTCGTTCCCGCCCAACGTGTTTGGGCTGTATGACACTTTCGGCAATGTGTGGGAGTGGGTGTTTGATTGCTGGTCGTTCGATCACACGCTTTCAGACGGCACGCCCGCGCCTGTGACCAGCGGCGAGCATTGCTACAAGCGGATGATTAAAGGCACCGGCTATGAGTCTGTGGCGCGTTATGCGCGTTCAGCGGCGCGTGGCCGCGACGACTTGCCTGAATTTCGCAACGCCGTGATCGGCTTTCGCGTCGCGGCGCGCTTAAATTAAGAGTCGCCAAACACGCGCTTGAAAATCGTATCCACATGTTTGGTGTGGTAGCTCATATCAAACAGCGCTTCGATGTCGGCGGTGGGGATTTTGGCCGTCACATCGGCGTCGGCTTTCAGCAACTCCAACAACTGCCCGCCGCCGTTCCACACTTTCATGGCGTTGCGTTGCACCATCACGTAGGCGTCTTCGCGGCTGGCACCAGCTTGCGTGAGGGCCAACAGCACGCGCTGCGAAAACACCAGCCCGCCCATCATGTTGAGGTTCCGCGCAATGGCGTCGGGGTACAAAACTAACTTATCAATCACGCCCGTCAGGCGCGCCAAAGCAAAGTCCAACGTGATCGTGGCATCGGGGCCGATGTAACGCTCCACCGATGAATGCGAAATATCGCGCTCGTGCCACGTTGTCACGTTTTCCAGAGCGGGCGTGACGTAGCCGCGCACAACGCGTGCCAGGCCTGTAAGATTTTCGGTCAATACCGGGTTGCGCTTGTGGGGCATCGCCGATGACCCCTTTTGGCCCGGCGAGAAGTACTCCTCGGCTTCGCGCACTTCGGTTCGTTGCAAATGCCGAATCTCCGTGGCCACGTGTTCTATAGAACTGGCGATCACGCCCAGCGTGGCGAAGAAATGTGCATGCCGGTCGCGCGGAATGATTTGGGTCGAGACGGGCTCAACACCCAGGCCCATGCGATCAGCAACGTATTCTTCGACGCTGGGATCGATGTTGGCAAACGTGCCCACCGCGCCTGAAATGGCACAGCTGGCAATATCATCGCGGGCGGCGACCAGGCGCTTTCGGTTGCGTTCGAACATCGCGTAAAAGCCAGCAAACTTCAGGCCCATGGTTGTCGGCTCGGCATGAATGCCATGGCTGCGGCCCATGCACACCGTCATTTTATGTTCCATGGCGCGGCGCTTCAGCGCAATCAACAAGTCGTCGATGTCTTTGATCAACAGCGCTGAAGCTTGGACCAACTGCACCGACAGGCACGTGTCCAGCACGTCAGATGACGTCATGCCTTGGTGGACAAACCGTGCGTCGGGCCCCACGTATTCGGCCAGGTTTGTCAGAAACGAAATCACATCGTGTTTCGTTTCCTTTTCAATTTCATCAATGCGCGCGATGTCCCACTTGCCTTTATCCCACACCGCCTTAGCGGCAGATTCAGGGATCACCCCGAGCTTGGCTTGGGCGTCGCAGGCGTGGGCTTCGATCTCAAACCAGATCTGGAACTTATTGTCCGGCTCCCAGATTTTGGTCATGGCGGGCCGGGCGTAACGGGGGATCATCGGCGCTCTTTCAGAATAGAAATTTGTACTTTTGTATAAGCAATTCTTGGCGCGCTCGCCAGGGGTCGGTTAGACCTACAACAACCCTTGCGTCTTAAAGCTCACATGCCCGCCGCGACTCACGATGACGTGGTCATGCAGCGTCAGTCCCACCGCGCCGGCAGCCTCTTTGACCTTGCGGGTCATGTCGATGTCAGCCTGCGAAGGCTTTGGGTCGCCCGACGGGTGATTGTGAACCATGATGAGGGAGCTTGCGTTCAACTCCAATGCGCGTTTGACCACCTCGCGCGGATAAACCGGCGTATGGTCGACCGTGCCTTCGCCTTGTGCCTCATCGGTAATAAGTTTGTTTTTGCGGTCGAGGTACAGCACGCGAAATTGCTCGATGGTGTTGTAGGCCATTTGCGCCGTGCAGTAATCGATCAATGCAGCCCATGATGAAATCACCGGCGCGTCTTTTATCTTTGTGCGAAGCAAACGTTGGGCTGCGGCTTGCACCGCTTTGAGTGACACCACACCGGCATCGCCGATGCCCTTCACCTCGCGCAACGCATTGGCGTCGGCAGAAATCACTTCGGCGAACGATCCAAATTTCCGCAGCAGCTCTTTGGCAATGGGTTTGGTGTCGGCGCGCGGCTGGGCCATGAACAACAGCAGCTCGAGCAATTCGTAATCGGGCAGGCTGTCCGCCCCGCCATTCAAGAATCGTTCGCGCAGGCGTTGGCGGTGCCCCACATAGTCAGGCGTTTGGCTTTGATCCGATGCGGGCGCCAAGAACAAGTCTTGGCCGCTTGCATCGCCAAGGCCCTTGGTCGTCATAACTAGAAAGGGGCGGAATGCGCCGGTTCGTTTTCCGGGCCGTAGGGCGCGCACGTATAGCCCTTAGGAGAAAGCGTGAAGATTTCAACACCGGTCTCGGTCACGCCAACGGTGTGTTCGAACTGCGCCGACCACGATTTGTCGCGCGTCACGGCCGTCCAGCCATCTTCCAAAATTTTCGTGTCGTAGCGCCCGGCATTGACCATCGGCTCGATCGTAAAAATCATTCCGGCTTCCAGCACCAAGCCTTCGCCGGGCTCGCCAAAGTGCATGACGTTGGGCGGCTGGTGGAACACGCGGCCAATGCCATGGCCGCAAAAATCGCGTACCACGGAAAAGCGCTGCTCTTCGACATAAGATTGAATGGCATACCCCACGTCACCCAAAGTCGCGCCGGGCTTCACAGCGGCAATGCCGCGCATCAAGGCCTCGTAGGTCACTTCAACCAAACGGCGGGCTTTGATTTTGACGTCACCGACAAAGTACATGCGGCTAGAATCGCCAAACCAGCCGTCTAAAATCGGCGAGACGTCGATGTTCACAATGTCGCCGTCATGCAGCACCCGCTCGCCTGGGATGCCATGGCACACGACATGGTTTACCGATGTGCAGATCGATTTTGGGTAGCCGCGATAATTCAACGGTCCAGGAATGGCGCCATGCTTGGTGTGGTACTCGTGGCACAGGCGGTCGATCTCGCCTGTGGTTACGCCAGGGCGCACATAGGGCGTGATGAAATCCAAAATCTCGGCGGTCAAACGGCCAGCCTTCCGCATCGCCGCAAAAGCTTCGGGTCCATGCAGCTCGATGTCGCGGGGACGGCGGAGGGCCGGTTCTCTCATTTCCAGGTTCATTCGTTGTGCCGGCGGGCCGGCAGATTTCAAACAGTCGTAGACGGGTATCAGATAAGACCCTATCCCGGTAAATCCATCGTCAACGGCTTGCCGATGGTTATACTATCGGTTGTCATTTCGCAACCATAACACAGCGCTTCAACGCCAGTTTTCATAGCCTTTTCAAAGGCTTTGGCATAATCAGGGTCAATATCGGCGGCCAAGCCGAACGTTTTAGAATCAGTGCGTTGGACCAAATAGAACATCACCGCTCGGCCACCGCTTTTCACCACCTCGGCTAACTCATTGAGATGCTTGGTTCCCCGCTCGGTTACGGAGTCGGGAAACTCGGCCCTGCCTTTTGGCCCCAGATCGCGCTTCATGGTCACGTTCTTCACTTCCACGTAGCAGGGCGGCTTTTTGGGATCTTCTAGCAAAATGTCGATCCGCGAGTTTTTGCCGTACTTTTGCTCACGTTTGAGGGATGCATATCCTTTCAGGCTTTTGATCTCGCCCGCCGCAATCGCCTCAGCAACCAGGCGGTTGGGATAGGCGGTATTGATGCCCACCAGCCCGCCGCCGATCTCGATGAACTCCCAGGTGAATTTGAGTTTGCGTTCTGGGTTATCAACCGGCGTCAGCCACACGCGCGAGCCGGGCTCTTTCACCGACAACATGGATCCGGAATTAGCACAGTGCGCGGTGACAACCTTGCCATCCGTCAACGTCACGTCGGCAAAAAAGCGGTTGTAGCGTTTGATCAGCGTGCCTTCGATCAGTGGCTTTTCAAATTTCATGGCGACCTCTTTGTCGGCGTTTTGTCATCAAGCGATGTTTCAGTGGCATTTAGCGCATCGGCCAGACGTGCTTTGGCGCTGCCGGGGCGCAAGGCCTTTTGTTGCGAGGCATGGGGGGCCCAGCCGGTCATGGTCACAATTTGAAAGGTCGCAGTCACACGCCCGCGCGAATCCGAAAATTTGTCGCGGTAAATTTGTAAAGCACGCGCCAGCACATCGCGCCGCAGAAACGTTTTACGCCGTTCGTGCACAGAATTGGTTTCTCCCATCGCACGCAAATCAGCCATCAGCTTCAGCGGCTCGGCGTAAGTGACGGTCATGGAATCAGCATCAATCACCGGCAGGGCAAAGCCGGCGCGGTTCATCAGCTGGCCGGCATCACGCACATCGACGAAAGGCGAGATGCGTGGACTGACGCCACCGGTGATCTCGCTTTCGGCGTCCAGCAACGCCGCGCGCAGCTCCTTCAGGGTTTCACCGCCAAACAACGTGGCCAGCAATAGGCCATCAGGCTTCAGGGCGCGGCGAATTTGCACCAGCGCGCCAGGCAAGTCGTTGGTCCAGTGCAGTGATAGATTTGAGAGCACCAAATCGAGTGTGCTATCGCCAAAGGGCAGGGCTTCTTCATCACCGACAACGGTTGCATGCGAATTTGTTTTTGCCGCATGGGCCATGGGCACTGATGCGTCGCATTGAATCAGGTGGTCGATTTTGGCCGACGGGTGCAAAGTCTGCGCCACCTGGCCAGTGTGGCAACCTAAATCCAGCGCCAGCGGAAATCGCCTCGTGACGTCATTCATGCGGTCCAAGAGCCGTTCGGCGGTTTCGCGAAACAGAAAGTCGGCCTCGCCAAAACGTGGCGCCGCGCGGTCGCGATGGCGGCGCACGGCAGAACGATCAAACACGAGCATACTATCAGACATACATTAGTGGAGCAGATTTGACATTCGCCACCCTACCTGCAGCGGAACTGAGATGCGAATGTTAGAATCGGACCACGAATTATGCCATTCTCTATTCTATGCATACAGTCCTACATACAGCGGCAGATGTGACCCGGCGTGTGGGTCGCGGTGTGCTCGACGTGCTGTTGCCGCCGCAGTGCCTGGCCTGTGATGCCGCTATCGACCAACCCGGCAATCTGTGCGCCACGTGTTTTGGCAAATTCACTTTTCTCACGCGGCCTTATTGCCAGGTGTGCTGCCTGCCGTTCGAAGCGGCGGTGATTGAGGACGAGGTGATGTGCGGTGCCTGCATGAAAGATCGGCCTGCGTTCAATCGCGCCCGTGCCGTATTTAGCTATCGTGACTCCGGCCGCACGCTGGTGTTGAAACTCAAACACGCCGACCGCACCGACGCTGCTGCGCACTTGGCGGGCTGGATGCAGCGTGCGGGCGCAGAGCTGTTGGCCGACATCGACTGCATCGTGCCCGTGCCACTGCATTGGCGCCGGCTGTGGATGCGCACCTATAATCAGTCGGCTCTGTTAGCCAATGTGCTGGGCCGCTCAACCCATAAGTCCGTCATTGCCGATGGCCTGATCCGCACACGTGCCACACCCAGCCAAGGTGGGCTTGATCGCGTCCAACGCCGCCGCAACGTGATCGGCGCGTTTAAGACCAACCCCAACGCAGACCTCAAGGGCAAAGCCGTTCTGCTGATCGATGACGTGATGACCACTGCCGCCACAGCCGATGCCTGCTCTCGTGCATTGCTGCGCGCCGGTGCCCGCCAGGTCGAGGTGCTGTTGCTCGCGCGCGTGCCTGCGCCGGGCAGTTTTTAAGAGTCTGCCTTGAACTGTGGAAACGAGGATCTCGGCGGCCTGCATAACGCTTGGTTTACCGGCGCTTGGCGTAAAACCCGCAAAGGCGCCTATTGGCGCTAGCCGACGCGGGCCGGCATGAAGTCGGTTTTGCGCAGTAAGGTCGCCGAAATCAGCGTGACGATAATCGCCACCGGCGCCATCTCACTCATTGTAATCAGCAGCCGCAACGCGGGGTTTTCGTATGTTTTGGCAAAGGCTTGCATTTCAGTTGTGAGCTTGGCGATCTCGTCGGTCGAAGCGCCTGCAGCGACCTTGGCCGCAATGGTGCTTTCGACATAGCTGGGCATAAAGCGATAGTCGGTCGCATACAGATAGGCTTCCCAGCCCAGCGCATAAAACAGCGTGGCGATCAGCGAAATGCCAAAACCGACACCGAGCGCAGTCGAGAAGCCGATCACACCGCCCAGTTGTTCGTCACGATATTTCTTAACCCCCGCAAAGACCAAGCTGAGCGAGATGAGCATCGACAAGTAGCCAACGGCCATACTTGCGCTGTTTCCGTGGGGTGTCGCGATCATGGTCAGGGCCGTGCAGGTGGCGACAATCACGCCGGCGATGCTGCCATAGATAAGGATGATGCGTTTCATGGGTGTTCTCCGTGAGCAGGTGTGACAGGCACACACCTATGCCTGTTGGGCGCTGGCCAGCCAATCACCCATAAGGGTGATTGGCGCAAAATCACCCTATCTCATGGCACCAAATGCAGGCCACGGGCCTTGGTAATCGCTTCTGTGCGGTTGCCGGCATCAAGTTTTTCGAAGAGTCGGGCGATATGGGTCTTGACCGTGTTGGGCGAGATCTCGAGTTGGCGCGCGATCACCTTGTTTGAGGCCCCCTCAGCCATATGGTCGAGGACTTCAAGCTCGCGCGCGCTGATGCCCAACTCTGTAATAGCCGGGATGTTTCTCTCAAAAACGGACGAGCGAGCCCGTGGCGCCAGCCGGTTGCCCAGCCAAATGCCGAGTGCGGTAAAAACCAGCGCCACGCACAACACATAAAATTCGGTCGACACCTGGTGCATGACATGGCGGAAATCGATCCACGCCAGGAACAATGCCATCCCGGCCAGTGCCGAGCCGTAAAGCAGAATGTGTAACATCATGGGGTGGCGGATCAGTCGCATGAGGCGAAATCTAGTATGAAGCGCTTCACCTGAGAACTATCCCCAAAGCGATTTTTTCAATGACATCGCAATCACAAACTTTGCCCGCACGCCCGTCGCCGTCGCGCGACTTCAGCGGCATCGAGATCAGGCGTGATGCGGCATAGGGCATCGCGGTCGGCCTTCTTGGTTTTGCGCGCGCCCCAGCGATAGGGCATGCGCACCAGGTGTCGTTCAACGGTCGCTAAATGGAACGAGAGCGCTCGGAACTTCTCGACGAGCGCGGCAAATGCCAGTTCCTCAAGTTGGGGCAACGTGCAGTCCTTCGGCACAGTGAACCAGTTTGCGGCAACAATGGGTCCGGCGTCGACCTTAGCGGCCATTTCGTGAACCGTAATGCCGAATTGTTCGGCCCCATCATACAGCGCAAACACGCTGGGGTAGCGTCCGGGGTATTCGGGTGGGCCCGGGTGGAAGTTGTAAGAAGGCCCGGGCAGTTGGCTTAAGATGGCCTCGGGCACAATGACCGAACTGCAAAACGAGACGAGGCGCGTGCCGTCCATGGGGACCTGGCTTGCTGCACTCAGGGCCTCGGCAGAATTGACCAATTCGAGCTGCAATGCGGGTTGATGGGCGCGCAGGATTGCGGCTAAGAACGGACCCTCGACCTCGCCGCACAGCAGCAAAACACGCCCGATTGCCATGAAATACCCAAATTTGAGTGGCCTATTGGCTGCTGAGCTGCAACCTCGATCTTTGCAACCGCGTTGATCAAGCCTACACTAAAACACTCAACTGCGTCCCACCACCATGCCTAAAATCGAAATTTACACATCGCCATTTTGTGGTTATTGCCACCGCGCCAAACAGCTTCTGCGACAGAAGGGCGTGGCCTTCGCCGAGATCGATGTGCTGGCTGAACCACAAAAGAAACAAGAAATGATCGCGCGCGCCCAAGGCGGTTACACAGTGCCGCAAATTTTTATCGATGAGCGCCATATCGGCGGCTGCGACGATTTGTATGCGCTCGATCAAAAAGGTGGACTCGATCCGCTGCTAGCGCAGTCGTGATGGCGGACGCAACCCAAGCCTTCACTGTGGCCTGCTTGCAGGTCAATGCCAGCAACGACATGGCTGCCAACATTGATGTGGCCGCAAGCCTTACGCGCGAGGCTGTCGCTAAAGGCGCGCAGCTCGTGTTGATGCCGGAAAACGTCGCGATGATGGAGTTTGGTCGCGCAGCCATCATCGGCAAGGGTATGCCCGAAAGTGCGCACGCGGCGTTGAAGGCGTTTGGCGCGCTGGCAGCCGAGCTCAAGATCTGGCTGCATTGCGGCACCCTGGGCGTGCTGCTTGAAACCGGCAAGTTGGCCAACCGAACCTATGTGATCGGCCCCGATGGCAAGGTGGCGGCAAAGTACGACAAAATTCATATGTTCGACGTCGATTTGGGCGGCGGCGAGCGCTACCACGAAAGCGCGACATTTGATTCTGGCGCGCAGGCGGTGACGGTCGACCTGCCTTGGGGTCGGCTCGGGCTGACTGTTTGCTACGATTTACGCTTCCCACACCTGTTTCGCCATTTGGCGCAAGCCGGGTCGCACTTTCTGACGGTGCCTTCGGCGTTTACGCAAAAAACCGGCGAGGCGCATTGGCACGTTTTACTGCGCGCCCGCGCCATTGAAACCGGCTGCTTTGTGTTTGCGCCTGCGCAAACCGGTACCCATATAGGGGAACGCAAAACCTACGGCCATGCGCTGATCATTAACCCGTGGGGTGAAGTGCTGGCCGATGCCGGGACCGCGCCGGGATTTGTTTTGACAAAGATCGACCCGACCGAGGTTGCGGCCGCGCGCGGCAAGATTCCGTCGCTTTCACTCAATGCGAACTTTGGTTTGTTACCCATAGCCCCATGATTTTGTACGATCTCATTTGCGACAAGGAACACCAATTCGACACTTGGTTTCGCAACTCGTCGGTTGCCGACAAGCTGATGAAGGCGGGCCAAGTCGTGTGCCCCAAATGCGGCGGCACCAAAGTGAAAAAAGCGATTCAGTCGCCGCGCATCACAACGTCGAAGAAAAAAGGCACCGCACCAGCCTTGCCGGTGCCGGCAGGCCCCGAGGCGTCAACGCCCGCCCTGACGGCGGATGTCTCGCAAGCCGTTGAAAAGATGACCGAGGCCTTCAACGAATTGCGCAAAACGATCGAGAAGAATTTCGATAACGTCGGCGATCAGTTCACCAGCGAGGCGCGCAAAATTCATTACGGCGAGGCGCCTGAGCGCGGCATCTATGGCGATGCAACGCCCGAGCAAGCGCAAGAGCTCAATGACGAAGGCATCAATGTTGTTGCGCTGCCATGGCCCAAAAAACGTAAGCTGAGCTAATCAGCTAGGCTCGCGTGGCCAGCATCATGTAGTTGATATCCAGATCATCCGAGATCAGCCAGCGATCCCGGAACAGGTCGTAACTCATGCCCTTCAAGTCTTGCACGGCCAAGCCTGACCCGCGCAGGCCTGCGGCGAGTTCACTCGGTCGTACAAATTTTCGCCAGTCATGTGTTCCGATCGGAAGCCAGCGCAAAACATACTCGGCGCCAAATTTGGCCATGGCGAGCGACTTCAATGTTCTATTCAACGTTGCGCCGACCAGTGCACCACCGGGGGCGACCAATCGCCCCACGGTATTCAGGAACGCGGTGACGTCGGCAACGTGCTCGACAACTTCCAACGCCAATACAACATCAAAGCGCTGGGATGACTCCAAAAGCTGTTCGGGCGGCATGCAGTCGTAGTTGATTTCTAAACCAGATTTGGCTGCATGCAATTTTGCCACGCCGATGTTTTTGTCCGATGCATCAATGGCGGTGACGTTAAATCCCAACCGTGCCAACGGCTCGGCAATTAGTCCCCCACCGCATCCCACGTCGAGGAGGCTTAGGCCGTGAAAGGGGTTGGGTTGGGCCAGGTCACGAGAAAAGTGTGCGGCCATGCTGTCGCGCACGTATCTGATTCTCTCTGGGTTGAATTTGTGCAGAGGTTTGAATTTGCCCTGGGGGTCCCACCATTCGTCAGCGATCGCCGAGAATTTAGCCACCTCGTCGGGCAGCACGGATGTCGATGGGGGCGGCTGAACGATCATTAAGTTAAATCCTACGGTAATGAGACCAGTATACTCATGTTGCCCGACCTCGGAAAATGGCTTGTTAAGGCGATATAACGCCACCAAATGCATGGTTTCTATGCCTTGTGAGACGGGGGGCTTTTGGTTATGTATGCGCGCCCGCGGGGGCCCCCATGTGGTGCCAAGGTCGGGTGATAGAAAGTCCTGTTAAACTCTTAGGGTCGGGTGCGCAGCCATGGCGCGCATAGTGATGAAATTTGGCGGCACGTCGGTGGGCGATATTGCCCGCATTAAAAACGTCGCGCGCAAAGTTAAAGCAGAAGTTGATCGCGGCAATCAAGTTGCGGTGACGGTGTCGGCCATGTCGGGCGTGACCAATCAGTTGGTTGATTATTGCACCCAGGTGGCGCCCCTTCACGACGCGCGCGAATACGATGCTGTTGTGGCTACCGGCGAGCAAGTGACCAGCGGCTTGCTGGCCATCGCGTTGCAGGAGCTGGGCGTTAACGCGCGCTCGTGGCAGGGCTGGCAGATTCCGTTGATCACCGACGATGCGCATGGCAAAGCCCGCATTGTCGAGATTAAGGGCGGCGAATTGATCGCGCGCATGGAGCGCGGCGAAGTGCCGGTGGTGGCGGGTTTTCAAGGTGTGGGGCCTGACAACCGCACGTCAACTCTGGGCCGCGGTGGGTCGGACACAACGGCCGTCGCTTTGGCCGCTGGGTTGAAAGCTGATCGTTGTGACATCTACACCGATGTTGACGGCGTTTATACGACCGACCCACGCATCGTAAAGACGGCCAAAAAGCTCAATAAGATTACCTACGAAGAAATGCTCGAAATGGCGTCTTTAGGCGCCAAAGTCTTGCAAACCCGCTCGGTCGAAATGGCCATGAAGCATCGCGTGCGGGTGCAAGTGTTGTCGAGCTTTTCTGAAGCCCCTGGAACTCTGGTGTGTGACGAGGACGAAATCGTGGAAAAGGAATTGGTGAGCGGCATCGCCTATAGCCGTGACGAAGCAAAAATCACGCTGGTCGGCGTCAGTGATCAGCCCGGTGTGGCGGCTAGTATTTTTGGACCATTGGCCGATGCCAACATTAACGTCGATATGATCGTACAGAATGTCTCGCAAGACGGCACAACCGACCTGACCTTTACCGTCGGTAAGGCCGACCTCGATCGCGCGTTGAAGGTGATCAAAGAAAAACTTCATGTGCCTTACAAGACTATAAAGGCCGACAAAAATGTCGTGAAGGTCTCGGTCATTGGCGTGGGCATGCGCAGTCATGCGGGTGTGGCGCAAACCATGTTCAAAACCTTGGCTGATAAGGGCATCAACATTCAGGTCATATCGACATCGGAAATTAAGGTCAGCGTTCTGATCGCCGAGGACTACACCGAATTGGCCTTGCGCGCGCTGCACACCGCCTACAATCTCGACGCGGCTTAGAATTAGGCATCGAATACATGGATCAAACTGCAGCGCCCGCCACCGCTCAGGCCACACCCGCTGTTCCACCAGCGCTGGCAAAGTTGTGGGAGCGCGGGGCTGCGTTTTTGGGCTGCCCTATCGTCATTATGGGCGGCGCGATGACCTGGGTGTCCGAGCGGCACCTCGTGTCGGCGATTTCAAACTCTGGGGGCTTTGGCGTTATTGCCTGCGGTTCCATGACGCCAGAACTGCTTGACCGTGAAATCAAGGCCACTCAGGCGCTGACAACCAAACCCTTTGGTGTGAATCTCATCACACTGCATCCAATGTTGCTGGAATTGGCAGACGTTTGTACGGCCAACAATGTCTCGCATGTTGTTTTGGCCGGGGGTATTCCGCCGGCTGAGGCGATCAAGCGAGTCAAGGATGGCGGTGCGAAGCTCATGTGCTTTGCCCCAGCTTTGGTGCTGGCCAAGCGTTTCATTAAACTCGGCGCGGATGCCATTGTCATCGAGGGTAGCGAAGCGGGTGGCCATATCGGACCCGTTTCCACAAGCGTTCTGGCCCAAGAAATTCTTCCCAGTGTGCGCGATGTGCCGGTGTTTGTGGCAGGCGGTATCGCACGCGGCGAAACCATTGTTTCTTACTTGGATATGGGTGCCAGCGGTGTGCAGATGGGTACGCGGTTTGTCTGCGCCAGCGAATGCATCGCACATCCCAATTTCAAGAAAGCATTTATCCGCGCCAACGCGCGCGATGCCATGCCAAGCATTCAGTTGGACAAACGTTTCCCCGTGATCCCCGTTCGCGCCATTGTGAACAAAGGCGTCGAAGAGTTCATGGATAAGCAGCGCCAAGTCATCGCCAAGTTCGATGCCGGTGAATTGGACGCGACCGCGGCCCAGCTGGAAATCGAACACTTTTGGGCCGGCGCATTGCGTCGTGCTGTCATCGACGGCGACGTCGAGCGCGGCTCGCTGATGGCGGGCCAAAGTGTCGGGTTGGTCACCAAAGAGCAACCCGTTGCCGAAATTTTCGCCGAGCTCATCGATCAGGCCGCCCACGTGTTGTCAGCCCGCACGGCCGCATGACAACGTTCAATGCCGTTGATCTTCGCCAGATGCTTTCGCGCTTGCGCGATGTCATGGCGGGGATTGGTTCGGTTCAAGAACGGCTCGATAAACTTGTCGCACTTATCGCCCAGGGCCTGAAGGCGGACGTCTGCTCGTGCTACATCATGCGCGCCGGCGAAGTGCTGGAATTGTTTGCGACGTTTGGATTGTCGCAGCGCGCTGTTCATATCACGCGCCTAAGGGTGGGCGAGGGCCTGGTGGGCGAAATCGCCGCTCATGCGCGTTCGGTTTCGCTTGCCGATGCGTGGTCGCATCCTTCGTTTGTTTATCGGCCAGAAACCGGCGAAGATTTTTTCCGCTCACTGATGGGCGTGCCGATGATTCAAGCAGGCCGCGTCATGGGTGTTTTGGCGGTGCAAAACAGAGACGAGCGCCCCTTCAATGACTGGGAAATTGAAACGCTCGAGACCGTGGCAATGGTCATCGCGGAGCTCACGACAACGGCCCAAGTCGTCAAGCGTGACGAGTTGTTCCCGGCTGAGGGTAACGCGTTGCTGCCGGTGCGGTTGTCCGGTGCAATGCTCAATCCGGGCTTGGGTCTTGGCCAAGCCGTTTTGCATAAAAGCCACGTGCGAATTGGGCGCTTAGTGTCTGATGACCCCGTTGTTGAGCACGGCCGGTTGCAAAGCGCATTGAATGCGCTGCGCAAAGATGTCGATACGCTGATTGATTCGTCGCGCGGCGACATGGGCGGCTTTGGCGATATTCTTGAAGTCTATCGCATGTTCGCCGATGACCGCGGTTGGATCAGCCGTATTACGGACGCGATTGACACTGGTCTTACCGCAGAAGCGTCCGTGCAAAAAGTGAGTGACGATACGCGCGTGCGCATGATGCAGATGTCAGACCCGCTGTTTCGCGAACGCTTGCAAGATCTTGATGACCTCGCCAACCGCCTGCTTTCGATCTTGGCGGGTGGTGGAATGCGAACCGAGTTGCCCGAAAACTCAATTTTGGTTTGTCGCAGTTTAGGGCCGACCGAACTGCTTGATTACGACCGTCGCAAACTACGCGGCGTCATAATGGAAGAGGGGTCGCCGACCATGCATGCCGTGGTCGTAGCCAAAGCGCTGGATATTCCAGTGTTGGCGCAGGTCCACGGCGCATTGAACCGCATCGATGCCTTCGATTTGTTGGCGCTTGATGCGAGCGCAGGGCACGTTTTCTTGCGGCCATCAGAAGATTTGCAAGAAATGTTTGCAACTAATGCAGCTGCTCGCCTGCGGCAAAAGGCGGCCTATGCTGCCAGCAAAGACCTGCCCTCCGTCACGCGCGACGGCGTGGCGATTGAGTTGCAACTCAATGCCGGTTTTCTGATCGACGTACAGGCCTTGAATGAAACGGGGGCGGCAGGCATTGGCTTGTTTCGCACCGAAATGCAATTTTTGGCCATGCCGACATTGCCCGACGTGAAATTACAGCGTGCCCTTTATCGGCAAGCTGTCGATGCCGCAGGTGGCAAGCCGGTAACTTTTCGCACGCTTGATGTCGGAGGCGATAAAATCGCAGCATCGTGGGCGGGCGACAAAGAGGATAACCCTGCTATGGGGTGGCGCTCGGTTCGGCTCACACTCGATCGCCCATCTGTGATGCGTCAACAACTGCGCGCAATTTTGCAAGCCTGCGAGGGGCAAATTTTTCGCGTTATGTTTCCGATGGTCGCGACTATCGCTGAGTTCGATGCGTGCCGCCGTATTCTTGATTTGGAAGTTGCGCGCCACATGAAGTGTGGCGGCATGGCGCCACGCGAGATAGCTGTTGGTACAATGCTGGAAGTGCCCTCGCTGATATGGCAGCTAGAGCATTTGCTGGAGCGTGTTGATTTTCTGTCGATCGGGTCAAATGACCTGATCCAATTTGCGTTCGCGGCTGATCGCGGCAACACGCGTATTGCCGATCGGTACGATGCTTTGTCGGCACCCGTTTTGCGGATGTTGCAATTTATCGCTCAACAGTGTCGTGCAGCGAATAAGCCGCTATCGTTGTGCGGCGAAATGGCGGGCAAACCGCTTGAGGCCTTGGCGCTTATGGCGCTTGGCTTTCGCGCGCTTTCAATGGCTCCTGCTGCCGTTGGTCAAATCCGCGACGTGGTTCGCCGCACGGTGTTGGCCGATCTGGAGAGTTTTATCCTGAGGCAAATGAACTCGCGTGCCGCGTCATTGCGGTCCGAGATCAAGAGTTATGCTCAGGACCATGGTATCATTGGCGAGGATTTATCCGAATAAGGCCAGGCCCGTCCCGGGCTTGGCAATCATGGGTTTCCTTGGAATATTAAAAATCATACAATCAGCTCGTTTGCAGGTTGTCAGCCGACACACGGTCGGGTTTATGACTACTTGCAGGCTGTACGTTTTTGGACCCTCAACTTCACCCTATGAACGACAAGACGTCATCAGATTCCAACCTCGAGACCAGCGCTGGGCCTTTTGGGACCCTGGGATCAGCTGCGAGCGGTACATCGGAGCAGGCGTCGCATGTTGGCACCTTGCTGTGCGCCACGCGCATGCGGGTGGGCAAAGACCTGCAAGACGTCGCAGCCGTTTTGCACATCCGATATAATTTTTTGGTCGCTATTGAAGACGGCCGTTATGAAGATTTGCCTGGCCAGGCCTACGCGATTGGCTTTGTGCGCGCCTATGCAGATCACCTGGGTCTCGATGGCGACGAAGTTGTACGCCGCTACAAAGAAGAAACCGCCGGCGTTAAGCGTGTCACGCGATACGAGTATCCGATGTCGGCGCCTGAATCGGGCATACCATCTGGCGCGTTGCTCCTCATTGCCGTCGTCATGGGGATGATGGTGTACGGCATTTGGTACTCGATGGCCGATGCAGATCGTCGTGCCGCTGATGTTATTCAAGAAGTGCCCGACCGATTGGCTGCCCTCTTGAATAATGGGTCCTCGACAACACCCGAACCGGATGCCGCGCCCGAGCAAGTGGCAGACGCCATTGTTTCATCAGAGCCTGAAACCGATTTTGTACCGCCCGTCGTCGAAGACGATGAATCGCCTTCGTCGATACCGGCAGTCGATGCTGTGCGAGAAACAAAACTAATTGCGCCCGCGCCGCCGCAAACCCAAGTTGCTGCTTCAACGCAACCCAAAGCGACCCCGCAACCTGAGCCACTTGTGGTTCAACCTAAGCCGGCCCAACCCGATCCAGTTGTTGCGAAGCCTTTGCCGGCACCCGCCGTCGTTGCGCCCGCTGTTGATCCAACGCCAATCAAAGTTCCAGATAAAGTCGCTGAAAAAGTCGCAGAAAAAGCGCCAAGCCCTGCGCCAGTTGTTGTTGAATCGCCACCTGTCGTAGCGCCTGCTCCCAAGCCTTCAGCGGCTCCAACCCAAGTGGCTACCGTTCCAACGGCGCCACCTGCCGTAACGCCAGCTCCTAAGCCTTCAGCGGCTCCGACCCAGGTCGCGACCGCTCCGATCACGCCACCACTAGCTGCCGCGCCTAAAGCGACGGCCTCGACGCCAGCGCCACTAGCCACGACGCCGCCTGCGGTCGTCGCTTCATCGCCAACGGCCGCACCGAAGCCTGCCGCTGTAGGAGCTGCGGTACCAAAGCCCGCGACACCGGCAGCGCAAACAGCCTCAGCGGCAAAAAATGCTGTCGAGCTGCGGGCGAAGTCTGATAGCTGGATTCAAGTTCGCGACGGCGAGCAGTTGTTGCTCACGCGCTTTTTGCGCAAAGGCGAGAGCTACAAAGTCCCCGAACGGCCGGGCCTGACACTCATGACGCTCAATGCGGGTGGTATCGACATAATGGTTGATGGCCAACTCATGCCGCCCTTGGGCGAGCCGGGCAGTGTGGCTCGGGGCGTGGCCCTGGACGCAGCCAAGCTGAAAGCCCTGCCAAAGCCCCCGGCAGCGCCTGCAAACCCGACGCCAGCAGCCAATTAGCCGCGCCCGCTGCCGCCTAGCCCTATGGCGCGGATATATTCTAAGATATAAGCCGCATCGCTTTAGCTTGATCCAGCCCCGTGACCCGATGACCCTTCGTCCTTATCGCCAGATTGTCCGCCGTAAATCTCGCCAAATCCGCGTTGGCCGCGTGCTCGTGGGCGGTGATGCGCCTATTTCGGTGCAATCCATGACGAATACCCTGACCACCGATGTGGAAGGTACAGTGGCGCAAGTGAAGGCCATGGAGGCGGCGGGTGTCGATATCGCGCGTATCTCGTGCCCTGATGAGGAGTCCACGGCGGCTCTGAAAGATATCATCCGCCAAGTCGATGTGCCGATCGTGGCCGATATTCATTTTCATTATAAGCGCGCGCTTGAAGCGGCCGATGCCGGAGCGGCTTGCTTGCGCATCAATCCCGGCAACATCGGCTCGGCCGAACGCGTTAAGGAAGTTGTGAAATCAGCGCGCGATCATGGTTGCAGCATGCGCATCGGCGTAAACGCCGGAAGCCTAGAGCGACATTTGCTCGAGAAATACGGCGAACCTTGCCCCGAAGCGATGGTGGAAAGCGCGCTGGAGCATGCCAAAATTTTGCAAGACAACGACTTCCACGAATTCAAAATCAGCGTGAAGGCGTCGGACGTTTTCTTGGCCGTGGCGGCATATCAACAATTGGCCGAAGCCATCGATGCGCCATTGCATATTGGCATCACCGAAGCAGGCGGCTTGCGGGCTGGCACCGTGAAATCGTCGATCGGCATGGGCTCGCTGCTGTGGGCCGGTATTGGCGATACCATTCGCGTATCACTTTCTGCTGACCCGGTCGAAGAAGTTAAAGTTGGTTTTGATATGCTTAAGGCGCTGGATTTGCGCCATCGCGGCGTGCGCATTGTCTCGTGCCCCAGTTGTGCACGACAAGGCTACAACGTGATTGATACGGTCGCGAAGCTTGAACAACGCCTTGCGCATATTGCAACGCCTGTGTCGCTGTCGATCATCGGCTGCGTGGTCAATGGTCCGGGCGAGGCACGCGAAACCGATCTGGGCCTGACGGGTGGGGGCAACGGCGTTCATAAAATGTATGTCGGCGGCAAGCCCGACCATAACATCGGCAGCGATGAGATGATCGAGCACATCGTCAAGCTGGTCGAGCAAAAAGCCGCCGCCATTGAGGCCGGCAAAGCTGAATCCGTTCGTCACGCCGCCGCCGCCGCCGAGTAGCGGGCATCGGCCCTACATTGTTCATGTGATTTAAGAGGGATTGACCTTGTCATCGTTACAGCCTGTGCGCGGCACTCACGACCTGATGTTCGATGACATCCGGCGCCATCGCCATGTGCAGAGTAAGTTTGCATCGGTTGCGGCCAGATATGGTTATTCGGAAATCGCGACGCCGATTTTCGAATCAACCGAGGTTTTTGCGCGCACGCTGGGTGACACAACCGACATTGTCACAAAAGAGATGTACACCTTTGAGACTAAGGGGGGGGAGAGTGTGACATTGCGCCCGGAGGGTACGGCGGGCGTCGCGCGCGCGTTTATATCCGAAGGGCTCACCCAACAAACACCACTAAAGCTATTTTATAACGGGCCAATGTTTCGCCACGAACGGCCGCAAAAAGGCCGCCAGCGCCAGTTCCACCAAATCGGCGCCGAGCTATTAGGCGTGCCGGGCCCTCAAGGTGATGTGGAAGTAATTGCGCTTGCCGATCATATTTTACGAGAATTGAATTTGACGGGCAAAGTTACGCTTGAACTGAATTCACTGGGCGATGCCGACAGCCGTGCAGCCTACCGTGCCGTTTTGATTGAATACTTGACGGGGCACCGTGAGAAGTTATCGGCTGAAAGCCGCGACCGGCTTGAGAAGAACCCCTTGCGTGTTCTCGATTCAAAAGACGCGGCTGACAAAGAAATCGTTATTTCTGCGCCGCGCTTTCCCGACTACCTCAATCAAGCGTCTCGTGATTTTTTCAAGTCTGTCCAAGACGGATTAAGTGATTTGGGTGTGGCTTTTTCCCTGAATGCATCGCTGGTGCGCGGGCTCGACTACTATTCCCACACCGCCTTTGAGTTCACCACCGAGGCCTTGGGTGCTCAGGGAACGGTCTTGGCTGGTGGTCGCTACGACGGACTGATTGCGCAAATGGGCGGCCCGCCCACGGCGGGCATTGGCTGGGCCGCTGGTGTTGAGCGTTTGGCCATGCTGCTGGGCGAGATGCCCGTTTTGCCGCGGCCAATTGCCGTGATTCCGGTTGGTGTCGGCGAAGACGCGGTTGCCCAAAAACTAGTGCATCGGTTGCGAATGAGCGGTTTTAATGTCGATATCGGTTACAGCGGCAACATGGGCAAACGCATGAAGCGAGCAAACAAGCTCAACGCCGCCGTTGCATTGATCATCGGCGAGGATGAAGTGAAGCAATCGTCTGTCACGTTGCGCCACCTCGATTCCGGCGAGCAGTCGACTGTCGCCATGGCCGATCTTGAATCGCGCCTCGAATTGTATCGTTGAGCCCACCATGAACCTCGATGAAAACCTCAACCGCATTCTGGCGCGGTATGACGAGTTGCAGGCGCTGATGAGCCAAAGCGGCGGTGGCGGGCAAAGCTTTGCCGCGCTGGGCAAGGAATTTTCTGATCTGGGGCCGATCGTCGATCAAATCCGCAAGCTTCAAACCCTCCGCAAAGAACTCGCCGAGACGGAAACGATGGCCCACGACGCCAGCGTAGACGCCGAGATGCGCGCCATGGCCGAGGAAGAGTTCCATCGCCTCAAAGCTGAAACCCGCCAACAGGAAGAAGAAGTTCAACTCTCGTTAATCCCGAAGGATGAGGCCGACGCTAAGAATGCCATTTTAGAAGTTCGAGCAGGCACCGGCGGCGAAGAAGCAGCCTTATTTGCGGCCGACCTGTTTCGGATGTACGAGCGTTATGCGGCTCGAAAAGGCTGGTCGTTTGAAGTGATGGACGTCAACGAAACAGGATTGGGCGGCTTTAAAGAAGCCATTGCCAATATCACGGGTAAAAACGTCTTTGCGCGCCTGAAATTCGAATCTGGCGTGCATCGCGTGCAACGCGTGCCCGACACTGAAGCGAGCGGTCGCGTTCATACGTCGGCGGCCACGGTTGCGGTGTTACCGGAAGTTGAAGAGGTTGAAATCGATATTAAGACCGACGACCTGCGCATCGACACCTATCGCGCGCAAGGGGCGGGCGGCCAGCACGTCAACCGAACCGAAAGCGCGGTCCGCATCACGCACCTTCCCACAGGTGTTGTGACTCAATGTCAGGACGAAAAATCGCAGCATAAAAACAAAGCCAAAGCGATGAAGATGATGCGCGCAAAGCTATACGACGCGCAGCGCCAGAAGCTTGACTCGGAACGCGCGGCTGATCGTAAAAGCCAAGTTGGATCGGGCGATCGCTCCGAGCGTATTCGCACCTATAATTTCCCGCAGGGCCGTGTCACCGACCATCGCATCAACTTGACGCTATATAAAATACAAGACGTGATCGACGGCATCGCGGTTGACGAGTTTGTCGACGCGCTGACGGCCGAAGATCAAGCTGCCAAAATGGCAGCGATGAGTTGATCACGCGCCATCATGCGCACTCTTCGCGAGGTTATAGCTGAAACGACCGCGGCGTTGACGACCGCAGGCATAGATAGTCCACGCCTTGATGCGCGTGTCTTACTGGCGCACGTCATGCAAATCGAAACCTCGCAGACTTTTACGCGCGATGACTTGCCGCTTCCGCCTCACCACGAGGCCGAACTGGCAAAGTTGGTGCAACGGCGCATGGCGCGCGAACCGGTGTCACGCATTTTTGGGAAACGAGAATTTTGGGGCCTGGAATTCAACGTCACGCCCGCCACACTCGACCCGCGTGCCGATACCGAAACTCTTGTCAGTGCCGTGATTGATCACAGCAAAAGGGTTGCACTCAATAACCCGCGTATTCTTGATTTGGGCACTGGAACAGGCTGCATCTTATTGTCGCTCCTTCACGCGCTTTCGGGTTCAAGTGGCATTGGTGTTGATATCAGCGAGGCGGCGTTGCACGTGGCGGCCGGCAACGCATCCAAACTTCAACTCAGCCATCGTGCGAGTTTTGCTCGCATGTCCTGGGCCGACGCGCTGGCTGGACCATTTGACATCGTCACCAGCAATCCGCCCTATTTGTCCGATGACGATATGCGAAACTTATCGCCGGAAGTTCGCTATGATCCAACTCGTGCGCTAGATGGTGGCGGCGATGGTTTAGATTGCTACCGCGCGATTGTATCTGACATCAAAAGACTCGTTCGCAACCCTGCGGTGGTCGCGCTAGAGGTGGGCGCGGGGCAGGCCGAGCAAGTGGCGCGGTTGGTGGCAGGGGCGGGGCTTCGAGTCGTCGAGATCCGCTCGGATCTGTCGGCTATCCCGCGCTGTGTGGTGGCTGAGATTTAGGCCCAAAAGAGCAAAAAAAGTGTTGGACTCTGGGCAAAAGACGAATACGATCAAACACGAAAAGCGAAGGCACTGCCTGCTTTTGTCCTGCGTCAGACAAATCAGAGAATGCATCGCCCCAAGCGATCAGGGGATCGCCTGGTACAACGAACTCCGGACAACTGGTCAACCCCGAGCAGCTTGCTTGCTGTCGTGATGTCGTAAGGCATTTATAACGGGCGCTCAGTCGGGGAATTTGAGTGCAATAAGCACACTAAAAAATTATCGCAGCACAAAAAAAGACAGTAGAGAATCATGAAGGGTCGGCAACGCGGCCGCAACGGCGGCAAACCACGCATGCACCATCAAGGTGGTGGAGGCGGGGGGCGCAATCAAAATTTCGACCACAACGCGGGTCGGATGCGCGGCAACGCACAACAATTGTTGGACAAGTATCTAACGCTTGGTCGCGATGCGTCATCGCAAGGTGATCGTGTTCTAGCTGAAAACTATTTTCAGCATGCCGACCACTATTACCGTGTCGTGAATGCGCGCTTTGAGGGCCAACAGAACCAGAACCCAAATCAACAACATCGTCGCTTTAATGGGTCGCAGCAGGGCGGCTATGATGGCCAGGATGGCCAAGACGGCAATGATAGCCAAGACGGGCAGGGCAATTACAACGACTACAATCGGTCAGATATTCCGCCCGGACCATCGCAAAACCTGATCCCCGGCGGCCAGCAGGTCCTCGACCAGCCCCAGCTTCAGCCGCAGCAACAGCCCCAACAGAACTTTGATAACGGTTATCAGCCGCAACAACACCAGCCTGCTCCGCGCGAACCCGAAGGGGATATCGGTTTGCCGCCCACTTTGTTTGGCGACCAGCCGCAGCGAAACGAAGCACCGCAAGGCAATGTTGAGAACCAAGGCGGCAATGAAGGCCGCGGCTTCCGCCCGCGTCACTCTGGACGTCGCCGCTTTGGCGCTAATCGTGGGAACCAACAATCCGCCGAACCCACGGGCGAGCCGACGTAAATCATTCGGAATTTCATCTGAATTTTAGGTTTGGGTCTTGCGCGATGCATGATCCCGCCCCAGATCATGGTTATTCTTCTGGCTGACAGAGTTTGGCGCTGCCATCGTGGGGCGCGGGAACCCTGGGCGGTGACGAGGGCAAACCATGGCGTTAGATAAATTTACCGAACGTGCAAAAGGTTTTGTGCAAGCCGCACAAACCATTGCTTTGCGCAGCAACCATCAGCACGTCACACCTGAGCATCTTCTCAAAGCATTGCTGGATGATAGCGAGGGGTTGGCGGCTGGCTTGATTCGTCGTGCCAATGGCGACCCCGCCATCGCACTAGAGAAAACCGAACAAGCACTCAGCAAGCTGCCGACCGTGCAGGGTGCGGCGGCGCAAATGTACTTGTCGCAAGAACTATCGCGCGTACTCGATCAGGCTGAACAAGCGGCGGTCAAATCAGGCGACAGTTTTGTCACGGCCGAATTTGTGCTGTTGGCCTTAGCCACCCACGGTGCGACAGCTAAGATTCTGGCCGCTGCCTCAGTCACACCCCAAAAATTGAACGCGGCAATTACCGACATGCGAAAAGGCCGTAAGGCGGATAGCGCATCGGCTGAAGATCAATATGATGCCTTGAAAAAATACGCGCGCGACCTGACGGAAGCCGCTCGGAACGGCAAGCTCGACCCCGTTATTGGCCGTGACGAAGAAATCCGACGCACGGTCCAAGTGCTCTCGCGCCGCACAAAGAATAACCCGGTTCTGATAGGCGAGCCCGGCGTGGGCAAAACCGCCATCGTCGAGGGCTTGGCCTTGCGCATCGTTAATGGCGATGTGCCCGAAAGCTTGAAAGACAAGCGGCTGCTCACGTTGGACTTGGGTGCGTTGATTGCCGGTGCAAAATTTCGCGGCGAGTTTGAAGAACGTTTGAAAGCCGTGCTGAGCGAAGTGACGTCTGCTGCCGGCCAGATCATTTTATTTATCGACGAAATGCATACCTTGGTTGGTGCAGGAGCCGCTGAAGGCTCTATGGACGCCTCTAACCTGCTCAAGCCTGCTTTGGCGCGCGGTGAGTTGCATTGCGTTGGGGCCACCACGCTGAATGAGTATCGCAAGCATGTCGAGAAAGATGCCGCCCTCGCGCGGCGCTTTCAGCCGATATTCGTCAACGAGCCGACGGTGGAAGATTCCATCTCGATCTTACGTGGGATCAAGGAAAAGTACGAATTGCATCACGGCGTTCGTATCGCCGACAGCGCGCTTGTCGCGGCCGCCACGTTGTCGAACCGTTACATCACCGACCGCTTTCTGCCCGATAAGGCTATCGACCTCATGGACGAGGCGGCCAGTCGACTGCGCATGCAAGTCGACTCAAAGCCCGAAGAATTAGACGAGCTTGACCGTCGGATTCTGCAGCTCAAAATCGAGCGCGAGGCCTTGCGCAAAGAAAAGGACGATGCGTCGAAAGATCGTTTGGTTAAGCTTGATGTGGAACTGAAGGATCTTGAGGCCAAGTCGCTTGACGTCACAACCCGTTGGCGCGCGGAAAAGGCCAAGTTGGCAGATTCAACGAAAATCAAAGAAGAACTTGATCGTGTGCGCAGCGAGTTGGAGCAATCCATGCGCCGCAGCGAGTACGAGAATGCTGGTCGATTGCAGCATCAAATCATTCCCGAACTTGAACGTAAGCTAAAGGCTGCCGAAAAGGGCGATGGCAAAGCCGGCAGTATGGTGACCGAAGAAGTCACGCCCGAACACGTGGCCGCCATTGTTTCGCGTTGGACCGGTATTCCAGTGGACAAAATGCTGGAAGGCGAGCGGGCCAAATTGCTTCGCATGGAAGAAACGATCGGCAAACGTGTCGTTGGGCAAAAAGAGGCTATCGAAGCCGTGGCCAATGCAGTGCGTCGTTCGCGCGCAGGCTTGCAAGATCCCCACCGCCCCATCGGATCGTTCCTGTTCTTAGGCCCAACGGGCGTCGGCAAAACCGAGCTCACCAAGGCTTTGGCTGGGTTCTTGTTCGACGACGACACGGCCATGGTGCGGATCGACATGTCGGAGTTCATGGAAAAGCACTCTGTCTCGCGATTGATTGGCGCGCCCCCGGGCTATGTTGGCTACGACGAAGGCGGCGCTCTCACCGAGGCCGTTCGCCGCCGTCCCTATCAAGTCATTTTGTTTGATGAAGTAGAGAAGGCGCATCCCGATGTTTTCAACGTGCTGCTACAAGTGCTCGACGACGGACGCCTGACCGATGGGCAAGGTCGTACGGTGGATTTTAGAAATACACTCATCGTGTTGACGTCGAATCTTGGCGCTGATCTTTTGGCCAACCAAAAAGAAGGCGAAGATTCAAGCGTTGTGCGCGAGCCCGTGATGGCCATGGTTCGGAGTGCCTTCCGACCAGAGTTTTTGAATCGCCTTGATGAGATTTTGCTTTTCCATCGGCTGTTCAAGGCGCAAATGGCCAGCATCACCGATATTCAGGTTGAACGGTTGTCGAAGCGCTTGGCTGAACGGGGCATTGCCCTAAAACTGGACGATAAGGCACGCGGATGGTTGGCCGAGCGGGGATATGACCCTGTCTATGGCGCACGCCCTCTCAAGCGCATTATTCAGCGTAGCCTTGAAAATCCGCTTGCAACATTGGTGCTGGATGGAAGCGTTGCCGATGGTTCAACGGTAACGGTTTCTGCGGGCGAGGACGGGCTGATTGTGAATGGACGCCAACTGAAGGCGGCTGCGTAGGGTATTTTCCCGAGAAGTGGACTTCCACTTGGCGTGAAAAATACGACCAAGAAAAAACATTAACGAAGCGCTGAATCTTCGCGCGTTGGCCCGATCATCGCGACCGAGCTGGGGTGCGCCAACTCTGCATACTGGCGGTCCGTTGTGCTGCGGGATTCTTTGAAACGTGCCAGGGTCGTTCCTTCAAGCTTTTCCGACGATGGAAATTTGACGGTCATCGGGTTGACTTGGCGTGCGTCGCGCAGCACTTCGTAGTGCAAATGCGCACCGGTCGAGCGTCCGGTGGTTCCAACATAGCCAATAATTTGTTCTTGGCGGACGCGCTTGCCAACCTGGATATTTTGCCCAAAGCGGCTGAGGTGTGCATAGGCGGTAGCGTATCCGCTGCTATGCCGGATGCGAACGTAATTGCCATAGCCGCCAAAAATTTCGCGCTTTTCAATGACACCGTCACCTGCGGCGAAGACAGGTGTTCCGGTTGGCGCACCGAAGTCGATACCTTCATGCATTTTTGAGTAGCCGAGGATGGGGTGCTGTCGCATGCCAAAGCCTGACGTCAGGCGTGCACCGTTGATCGGTGTGCGCAGAAGGGCCTTGCGCACGCCTTCGCCTTTTTCGTTATAGAAATCGACATTACCGTCAGCATCTTTGAACGCATACAATTTCAGCGGCGACCCGCTCAGCGTCATCGAGGCGACGCGAATTGCACCAGTGCTGACGACACGGCCATCTGCGGTAACAACGCGTTCGAACATCACAGAGAATGCATCGCCTTCTTGGATGTCGCGCTGAAAGTCGACGTCGTACGAGAACATTTTGACCATGTCATCGAGGATCTTATGCGGCACACCTGCTTCGGCAGTAGCGGCGGCTAAGCTCGATGAAATCGAGCCATCATAACGCGTAAGCTCGCGATGCGTTTCGGCGACAATCTTACGCGCGTTATAAGTGCCATCGTCAGTGCGCTCGACCGCAACACTTTCACCTGGGCTCAATTCAAATGTCATCTCACCAAGATGGCGGTCGTCAGTGTGCGGATCATCAATGAAATTGAGGGTCAGCGCCTGGCCGCTTTGCAGACGGCGCGGATTGTAAACTTGCTTCACCGCTTCAATGATATTGAGAGTCACGCCACGATCGATGCCGGCACGTTGCAGCACATCACTCATCGTATCGCCTGCTCGGATGGTCACAGTTTTTGTGGCGTCGAGAGCTGCGGTCGCAACGCGACGCACTGCTAGCTGAATGTTTGAAAGGTCGTTTTCAATCGCAGTCTGAAGTTCTTCTTCGCTTGGCGTGAAGACGGCGGCCAGGAACGACTTGGGTTTGGTTTGGTCCGGCGATGCAGGCAGCAATAGCGTTGCCGCCGCGCCCAAAGACGCGCCGACGCATACGCACAACGATAAACCGGGCCATTTAGCCTTGGCCATGCTCCACCCGTCGTTTCTGGTGGACGTCCCAGTGACTTTTGGATCGCCCCGCCCTGTTTTCGGACCGCTAGCTCACAGGTTTTGTGTTTTTATTGCGTGAGCTGTGAGCGAGTGTGATGGATAAGACACACACTGTCAACCGCGCTAACTGAAAACAGATGCTTAATCAATCCCTTATGGGGTGATTCGCAAAGTGTGTGATTCGCTGATTCGGAAGATTGGGCGAGGTGACGTTAAGACTCCGGGCGCGGGTGAGCTAAGATATTGAAATATATAGATTAATTGTGGTTATCCCCATTATCCACCGGGCGGATGGTGCGGTTTGCACGGCAAAAAAACTAAATTCGCAGTCTCCCAAAATGTCACTAACCCCTTGATATCAATTAATTTTTTGTTGACGAAATTGCCGCTTGACGCCCCATAGGTGACCGTATAGAACCCGGCCTCCCGCAGCCGAGAGCTCTGCAAATGGTTTTCGGCGGTGGCATTTTTTTCGACTAGTTTCAGGCCTGTAACGGGGCTGTAACCCGGTCGATGCTCTTTGACATTGTGAATACGACGAACGAAAGGGATGCGCAGGCGGCGCTCTGTCGATGACGGACGTTTCCTATGCATCTCAATAACTATGCAAACATGCTAAGTGATTGTGATTGTGCAGGTAAACGCTCCAAGTCAACTTGAGAGTTTGATCCTGGCTCAGAACGAACGCTGGCGGCAGGCTTAACACATGCAAGTCGAACGCGTGTAGCAATACACGAGTGGCGCACGGGTGCGTAACGCGTGGGAACCTTCCTCGTAGTTCGGAATAACTCAGGGAAACTTGGGCTAATACCGAATGCCTCCTTCGGGAGAAAGATTTATCGCTACGAGATGGGCCCGCGTCAGATTAGGTAGTTGGTAGGGTAATGGCCTACCAAGCCGACGATCTGTAGCTGGTCTGAGAGGATGACCAGCCACACTGGGACTGAGACACGGCCCAGACTCCTACGGGAGGCAGCAGTGGGGAATATTGGACAATGGGGGCAACCCTGATCCAGCAATGCCGCGTGAATGATGAAGGCCTTAGGGTTGTAAAGTTCTTTTATTGATGACGATAATGACGGTAATCAATGAATAAGCACCGGCTAACTTCGTGCCAGCAGCCGCGGTAATACGAAGGGTGCTAGCGTTGTTCGGAATGACTGGGCGTAAAGGGTGCGTAGGCGGTAAGATGCGTCTGATGTGAAATCCCTGGGCTTAACCTAGGAACTGCATTGGATACGGTCTGGCTAGAGTCCGCGAGAGGAAGATGGAATTGTGCGTGTAGAGGTGAAATTCGTAGATATGCACAAGAACACCGGTGGCGAAGGCGATCTTCTGGAGCGGTACTGACGCTAAGGCACGAAAGCGTGGGGAGCAAACAGGATTAGATACCCTGGTAGTCCACGCTGTAAACGATGATTATTAGATGTCGGGAGGGTTACCTTTCGGTATCGCAGCTAACGCATTAAATAATCCGCCTGGGGAGTACGGTCGCAAGATTAAAACTCAAAGGAATTGACGGGGACCCGCACAAGCGGTGGAGTATGTGGTTTAATTCGAAGCAACGCGCAGAACCTTACCAACCCTTGACATGGGACGTATGAGCTTCAGAGATGGAG
>CANJSF010000021.1 GCA_947476925.1 Rhodospirillaceae bacterium | reverse complement strand
GAGCAGTCGCGGAACTTGGCTGCCAATAATGGTCAGCCCAACACCAGATAGGTAACCACTGACCACTGGATAAGGCATGTACTTGATCAGACGACCAAGGCCAACCGTCCCGTAAATGACCTGTAAAATTCCCGACAGCAAACCAATAGCGACGAGCAGAAAGAGCACCGACTCTGGTGTCGATCCACCATCTATGAATTCAATCGCGAATGCCGAAAGAACGGCCGCAGCAGGTGCACACGGGGCAGTAATCAGTCGCTTTGTTCCGCCAAGCGCTGGTGCAACCAGTCCGAGTGCCGTGACGCCAAGGATGCCGGCGAGTGCACCATACGCAACAAATGTTCCACCAAGTGGCGAGAAAATTGTGACGCCGAAGGCAATTGCAGATGGCAGCGCGACCAGCATCGCCGCAAGTCCGCCCCAGAAGTCGCCCTTAAAAGTACGAGGGATGCGTAGAGTTGAAAACATCGGCATCTTCCTTGAATCTATTGACGTACCAGGCTGGACCAAGCCTCGGCATTAGCTTTCCAGCGAACAATGATCTGGGTCACAAACACGCCTAGCGATTGGCAGTATTGTAATACTGCGGACCGCGACGGACTGATAGCCAGTGAAGCCAACCGCATATTGGGGATCAAATTTACAGAGCCGGACGCAGCGCGGGGGAGCACCTGAGATGTTTGGACTTCAAGACATAGGGCAGAAAGTTTCACGTGAGGACTTCAATCGGGTCGCCACAAAGCTACGTACCGAACTACTCGCCCTCCAGGACGAACTGAAATCCGAGGATTTTCCAGTCATCCTCTTGTTTGCCGGCGTGGCTGGCGCGGGCAAAGCCGAGGCCCTGGACCTGATCAATGAGTGGATGGATCCGCGCTGGCTTGTCACGCGCGCTTACGGACCTCCATCTGACGAAGAACATGAGCGGCCAAGCTACTGGCGATTTTGGCGCGATCTGCCCCCGAAGGGACGCATCGGACTGTCAGTGAGCTCCTGGTATCACCAGCCAATTCAGGACTTTGTCTACGAACAAACAGATAAGAAGGAATATACGGCTGCGCTTGATCGAATTGTGGCTTTCGAACGCACACTGGCCGACGACGGCGCTTTGATCCTGAAATTCTGGATGCACATGGACAAAGCGGCCCAGAAGAAACACATGAAAGCCCTTGAGAGGGACAAAGAACAGTCGTGGCGAATCTCGAAGCAGGACTGGAAGCACTGGAAGCATAACGATCAATTCGAAGCGGCCGCCGAAATCGCCATCCGCAGGACCGACGCCGCTAAAGCCAGGTGGACGATAATTGAGGGCGCCGACGCCCGCTATCGGGCACTGACAATTTTGACAACTTTGCGCGACAGCATTGTCCGGCATCGCGAGGCGCGGCGTGCGCGCCGAAAGGTTGTTGCTGAGTTCGATCTCGCAACAAACGCGCAACGAGAAGCTGAACTCAAAACAATCGAAGAGATTTCACCGGCGCTCGACAAGAAAACAGAAGCAGCTTTGGGCAAAAACCAAAAGTCGCGTGCGAAGAAGTCGTCAGTGA
Organism: Rhodospirillaceae bacterium; assembly: GCA_947476925.1. Lineage (GTDB taxonomy): Bacteria > Pseudomonadota > Alphaproteobacteria > Rhodospirillales > Rhodospirillaceae. The sequence continues at coordinate 56,663 of CANJSF010000021.1, read as the reverse complement.
TGGTCACTGCGAAAGGCAAATTGAAGCCAGTGACGGTGCTCGACAAGTTAGACATGTCGCTCAGCCTATCGGATGAAAATTATGAAAAGGCTTTGATGGCAGCGCGCGCAGAGCTTGGGCGCTTGTGTCGTGCAGTCCATTTTCAAGGGAAGTCAGCATTAATCTTGTTCGAGGGGCCTGATGCGGCAGGGAAGGGCGGCGCTATTCGTCGGCTTACCGGATCGATGGATGCGCGCGACTATCGTGTCATCCCAATTGCCTCGCCGACAGACGAAGAGCGCGCGCAGCATTATCTATGGCGGTTCTGGCGCTATTTGCCCCGGGCCGGCCGAATTTCTATTTTTGATCGCAGTTGGTATGGCCGTGTCCTCGTCGAGCGAGTGGAAGGATTTGCCCAACCGGATGAATGGATGCGTGCTTATTCAGAAATAAATGAATTCGAAGAGCAACTCAGTTCGCATGGGATCGTGGTTATAAAGTTTTGGATTCATATTTCTAAAGATGAGCAGTACCGCCGCTTCAAAGAGCGCGAAAAGATTTCGTACAAAGCTTGGAAGTTGACCCCAGAGGATTGGCGAAATCGTGCAAAATGGGACGACTACGGAAATGCTGTACACGAGATGATTGAACGGACAAGCACGCCATCGGCACGTTGGACGGTTGTTGAGGGCAACGACAAAAAATATGCTCGAATCAAAGTCATGCGGACGGTGTGCGCAGCATTACAGGCAGAGTTAGGACGCGATGGGCGCGGTGCTGGTCGCAAGAAGTAGTCCCGCACATTGAATGGACGCGAAACGACCTTCAAGCTCGCTTGCAAGCTTTCACATGCAAGAATGAACAATCGTCGGCGACATCATCCCATGCTTATTGGGCAACCAAAATGCGATCAGATGTCCGATAGTTTCATGGCGGCATATACTTTTGGAGATTTCAGTTGCTGCTTTTGGGCCATTGCAATCTGAACAGCATTGAGCAGTTTTGCCGTCTCGACAGGCTTGAGGACAAAACCGCTGACATCCAAGCCGGCAGCGCCTTTGACCAACGATAAGTCGCTGTAACCCGTAACCATGATGAAGCGAACATCTCTGGCGATAAATGGATTTTGACCCGACCGAATTTTTTGGAGCAACTCAAGGCCGGAGATATCTCCCAATCGATGGTCGCATATGATGCAGTCAACTTTGGTGGCTTGAGTTGCAAGAATGCGCGCCGCGTCCGTGGCAGATGTTACAGCGACGATGTCTATGGCGCCCGAGGCAGCAAGTATTGCTTTTATAACATTCAGCTGTGCGACGTCGTCCTCCACGACCATCAGCTTTATATGGCTGAGGGACGTAAGCTTCAGGTTCCGCATGCGAGCGATACTCCAGGTTTACGCCGTCAGGATTAGTGGGTGAAAGTTGAACCATCCGTAGCTGTGGATAGCGTCGCGTTGTCGAATATGGCGCAGCGCATAAAAGACCAGCAACCATTTGATAAATAGCAATCCTTGTCAATTCATTGGCTGTAGGGGTGCGGACGACAGGTCAAATTTCTGCGGCACACTAGGAAAATTGGGCGATGTGGTGGCGATCCCTTGGCGTCAGCCTGGAACACCGGCTCCCAGGTCTATCCAATGTGTGACTCGCCAGTCCTGAACCAGTTCTAGTTGATCATGTTCAGCGAACTTCATGTCATCCATGGAAAAATTGGCATACGTGATGACAGTATTTGCATTTGCGGAGTGATTGCATAATGGGAGGCAAATACTGGGACAGTCCAAGATGCGACCGCTATGTCTGCGGAGAGACCGAATACACAAGTAGGCCGTTGGAAGAGTTACAACATCCCATACAGCCTCGCCCATAATGGCCCTGACCTTTTCAGAGTAGAGCAATTCGAGATGAGCCCCGGTCGGGTCTCGTCCGCCGAGTTCAACGAGGGCCGTGCCCAAGAGCCGCAAGTTCATTTTCGTTGGCGAGTGAACGTCGCTGATGCCGACATAGGGCTGCAGTCTGGCCGGGGCGTGATCGAAATAGTCACCCAGTGTCGGAACCAATCCGCTTCTGGGCAATGAGGACCAATAGTCAAAAAAATCAACAATATCAGGCGCAGTGCCTTTGGGGAGGGTGGCCCGTTGAGTTTCTGCCGCCATAATGCCCGTGCAATTCACTAACCGAAGGTCTGTTTCTCTTCAGCGAATTCTGCCCTGCTGAGGTTTCTTCAAGTCCATAGCTATTCTGTCAATCTGTCAATCTGTCAACCGACTGAATTGGTGATATCGACTTCATTGCTGATCCGGCGGGTCCGTTTGTTGCGATAGTAAAGGGCGCAGTTCCGCGGCCTTCGGACCATCTCAGCCGCGTCCAGCGCCATCAGCATCTTCTAATTTAGTCGTGCTGTGAATGGCACACGGCCTATGTGTGTTTCATTTTGAACAGCGGCCCGGTGCGTCCCCATCTATTCATAGCCGGCCAAACGCCATCGTTCAGGGGACTGCGCATGAAGCCTTTAAAGGGATGCGGCGGCCAATCGGCGTTAGCCTGGAACTCCTCCTTCTAAGGCATTCATCAAAATTCTATCAGGATTTACCTGTTGAGCAGCAATCCAAACGAAAGCCCGTCACACGACGCACAGGTTTCAGAGTACTGGGGCAACGAACGGCGCGAGTTGGTTAAACACAACTGGCTTGAACATCCTGTGACTCTGGCCTGGATCAACCAACGCCGGGCGAACGACCCGACACTCGATCTTTATCGCTATTGGCAAGGCAAGTATCTCACCCCGCCAGCGCCGCTTGCGTTGTCAGTGGGCTGCGGTTTTGGTGCCTTCGAGCGTGTTGCGTTAATGTGCAACCTCGTCGAGCAATTCGATGCCTGCGATTTATCAGAGACCGCAATCAATCAAGCCCGCGCTTATGCCGACCAAAAAGGTGTAGCCGATCGCGTAAATTATTCGGTTTCTAATCTTGATGCGATAAAGCTGCCTCAAGGTCGATATGATGCAATTTTCGGCATCTCGTCTCTGCATCATGTGCGGAATTTAGACGGCCTCTTTGCCGAGTGCCGTCGTGCCCTTAAGCCGGGTGGATTGTTGTTTGTTGACGAATATGTGGGGCCAGTGCGCTTTCAATCGCATCCGTATGTGGTTGAACTCATCAACCAATTGATTCAATCGCTCCCTGAGCGGTACCGGCGCAGCGCATTCCTGGATGGGAACATGCGTCACAGCTACACCAACCCGCCCATCGAGTGGTTCGAGCAAAATGATCCTTCCGAGGCCATTTGCTCAGATCAGATCGTGCCGACGCTTCGGAAACATTTCGATATGATCGACTATAAACCCTACGGCGGAGCAATCTTACATATGCTGTTGTCGGGAACGGCCGGGAACTTTGACCCCACCTCTGACGCTGATTCAACTGTGCTACGGCTGCTCGCATTTCTAGAAGAGCAGTTAGAAAAATGCGGGGTCATTGGGTCGGACTTTGTGTCGCTCGTCGCGCGGCCTTTGCTCTAAACGCTTCCAACATCGTTATCAGAGTTGCTCGCAGTTACGACAATGCGAAGCTGGTCAACATTTGCGCTGAAGGTTTGGCGCCTTAACTTTTTGAATTGTGGGCGAGCCTCACGGCCTGCGTTTGGTATCAGCTCGGTCGTGTCTTAAACGGGCGCTGAGACCGATCCTATGATGGTGCGAATTTGTTTACCGTTCGCGCGCCCCACCGTACCCCTGCATCGCAATTAGCGGGATGGAGACAGAGAAGGGTAGGCGCAAGTTGAAAACTGCCTAACCATCTGATAAATAAAGACAATTATCGATTTAATGGCGGAAGGGGTGAGATTCGAACTCACGGTATCATTGCTGATACGCCGGTTTTCAAGACCGGTGCTTTAAACCGCTCAGCCACCCTTCCTGCAACGAAATCAAAGGCTTTATTGTGCCGCGGCGGTGACCGTTTGGAGCAACTGCCACCAATTTGCAACCCCAAACATGGCGGTTTGCGCTAGGCTGAACCGAATACGTGAGAGGACGACCCATGCATGCCCTAATTTATGGCTTTTTAGCTGCCGCGGCCCTGACGCTTCCGGGCGCATCGGCCAATGCCCAAACCCGCACCCCACAAGTATCGGTTCTTGTCCCCGGGTCGGTGATTCATGCCGTTGAAGGAATTTCATTTGGCAATGATGGTTTTTTGTACGGCACCAGCATCCATGCCCAGTCGGTCTACCGCATTGATGTGAAAACAGGGGCGGTCACGATAGCTGTGCCTGCGCCAGACGGGGAATCCGACGACATTGCCATTGGCCCGGTTGGCACGCCTGCGGCCGGTATCATGGCTTGGACGGCACAAACCTCGGGCGAGATTCGCATTCAGCGTCCTGGTGGCAAGCCCGAGGTGATCATGCGCGATGTCCCGCGCGTTAACCCGATTGCGTTTTCGCCAACAGGGCGCTTGTTCATGGCGCAATCTGGCGCGGGCGATGATGCGCTGTGGGAATTGGACGTGATCGGCACCAAACCACCACGGCTGGTCGCCAAGGGGCAGGGGCCGCTGAACGGTTTCGGCTTTGGTCCAGATGGGCGCCTCTACGCGCCACTGTTTCGCACCGACAAGTTATTGGCGATCGACGTCGACACCGGCGTCTACACCGTGATTGCCCAAGGTGTTGGCATTTCGGCCGCAGCAGAAGTTGACGCGAAAGGCGACGTAATCAGCCTCGACTATTTGAAAGGCGAAGTCTGGCGCAGTAACCCGAAAACGGGGGTCAGCAAAAGTATCGCTCCGCTACCCGATGATGTTCCCGACAATCTCGCTATCGGCAAGGACGGTACGATTTATTTGGCCAGTGTGGCCGACAGCCGCATTCTTGCAATGGACCCGACCACGGGCAAAACACGGCGCGTGGTGGACGGGCGGTTCACGATTGCTTTGGGCGCGGCGATGACGACGTATCAGGGCCAAGAAGCTGCCATCGTCGCCGACCCCTTTGGCTATCGATTTGTAGATCTAAAAAGTGGCGCTGTGACTCGACCGTTTTGGGCGGCCAATCGCGGTGCGTCGTCGTCCGTGGCCGCAACCGAAAATCTCATTGCGTTCAGTTACTCGCTTATGAATCGCGTGAAAGTTATCGACCGCACGACCGACCAAGTGGTGTCTGACGTTGCCGGCATAAAAGCGCCGCGTGGTGTCGCCATGACAGCAACGGGCGGCGTGTTTGTTGCCGACGCTGCCGGCAACCGGGTTGTCCGGCTGAACGGCAACGATGTCATTGATGTTGCAACCGGGCTGAAGCAACCCGTCGGCCTTATTTTGGAAGACGACACTTCGGCGTTGGTGAGTGAATTCGAAAGCGGAACGATCAGCCGGGTCGATTTGATGAAAGGTGTGCGGACGGAACTGGTGACAGGTTTACGCGCGCCCACGGGCCTTGCGCGCATGGCCGACGGTCGCGTGGCCGTTGTAGAACCCGAGAATGGCACCGTGACAGCGATCCATCTCAAAACAGGACAACGGACGGTGCTGGCGAGTGGGCTGAAACTATCGTTGGCTGATTTTCATTTACCAAAGAACACCAACTCTGGAATTGCCGTCGCCAAGGATGGCTCGATTCTCGTGACCTGCCCGGGCGATAATACTATCTTACGAATCAAGTTGTGATTCGGGGAGATCGGTTTGGGACACAAAGTGGAGGCGGGAACACCGCCAGTGATCGGCGTGATTGGTGGCTCGGGCGTCTATGATATTGCCGGGCTTACGAACGCCCAATGGATTGCCGTCGATACGCCCTTTGGCTTGCCATCGGATGAACTGATGGTTGGCTATCTGGACGGCCAGAAAGTTGTATTTCTGCCGCGACATGGTCGTGGGCATAAGTATTCGCCCAGTGACTTGAATTACCGCGCCAACATTTGCGCGCTCAAACTCGCCGGCGTCACCGAAGTTTTGTCGTTGAGTGCATGCGGGGGTTTGCGCGATGAACTACCGCCCGGCACTTTTGTCATTGTCGATCAATTTATTGACCGCACGTTTGCGCGGGAAAAATCATACTTTGGCAAGGGGCTGGTCGCGCACGTCTCCATGGCGCATCCCGTGTGTGGCAGGCTCGGCGACCATTTAGAATCAGCCGCAAAAGCCATAGGCATTCCGCACAAACGCGGTGGCACGTACTTAGCCATGGAAGGCCCACAATTTTCCACGCAAGCCGAGTCACACATGTACCGTGCATGGAACTGCGATGTCATCGGCATGACGAATATGCCCGAGGCGAAGTTAGCCCGCGAAGCCGAGATGTGTTACGCCACGGTGGCCATGGTTACGGATTACGACTGCTGGCACCCTGGGCATGATGCGGTCACCGTAGACCAAATTGTTGCGACACTGGGGGCCAATGCCGACAAGGCGCGCGCATTGGTGAAAGATGTTATCCCACGATTGGGCAAGCGCACGACCATTTGTGAGAAGGGCTGCCATACGGCCCTTGATACAGCGATGATCACCGCTCCGGCAGCTCGCGATGCGGCTATGATTGCCAAATTACGACCCATCGTCGGCCGCGTGTTGAGCAACCCATGAAGGTTGACGGCAAGCATTACCGCACGATTTGGCCGGTGGACGGCGGGCGCATTGTGCGAGTGATCGATCAAACGAAGTTGCCGTTCCGGTTTGAACTTCTTGATCTCACGACCGTTGCACAAGCCGCCAGCGCAATTAAAACCATGGTCGTTCGCGGTGCGCCGCTGATCGGTGCGACCGCCGCCCATGGCATGGCCCTTGCGATGCGTGCTGATCCGTCCGACCAACACCTCAACTCTGCCTACGATTTGTTGCTGGCTACTCGACCGACCGCCGTAAACCTGGCTTGGTCGCTGAACCGCGCACGCCAAGTCTTGCAGCCTCTCAAACCTTCGGCGCGCGCCGAGGCTGCTGAGGCACTGGCAGTCGAGATTTGCGATAGCGATGCCCTAGCCAATGAAACGATTGGCAATCATGGCGAAGCGCTCATTCGGTCGATTGCGGCGAAGACCACCAAAAAGCGCATTAACATTCTCACCCATTGCAATGCTGGTTGGCTCGCGACCGTCGACTGGGGAACGGCGTTGGCGCCGATTTTCAAAGCCCATGATCATGGGTTGGCCGTTCACGTGTGGGTCGATGAAACCCGCCCGCGGAATCAAGGCGCATCATTGACGGCGTGGGAGCTTGCCAAGCATGGAGTTCCACACACTCTGATTGTTGACAATGCCGGCGGGCATTTGATGCAGCATGGGGAAGTCGACTTGTGCATCGTCGGAACAGATCGAACAACGTCAACGGGGGACGTGTGCAACAAGGTTGGAACGTATTTAAAAGCCCTGGCGGCGCATGCAAATCAGGTGCCGTTCTACGTTGCCGCCCCGTCCAGTAGCATTGACTGGACACTCAGAGATGGCGTCGCCGAGATTCCCATCGAGCATCGCGATCCACGCGAAGTCACCCAAATGTTTGGCGAAGACGAAAATGGGACTGTTGGGGAATTCCGCATCGTTGGAAAAGAAACATCGGCGTTAAACATCGCGTTCGACGTTACCCCTGCGATGTATGTGACGGGACTCATCACGGAACGGGGCGTGTGTGCTGCAACTTCGTCTGGGTTGAAAAGCCTATTTCCCGAGAGCGCTTGACGCGACTCATCAATTAGCCAACGTATCCAGGAGTTTTCCGTGAAGAGCATGTGGTCCGACCAAGAGGCACAGCGCACTGTCGAGCAATACGCCCAGCAAGGTGCCAATGCGGACCTAGCCTTGCGTGTTTATACGACGCGGCTGTTGGGTCGTGACCCATCATTGGTTCTGCATGGCGGCGGAAATACATCGGTTAAGACGACCGTGCCCGACCAATTAGGGCGGCCGACAGACGTGCTTTGCGTGAAGGGCTCGGGTTGGGATATGGGCGAGATTGAGCCTGCAGGGTTACCGGCAGTGCGGCTTGCGCCCATTGTTGAATTGCGCGCGCTGACATCGTTGAGCGATGAAGACATGGTGAATGTGCAACGCTGCAATTTGCTTGATTCCTCGGCCCCCAATCCGTCGGTCGAAACATTGCTGCATGCTTTCTTGCCGCACAAGTTTATTGATCACACCCATTCGATCGCTGTGCTCAGTGTGAGTGACCAACCCGACGGCGACAAACTTTGCCGCGAGATCTACGGCAAAACGATGGGCTATGTGCCCTACATTATGCCGGGCTTTTTATTGGCAAAAAAAGCAGCGGAAGTTTTTGAGGCTGATACCAGCGTCCACGGACTTATTCTTGAGAAACACGGAATCTTCACGTTTGGCGACACGGCCAAGCAAGCCTACGAACGAATGATCGAGAACGTTTCGTTGGCTGAAGTGCGGCTGCAGAAAAATCGACGCCCTGTGTTTGAAACCATCGCGCTGCCCAAGCGTATTGCGACGCCCGCCATGGTCGCGCCCATCTTGCGCGGTCATTTAGCTACCTGCGATACCGGCAAACCACCACAGCGCATGGTTTTCGAATTTCGAACAAATGCGAACGTGCTCAATTACGTCAATGGAAAGGACATCGCGCGCTATTCCCAGGTTGGCGTCGTGACACCAGATCACACCATACGCACTAAAAACTGGCCGCTGATTGTCGATGCACCTGATGCAGATGATTTGGACGCATTCAGGAAAGCGGCAAAACTGGCGTGCGATTCCTTTGTGACGCGGTATCACGCGTATTTTGCAAAGCACAATCAACGGCAAAACCCGAAAAAGGTCGAACTTGACCCGCTGCCACGCGTCATTCTTGTTCCCGGTCTAGGATTGTTTGGCGTAGGCGCAACGATGTCGGCGGCCAAAATTGCTGCCGACATCGCCGAGAACACGATTCAAACGATCACCGATGCTGAAGCCATTGGTCGCTACGCCTGCGTGAGCGAAGCAGATATGTTCGACCTGGAATATTGGTCACTCGAGCAAGCCAAGCTCGGGAAGGGTAAGGAGCCGCGACTGGCGCGCCATGTTGTGGTCGTTACAGGCGGAGCTTCAGGTATTGGGCGCGCCACAGCGCAAGCCTTTAAACGAGAGGGCGCTGAGGTTGCTATCCTTGATTTGGCCGGCGATGCCCTAACAGCAACCATGAAATCCCTGAAGTGCGCCGGCATTCATTGTGATGTCACCAAACCCGATTCAGTGAAGGATGCATTTGCAAAAGTTGTTCAAACTTATGGCGGAGTTGATATCGTTGTTTCGAACGCCGGGCGGGCTTGGCAAGGCAAGATCGGCACAGTGGACGAATCAATTTTGCGGGATAGTTTTGAACTGAACTTTTACGGCCATCAACGTGTTGCCCAAGCCGCCGTCGATGTGATGACGACGCAAGGGTTTGGCGGCGTTTTGCTGTTCAATATCTCTAAACAAGCGCTGAACCCGGGACCAAACTTCGGTCCCTATGGCTTACCGAAGTCAGCAGCACTTTCCCTAATGCGTCAGTACGCAATTGATCATGGAGCCGATGGTATTAGAGCCAATGCCGTCAATGCGGACCGCATTCGCTCGGGTTTGCTCACTGAAAGCATGATTGCGGACCGTTCGAAGGCACGCGGCATCTCGGCGCAGGAGTATATGGGGGGCAACCTGTTGGCTCGCGAAGTCACCGCAGAAGATGTGGCGCAAGCATTTGTCACCCTCGCACTCGCCGAGAAAACAACTGGCGCAATTCTCACAGTGGATGGCGGCAACATTGCTGCAGCTGTGCGATAAAACTAAGCCAATGCGGCACGCTTGATTTTAATGCTGGAGATCAGCTGAACATTCTCTGCCATCAATGTTTGCCGACGTCCCTTTACGGCGGTTAATACCTCGGCCTGTTGGCTTGCTGAACGCAGTGGCTTTTGAGCCCGGAAGTCAAAATGCTTGGCGATAAAGACCGAGTAAAACTGATACAACGTGGCGTCACTTCCGCGATGCGACATCCGAACAAGGTCGAACAACAAGAACCCGCGGTCCGCAAGAAAAGTATAGATGTCGAGAAATTGAGGCCCATTGGCATCGCGCACGGGGCTTTCAATCAGCAGGCCACAACAGTCTTTCAAGGTTGCGTCGGCCCCTTTGAGGACCGATAACTCGCCGCCTTCGACATCAATTTTAATGAAGCATGGACCTGGCAATTTTGCTTCCGCCCACACCCGATCGAGCGTCGTGCAAGCGAGCGTGCGATCACCGCCATAGGCCGTCGATAGCCAATACTCGTGCTGCGGACGTCCGACTTTGACGTCGCCTTCATGATCTGACAGAGCGGTGATGCGATAAGGTTCGCCCAATAAGGCGCTAATTCTTTTCAAACTCGGCGAATAGGTTTCTTGTGCATCGATATTCAGCAGATGCAATCCCGGCGCCACACTATCAAGAACTGTTAAACCAAAACTGCCGTCCGCCGCGCCGACGTCGACAAACGTGCGCATCGGCACGCCGTTGTGGGCGAGAATACTGATGGGGGCGAGCAGGGTATCGCGACTAAACTCAGTTTCCGCCCTGACTTGCATCGGTCGCGCTCTCGTGCCAATGGCGCAACAGACGGCGCGACAGCCAGTCCAGCGCAGTAAAAATCAACAGTCCCGTCAAACCCAGCAGCGCAAAACACGCCAAGGCTTTTGCCAACTCAAGTCGATAACTCGCCTCGAGCAAACGCGACGCAAGGCCAGACTTTTCGCCGCTGGTGCCCGCCACCATTTCGGCAACAACCGCGCCGATGAGTGACAAGCCGCCAGCAATTCTGAGGCCACTTAAAAAGTGAGGCAAGGTCGAAGGTATTAAAAGCCTCATTGCGGTTTGCGTTTTGGTTGCGCCGTAAAGGCGGAACATATCGCGCAGGTTGATATCAACGCTTTTGAGGCCAAAAAGCGTGTTGGAGATAATTGGAAATACTGCCGCCATCCAAGCCAAAATCAGCAACACGCCAAAAATATTGCTCACCCAGATAATTATAAATGGCGCGACAGTGACAATGGGCGTGACTTGCAAAATCACCGCGTAAGGAAACAGCATGCGCTCGGCCAACTTTGACTGCGCCATCAAAAATGCGAAGCCTGCGCCGGTGATCGCAGCCAGCAGCAGTGCAATCACCGTCACCTGCAAAGTGACACCCAACCCCACCAGCAGCTCACCAAAGTTGGTACGTAAAGCAATCAAAACTGCGACAGGGCCAGGCAAGATATACTCGGGTATATCACCCATCCGCACGCCGCCTTCCCATGCGGCGAGGATCACCAAACCGAATACATAAGGTAGTAAAAAGTGACCCAGCTTTTTCATGGAGTATGCTCCATGGCTTGATCCAACACGTTGGTCACGCGCGCGCTCTCGTCGGCAAACGCATGGCTCAGGCGCAAATTAGCGTCGCGGGTTGGCGGCAGCTGAACGGTTAAGTCGTTGGCAATTCGGCCCGGGCGCGGGCTCATGACCACGATCCGTTCCGATAGAAATACCGCCTCGCGTACGCTGTGGGTCACAAACAACACCGTCCAGCGATTGGCCTGCCACAACTGAAGCAAATCATCATTGAGCTTAAAGCGGGTGAATTCATCCAGTGCCGCAAAGGGCTCGTCCATCAAGAGCATTCGAGGGTTTGTCACAATCGCGCGCGCAATTGATGCGCGCATACGCATGCCACCCGAAAGCTCACGCGGATAGGACGAGGCAACGTCGGCTAGTCCAACACGTTCCAGCGCCGCCATTGCTTTGGCCTGCGCGTCGGGGGCGGGAGTGTGCGCAATTTCGAGCGGCAATCTGACGTTGGCGATTACCGTGGCCCAAGGCATGAGTGTTGCGTCCTGGAACACAAACCCAACATCGCCTGGCGCCGCACTAAAGGCGCGATCAACTTGTCCCGTTGAAGGCGGTAGCAAGCCCGACGCAATGCGCAAGAGGGTCGATTTACCGCAGCCCGATGGCCCGACAAGACTGACAAACGAACCAGCGGCAATCGAAAGATTGGTCGTCGCCAATGCCTGCGTTCCGTTGGGGAACGTCTGGGACACCCCCGAAAGTGTGAGGATTGCCTCGGCCACAGCTAGGGGCGTGCTTTGTCGCGGCCAACACCCTTGCCTACAAACGACAACGTGTAAGCTTGTTTGTAATCCATCTCTTTTTTGTACAGCCCGTCGGTGGCCATGACGTCGAAAAAATCTTTCCAGCGGGCATCAGTCATAACGCCAATGCCTTTGCTCTTGGAGTCACCGCTATCGACAATGCCATAGCTGCGAAGTTTCTCGCGTCCATAGCTCAGCAACTCATCGGTCATTTCGGGGTTATCGGCCTTGATACGCGCATCAGCAAGTTTTGGATCGCCATACAAATAAGCAACCCAACCTTCAATCGAAGCGTCGACAAACCGTTGCACAAGATCCGGATTGGTTTGGGTTAGTTTTCGTGAGGTGGTAATAATCGCGGCGTAACTGGTGTAGCCAGAGTCAGCTAATAGAAAAACATTTGGCTTGATACCGATGCGCTCGATTTGAAAAGGCTCGCTGGATAAGTAGCCTTGTTGCACCGACAACTTATCGGCCAAGAATGGCGCGATGTTAAAAGTGTAGGGCGCGATTTGATCGTCGGTGAAGTTGTATCTCGTCTTTAAGAACCGCCAGAACCCAATGCGCGTATCGGGTCCGATCATAATTTTGCGAGCTTTGAGAGAAGCTAAGGTGTCGTTGCCGACGCCAGGGTGGGCAATCAAGACCGCAGGGTCTTTCTGGAACAAAGCGGCCACGGCCACCATGGGAATATTCTGCGCCACGAAGTTGAGCGGAATAAAAGAGTTGGGCGCCATAGCGAAATCAAGCCGGCCCGCGGCAAGTAACTGGGCATGATTGATTTGAGGCCCACCTTGGCGAAGCGTGACATCAAGGCCATGCTTGGCGTAAATGCCCGCAGCCACGGCCTGGTAGAAGCCGCCATGTTCAGCTTGCGCGCGCCAATCTGTGCCAAACGAGACTTTGTCAGCAGCAAAGCAAGGGCCAGCGATCGCGGCCAAAAAAAGCGCCAGGCACGTCGACAACTGCAATGGTTTCATCGTGCTATAAACTTAAATTTTAAACACGCCGCCAGGTGCCGCACCACCAGCCGCAGCCGCCGGGGCAGCCCCAGGTTTTGCGACTTTCGCAGCAGCTTGTTGCTCAATCGGATACACTTTGAACAGCTCGGGCGGGTTGGCGATATTTTTCATGGGCAAACGGCCCATGCTTTGGAAGTGCGCGGGCACTTTGTTGCGACAGGCATTGGCAATCACGTCTGAAACAGCAATCCCGTCGGGGTCGGCCTTGGGCTCGATGCGCGCCGCGATGTTGACGCCTTCACCAAACACGTCGTTGGTGGTGTGAATAACCTCACCCATGTGCACGCCAATGCGAATATGAAATTGGTCCTCGGGGGTTTTAGTTTTGTTGTAATCGCCAATGGCCTTCTGGCAGTCCATGGCGCATTGGACCGCATTTTCAGCCGAACGATAGCGGACCATGAATGCATCGCCGATGGTTTTAATGACGGTGCCACGATTGCGCACAATTTGCGCGCGCATAATTTCGTTGTGAATGGCGAGCTTTTTCACCATCGCAGCTTCGTTGGCACCCATTTGTTTTGAGTAGCCGACGATGTCGGTAAACATGATGGCGGTCAGTTGGCGCTTCGGATCCTTGTCAGAGGCTTCAGCGGCTTCCAAATCAGCGTCGCTCGAGCGAAATTTGTCAATCAGGCGCAACGGGTTGATCATCCGCATCAGCGGACCAATACCGGTCGAGAGCAGCCACACAACAGCGCTCTGTAAAACGCGCGACACACCCCACACCCAAATGGTCGTGAACAGGAACGTGAACCAAACTGTTTTCGCAGTCGTGATCCAGCCCGGTGTCGTGTAGTCGGTGATAAACTTGCTGGTTTGGAATAGGGTATAAGCTTGAATCGATGCGTAAATATAAATGCCCGCACAGGCCAGCATTTTGATGGGGTTGTCAGTATTGACGCGAATGATCGCCAGCAGCAACACGGCACCGAAATAAACTGCCGTTAACACCGGGGCATTGATTTGAATATCAATGGTGCCGGCAAACATGTTGAACACCCAGCCGTCAAAAAAGCCGGACTCCTGCATGGGCGGCGGCGGCGCGTTAGAGCTATATCCAAAAGCTTCTTGCCCCGATGGCACTGAAACAGGGGCGTCGGGCACCGCGACCGGTGTTTGAACCTGATCGGTCTGAGTTTGCTCTTGCATCTGAAATCCCCATCCTCTCGCGATAAGCCAACGCGAGTTCTCCAACACTGGGCGGAGTGTACCCAAAAGGGCTGCCCAGAGTCACGCCTGAGAACACTATTTTTCCGCCCGGTACAGCCGAATTTCCTGCGCGGATCATAGGGTTATGTTATGAGGGCAAATTGAACTTTGAGCACGACATGACAAATTTATTGAAGTCGAGCGTTGCAGCCCTTGGCCTTTGCTCCTTTTTAGCGGCTTGCGCGACCGCACCACGACCCGAGGTTAGTCAACAGGCGCCCCCAGCTGTTGGTGCCCCCGAGGCACTGCCCGACACCCAAGCTTTCCAAAGCTGGCTGAAAGAGTTCCGCGCTGAGGCCGCGCGCAAAGGGATTTCGGAAGCAACGCTGGTCGCAGCGCTCGATTCAATTCAGCCCGTGACCCGCGTTGTCGAACTTGATCGCAAGCAACCGGAATTCACGCAAACATTTTGGCGGTATTTGGATTCAGCAGTATCCGACGCCCGAGTGCGCGACGGCACAGCGCGCTTAGCGGAAAACAAAGAGCTTTTGGCACGCCTAGAAAGCAAGTACGGGGTTCCGGGCCGCTTCTTGGTCGCGTTTTGGGGCTTGGAAACCAACTACGGCCGCAACCTAGGCGGCTTCAACACGCCCACGGCCTTGGCCACGTTAGCGTTCGATGGTCGCCGCAGCGGCTTTTTTAGAACCGAACTTTTCGACGCCCTGACGATTATTGATAAAGGCCATGTCGCTGCTGGCAAAATGGTCGGCTCGTGGGCCGGCGCCATGGGCCAAACGCAATTCATGCCGTCGACATTCCTGAAGCATGCCGTGGACGAAACGGGCGATGGCCGGATCGACGTTTGGGCCCAAACCCCTGATGCGTTGGGCTCGGGCGCTAACTACCTGCACAACCTGGGTTGGGATGCCAAGCGCGGGTGGGGCAGGGAGGTTCTGCTGCCGAAAGGGTTTGACCTGTCTCTCGCCAGCCTAGATAGCGGCGCGTCCGAGACGCTCAAACCTCTCAGCGTATGGACGTCGCTGGGTGTCACCCGGGCCGATGGCAAACCTTTACCGAAGCAAGAGCTCGCAGCCGCTTTGATTTTACCAATGGGCATGAATGGCCCCGCGTTTTTGGTTTACGATAACTTCCGTATCATTTTGAAATGGAACCGTTCGATTTCCTACGCCTTGGCCATTGGTCATCTTTCTGATCGCATTACCGGGGGCGCTCCGATCATAGCCTCCAAGATCAGCGATGATCCTTTATCGCGCGCCCAAGTGATGCAAATTCAGGGCGTCCTGAAGAAGTTTGGTTACCTGCAGGCCGAACCTGATGGAACTCTGGGCAGTGCGACGCGGCGAGCGCTGAGGCAATACCAGCAAGCGTGCCGGCTCCCCGCCGATGGTTATGCGAACCAAAAAACCGTTCAGCTTTTGAGAACGGCCGCTGAAGCCGAGGCCCCCTGCAAAGGGCTAAACCCAGGCGTTGCCTTGCGCGACTCGCGCTAATAGGCTACAAGCTATTGTAGTTACGGCAACTTTTGATACTAAATCATGCGATCTTCCGGTTCTGCGTGGGTTCGCCCGCGCCTATTTTATGTCCTCCTTCTCGGGAGCGCGCTGACGGCGTGCTCGACAGGCCGCGCGCCACCGACGACGACGCCCTCGGCAAAACCGACACCTCAAGCAAGCTTGCCCGAGACCGGGGAATATAAAGTTGGAAAACCCTACCAGGTTGAGGGTGTTTGGTACTACCCGTCCGAGGACTACTCCTACCGCGAGGAGGGCATCGCCTCTTGGTACGGTCCGGACTTCCATGGCAAGCGCACGGCCAATGGCGAGCGATATGACATGAATGCGATGACCGCCGCTCATCCCACGTTGCCGCTCCCCAGCATCGTGAACGTGACCAACTTGGAAAATGGGCGATCGGTTAAATTGCGCATCAATGATCGTGGGCCGTTCAAAAGCAAACGGATCATCGATATCTCGCGTCAAGGCGCCCAGTTGTTGGGTTTCAAAGATCAGGGCACCGCAAAAGTGCGTGTGGAGATTGATCGCGACGAAAGCATGACGCTGAAGAATCAGTTGCTTGCCGCAAACCCCGGCGAAATGCCGAAAATCAATTCAGCCCCGCGCCTCGCGATTGCCTCGTCGGCACTAGCTCCCCCAGCGGGTACGACACCAGCACCGCAGGTGGCATCGCCAAAAACTGCTGGTAAAATCGCAAAAGTCGAAAAGCCCGCGGCGGTGCCAAAGGCGCCGGCCAAGCCGACCCAAGTTGCAAAATTGACCGACCCAGGGCCGCAACGTGCGATACCGGGCAAGGGCAAGATTGATCTGCCCGCAGGCACAGGTGTTTACATTCAGGCCGGAGCGTTTTCCGACCCCGCCAACGCCCACCGGCTCGAGCAGCAACTCCGTGAGTTTGGCAATGTCTTTATTGTCACGGTGAACATCTCGGGCAAGCAGCTTTACCGCGTCCGCTTAGGGCCCTTGCAAGATGATACCGGTGCGGAAGGTCTGTTGGGCCAAGTCAAGTCGTATGGCTACGAGGATGCACAAATCGTCAGGTTTTGACCGTAACGTCGCCGCAGTGAGGACACGATCTGCGGTGATTTTGCGCAAGCCGGAATTCAGGTGACGTCATGAGTACACTTTCACGCAATCTTTCGAGCGCTTTTGTCGGCGCAATCATGTTCGCAGTGCCAACTCTGGCCCATGCGCAAGCCATCGACATTGCGGCGCGCGAGTACATTATTCTGGACTTCCAAACCGGAGCAGTGCTCGATTCCAAGCAGCCTGACGAACGGATGCCGCCATCATCCATGAGCAAGCTGATGACCGCCTACATGGTGTTTGATGCCGTCAAAGCTGGCCGGCTGTCGCTTGATGATGAAATGAGCGTCTCAGAGAATGCCTGGAAAATTGGTGGCGCGGCCTCGGGCGGCTCAACGATGTTCCTCAACCCCAACGACAAAGTCAAAGTTTCGAGTTTGCTGCGCGGCATGATTATTCAATCGGGCAACGATGCCTGCATCGTGCTGGCTGAAAACCTGGCCGGCAGCGAAGAAGCGTTTGCCGAAAAAATGAATGCCAAGGCCAAAGAGATTGGCCTGATCAACAGCCATTTCATGAACGCCACCGGCCTGCCGCATCCCGAACACTACATGACAGTCCGCGATTTGACGGTGCTGGCACGGCGCATCATTACGGATTTTCCAGAATTCTATTCGATCTATAGTGAGACGAATTTCACCTACAACGGCATTACGCAAGGCAACCGCAATCCCTTGCTGTACAAAGTTGGCAGTGGCGCTGACGGCCTTAAAACCGGCCATACGGAAGCTGCCGGCTATGGCCTAACGGCCTCGGCTATTCGCAATGGGCGACGCTTGATTTTGGCAGCCAACGGCATGGCCAGCATCAAGGCGCGTGACGAGGAAACCTCCAAACTCATGGATTGGGGTTTCCGTGAATTCACCAATCGCAACCTGTTTGCAGCGGGTGAAAAAGTCACCGACGCCGAAGTGTGGTTGGGCGATAAGGCTACCATTCCATTGGTGACCAAGAAGGAATTGGTTGTCACACTGCCGCGCGCTCAGGCACAGACCATCAGCGTTAAGGCGGTTTACGACGGGCCATTGCCCGCGCCCATCACTCAAGGGGCCGACGTCGGCAAACTGGTGATCGACGCCAAGGGCATGGAGCAAATTCAAGTGGCCATCAGCGCCGGCGAAGGTGTTGGCCGGTTGGGCCTGATTGGCCGCCTCAAAGCCGCCGCCAGTTACATCTTCGTGGGGCCACAGAAACCTGTCGCCAGCCCCGCAGCTGCGCAGTAGCGCGTTGCTATTTGCCGGTGTACGACGCAAGCTGACGTGGGCAACAGGAGCGCGCGTTGGCGAAAGGCCTTTTCATCACGTTTGAGGGCGGCGAGGGCGGCGGAAAGTCGACTCAGATCAAGCTGTTAGCAGCTGCTCTTCAGGCTCAGCATCACGATGTTGTTCTCACCCGCGAACCGGGCGGTTCCGTTGGCGCCGAAGAGATTCGCAGTATGCTTCTGAAAGGCGATCCTGGTCGATGGGATGGCACCACGGAAATGCTGCTCGTCTATGCTGCACGACGCGATCACATGGTTCAAACGGTGTGGCCTGCAATGGCTGCCGGCAAGGTCGTGATCTCAGACCGATTTGCCGACTCAACGATGGCTTACCAAGGCTACGGCCATGGCGTTAGCAAAGACGCCGTGAAAGCGGTGCATCGCGCGGCCTTGGGTGATTTCCAACCCAATCTCACACTCATCTTCGATCTGCCTGTCGAGGTGGGGTTGGCGCGTGCGCTGAGCCGCCCGGACATGAACAAGTCGGCCGCCGAAGACCGGTACGAACGCATGGGCCGTGATTTCCATGAACGCTTGCGCCAGGGCTTTTTGGCGATCGCCAAAGACGAGCCCGCCCGTTGCAAAGTGATCGACGCTACCCAAAGCATTGATGCCATTCATGCCCAGGCTTTAGCCACCGTTTTGGGAGTGATGAATGGCTGAGCCGGAGAACACAGTCCCCGAGCCGCGCGCGAACCCATACTTGATCGGTCATAACGCCGCCGAGAGCGCTTACCTCGGCGCGTGGGATGGCGGGCGCTTGGCGCACGCATGGCTAATCGCCGGTCCGCGCGGGATTGGAAAAGCCACGTTGGCTTATCGGATGGCGCGTTTTGCTCTGTCGCAACAAGCCGATGCCGCGGCGCCAGATATGTTTGGCGGACCACCGGCCCCCAAATCGCTTGAGATGTCGGCCAGCCACCCGGTCTTCAGGCGCATACAAGCCATGGGCCACAGCGACTTTCGCAGCATCGAGCGCCCCTGGTCGGACGCCAAGCAAACCAAACGCAAGACCGTCATAGGCGTTGATGAGGTGCGCGAGATCGGCGGGTTTCTCTCCATGACACCCGCCGAAGGGGCATGGCGCGCGCTGGTCATCGACGCTGCCGACGAGATGAACAACAATGCCGCCAATGCCGTGCTGAAGATTTTGGAAGAACCACCCGATCGTGCGCTGCTATTTTTGGTGGTGCATAACGCCGACCGACTGTTGCCGACCATTCGCTCACGGTGTCGCCGTTTGGACTTGCGGCCCCTGACGCAGACCCAAGTCAGCACGTTGATTGGTCGCTACCGACCCGACATCAAAACAGCCGACATTCTCCCGTTAGCGATCCTGGCCGATGGCAGCATCGGCCGCGCGTTAGAGTTGGCCGACGAGGGTGGTATCTCGCTGTTTCGGAATCTCATCGACCTGCTGCAAGACGCGCCGAAGTTCAGCATCTCAAAACTCCATGCGCTGGGCGACCAAGCCACCAAGGGCGATGCCTTCCGAACACTGACGGGGCTGCTGTCGTGGTGGCTGGCGCGTGTGGCAACTTTGGGCGCGCAAGATGCGCTTCAAGCCGCGCCCGAGATTATTCCAGGCGAGCGCACGGCCAGTTCGAAACTTGCGTCTTCAGCATCGCCTGCGGTGTGGGCCGACATCTGGCAGCAAGTCACGCACCTGGCCGCGCGCACGGAAGCGATTAACCTCGATAAAAAGCGTAGCCTGCTGGCCGCACTGATGAAGGTCGAGAGCGCAGTGAAAGCTTAAAGAATTCAAAGGAACGCGACACATGATCCTTCTGCAAACACCTTGGAGCGCGACAAGTCTAAATGACAAAGCCTCAGCCGCAACTGCTGCGGTTGTTCAGGCGCGCCGCACCATGACGCAGGAAGGCCCCGCGTTGGCATTACTGCCTCACGCTGACGGCGGTGAACATGAGGCTGTTACAGAATCAGTCGCAACTACGGCTTTGGGCTTATTTGCCAAGACCCATCAACTGTACCTGGGTGCATCGGCGTACGTGCAGGTGACCGGGGAAAAGACGGCGCGAACTGTGGGCTATGTTGTCGGGCCCGATGGTCAAGTATTGGCTCGCAATGCGAAAGTCTTGCCCGACATTATCGAAGGCTTCAGTGACACCACGTCCGATGCGTTTCAACCGGCCAACTTCGCAATTGCGCGCACGCCGTTGGGCAACATTGGCGTCCTGTGCGGTGAAGACATCCTCGCTCCGCACATTGTTCGCACCATCGTTGTGCGTGGAGCTGAGATTATTTTCAATCCGTCGCGCGAGCGCAGCGATGATGGGCTACAAAGCCGCACTATCGCCCGCAAGGCGCGCGCCTATGAAAACTTGGCGATTGTCGCATTAGCGTCACCCAACACCGTTACTATTGATGGCGCTTCTGTGTCGCTGCCCAACGTCACTGCGCTGTTCCCCAGCTACGGCGAGCCGATTTCTGTGCAGGGCGCAGACTCTTACCTCAAAGCAACGATCGACATTGAAGATTTGCGTCGTCGTCGATTATCGCCAAGGCTGAATTTTGTCTCGATCGTGCGCATGAACCTGTATGCCGCCGGCTACGATGCCGCGAAAGGTCAACCGCGCCCGTCGCCCAACACGCGTCAACAATGGATCGACGAGGCCAAATCGCGCGTAGCAGCGACAGCACAACAACCTCATGCCAAGTCCGTCGATAGTTACGGTGTGCTGATGTGCCAACATGTGGTGCATCAGCCGGCAACCGTTGATGAATTAATCCCGAAGCGCCAAAAGAATATCGATGATGCGTTGGACCTTGTCCGCAGCTATGGCGCTCGCTCGTCGGATTTAAAGCTGGTGGTGTTCCCAGAGTTTTTTCTCACCGGTCCCGTCAGTCCCCTGGGGGCAAAGTTGGGCCACATTGCCGATAAAATTGGTGTGACGTTTCCGGGCCGCGAGATGGACCAAATCGCGGCCTTCGCTCAAGACTACAAATGCTATGTATCGGGTGGCGTGTTCGAATATGACCCAGAGTGGCCAAACCGGTTTTTTAATACGGCGTTTATTTACGATGACACGGGAAAGTTGATTCACAGGTACCGCAAAATCCATTGCGGCGACACCATGGGCTTTTTACCTGTGACCACGCCCGGCAGCGTTTACGACAAATATGTGGCGCGTTATGGCTATGAACATTTGTTCCCGGTGGCCGACACGCCCATTGGCCGTTTGGCCACAGTGATTTGCTTCGACAACAACTTCCCCGAAACCCATCGCGCGATGGCCATGCGCGGCGCTGAGATTTTGATTCACCCAACCTCCGAGCCCCATGGCGCTCACCGCGGCGGGTGGGATGCCGCACGACAAATGCGCGGCTTTGAAAACACCGCCTATGTACTAAGTTGCGGGCATGGCGGCGAATATTTTCTGGAAGGCCGTGCTGCGCCCAGCGCGCGGGCGAGGGGCTATTCCAAAATCATCAACTTCGATGGCTCGGTGCAAGCCGAGGCCGACACGGCAGGTCTGGTTCCCTTGGCCGGCACGATTGACCTGAAGGCCCTGCGAGCAGCACGCGCCGATATTCAAACCAATTTGATGATCTGGGATAACGCGGTCGTATACGCAGCTGATTACGCGGCCAGCCCGCGCGGTCTGCCCAACAACATTTGGGTCGATGATCCGTTGGGGAACCCATATTTAGGTGGCGCTGAGATCAAAAAAGTCGCGCAACATTACGTGCGCGATGGTATTTTTGTGGCGCCCACGTCGGGGAGCTTCAACTCACCCAACATGCGCGTGGCGGGGTAACCTCTAAGCAAGGAGCCGAACGATGCTGACCAATTCGAAACGTTTTGGACTGACGACAGCCGTGGTCTCGGTCTCCGCGATGCTGCTGGGCTCCGGCGCGGCTTACAGCATGGAGATGCTCAAATCATTCACGGCCTCGAAGCCCGCCGCTCCCACGCCCGTGGAAGCAACGGCGTTCGTGGCACGCGTCGAACAAGAATTAACCGAGCTGAGCGAAGAATCTTCGCGCATCAATTGGGCCTACGCCACCAACATCACCTACGACACACAATGGCTGGTGAGCAAAAACAGCGAACGCGTCACAAAAATGGCGGTTGATTTCGCGATCGAAGCCAAGAAATACGATGGCGTTACCGTGCCCGCCGATGTGCGACGGAAACTCAACGCCATCAAGCAAGGCATTACTTTGCCTGCACCCCAAGATCCGAAGATGGGCGCCGAGTTGGCTGCCGTCACAACACGGCTATCATCGGCCTATTCCACCGGCAAAATTGACTACGCTGGGAAGTCTGTGGCGCAAGACGAAACCGAAGTGTTGATGCAAACGCTGCGCAATCCCGCACAACTGGCCGAGGTGTGGACCAAGTGGCACGCGGTGGCCAAACCCATGAAAGCCGACTACGCCCGTATGGTCGAGATTGGGAATGCCGGTGCCAAGGAACTCGGCTATGCCGACGTCGGAGCCTTGTGGCGCTCGGGCTACGACATGCCGCCCGACGATTTTACAACTGAGGTTGATCGGCTGTGGGGCCAAGTAAAGCCCCTGTACGACCAACTGCACTGCCATGTGCGCGCTAAACTGAACGAGAAGTATGGCAACGATGTTGTGCCGCTTGACCAGCCCATCCGCGCCGACTTACTGGGGAATATGTGGGCGCAAGAGTGGGGCGCGCTAGATGACTTAGTCGCGCCAAAGAACGCGGACCCCGGCATTGACCTGAATAAAATTCTCAAAGCCAAGAATTACGACCCTATCAAAATTGTCAAAACCGGCGAAGCGTTTTTCACGTCGTTGGGTTTTGATCCGCTGCCGCAGACGTTTTGGGAACGCTCGCAAATCGTCAAGCCGCGCGATCGCGAAGTGGTTTGCCATGCGTCGGCGTGGGACCTCGACGACAAAGACGACATCCGAATCAAGATGTGCACGCAAGTCGATGCCGAAAACTTTCAAACCGTGCATCACGAATTGGGGCACAATTTTTATCAGCGCGCCTACAAAGCGCAGCCTGCATTGTTTCGCAGCGGAGCCAACGATGGTTTCCACGAGGCCATTGGTGATATGATCGCGCTATCGATCACACCCGAATACCTGAAGCAAATTGGCCTAATCGACCAAGTTCCAGATGCCTCGAAAGACGTAGGGCTATTGATGCAGCGCGCCATGAACGGCGTGGCGTTCTTGCCCTTTGGTCTGCTGGTCGACAAGTGGCGTTGGCAAGTGTTCTCGGGCCAGCTTACGCCCGCGACCTATAACGAGGGATGGTGGAAGTTGCGCAAAGATTATCAGGGCGTGCGACCACCCGTGGCGCGCAGCGCTGACGACTTCGATCCGGCGGCCAAGTATCATATCGCGGCCGGCACGCCGTACATGCGCTATTTCCTCGCACGCATTTTGCAATATCAATTCTACAAAGCCGCGTGCGATTCCATGGGCTGGAAAGGCCCGCTGCACCGCTGCTCGTTCTATGGGTCCAAAGACGTCGGCGCGAAATTCAACGCAATGCTGGCCATGGGATCATCGCAGCCCTGGCCCGACGCACTGGAAAAGTTCACCGGGTCGCGCCAAATGGACGGCTCGGCGATTGTCGCCTACTTCGAACCGCTGATGGTTTACTTGCGCGAACAGAACAAGTCGCGGAGCTGTGGCTGGTGACAGTTACAGCCATGCCACCAAGGCTTTCCGCAGTTTCCGGTCGCGTTTGATGTGCCATTCGCGGCTCATGGCCTCGTGGCGGAAGTCGAAGCGTTCGGCATAGAGTAGGGCCCACACACGGCCACGGGTTGCCTTGGCACCGCTGCCGGCATTGTGGCGGGCGAGGCGCTGGTCCAGGTTGGTGGTCCAACCCACATAGGTGCGTACGCCCGCCTTGTCGCGGCAGCCCAAAACGTAGACAAAACATGCCATTCGCGGCGTCTTCCTTGCCGTTTGCGGGCTACAGCCGGGCAGGGTATACGACACCCCACAAGCAACCAGAGCCTTAAAGCCGTGACCAAGACCTTTTACATCACAACGCCGATTTACTACGTCAACGATAAGCCGCACATCGGCCATGCGTACACGACCATAGCATGCGATGTGCTGGCGCGCTTTAAGCGGCTGGATGGCTATGATGTCAAGTTCCTCACCGGCACCGACGAGCACGGTCAAAAAATCGCCAAGGCCGCACAGGAGCAGGGCATTGAGCCCATTGCATTATGTGATCGGAACTCGAAAACCTTTCGTGATCTCGCAGGCGTGCTGGGCATTTCGAACGACGACTTCATTCGCACCACCGAACCGCGCCACATCGCGGCCTGTCAGGCGTTATGGCTGGAACTGGAAAAGAATGGCCACATCTACTTGTCGAAGTACGCGGGCTGGTACGCGGTGCGTGACGAAGCTTTTTACGACGAAGGCGAACTGACCAAAGGCGCCAACGGCGAGAAGCTTGCACCAACCGGCGCGCCGGTGGAGTGGGTGGAAGAGGAAAGCTATTTCTTCAAGCTCTCGGCATTTCAAGACAGGCTGCTCGCATTCTACGACGCCACCCCCAGCGTCATTGGCCCCAAAAGCCGTTTCAATGAAGTGCGCAGCTTTGTAAAGGGCGGCTTGCGCGACCTGTCGATCTCGCGCACCACGTTTAGCTGGGGCGTGCCGGTTCCGGGCAACGACAAACACGTGATGTACGTGTGGATAGATGCGCTAACGAATTACATCGCCGCGCTCGGCTACCCAAATACGTCTGGCGATTATGCAACCTACTGGCCCAGTGCCATGCACATGGTGGGCAAAGATATCATCCGATTCCACTGCGTCTATTGGCCTGCGTTCCTGATGGCCGCCAACCTCACGCCGCCCACGCGCGTTTTTGCACACGGCTGGTGGACGGTCGAAGGACAGAAGATGTCGAAGTCCTTAGGCAATGTCGTGGATCCCAACACGATGGTCGGCAAGTACGGCCTCGACCAAGTGCGCTACTTTTTGATGCGCGAGATTCCGTTTGGCAACGATGGCGACTTTTCCGAAGCCGCCATCTCCGGGCGCATTAACGGCGAACTGGCCAACGAGCTCGGAAACCTGGCGCAGCGCGGGCTTGGTTTTATTTCAAAGAACTTGGGCGGTGTATTGCCGGTTCCGGGCGCATATTCGGTCGAAGATAACGACATGTTGAAAGCCTGTGTCGATGCGCTGGAGCCCGTGCGCGTGGCAATGGACATGCAAGGTTTCGACAAGGCGTTGGATGCCATTTGGACAGTCGTTCGCGCGGCCAATGGATACGTCGATAAACAAGCGCCGTGGGCTTTGAAAAAAACCGACCCAGCTCGTATGAATACAGTGCTGTACGTGATGGCCGAGATCGTGCGGCACTTAGCGATTTTGATGCAGCCGTTTGTGCCCACGTCGGCCAACAAAATACTCGACCAGTTGGGCGTGGCGGCAGATGCGCGCACGTTTGCGCACCTCGGTGCTGCGCATGCGCTGAAGGGCGGCAGTCCTTTGCCCGCGCCCAGCCCCGTGTTTCCGCGCTGGGCCCCGCCGACGCCCGAGAAAGCAGCGCCGTGACCTTCCTCGTCGACAGTCATTGCCACCTCGACTTCCCCGAGCTTGCCGCCCAGCAAGACGCGGTGATGGATCGCGCGCGCAAGGCAGGCGTGGGCCATTTTCTGACGATTTGCACCCACGTCACGCGCGCTGAAAATATCCGCGCCATCGCCGAGAAGTACGAAGACGTCAGCGCCACCGTGGGCATTCATCCGCATGAAGCGGCGAGTGAGCCGGCGGTTGATGTTGCGCGCCTGTTGGCGTTAGCCGACCACGACAAAGTCGTCGGGTTTGGCGAAACCGGGCTCGACTTTTTTTACGAGCACAGCCCGCGCGCCGAGCAAGACCGCAGCTTTCGCGTTCACCTAGCCGCGGCCCGCGAGGCCGAACTGCCGGTCGTGATACATACGCGCGATGCCGACGCCGAAATGGCCGCGACCATCACTGACGAAATGGGGAAGGGGGCGTTCACGGGCCTGATCCACTGTTTCAGCTCTGGCCTTGAACTTGCGCAACTGGCGCTCGCGCATGGTCTGTATATTTCAATTTCGGGCATTGTGACCTTCAAGAAAGCCGAAGCGCTGCGCGATGTGGTGAAAGCCGTCCCGCTGGATCGTCTGCTAGTCGAGACAGACTCACCTTATCTTGCGCCCATTCCGCACCGTGGAAAAACCAACGAGCCGGCTTTCGTTGCGCATACGGCAGCCATTGTGGCTGAATTAAAAGGTATTAGCCGCGACGACCTTGCGAAGCACACGACCGAGAATTTCTTCCGCCTCTTCACCAAAGTTAGAATGGCCGCGTGAGCATTAAAGTCACCATACTCGGCTGTGGTCCGGCGGGTGGCGTGCCCTCGATTTCAGAAGGATGGGGCAATTGTGATTCAACAAACGCCAAGAACCATCGCCGACGCGCTTCGATTTTAATTCAAGATGGACACTCGACCGTCTTGGTCGACACGTCGCCCGATTTACGCATTCAAATGTTGGATGCCAAAATCAACAAACTTGACGGCGTTGTTTTTACCCACAGTCATGCCGATCACATCCACGGGCTAGACGAGTTGCGCGAGATCAATCGTGTGATTCGCGGCCCGCTTGATGTGTTCGCCGACACTGAAACGTTGCGCGCCCTTGAAACCCGGTTTGCGTATGCGTTTGAGGGCATACCGCCCGGCAAACCCATGTATAAACCTTGGCTGATCGCTCATGCGATTGGCGACACCAACCCCCAGACCTTCATGGTCAAGACGCTACAGGTCAAAGCGTTCCAGCAAGACCACGGCTTCTCAACGTCGTTGGGCCTGCGGTTCGGCGATGTGGTTTATTCAACCGACCTGGTGCGCTTGCCCGACGCGGCCAAAGACGTCGTGCGCGACGCGAAGGTGTGGATCGTCGGCGCCATTGGCCTGACACCGCACCCTACACACGCTCACCTCGATCAGATCCTGACGTGGGTTGAGGAACTCAAACCCCGGCGCACGATCATCACGCACATGGGGCCGCAGTTGGACTACGACACCGTCAATGCCCGCTGCCCCGTGGGTGTGACGGCGGCCTATGATGGAATGATTCTCGAGGCGTAACGCCGCCTGCTAGATAAAATCTGCAGGTGATTCCAGCCGCAGCGTGGTCATGCCCGGCGCGGCGAGATGTGCATTGTGATGATTGCGCGGAAAACTTCCGTGCCGTTCACATCCGTCACGCTGACCGGCACGGGCAAGTCGGCAGCGCTTCCAAATTCCGGTATGGGTTCCAGCTTGGCCACGGCGCGTAAATCTGTGCCTGCTTTTTTCAAGTATTCCACTGTCATGCCTTTGGGAATCCATCGGTGGGTCGCGGGCACTGTGGCCTCGGTCATGGTGCCGGCCGCCGCCTCGGCTAAATTGCAAACGGCAATGGCATGAACCGTGCCGATGTGATTGGCGACCGCGCGGCGCTTTTTAAGGCGCACCTCGCAATAGCCTGCGCGTAACTCTACGAAGCGCGGCGAAATGCTGCCGAAGTAGGGGGCCTTGAAGCACACCAGTTGCGAAAAAAGCCACCAGCCAAAAGGAAGGGCTGTGACCTTCGACCAGATCGCAAGGGCGTTATTGGCTTGAGGCATGATTGGCAGGAGACATGGCGGCCCACGAAAATTAAGGTCATTGCAATGCAGCAATATATCACTTTTTATCATATCACCATGCTGCGTGAATGCTGCTATCTTACCATGCCATCGGGTAGGGAGAACGCAAAATGGATCGGCGAACAGCGGTTGGTGTCAGCGCAGCGGCCTTGGCCGGCAGCGTGAAAAGCGCGGCAGCGACAACCACCTCGCACAGTTTTCCGGGCGATGTGGAACCCCGTGGAACCGTCGGGCGGCTGGAACGCTTGCCGTCGCTGGACTTGGAAAGTCGGCAAGACTTTCTGACCAGCTTCAGAAAGCTCACCGACCGTGCCCTCAACGCCGCGTGCGCGACACGCACCAACGAGTTGTTCAAAGCCAAGGGCATTGACCCCAACAGCGACCCCGATATCAAAACCATCATCGATATCGTCAAAGACGACCCGCTGATTCAAACCAGCGTGCGAACCTGGGTGAGCTGCCAACAAATGACCTGGCAGGATTTGTTCGACTACTATCGCAGCAAGCCTGATGTTTTTTTAGCCGAGCTTGAGCGCGCCGATCGGGCGGGCCCCGGAACGATGGAACTGAATCCGGGCTTGAATATCCCTGATTATGCGAAGCATGAAATTCATATCCAGCCCGGCGGTTACGTGGGCGATGAATTCACCGGCCATGTGTACCACTACGGCACCAACAACTTCTATAAAGGCGGCAACGACCAAGACGAGGTTCAAATTAAACTGGCCGCGTCGGTTCCGCCGCCGCGCGACGGCAAAGTGATGCGGATCCTCGAGATGGGGTGCTCAACGGGCCAAATGACCGTGGCGCTCAAGCAGCGGTTTCCAAACGCAGAGGTGTGGGGCATCGACGTTGGCGGCCCGCTCATTCGTTACGCACATATGCGTGGGGCAGACCTGGGCGTTGATGTGAACTTTGCACAACGCTTGGCCGAAGACACCAAGTTCCCCGCCGGTCATTTTGATATCGTCACCAACTACATTTTGTTCCACGAAGTGCCGGCCACGGTTGCAAACCAAATCGTGCGCGAGGCGCATCGCATTTTGCGGCCCGGCGGTGTGTTTTTCCCCATCGATTTTTACACCGGCGGCAACAAGGTTTCCAAAAACGCCTACGCGAAATTCCGGCACTATTGGGATCATCGTTGGAACAACGAAGTCTGGTGGAACGAGTACGAAAACCTCGATATGCCCGCCACCATGCGCCAAGCCGGGTTCGATGTGGACATGAACGGTCCCGCCGCGTGGCTTGGGACCACCAACATCCTGGGCACCAAGCTGGCGTAAAAACAGCTACTTTCACTATTGCTTTGAACGCCGACCCCCTAAGATATGGGCGCTAGCGCATCGCGCCGAAAAGCCGCCGTCCGGTTTTCGGCAAAAGCGATGCTGGCATGAATTGATAGAGCGAGCCGCTTGATTCCAACAAAGCGCGGCTTGCTCTCGTCCATGGGGTGAGGCGTATGGTTAAAGAGATTGTCGACGAACTTGAAGCAATCTATGCGCAGTCCGTCGGAAACCTTCGCCATGCGCTCACCGCTTTTGTCAGGCATGGCACCAAGCCAGATTTAGCCGAGCGCGCCGCCGGTGCGTTTGCCTACCCCGAAATCACGGTCACGCATCGCCCGACGACGTCTGAAACCCGCGTCGCCAGGGCCTTTGCGCGCCTCAACCGCTCGGGCACATACACCACCACCATCACGCGCCCGGCGATGTTTCGCGATTATCTGACCGAGCAACTGAGCCTTTTGAAGAAAGATTACGACGTCGAGATTAGGGTCGGCCGGTCGCAGCAAGAGCTTCCGTACCCTTACGTTTTGGACGGGGCTGAGAACCTGTCGTTTAATCTTGTCGAGCCTTCGGAACTCGCCCGTTGGTTTCCGACAACCCAACTCTCACACATTGGTGATGAAGTCGCCGACGGTTTGTGGATCAACCAGCAAGACGGCGTACACCCCTTAAGCTTGTTCGATGCAGCGCGGACCGATTTTAGTTTGGCGCGTCTGAAGCATTACACAGGAACGCCGCCCGAGAACTTGCAACGCTATATCCTGTTCACCAACTACACGCGCTATGTCGACGAGTTCGTTGACCTGGCGTGCAAAGAACTCAAGCTTCCCGGCAGCCCGTACACCGCATTGTCGGCCCCCACCGGCGTTTTGGTCACGGCCGACACGGCCGACCCCGCCCAAGCATTGGCCGGCAGCAACTGGCGCAAACACCAAATGCCTGCCTATCACCTGATGGCGCCGGGCGGGGCAGGGGTGAGCATGGTCAACATCGGCGTTGGCCCATCGAACGCCAAAACAATTTGCGATCATTTGGCGGTCTTGCGGCCTGAAGCGTGGATCATGATTGGGCACTGTGGCGGATTGCGCCCCAGCCAAACGATTGGTGATTATGTGTTGGCCCATGCGTACTTGCGCGACGACCATGTGCTTGATGACATTCTGCCCGTCGAGGTTCCCATTCCGCCGCTGGCCGAGGTGCAACTTGCCCTTCATAAGGCCGCCGAGCTTGTGACGGGCGAAACCGGCGAAGCGCTGAAGCGACGCTTGCGCACGGGAACGGTTGTCACCACCGACGACCGAAATTGGGAGCTGCGCTATACGGCCACCGCATTGCGCTTCAATCAGTCGCGCGCCGTAGCCATTGATATGGAGTCAGCCACCGTAGCTGCGCAAGGCTACCGGTTTCGGGTGCCCTACGGCACGTTGTTGTGCGTGTCCGACAAGCCGCTGCATGGCGAGCTTAAACTGCCGGGCCAAGCCAACCGCTTTTATGAACAGGCCATCAGCCAGCATTTGCGCATTGGATTGGGCGCTATCGAAGAACTGCGCCGCGCCGGGCCCAGCCTGCATAGCCGCAAACTGCGTGCCTTTGACGAACCGCCGTTTAGATAGCAAAGCGTCTAGATCACAAATCAATTAGGCGGAGAGGGGCACGTTGCGAACTTTTCCGCGCCGATAGCCCGCACGCTCGAAGCCCGCAATCATCGGTGCATTGTGCTCGTCGGTGTCGCAGTAAATGCGCCACACGCCTACGCCTTGCAGTGTTGCTGTGGTGTGTTGCAACAGCGGGGTAATATAACCTTTGCCGCGATGGGCCGGCAGCACGCCGATGTAATGAATGCTGCCTTCTTGCAGGCCGTCATCGCGCTCGCCGTCGCGAAAAATCACCGGCTGGGTAAAACCCACCAATTCATCGGCTGCGTTGTAGGCCAAAGCCCACCACATTCTGTCGAAGGAAAAAACAGGATTGGGCCACACATAACGGCGCACCACAGCATCAATGCCCTTGGTCGCCAGGCCCTGCTGATCTGATTCATCTAACGAGCCCGCCAGACATTGCCGCACGGCATGGGCAAACAGGCCGCTGGCCTGGGGCGTATCCACGGCCCGAAATGTCAGCGCGCCGCTGGGCACCACCAACGGCTTGGGTTCATCCCAGATAAACTCGACTTTGGATTGGGCTGGCATAACTCATTCAGCGAGGGGCAAGTAGCCTTGTCGTTCCGCCCATCCTAAACACGATTCGATAGTTCGCCGACTTGTTTATCGCCGAAGCGCGGCCACAAACATGAGCCCTGGACTGTTCAATGTTGAACATTCATTGGCCAGCCATTGCCCCTAGACGTCGCATGGAGACTTTGGGGTGCATCTTGGGACAAATTTTCGATGGCCGCTGACGAAATCGTAAGCAAGCACGTCATGCTGCAATGGGCGAACCTGGCGCGCACAGCATCGGAATCGGAACCCTCGGAATCTGGCCGAAAGCAGTTTCTTGAGATTTCAGAATGCTGGACGTTCCTGGCGGAAAACTACATCGGTCCGGCCTCGGAATGTACGCCATGCAAACTCGCCTCGTGTTGCATCAAAATGAGCGCACCCGAGGTTTGCCTGTTGGACATGCTATCGGGAACAACACCGGCCAAGACGGCGGCATAGAACCCGAACGGCCAAAACCGCCATTTGCCCCACTAGCAATACTATTCATAATATACATTATGCGACAATCAGATGTCAGAAACGGCAGTTTACAGCCACTTATCCGACGCCACTTTGGGCCTTAGAGCGCGCCTACTCATCCATCGTCTTGGCAACGGCCGGGCGTTCGGCGCAGCGTGCCAGCCACCCTGAAATGTTGGCGTATGATCCCAACTCAGTGCCCATCATGCCCAGCCACGCCACAAACCCTTGAACATGCGTATCGGCCAAGGTGTACGCGCCCAGCAAGAACTGTTTGCCGCTTAAGGCGTCGTTGAGAATACGCAAACACTCCGCGATGTCCTTTTGAGCCGTGGCCAAGGCCTCGGCTGTGCGTTGCTCGGCCGACACCGCCACCTCGACGCCGCCTTCGCTGCCTGCAGGCAACGCGGCCGATAACCGCCCGGCGGCATCGGCCAAGCGCACGTTGCTCCAGGTGATCCACTTCATGGCTTCGCCGCGCTTGGGGCCCGGCGCTGGGTACAGGTTCGCCTGAACGCCGAACAGATCGCCCAGGTACATGGCAATGGCGGCGGATTCCCAAATTGCCGTGCCGTCGTGCACGATGGCCGGAACAGTTCCGTTGGGATTGATTTTCAGAAACGCCGGTGTTCGGGTTTCGCCTTTGCTGAGGTCGTGTTTTACGCGCTCGCAGTCCAGGCCCAGTTCGTCGATGACGGCTCGGGTGATAATGGCCGTCGACATTGGCGCATAATAAAATATCAGGCTCATCGCTCGTTCCAATTTTCATGTTTTGGTGGCGCTTGATGGGCTAATTCGGCAAGGCCCACAAGCACTTGGCCGATCACAAAGCTGTGCAATGCTCATTTCCATAAGCTGGAATCCAGCCTAGATTGAGCGTCATCTCATCGCGTGACTGAAGTGCCCATGCCCGATAGTTCGAACGACAACCGCCCCGACCATAAGCCCCTGCCCGATGCAACGTCGGGCGAGATGGCGCACCTGATTGAAATCATGGCACGGCTGCGCGCGCCCCAGGGCGGCTGCCCGTGGGACATCGAGCAAACCTTTACCACCATCGCGCCTTACACCATCGAGGAAGCCTACGAGGTGGCCGATGCCATTGCGCGCGGCGATATGGACTCGCTGAAAGACGAGCTGGGCGATTTGTTGTTTCAGTCGGTGTATCACGCGCGCATGGCTGAAGAAGCCGGGCACTTCAAATTCGACGACGTGGTGCGCGCCATTTGCGCCAAAATGATCCGCCGCCATCCGCATGTGTTCGGCGACGAGGTGATTGCCAATGTCGGGGCGCAGAATTCGCGCTGGGAAGAACACAAAGCCGCCGAACGAGCCGCCAAAAAAGCCCTGTCGGGCAAAGCCCCTAGCGTGTTGGATGATATTCCGGCCACCCTGCCCGCCATGAAGCATGCCGAAAAGCTGCAAAAGCGCGCCTCGCGTGTGGGGTTCGACTGGCCCGAAGCCGCCCAGGTGCTGGATAAAATCGACGAGGAAATCGGCGAAATCAAAGAAGCCATGGCCGCCAAGGCCGGGCCCGACAAAATTGCCGATGAGATTGGCGACCTGTTGTTTGCTTGCGTCAACCTGGCCCGCAAGGCCAATATCGACCCCGGCATGGCGTTGCGCGGGACGAACCTGAAGTTCGAGCGACGTTTTCGCCGGATCGAGGAGCTGCTGGCGGCGGGCGGAAAATCACCCGCTCAGGCCAGCTTAGATGAAATGGAAAACCTGTGGCGCCAAGCCAAAAACGAAGAAAAATAGCGTGGGCAACACCCCTCATGTTCGGTCTTAGCTCGTGCCCGCAACTGGTTTGAAAAGAATCGGAATTTACCTGGGCAGCGCCGTTGTGGCATTGGCCGTGCTGGCCAGTTGCTGGCTGCCCGAACAGTTCGACACCGAGATCCGCTTCACCTCCACCGGCGACTACGGCGTAACCTACATCGGCATCATCACCTATGCACCGCTGTTTGGGAAAATCGCGCGCGGCGACATCAGCAAAGAAGATGTCGACCGCCAAATTGCGCAGTACCTGAAGTTCCTGAAGGGCGATTCCAGCTTTAAGGAAATTAACTCGATCGGCAGCGGGCGCTTTCAGGTTAAGTACATGAAAGAAGGCAAGTTTGCCGGCAACAAGCAAAGCTTCAATTTCATCAGCCGCCAGGGCGCGATGTTCCGCCTGCGGACCACCGAAGAAAACACCATGGTGCTGGGCGGCTCGGGCCAAGGCGTGATGTACGCCAAGCGTTTCGAGGAAGTGGGCCTGAAAATGTCGGGCCTGTTCCGCGTGGTGACCGACGCCGAGGTGCTGGAGCACAACGCCAACTTTGTGCGCAAGTCGGCAACGCCCGGCTTTACGCAATACGATTGGCGCATCAAATCGTTGCGCGACCCGCCGCCAAAGTTGGTGGCTAAACTGAAGGTGGACCCGCGAACGGGCGTGCCGGCCTATGGCTCGGCGGCGCCCAGCGGCGTTGAGGCCGACGACGGCAAGGATGATAAATAATCACGACGTCTGCTATTGCGTCGACTTGTGCAGGTCGACCACGCGGTTCCAAATGTCCTGATTAGGTGCGCACAAAAGCCCAAATTGGCTGCTGCGCGCGGCGTTGTAGGCATCCCCGTTCAGCAAGCCGCCAAAGCCGCCCGCTTCGCGATGGATCAGCACACCTGGGGCGTGATCCCACGGCATCAGCTTGCGAAACGAGACGACGTGAAGCCCGCCCTTCACCGCTGCCCAATAGTCGTGCCCGGCGCAACCCGTACGCACAACGCGCGCGAACTTGCCTTTAATCAGGGTCAGGTCTTTGTCGTAAATCGCGGCAATCAAAGTATTGGGCGAATTGCTGGCCGGTTGGGGCAGATGTTGACGCTGCCCTTGCGCGAGGCCTTCGGTGACAAAGGCCCCTGCTCCGCTTTCGGCCCATAATGTGGTGTTGCTGAGGGGATCGTGAATGAACCCCCAAACTGTTTCACCTTTGCGCGTCAGCGCCACCATGGTGCAAAACACCGGCGAGCCATTCACAAAATTCAGCGTGCCGTCGACCGGGTCGACGATCCACACCCAGTCTTCGCTGGCGAGTTCGTTCAACAGCGCAGGTTTTTTTGAGACGCTCTCTTCGCCAATCAGGCGCGAGCCGGGCAGCAGAGCCGGCAACGTGATGGCCAGGCGCTGTTCGCCCTCTTCGTCGGCAATCGTGACCAAATCATGCTTGCCGGTTTTGCTGCGGATGTCGGCGAACTCAAGTTTGTTGTAGCGCGGCAGGATAATGGTCTCGGCCACTTCGCGAAGTGCTGCGATGACGGCAACCGGATCGATGGAGCGCATGGCTTACTCCGCCGCGACGGCGGGCGCTGACAGCCTTGGGTTAATGCGCACACCACCCTTTTGCTCAAGCCGCGCCACGTCGGCCACATCCAGCAGTGCCGTGACAATGGCCTCGGTCTCGGTGTCGTTGCGGCCGAGGACTTCGCCACGCCGATAAATCCACGCCAACGTCGCGCCGTCTTCCAGCGGCACTGCAAGCTCCAGCGCCTCGCGGGCCTTGGCCAAGTGGCGATCAACCACAGCCAACATGCGGCTCACGCCCTCGCCTGTGATGGCCGACAGCGCCACACGATCATCGGTGCGCGACGCCGTCCCGGCAATGCGCAAGCGGTCTTCCTCGGGCAGCAAATCGATTTTGTTCAAGGCTTCAATAATCGGTTTGGTCTCGGCTGATTTTTCAGGGTCGATGCCCAGAAACGCCAGCACTTCTTGCACGTCTTTCTTTTGCGCTTCGGTTTCGTCATGAGCGACATCGCGCACGTGCACAATCACGTCGGCTTCCAGCACTTCTTCCAACGTCGCGCGGAATGCCGCGACCAACTCGTGCGGCAGATCCGAGACAAACCCAACAGTGTCCGACAAAATAACCGTGCGGCCCGATGGCAGCTTCAACTGGCGCATGGTCGGGTCAAGCGTGGCGAACAACAGGTCTTTGGCCACGACATCAGCAGATGTCAGTGTGTTAAACAGCGTCGACTTCCCGGCGTTGGTATAACCAACAAGGGCGACAATCGGATACGGAATGCGCTTGCGCGCCTGGCGATGGAGTTGCCGCGTCCGCGTCACGCTTTCCAACTCTTTCTTCAGGCGGATTACGCGCTCGCCGATCAAACGGCGGTCGATTTCAATCTGGGTTTCGCCGGGGCCGCCCATGAAGCCAAAGCCACCGCGCTGCCGTTCTAAGTGCGTCCAACTGCGCACCAGCCGGCTTTTCTGATAATTCAGATGGGCCAGTTCGACTTGCAGCATCCCTTCGCGGGTTTTGGCCCGCTCACCGAAGATTTCGAGAATCAGCCCAGTGCGGTCGATGACTTTACACTGCCAATCTTTTTCCAGGTTGCGCTGTTGACCCGGCGACAGGTGCCCATCGACCACCGCCAGCTCAATCGATTGGTCTTTGATCAACTCGGCAAATCGCTCAACCGTGCCCGAGCCCAACAGCGTGGCAGGGCGTGGCCGTTGCAGGTTGACGGTTTCGCTGTGGACAACGTTCAGCGCAATCGCAGCCGCAAGACCGCGCGCTTCCTCCAAACGTGAACTGGCCAAGCGGTCTTGGCGGCTATCGGAGTAGTCGCGCGACTTGATATGCGGATAAATCACCAGCGTCCGGGTGGCCGGAATCGCGGTGTCTTGTGGAGCGTGGGACGTGGGGAGCCTCTTTCTATATCGTTCTATTCTGCGACGTCGTCTTTGCCGATTGGCGTTTCCTTGCCGCCTGCCCCGTCGGCGGGTTCAAACAGCGGCACGGGTGCTGACGGCATCACCGTCGAGATGGCATGCTTATAGACCAGTTGGGTTTGGCCGTCGCGGCGTAACAGCATGGAAAAGTTGTCAAACCACGTGACAATGCCTTGCAGCTTTACGCCGTTAACCAGGAACACTGTGACAGGGGTTTTGTTTTTGCGAATGGCATTCAAGAACACGTCTTGAACGTTCTGAGCCTTCTCGGCAGACATGGCAGTTTGCACCTTATGTTTTGTTTATTGACTTATTTTGGTACCGCTTCGGCCTCCCTCATACGCATCACCGACGCGCATGACAGCCTCACCGCAAATATGGTGAAACCGTCGAAATGCTAGATTTTTTTGGGGCCCGAGGCAACCAGGCCAGACTCCGCAGGATGCCTGGGTTTTTTAGGGCGTTGGCGCTGCTGCCGGCGCAGGAACCCAGCCTGCTAATGCAGCCTTAATGGCTGCCGCCGTTTGCTCGGCTTTCTCTTCGTGCGGGTAGTGCCCGGCCTTCTCGATGACCACCAATCCACTTCCCGGAATGGCCGCCTGTAGTCGCTTGCGGTCGGCGTCGGGGTGGTTGCGGTCGCTTTCGCCGAAAATGGCCACCACCGGCACCTTCACTTGCGGCAATAGCGGTTCTTCCTGGCCCAGCGTGAAATTGCTCATCATGGCCGTCGTGCCGCTCCAATAGTCGTCGGTTTTGGCGGTGCGGGCCAAGTCATCCATCACGGCGTCGGTGATGATGCTTGGATCGACGAACGAGACTTTCATAAACTGACCGCGCCATTCGCGGTTGCCAAACAACTTCGCTGACATGCGCGGCAGCGGGAAAGGCGCTGCGACCATCACTTTGGGAACACCGGTTTCATAAATCCCTGGGTCGATAAAAACGATGCCCGAGGCATTGGGGTCTTTCACGCCCGTATGCAGCGCGATAGCGCCCCCCATGGAATGACCGCCGTAAATCGGCTTTTCAATGTTCATCGCTTTCGCAAATTTGATCGCAATCGCCGCTTGCCCGGCATTGCTGTAGTCAAACTTCACAGGCTTTGACGACAATCCATAACCCGGAAAATCAAAGGCCACGACATAGCAACAGTCGGTCAACAACGGTCCGAGATTGCGAAAAGATTGCAGCGAGTTACCAAAGCCGTGCATCAGAACAAGATTCGGTTTGCCCGGGGCAGGTTCGCCGTACGTCTTGTAGCGGATCGTCAAACCGTCGACGTCGATGAATTTGTCATCCGCTTGCGCCAACGATTTAGCCGGAACACCCGGCTCGCCAACCGGCCAATAGGCATAGCCGACCAGGCCTGCGTAACCGAGCACGAGCAACCCGAAAAACCCACCGACGACTTTCTTCAGCATAGTGCCTACCCTACCCAACTTTGTTCAAACGTCGCGAGCAATGCGTGGCAATCAGGCACATGCCGATGCGGTTGATGTGTGCTGTCATAGGCGCCGGCCTGCACCAAAACTGTTGTACACCCTGCCGCGGAACCGCACTCCACATCAATGGCGGCATCCCCCACAAACCACACGTCGGTTCCAAGATTGATGCCCGAGCCTTCCATGGCAAGATGCACCGGTTCGAGGGATGGCTTGTCGCGGCTCGCGTCTTGTGCGCCAACCATGCGACCAAACCACGGCGTCCAGCCTAAGTGGTCAGCCTCGGCACGCAGGTACTTGCCAGTCTTGTTACTCACGACACCCAAGTAAACATTGCGTTGGCGCACCGCTTTCAAAAAATGCTCTGCACCTTGCAGAACCGTGAGCATGTCCAAGTGAACACTTTCAAACGCTTTGTAGTAAATTGCGCGCGCTTCTTCCCAGCGTTCGCCATAAATTTTTGGGAATGTGTCACGCAGTGATCCGGCGACGCGCTCGCGAATCTCGGCCTCACTCCACGGCGTTTGACCCATGGCCTGCAAAGTGATGTTGGTCGCCTTGCCGATGCATGGCCAAGTGTCGACCAGCGTGTTGTCCCAGTCGAGCAAAATGGCGCGCGGCTTGACCAGCGGTGTCATGTGGGTGACCAGGCCGTTTCATCAAGGGCGTTGACGTATTCTAAATACCGTTGGCGCAAATCCAGGGACACGCTGCCCGGTGAGCCGTTGGCAATGATGCGCTCATCCACCTGCACAACGGGCAGAACAAAAGTAGTGGTTCCCGTCAGGAACACTTCTTTGGCAGCGAGCACCTCATCAAGTTTGAACACGCGCTCTTGAACTTGATACCCGGCCGCTCGCGCAAGTCGCATCACCGTCTCGCGCGTGATTCCGCCCAGGATATGATTGCTGAGCGGATGGGTGACTAACGTTTTATCTTTGGTCACAAGCCAGGCATTGGCAGCCCCGGCCTCGGTGACCGTGCCATCGGATTTGACCAGAAGCGCCTCGAAGGCTTTGGCTTCAGCGGCCGCTTGCTTTGCCAAGACGTTCGGCAACAACCCCACCGATTTAATATCGACACGGCCCCAGCGGATATCGGGCTGGACTGTTACCTTTACGCCTGTTTGTGCTGTTGATTCACTTGGGCCGGTGCCATGCTTCGCGACCATCACTAAACTTGGCTTCACAGGTTTTAATGGAAAAGGCTGATTGCGCGATGCCACGCCGCGCCCGACTTGTAAGTATAGCGTTCCCCGCGACAGCCGGTTCAGGCGCACAAGTTCGCGTTGAATAACGGTGATGGCCGCTTCACTGCACGGCATTGCAATGCGCAGTTCCGTGAGCGAGCGACGCAACCGCTTCAGGTGCCCGGCATGATCAACGGGCAGGCCGTTCCAAATGCATGTCACTTCATAAACGGCGTCGGCGAATTGGTATCCGCGATCTTCGATATGGACGCTGGCCTGGTGGTGCGGCAGGTATCTGCCATTGGCGTAAGCAATGTGAGACATGTCTAAAAGAATTCCAATCGAACAGAGAACAGTTTTTCAACCTGCTTCACGGCATCTTTTGCCGCAAACATCATAATTCGGTCGCCGCCTTCAACCATTGTATCGCCGCGCGGGACAATGACCTGCCCTTTGCGGATCAGCACGCCAATGCGCGTTCCTGTGGGCAAGTTGAGTTCACGCAATGGCTTTCCGACAAGCCCAGAGGTTTGCATTGCTTCGGCCTCGATCAATTCACCGAAGTCATCTTGAATGGTGTAGACACTATGGATACGGCCACGTCGCACGTGCTGCAAAATCCGCGACACCGTTATCGAGCGGGGATTGACGATCACATCAATCCCTAAGCTACTCACGAGCGTATTGTAACCCGACTTGTTGACGAGCGAGACCGTGCGCAAGGCGCCTTTTTTCTTGGCCAGCAGAGACGCCAAGATATTTGTCTCGTCGTTTTGGGTGACCGCAATGACCGTGCCGGCGCCCGCGACGCCGGCCTCGGCCAAGATTTCGGGGCTCATCACGTCGCCATGGATGACGATCGTGCGATGCAGTGTTTGCGCCAAATACTCGGCACGTTCGCGATCAAGTTCGATAATTTTAAGTTTGATCTCAGGGTGATCGGCTTCGAGTTGCTGAGCCACAAACAAGCCGATGTTACCGCCACCCAGAATAACCGCGCGGCGTGTGGCGGCCTCTTCGTGGCCAAAAGCCGCCAGTGCGCGTTGGCATTGGTCAGAGGCCACAACAAAATAGACATCATCCCCATCGAACATTTCGTCATCGCCACGCGGAATAATCACGCGGTCATTGCGTTTGATACCGACGACAACAATTTTTAAATCCGGGAAAAGACTAGTCAGTTGGCGTAACGGTGTCGCCGTAATCGGCGTGTCAGCGTTGCAACGCACACCCACAAGGCGAACTTTGTCGTCGGCGAGTGGAATAACGTCGGTCGCGCCCGGAGTTTCGATACGGCGCTTCACCGCGCGTGCCACTTCCACTTCGGGCGAGATGATCACATCAATGGGAATGGCTTTGTTGGTATAGAGGTCAGCCCATTCTGGGCGCAAATACACCTGGCTGCGAATACGCGCAATTTTGGTGGGAACCTTGAACATCGAGTGCGCAATTTCGCATGCCACCATGTTCACTTCGTCGGAATAGGTAACGGCGATGATCATGTCTGCGTCGGCAATGCCCGCACGTTCCAATACGTCGGGGTGCGAGGCGTGGCCAATCACGCCCGTCACGTCGAGGTTTTGCGAGACTTCGCGAACCAGCTCGGCATCTTGGTCAACAATCGTGAGATTGCCGCCTTCTTCCGACAAATACTTGGCGATGCTGGAGCCCACCTCGCCTGCGCCGCAGATGACGATTTTCATGACGCAAACCGATCTGGCTGTTACTCGGACCGAAAGCTTGAGCGGCCCAACGGAAGCACTTTGGTTAAGCCGCGAGCGTCGTTGTCGTCACCGCGCGTGCGGACGTCACCGCCAATACCGAGCGACTTGAGCTTGCGATGCAAGGCCGAGCGTTCCATGCCAACAAACTCGGCGGTGCGCGAAATATTTCCGCCGTAACGAATCACCTGTGCCACCAAGTATTCGCGCTCAAACATTTCGCGCGCATCGCGCAGCGGCAGAGTCATGATCTCGTCCGAGCGTTGCAATTTCAACATTTGCGGTGCATCGCTGCCGATATCGGGCGGCAGCATGTCGGCGCGGATGGGTTCGCTGGCCGAGCCTGGGGCCATGATCAACAACCAATCAATGACGTTGCGTAATTGGCGAACATTGCCCGGCCATTGGTAGGTTTGTAGGGCCGCAATTGCGTCTTCTGCCAACGCACGCTTGGGCAACCCTGCCGTCATGGCGCCGCGTTCGATCAAGTATCGCGCAAGTTCAGGTATGTCCTCGCGCCGATCGGCCAACGAGGGCACCTGAACTGGAACAACACTCAGGCGGTAATATAATTCTTCGCGGAATGCGCCGTTGCGAATCTCTTCTTTCAAATCGCGATTTGTAGTGGCCACAAATCGAACATCGAGATCCACCTGCCCCATGCCGTTCGACCGGTCGAGGTTTTGGTCTTGCAACACGCGAATGATGCGACCTTGGGTATCCAGCGGCATATCGGCCACTTCATCCAGCAGCAGTGTTCCGCCATCGGCCAGTTCCAGCAAGCCTAACGCCCGCTGATCTTTGGCGCCTGGCGTTCCGAACAACAATTCCTGCAAGCGGTCGGGATGCAGCGAGGCGCAATTGACGACGACAAACGGGCCGTTCACACGCGGCGAATTCAAATGAATTTGCCGGGCGACAACTTCCTTGCCCGAGCCCGCGGGCCCGGCAATCAGCACCCGTGAGCCGGTGGGCCCAACACGTTCAATCACACGGCGCAAGTTTGCCACAGGCGTGCAATTGCCAATCAGTTTCTCGGGCTCGCCGGCGCGGCTTTTCAGTTCTAAGTTTTCTCGCTTCAAGCGCGCGGCTTCGATCGCGCGCTCCAAAATCAACAACAGTCGGTCTGCTTGAAATGGCTTTTCAATAAAGTCATAGGCCCCCTGCTTGATGGCCTTTACTGCCGTTTCAATCGTGCCGTGTCCGCTGATCATAATCACCGGCACGGAGGGACGCATGGTTTTGATCGCGCTGAGCACCTGCAAGCCGTCGAGCTTGCTGCCTTCAAGCCAGATATCCAAAATCACGGCTGTGGGCGCTTTGGCTTTCAGCAGCGCAAGCGCTTGATCACCACCCCCAGCCTCGCGCGTTGTGTAGCCTTCATCCTGCAAGATTCCTGAAATCAGGAGCCGGATGTCGGTCTCGTCATCAACAATTAAAATGTCATGGGCCATCGCAAACCCTATTCCTTCGTGGCATTCAAGTTACGCTCCGCTCGCGCGCATAGCTGGCCGAGAATCATCGGCCCGCCGTGCGCGATCAGGAGATGTTTTCTCTGTCACAGACATGGTCACGACCGCGCCGCCGTCGATCGAATCATCCAGCGAGACGGTGCCGCCATGGTCTTCGATAATCTTTTTCACAATCGCCAGTCCAAGCCCGGTGCCTTTGACGCGCGTGGTGACATAGGGTTCGGTGAGCCGATGGCGTTCGGATTGCGGCAATCCGATGCCATTATCGTAGACACGAATAAGACACATGCCGTCGGCCCGAGACAGTTCAACCTTAATCAAGCCCGCGAAGGGCTCGGCGCTTTGAGCAGCGCGGCTTTCAATCGCCTCGACAGCGTTTTTCAAGACGTTAGTCAACGCCTGACCGATGAGGCGATGGTCACACGCCGCTGAAATGGGCTCGGCTGCCATGGCAAAAGTGATGCCAATTTTAGGATAGGCATTGCGTTGCAATGACACGGCATCGAGTACAATTTTGCGCAAGTCCGTCACCGCCATCACCGGGCTGGGCATGCGGGCAAAGGCTGAGAACTCATCAACCATGTGTCCGATATCGCCAACGTGGCGAATAATCGTATCGGTGCATTGGGCAAAGAGCGCCCCGTCCTCATCGTTTAAGCGATCAAGGTACTTCCGCCGAAGTCGTTCGGCCGACAATTGAATGGGCGTGAGAGGGTTTTTAATTTCGTGCGCAATGCGTCGCGCCACATCAGCCCAGGCCGCTTTGCGTTGGGCCGATTGCAATTCTGTGATGTCGTCGAACGTGAAGACGTAGCCCAAGACTTTCTCGCCGTCCTGTTCCGCCGACAGACGCACCAAAAATGTCTGTGTGCGACCACCTTTGGTGATTTGTACTTCCCGTTGCACAGACTTTTGTTTGGACTGGCGGATGTCATCAAGGAACGTGACGAACTCCGGGACCAAGTCGCCAATGGGGCGCGAAATTGTTGCCGCCAAATCAGCACCCAACAGGACAGCCGATGATTTGTTGGGCAATGTCACACAGCCCAGCGGATCAAGCCCGATCACGCCCGAACTGACCCCGCCCAAGACCGTTTCGGTAAACCGCCGACGCTCATCCAGTTGCGCGTTGGCCGTGCGCAAATCGGTTTGTTGCTCGCCAAGCCGACGCGTCATGCGGTTAAATGCGCGGCCCAAAGTGGCCACCTCGTCATTGGCAGCGATCTCTTTAACACGCGCCGTCAGATCACCCTGACCAACGCGCTCGGACGCGTCAATTAAGTCGGCAATCGGGCGGGCCATGCGCGAAGCCAATGTGAGGCCGAACCAAATGGCCACGACGGCGAGCAACAGCGCCACAACACTGAATAACAACGTAAAGCTGACTTCGATATCGGCCCGGCGAAGCTCTAAATTGGCGTATTCGTCCGACGCTGCAGTCGAACGGCTGACGTGGCCCAACACGCGCGCGTCGATGAATCGGCCCACATATAAGTACGCGGCCGGATAAGCATCGAGTTTGACCAAGGCTCGCACACGGTCGGCGCTTTCGCCGGTGACAACGGCCACGCCACCCAAATTTGCTTGGGCAATGGCTTCGAATGGAATTTGCTCTCCCGACTGCAATGCAAATGTGTAGCCGGTTTTGGCAATGACTTTCCAATCGGATGTAAAAATGACCGCTTCGGTCAATCCACGGAACGCCGCTTGCGTTGAAAGATAGTTA
This sequence comes from Rhodospirillaceae bacterium, assembly GCA_947476925.1. Lineage (GTDB taxonomy): Bacteria > Pseudomonadota > Alphaproteobacteria > Rhodospirillales > Rhodospirillaceae. Next base: position 12,657 of record CANJSF010000021.1, on the reverse strand, counting down.
TTCAAGACCGCCGGGCTCAGGCTCAGTTGCGGCCATTGGCGATTGATGTCATTTGCGACCGTCAGCGCCTCGCCGCGAATGACTTGCTGATGTTCAGACAAGTATGCCTTGGCGACCGCAGAAGCCTCGTTGATGGCTGTCGACACGCGGTCGCCAAACCACGACTGCACACCTAATGTAAAAAACAGGGCTGAGAACATCGCCATTAAGACGGCGGGCACAACGGCCATGACGCCAAACAACAGTGCCAAACGCACGTATAGTCGCGAGCCTGCAGCGCCCGACTTGCGCGCCACCCATATGCGCAGCAGGCGCCGCCCAATCAGAATCGTCAAAACCAGAAGAAGGAAGACGTCGATATTGAGCAGCACGATAACAATCGTCGAATTGGGTCCGTCAAATCCCCAGCCTGTTAGCGCCGCATATGTGGCCACACCAGAAACCAACGCCGCGATAGCCACCAGCACCGACATTTGGTCAATAAGGCGCACTTGGCGCGCCCAAATGGCAAAGCGCATGGTCAGCCTGCGCATAAACCACGGCCGTTGAGGTTCGTTGTTCATCACGGATTCAGCGCTCATGATGCCGGCCCTCGCACCACGTCAATATCGAGTTCGCGAATTTTCTTGCGCAGCGTGTTGCGGTTCACACCCAATACTTCAGCCGCCTTCACCTGATTGCCCCGTGCGGCCTGCATGGTCAGCGTAATCAGCGGGCGCTCCATCTCGCGAAGGATGCGTTCGTACAAACCTTGCGGCGGCATTTCTCCTGCGTGACTGTCAAAATAGTCGCGCAAATGCCGTTCGATACTAGCGCCGAGTGTTGCTGGACGGGCGCCGTCGTCGCTGACGGGCGCTTGGCCCGCCAATTCCATTTCGATAATCGACGCCCCGATGATGGGTTCGCTGTAAAGTGCGACCAATCGCTTCACCAGATTTTCAAGCTCGCGGACGTTGCCGGGCCAGCGGTAGGCTTTCATGCGTTCGAGTGCAGCAGCATCAATCGTCTTGACCGGTAAGCCTTCGGCAGCGGCCCCCGACAAAAAATGCGCGATCAACTCGGGGATGTCCTCGACTCTTTGTCTCAGTGGCGGAATTCGAATGGGTACCACGTTCAAGCGATAGAATAGATCCTCACGGAAGACACCGGTCTTGATCAAACTTTGAAGGTCACGATGCGTGGCCGCGATAATTCGCACGTTCGATTTAATCGCAGTGCGGCCGCCGACGGTTGTAAATCGACCATCCTGAAGCACACGGAGCAAACGCGTTTGTGCTTCCAGCGGCATGTCACCGATTTCATCCAGGAACAATGTTCCGCCTTCGGCTTGTTCGAAACGACCCGTCACGCGCATGGTCGCGCCCGTGAACGACCCCTTCTCATGGCCAAACAGCTCGCTCTCGATCAATTCCCGCGGGATCGCAGCCATGTTAACGGCGACAAAGGGCCCTGCGCGACGGCGGCCAAAATCGTGCAGGGCGCGCGCCACCAACTCTTTGCCCGTCCCAGATTCGCCGTTGATCATCACCGTGAGATCTGTGGTCATCAACCGCGCAACGGTACGGTAGATATCTTGCATCGCTGGTGAACGGCCAATGATGGGCAGGCGCTCTTCGTTCGTATCATTTGACGGTTGCGGTGCGCGGTCGCCGCGTTGGGCTAACGCGCGTTTGACGACATTCACCACTTCGCTGAGATCGAAGGGTTTGGGCAAGTATTCAAAGGCCCCACGTTCGGCGGCCTTGACGGCGGTCAGTAACGTATTCTGAGCGCTCATCACAATCACCCGCAACTCGGGGCGAATTTTTTTAATCCGCGGCACCAGATCAAGCCCGTTTTCATCGGGCATGATCACATCCGTCACGACCACATCGCCATCGCCGTCCGACACCCATTGCCACAACGTCGCGGCATTGCCTGTCGTCCTCACGTCAAAACCTGCGCGACCGAGTGCATGCGACAGCACTGTGCGCACGCCGTGATCGTCATCGGCAATCAGAACAGTGGCGTCAGCCATACGCCACCTCGCCGGTGGTGATGATCGGCAACATCACGCGGAACAGCGTGCGTTTGGGTTCGCTCTCGAATTCAATAATCCCGCCGTGGTCGGCAACAATTTTAGCGACCAGTGCCAGGCCCAAACCGCTGCCATGTGTTTTGGTGGTAATAAACGGGTCAAACAAATGCGGGCGGATATCATCGGGGATGCCAGGCCCATTGTCTTGAATCGTCACCACCAGTGGCAACTGCACTCGCCCGGTCGTGCCCGGCAACGAAACGCGAACGCCTTGCTTATAGCTGGTCGTGATCACAATCTCGCCCGACGTGCGGGGCGCCGCTTCCGCCGCATTTTTCACCAAGTTCAAAAACGCCTGCACGAGTTGATCGTTGTTGCCGTCGACCGGCGGCAACGAAGGATCGTAGCGCTCGATGATTTTGAGATTTTTAGCAAAGCCATTTTCGGCAATGCGGCGTACGCGCTCGAGCACAATATGAATATTCACCGGGCTGCGCGCCAACGGCCGCTCGTCCGAGAACACATCCATACGATCGACGAGCGCAACGATCCGATCGCACTCATCGCGAATGAGTTGTGTGAGGTGCTTTTCATCCTCGGGGGCGTTTTGTTCCAGCAATTGCGCCGCACCACGAATACCCGACAACGGGTTCTTCACTTCATGGGCCAGTAACGACGCCATCGCCGTCATCGACCGCGCAGCTTTGCGATGCTCCAACTGTTGGCCGATTTTCAGCGCTCGGGTTTGCTCTTGGAGCGACAGGACCAACCAGCCGTTGGTATCTGACATCGGCGCGACATGAACTGACAAAGTCCGCACGCCCGTGCGCGGCGTATCTAACATCACGCCGTACGCCGACACCGGCCCGCCTTCGCGTTTGGCTTGGTCGACCAGCGACATCACAGCGCCGCTGGGCGGCAAAAAGTTGCTGAGCGCTTCACCCATAATGGCCGGCGCGCTGGTTTGAAAAAGCTGTTCGGCGGCGGCATTCACAAACCGAATAGTCAGCGCTTCATCAACCGCAATGGTTGCCGCGGCAACGGCAGCCAAAATGGCTTCGGGATTGGCCGACGCGGAGCTTAAAGTGGCGCGGTCGACAAAGTCGTCCATCATGCAGCCGCTTTCATCTCAGCAGGCTCGGCAAAAATATCAGCGATGAATTGCTTCACGCGCGTGGGGTTTTCTTCAGTATTCACCTGCACACGAAACGCGTTGGCATTGCGTGTGCCCGCGACGTACCAGGCCAAATGTTTGCGCGCGATGCGCATGCCTTTGTACTCGCCATAGTGCGACAGCAACGCATCATAGTGCGCTTGCACGATCTCGCTTTTCTCAGCCGCCGATGGATCGTCCAACCGCCGCCCCGTCGCCAAAAACTCCTGCACTTGGCCTGGAAACCAGGGCCGACCAAACGCCCCTCGCCCAATCATTACGCCGTCAGCGCCCGACACGCGCAAAATTGTCGCTGCGTCATCGACGCTGACCACATCACCGTTTGCAATAACGGGAATGCGCACAGATTGTTTGACGTTGGCAATGAACGCCCAATCGGCCTGCCCGGTATACAACTGCTGGCGCGTGCGGCCGTGCACCGTGATCAGCTGAATCCCGGCCGCCTCGGCCTTGCGCGCAATGCTGGGCGCGTTGAGGTTGTCGTGGTCCCAGCCCATTCGCATTTTCAACGTGACGGGTATTGCGACGGCGCGAACAACGGCTTCAATTATTCGCAGGGCATTGTCTTCGTCGCGCATCAGCGCCGAACCCGCCATGCCGCCCACAACCTTCTTTGCTGGGCAGCCCATGTTGATGTCGATGAGCGCCGCGCCCCGCGCTTCGTTCATTTTGGCCGCCTCGGCCATCACGGCCGGGTCACAGCCGGCCAACTGCACGGCCATCTCACCCTCGTCGGCGCAATTGGAACTCATGCGAAGGGTCTCGGTATGCGCACGGACCATCTGGCCGCTGGCAATCATTTCTGAATAGACCAACCCGCACCCGAATTTGCGGACCTGGGTACGGAATGGCAAATCGGTCACACCCGACATGGGCGCGAGCAACACTGGTTGGTCGATGGTCAGCGGACCGATGTGAATTGGTTTAAGCATGGCCTTGGAGGCTGCTGAATTGTTAGGCATTTGCACAGGATTTGCGCTAAAAATCAAGGCCATGCCTTAATTCCGGGCAGTGGCTTTTGTGTGGCATTGCAACCACTTGCCCATCCCGCGCCGCACCCTATTGTAACGCCTTCGCCTCCGGAGCCCTTAAGACGTGTCACCCAGCGGCCATACCTGTGATGTTATTATTGTCGCGGCGGGCCGCGGCCAACGCTTTGGGGCCGAGCGACCCAAGCAATACACCCCCTTGGCGGGTCGCCCGATTTTAAGCTGGAGCCTTGCCGCCTTTTCCATCCACCCGCGTATCAGGCGGGTTCAGGCGGTCATTCACGCCGATGATCGGGCCAGTTTTGACGCCGCAGTGGCGGGATTGAGGGTTCACCCCCCCGTGCTGGGCGGTGCGAGCCGTCAAGAATCAGTGGTACGGGGGCTGGAAGCATTAAGTGCCAATGCCCCCGACTACGTCCTGATTCACGATGCCGCACGACCCGGCGTCGATGCCGCCCTCGTCGACCGGGTCCTCGACGGATTGGCCCATGCCCCAGGTGTGATCCCAGCGCTGCCGGTGGCCGATACGCTCAAACGTGTGGATTCAAATGGTCGAATTTTAGAAACAGTCGCGCGTACGAATTTGAGCGCGGCCCAAACTCCGCAAGGTTTCCATTTCGATAAGATACTAACTGCACATCTTGCGGCGCGCGGGCGTGAACTGACCGATGATGCTGCCGTGCTGGAACATTCAGGCCTTGCCGTTTTGACAGTGCCCGGCAGTACCGCCAATTCAAAAATCACAACGCAGAGCGATTTGATTCAGATGGAACACACGATGCTTGAAACGCGCGTGGGAACAGGCTGTGACGTTCACCGCTTTACCGAGGGCGACCATGTCATGCTGTGTGGCGTGCGCGTGCCCCATACGCACAAACTTTTGGGCCATTCCGATGCCGATGTGGCGCTGCATGCCGCAACAGACGCCATTCTAGGGGCCATTGGGGCCGGTGACATCGGCGCGCACTTTCCGCCGTCAAACGCTGCCTACAAAAATGCGCCGTCGGAAAAGTTTCTCGCCCACGCCATGGCGTTGTTACGCGCGCGCGGCGGCAGCCTGACGCATCTGGACGTTACGATCATCTGCGAACGTCCGAAAATCGGCCCGCATCGCGACGCCATGGTGGCCAGCATCTCGCGCATCGCAGGCGTTGAACCGGGTCGTGTCAGCGTGAAGGCCACAACAACCGAAGGCTTGGGTTTTACCGGCCGCAGCGAGGGAATCGCGGCGCAAGCAAGCGCGACAGTGCGGGTGGCGATATAAACTCTAACGTCGCGCTTGGGCTTGACGCGAGTGTGACGACGGCGGTTAGCTTTCGCGAGTATTGTCTCTCACCCACTCTAAAAACGGGCCATCCCCGTCAGACATGGCATAGGCGACGATGCAGGGCACATCGTAGCTGTGTAAGGCCTTAATTTTGTCGCGCACGGCGTCGAAAAGTGCGGCGCGGGTTTTGGCGATCAACACAAATTCGGCTGCTTTTTCCACCTGCCCCTGCCAGCGGTAGGTCGACTGCACCTCGCCTAACACATTGACGCAGGCTGCTAATCGGGCGGCCACCAGGGATTGGGCGATGCTCTCGGCCTCATCCTTTGTGCCGGTGGTCACATAGACCATGATAAAATCTTGGGCGGCGTTGTTCATTTGCTCACCTTTGGCAAGTATCTTAGACTTGTATCATAAACCAAATGACCGGATGCGAGGGTTTGCCCGCGATCACGAGGCACCCCGACATTCTGGCTGGGACGAGAGACCGACATGGACGGCGGCGTAGACAGGACGGGAAAACCGTCGGCGGCTCAGCGCAAGTGGCTCGAGCGTGGATTGACTCAACCCGGCGGCAAGCTGCCGTTGTTTGATGTTGATGGCCGCAAAGTAAACCCACAAGTGATTCGTAAATGCATTGATTCGGGCTGGGCTGCGCCTTGGTTTGCCAACCAAATGAAACCCGACTGGCTGGTTTGCAAACTCACCAGCGTCGGCCGCGATGTGATCGCCAGCCCAGATCAGCAAAGTTCGATATAGGTAGAGATTAGGCCGAGATTTCCAGGCTTTCGCCGGGTTTGGCAAACGCGCCCGCCACCGAGAAAAACCGCTCGGCATAGCGTGAGGCCGCTTGATAAAACTCACTCGACATCGCGCGCGGTAGCGCCGCGTCGTCGGGGGTTTCTTCTGGGGTGGATGAAACATCCTGCTTTGGTGCAGCGAGTTTGGCCGCATACAAACGTTGGCCTTCGTCGGCGGCTAAGACAGTTGATTCTTGCGCCGGAAGTTTTTCGCTTCGAACATTCTTTTCGGCTGCGGCTTGGCGTTGTGCGCGGCGCGCTTGGACTTCGGCCAACACATCGACTTCGCCCGGCACGCCGGCGACGCTTGCCAGCTCAGCGCGAAATTCGGGGCTGCCTTTTGATTGATCATTGGAGCGTTGCTCGGAGCCCGAGCGAGCGCGAGCTTGAGCAGGGTTAATCGGTGGGGTGCGTGTTGGCGGAATCGCAACCGGCGGCGGTGTCGCCGCATTCGAACTCAAGACTGAGTCGATCCCAATCGCCATCGTTTTCCCCGAACGAGCCCAGCGCGGACTGTTAAGACTTTATAAAGTATTCGCGTAATAGGTGCAATCAGAAATCAGGGCTGGGACCTTGAATCAAAGTATCAGCCCCGATTCCCATATGCTTGATTTGTCAGAGAAAAATGGTCGGGACGACAAGATTTGAACTTGCGACCCCTTGACCCCCAGTCAAGTGCGCTACCAGGCTGCGCTACGCCCCGACACTGAACAAAAGACCGCGACTTGAGCAAGGCGCGGTGGGAAAGCGGCGGGACTATAGCGAAAGAAGGGGCGGAGGGAAGGCCTTTTTAGCCCCTAGGCGGCTACCGATAAGGCGGCACGCAGGTCATCGCGCATGGCGGTGAGTTCGGCCACTGTGCGCTCGAGCTCATCGCGATCCATGATCGACGGCGGCGCCTCCGGGCTTGGGTCCTGCAATGGCGTGCTGGCGATACGCTCATCGCCGGGCCCTTCCCGCAGAAGCTTCTGCACTCCTTTAATTGTGAGGCCATCGGTATACAGCAGCGACTTGATTCGCTTCAGCAGCGCCAAGTCCTCGGGCCGGTAGTATCGGCGCCCGCCTCCCCGCTTGAGCGGTTTGATTTGCGAAAAGCGAGATTCCCAAAACCGCAGCACGTGTTGCGGCACGCCTAAATCGTCCGACACTTCGCTGATCGTACGAAAAGCGCTATCGGATTTTTCAGACGCCGACGGAGATTCGCTCACGGCTTAAGCTGAAGTGGACGGCGCAGCAGCAGGCGTGCGCGTCGAGAAACCCTGACGAATCCGGGCTTTGAGCAATTGCGAGGGGCGGAACACTAAAACCTTACGGGGAAGAATGGGCACTTCATCGCCCGTCTTCGGATTGCGGCCAATGCGTTGTCCTTTTTGGCGCACAGAAAAGCTGCCAAACGACGAGATTTTGACGGTCTCACCTTTCAGCAAAGCCTCGGTAATTTCGTTGAGTACGAGTTCCAAGAGATCGGAGGATTCGTTGCGCGATAATCCGACTTCTTGATAAATCGATTCCGCCAGCTGTGCGCGGGTGATCGTCTCGCCCATCTTCGCGTTCCCCTTGATCGCGTTGAACTCTGGCTCAGAGTGGAAAAATGCTAGCCCCCGAAGTTCAGGGCGTCAATACATTCTTGTGTTTTTGCAATGATTTAGCCGGGGTTAGACGCCCTAGCCGAGACTCAGTTAGGGCTAAAACCGTACTAAAGCCGAGCCCCAGGTAAAGCCGCCGCCCATGGTTTCCATCAGCAACAGTTGGCCGGGCTTAATTCGCCCGTCTTTAACGCCCTGATTAAGCGCCAACGGAATCGAGGCCGCCGATGTATTGGCGTGCTTATCGACCGTAATAATCACTTTGTCGGGGCTGATGCCCAGTTTTTCGGCTGTGCTGTCGAGAATTCGTGAATTGGCCTGGTGCGGCACCAACCAGTCGACATCAGCAAACGTCACGCCGTTTGCGTCCACCGCCTCGCGTGCGGTTTCGGCCAAATTGACCACGGCATGGCGAAAGACTTCTTTGCCCTTCATGCGCAATAGGCCGGTGGTTTGGGTGGTTGAAACACCCCCATCGGCTTGCAGAATGTCGAAGTAACGCCCGTCAGAATGCAAATGGGTCGACAATACTCCGCGATCGGCCGATGTCCCCTGCCCTTGAGCAGCCTGCAATACCACGGCGCCGGCACCATCACCAAACAGCACGCAACTGGACCGATCAGTCCAATCGAGGAATCGCGACAGTGTTTCAGCGCCAATCACCAACGCAGATTTGACTTGGCCGGCTTTGATGAAGTTGTCGGCTGTTGCCAACGCGTAAATCCATCCCGAACACACGGCTTGCACGTCAAATGCTGGAATCCCAGGCCGCCCAATCGCAGCCTGAACTTTGGCCGCCGTGGCCGGAAACGTATTGTCGGGCGTGGTTGTCGCCACAATCAACATGTCCAACTTATCAGGCGTCATTCCCGCCATCGCCATCGCCGCGCGCCCAGCTTCAATCGCCAAATGCGACGTAAACTGGCCTTCGGCAGCAATGTGGCGTTGCTTGATACCGGTGCGCTCGGTGATCCATTCATCGGTGGTGTCAACGCGCTTGGAAAGCTCGGCGTTTGAGACAACGTTCTGGGGCAGATAACTGCCAACGCCGGTCATCACAGAACGAATAATCATTCTGACGCGGCCTGAGCAACGACAGCGGCAGCGGAATTAATCCGTTCCAATTCTTCACCGATTTTGGTGTTGAGATCGCGCGCAATCATATCGACGGCCACGCCAATCGCATTGGCAAATCCAACCGCATCTGTACCGCCATGACTTTTCACGACCACTCCGTTTAACCCCACAAACAAGGCCCCGTTATAACGCCTGGGGTCTGTGCGCGCTATCATGCGCGACAAAGCTGGTTTGGCAAAGATCATACCAAACATGGCCAACCATGAACTTTTGATCGCGGCTTTGAGAAACTCGGTGAACAACTTGGCTGTGCCTTCGGCCGTTTTCAATGCCACGTTGCCCGTAAAGCCGTCGGTCACGCAAACATCAACCGTTCCCATGGCGATGTCGTCGCCTTCAATGAAGCCATGAAACTCGAGCTCTAAGGGCGAATCGCGCAGCATTTGGGCGGCTTGGCGTAGGGTATCGGTGCCCTTGAGATCTTCCGAGCCGATATTGAGCAATCCAATGCTGGGTCTCTCAAGACCCAACAGCGCACGCGCGAAGCACTCTCCCATAATCGCGAACTCAACCAAGTTGCGCGCATCGCAAACGGCATTCGCTCCTAGATCAAGCATCACGGTTTCGCCGACACGCGTGGGAAACAAACTGCAAATGGCGGGACGATCGATGCCGGGTAAGGTGCGCATCATAATTTTAGACATCGCCATCAGCGCGCCGGTGTTCCCCGCCGAAACAACGCCCGACGCTTCGCCGAGCTTCACAGCTTCAATGGCTTTCCACATGCTGGAATTGCGACCTTGGCGCAGCGCTTGGCTGGGCTTGGCATCACCCGTAATCACATCGGGCGCATGTCGAATGGTCACGCAGTCTGAAAGATTTGGCTCGGCAGCCACAAGCGGCGCAATACGCGCTTCGTCGCCGAACAGCAGAAATTTTGCTTTGGGGTATCGTACGCGCGCAGACGCAACACCCTTCACCACGATCTCTGGTGCATGGTCGCCGCCCATAGCGTCGATGGAAATCGTTTGTGGCGCGCTCACCCGTTCCCCCTCAGGGACCCGCCTGACCTATCATGCATTTTGATGCACCCAGCTTTTGGGCCGGGGCCGACAAATTGCATGTTCGATAACTTTAAGCAGCCGTCGCCTTCGACGCCACGACTTCGCGGCTGTCGTAGTGACCGCAGCTGCCGCAAACGTGATGTGGGCGCTTACGCTCGCCGCAATTCGGGCATTCTTGGTACGAGGCCTGGGCCAACGCATGGTGTGAACGGCGCATATTGCGGCGCGACTTCGAGGTTTTTTTCTTAGGAACCGCCATGTGTCAGTCTTTCATCAGATGTGGCTAAGGCGCAGTGTGCCGCCCCATGGGCGCAGCCGCTGCCAGCCGTCGCAGGAAGCCGCAGTTCATAGCGGAAAGGTCACAGCCACGCAAGCCGCTTAACTCGTTGTTTTAACTCTTAGTTTTGAGTTTTGCTAAGACGGCGAAGGGCGAAACCGTGGCTTTTGGGGCCTCTGGCTCGCCAATCACCCGGGCGCCAAACACCGCGCCGGGTGCCCGAGGGTAAGGGTCAATCAGCAGCGCAAGCTGCTCGACCACGACCTCACCCAAATCAAGGACATCTCCTTGGATGGCTTCCGGCGGGTCGTCGTCGGGTTCCACATCAATTTCTTTGCCGGCCATTTTGGGGGCCTGGCGCAAGAACGTCATGGTGAAATTTTCCGCGATTGTGGCAGACACCGGAGCCAGCGTGACGACGCACTCCTGCACAACGTCAGCCTCCACGCGCCCGTTCAGGTGGACCAAGCCACCCGCCGCCGGGGCGACATGAACTTGGGCGTTGAGTTTTGGCAAATCCAACAGGCCAAGCCGTACCGCGACTTTTTTGCGCTCTGATTCTTTTGCCGCGAGTTGATAGTCGCGCCCCAGCACGGCCAATTGCGTGACATCGATGGCGAAGGAAAATTCCAGATCAGGATTGGGGGGCACTGATGCCATAGCCAACTCCCTAGACGGTCACGTTTGGCCAAACCATGCGACCGGCGGCAATATCGGCCATGCTGAGCGCGCGTAGCGCTTGATCGGCCGACAGCAAATAGGCCCGCATTGCCGCAAGCTGTGGTTCGGTGGCGATGTGTTTGCGAAATAAATTCTGCGATAGCGCATCGTTGAGGGCCGTCGCGCTGCCGTCGATTCCTTTTTCGTATTCCTCCGAGCGCCCGTAAAATGCCTTCGCCATTTTCTTGATGTGTTTGCCGACACTCATGTCGCCGACGCCAATCTCACGTAAAGACCGATCCATGTCTTTGAACATGTAATTCAATAGGCCCTGCGCCAAATCTTCGCCTGGCTGGCCTTCAGAGCGTAACCGACGCATCGCCAACATGGTGTGCATAATGATCAAATCAAAGCGCCCATCAACGGTGTCGGGCACGCCCAATTGGGCATAAAAGGCCGGGCTGCGCGCTTGTTGGACCACGGCCGCATAAAGCGCGACAATGGCGTCATCGTCTTGGCCAATCCGGCGAAAAAAGGACAAAAGACCCATGGATTACAATCGTCTAATGGTAAATTAAGGCGGCCTAGGAAAGCACTCGGCCGTGGTATATGTAACAGCTATATAAAGGCTGTCGGCCGGTTCAACAACCGCCCCTGCGGCTTAAGATAGTCTTGGATTGAGAATGCCGATGACGACGACACCATCTCTGCTGCGCTGCGCCGTTGTTCTGATTGGCCTCCTGGCCATCAGTGGATGTGCGAAAGATATCGATGCACGCGGCAATCAGCCCACCAGCGAAGCTATCACCCGTTTGGCACCCGGAGAGCAAACCCGCCAAGACGTTCAAAACTTGTTGGGAACGCCTGCTACAACATCCGTATTTGATAATGAGACCTGGTACTACATCAGCTCGCAAACAACACAGTACGCGTTTTACCCGACCGAAGAGCTTGAGCGTACTGTCTATGCGGTGGAGTTTGACCCACGCGGGATCCTGAAAGAAGTGCGTAAGCTCGACGCCAACAGCGGCCGTGAAGTGCAAATCGCCGGACGCGAGACTGTCACGAAAGGGCGCGAGTATAGCGTCATCGAACAGCTCATCGGCAACCTGGGGCGCTTCAACGCGGGCAAAGAGAAAAAAGGCCCACAGTAAGACCGCGCATTACTTCGCGTTGTGCTTTAAAAAGCTAATCAAGTCGGCCCGCATTTTCTTGTCGACGATACCATGAATGATCATGTTGACTTGCGTGCCCAAGTTGGAGGGATTGCGCAAGTACGTATCAAGCGTGTCTTCCGTCCAGGTCAGCCCCGATTTTCTGATGGGTTCTGAGTAAGCGAAGTCGGCCACGCTGCCGGCGCGACGACCATACACCCCGGCCAACGACGGGCCCGTGCCATTCTCGCCGCGATTTAAGCTATGGCATGATGCGCAAGTCATGTTGAAGACGGATCGCCCGGAGTTGATATCGGGCCGGCCAAATCCGTCGTCCTCTTGCGCTTTGACTGAGAAACTGGCGGCCAATGTGATGGCCGCAATCGACGCAATTAAGGTTTTCATTCTTTAAGTCCTTCCCTGAGACGCACCCTGCTCGGTTCAATGTCGGCGCGAAAGGCTTCGGCATCGCCAAATTCGGCGAACTCATTGTTGCGATGATGAGCCCCGGCGCGACGCCGTGCATGTTTGATCGGACACCAATATTGTTCGGTGAGAGACGCAATCTCGCCGACGTAAGCGATGAGCCCGT
>CANJSF010000020.1 GCA_947476925.1 Rhodospirillaceae bacterium | reverse complement strand
TAACCATTGATAAATAAAGAGAATTATCGATTTAATGGCGGAGGTTATGGGCGCACCTAAAGCTAGGGTGGTGGTGAACCGCCAGAATTCATCAGCTGCCAGAATCGCTCGCGAAGACTAATAGCGGCGGGCGTCGGGTTTTCTTCTGGCGTCAATCGCCGGAAGGCATCGATATCCGGGTAGATTATCGGATCGTCTTTGATCTCCTGGCGTACGTACAGCTGCGAGGCCGGAACGGCATTGGCGACCCAGTGGGTGTTTGTCATGCGCGCGCTGACCTCAGGCTTGAGGAGATAGTCGATTAACATTGCTCCCCGCGACGCATTCTGCGCACCGCGCGGTTGGGCCAGCATGTACATACGCAACAGCGTACCGTCAGGCGGCACCATAAATGCCAAGTCAACTGATTGCGCCGCATCACGCGCCATGGCCCGAGCGCGGTAAACCTCGCTGGCCGGGGCCAACGCGAGACAAGCCTTACCGGTGGCCAAGGTTTCGGCGAGGATTCGTGTGTCAAATCTTGTGACCTTGGGGCGGATCGACTCCCAGGCTGCGGAGGCGCGCTCGACATCATTCGGCGTACTTGAGAAGGGCTGCAACCCTAACGCCAGAAGCGCGCTGGGAAAAGCCAAGGATGACGCATCAACGCTATACACACCGCAATCGTTGAGTTTTGTTGCAATCACCGGATCAAATAACAGCGACCATGTATCGAGTTTTTGCGAGGCGCCTAAACGACTGATGATGTCAGCGCGATTAACGCCAAGCCCAATTGCCGTCCAGGCCAATGGCACTGAATACAATCCATCGGCATCATATTTTTTGGCCAAGGTGCGCAGCGCCGGATCAATGCGAGCAAGATTAGCAATCGAGCGCGCCGGCAAAACGTTGAGTCCTACGTTTCGATTTCGCAACAATTGTTGAATGGTCGTTCCGGCCGCCAAAATAACATCGGCGTTCAGTGACGTGCTTCCGGCAATACTCAGTAACGATTCTTCATTGTCGTAGGGCACCAACTCGACACTTGCTCCCGACTCGGTTTCGAAGTCGCGCAAAAGGTCGACATCAATGACACTGCGGGGTGCAATGAGAGCGACGACGTTTTCCGGGCGCTTAATATTGACGCTTGCGCTTGGAGCTGCGGACGTCGCTGTCCCTGGATTTGGCGCCGACAAGAGGAAGACACCAACACCTAACAACATCAGTACACTCAGCAGTGCAGCCAACATAAATGTTCCAAAGGCCTTCGAGCGCCGGGCAGCGGCCTCATGGTTGGATTTAGTGTGTTTGGCGTCGGGTGTTTGGTCTTGCTGTGTCGTCATTGACTTGTCTTTTACGTCTAATGTCGGTACCAGCACCATGAAATAGGTGCCGATCAATGGTCAATCCGCCACCGCTCCCCATGCCTAAGACTGCTTTAATTACGGGTGCTGCGCGCCGAATCGGCCGCGCACTGGCCGAGGCCCTGGCGGCAGATGGCTGGACGGTTGCGGTTCATTTTCACGGCTCGTCCCAGGCCGCTGATGAAGTGCTGGCCAGTATTGCGGCAAAAGGCGGCAAAGCTGTGGCCTGCGACGCCGACCTTTCCAATCCAGATGCCGTTGCGGGTTTGGTCGCCGCTGCGACGGGCCAGATCGGTCCTTTAGGCTGTTTAATCAATAATGCCTCGATTTTTGAGCGCGACGATATTGAGACCGCGACTTTGGGCTCGTGGGACAGCCATATGGCGATCAACCTCCGTGCTCCTTTTTTCCTCTCTCAGGCCTTTACGCGCCAACTACCCAAGGGCAAGACCGGCGCGATTATCAACGTCATCGACGAGCGCGTTTGGCACCTGACGCCTCATTTTGCCTCCTACACAATCAGCAAAGCTGGGCTATGGGCGCTGACACAAACGTTAGCCATGGCGCTGGCGCCCCATATTCGAGTGAATGCCATCGGCCCGGGCCCGACGTTGCCAAGCCCCCGCCAGACCCAGGCTCAGTTTGATGCGCAAGCCCGCAGCATGCCGCTCGAGCGAGGCACGACCCCGACCGAAATTTGTGACGCGGCGCGCTTTATTCTTGCCGCCCCAGCCATGACCGGGCAGATGATCGCTCTCGATGGCGGTCAGCACTTGGGGTGGGGACAGGTGGAAAAAAATATCCAACCGGAAGACTGAACAAAAATGACCAAGAAACAGGTAATCCAAACACTGAAAATTGCCGATGCCGGCTTAGGCATCCGGCATGTGTTTGTGCGTGACCTGGAACTAACCTGTATTATTGGTGTGCATGCCCACGAAAAACGTGGGCCGCAGCGCATTCGCATCAACCTTGATGTCGGTGTATTGGAAAGCGACGCACCTCACGCAGACCAGTTGGAAAATGTCCTGTGCTATGAAGACCTTGTCGTTCGAATCCGCGCCATTGTGGCCGACGGCACGATCAATTTGATTGAAACACTGGCTGAACGGGTGGCAGAAATTTGCCTCCAACACTCTTTGGCAAAGACCGCCCGGGTGCGAATTGAAAAACTCGACGTTTTCTCCGACGCCGCAAGTGTTGGCGTTGAAATTGAACGCCATTCCACGTCACGGGCGCGGGCGCGTTAGGGGTTTTTTCGGCGCTTTTTGCAATAAAAACGTCAGAAATCCGCCATTTTCTGACATTCCGGAACCCCTAAAAAATGTGAAGTGGCAAAAGTTGTTCACATAGCCCGAACCCAGCTCAAGAGCCTGATTTTAATCATTTAACTCCTAACGTTGAAAAGCCGGTGTGCCGCGTTGCGCCATAAAGTTGGTGGCCAATCAAAGTGTTGAGAAAAGTGCTCACTGAATAGGCAAAGCCACGAGGCCCAGTCTTACTGCCGAGGGAATCGTAAATTCGGAGAGATATCGACAGAGTTATCCACAGATTCGGGGGATATCGTTAACGGCCTAACTTCATGACGAATCGGCGACACCGACAGCAACATTGACGTCGTGGTGCGCAATCCCCAGAAAACCATATGCCCCTGCCACAGCCCGACACTGCCGAACCAAAGAGCGAACCAGAAACCAGCCTGACAGATACAGGCGTGGGAACGGGCTTGAGCGTTCTGACCAAAGTTGTCGCGACTTTGCCAAACACACCGGGCGTCTACCGTATGCTGAACGCAGCGGGCGATGCGCTTTACGTTGGCAAAGCCAAAAGCTTGAAAAAGCGCGTGTCGTCATACACTCGCATCGACCGCATGCCGATGCGGTTGCAGCGTATGGTTTACGAAACCTACCACGTGGAAATTGTGGTGACCCACACAGAGGCCGAGGCGTTGCTTCTGGAAAGCAATCTGATCAAGCAGCTCAAGCCCCGTTACAACATATTGCTGCGCGACGACAAATCGTTTCCCTACATCATGATCACAAGCGGCCACCCCTTCCCGCGTGTTCTGAAGCATCGTGGTGGACGGGTGAAGGGTAATGAATACTTCGGCCCATTTGCGTCAACTACGGCTGTCAATCGCACGCTCACGACGCTGCAAAAGGTGTTTTTGTTGCGCAGTTGCAGCGACGCTGTTTTTGCCAATCGCACACGACCTTGCTTGCTTCACCAAATTAAGAGGTGCGCTGCACCTTGCGTCGGCAAACTCGGCCAATCCGATTACGAAGATTTGGTGCGCCAGTCGCGAGAATTCTTGCACGGCGACAGCCGCGCCATTCAAGACGAGTTGGCCAAAAAAATGGACGCCGCGAGCGCGAATCGCGAATACGAGACGGCGGCACAGTTTCGTGACCGCATTCGCGCCCTGACGGCCGTTCAATCGCACCAAGACATCAATGTGTCTGGCATGGCCGAAACCGATGTCATCGCGCTGCATCGCGCCAACGGGCAAACCTGCATTCAAATCTTCTTCTTCCGTGGCGGACAGAACTTCGGCAATCGCGCTTACTTCCCGTCACACGCCGCTGAAGACGAAGACGGCACCATCATGGAAGCTTTTGTGGGCCAATTTTACGCAGCCTATCCGCCGCCCAAAGAGATTCTGCTGAATATTCCAATCCCGAATCGGACGTTGGTCGCCGACGCATTGGCCATAAGGGCCGACCGCAAGGTCGCGGTCAGCACGCCCCAGCGCGGGGATCGCAAGAAGATTGTCGAGCACGCAGCAACAAATGCACGCGAGGCATTGTTGCGCCGCGCTGCCGAGAACAGCGCGCAGCGAGAACTTCTGGAAGGAACGGCCGAGGTTTTCAAACTTGCAAGCCCGCCTGAGCGGATCGAGGTTTATGACAACTCGCACATTTCGGGCACAAACATGGTTGGCGCCATGATTGTTTCGGGGCCGTCAGGTTTGATGAAGAACGCCTACCGAAAATTCAACATTAAGACCCCGGGGCTGGCACCTGGGGATGACTATGGCGCGATGCGTGAAGTTTTACACAGGCGATTTTCACGCGCCCAATCCGAAGATCCCGAACGCACGCAAGGTCAGTGGCCAGACTTGGTGCTGCTCGACGGCGGCGAGGGTCAACTCAGCACTGGGGTGCAGGTGCTTGCTGACCTTGGCATTGATGATGTGTTGATCGCGGCGATATCCAAAGGCCCAGATCGCAACGCCGGTCGCGAACACTTTCATTTGCCGGGCCAAGCGTCGTTTATGCTGCCGCCCAACCACCCCGTTTTATACTTCCTTCAACGACTGCGCGACGAAGCCCACCGCTTTGCCATTACCACGCACAGGGCCAAACGTGCCAAGAGCATGGGCCAGTCGACGTTAGATGATGTCAGCGGGATTGGCGCATCGCGCAAGAAGGCACTTTTGCGTCATTTTGGGTCCGGCCGAGCGGTTGCCGAGGCCGGAATCGAAGATTTGCGATCGGTGGCCGGAATAAGTGCGGCCATGGCAAAAAAAATCTATGACCATTTCCATTCAGAAGGCTAGATTTCAGGAATGCCGCGAAGTCAGCGGTCGGAGACAAGACCTTGTGGAACTTGCCTAACATTCTGACGCTGTCACGCATTGCGGTGATTCCCGTCGTGGTAGCCCTGTTCTTTTTTGACAGTACGGCCATGCGCTGGACCGCGTGCGCCCTGTTTACCTTGGCAGGAATTACCGATTTTTTTGATGGCTACTTGGCACGGCGCGAGAAACTTGTGTCCCGTCTGGGCCGCTTCCTTGACCCCATCGCCGACAAGCTTTTGGTCGCCTCAGTGTTGCTAATGATCGTGGCCTTTGACCGCGTCGGCCCATGGTCTTACTTGCCCGCCCTGGTGATTTTGCTGCGCGAAATTATGGTCTCAGGCCTGCGCGAATTTCTGGCTGAATTGCGCGTCAGCGTGCCTGTGACGAAACTCGCGAAGGCCAAAACAACAGTGCAGATGGTGGCGCTTGGGTTCTTGATCGTCGGCAGCGCTGCCCCCACATGGATTCCGGCTGAATTCATCGGCGAGATTGGTATTTGGATTGCCGCTACGATTACGTTGATCACAGGGTACGATTATTTGCGCTCAGGCCTAGCCTATATGGCTGAAGGAAGCACGCCGCTGGCTGGTGAAAACGCTGACACCCCAGCGACCAAACCCTGAGCCCTAGTCCGTGAATATTCTTTACTTCGCGTGGTTACGAGAACGCATTGGGGTGGGTGCAGAAACGCTCTCGCCGCCCGCGGCAGTTGAAACAGTGACGCAATTGATGGACTGGCTATCGCAACGGAGTGCCGGCCATGCGGCGGCTTTTGCGGACCGCAAGCTAATTCGGATCGCCGTTGACCAGGTTCACAGCAATCCGGCAACGCGTATCATCGGCGCTAAAGAAATCGCATTCTTTCCGCCCGTAACAGGGGGGTAACGACATGGCGCACAAAATTCGTGTTCAACGCGCCGCGTTTGATCAAGGAGATGAACTTACAAAGTTCAGCGCGCGTAATGCGTCGTCGGGAGCTATTTGCAGCTTTACCGGCCAGATGCGAGATTTTAATGGGCCGGATAAGAAATCGAGCGAAACCATCACAACGATGGAGCTTGAATATTACCCCGGAATGGCGGAGCGCGAACTGGCGGAGCTTGTCGCTCAAGCCCAGCAACGATGGGGCATTGACGACGTCTGCATTATTCATCGTTTTGGCAATCTGACACCAACTGAAGCCATTGTCTTCGTTGCGACTGCCAGCGCCCATCGCGCCGAGGCCTTCGCCGCCTGCGAGTTTTTGATGGATTGGTTGAAAACAAAGGCCCCGTTCTGGAAAAAAGAAACGGGGCCTAGCGGCACAACCTGGGTCGCCGCGCAGTCCTCTGACGAGGATCGCGCCAAGCGTTGGGAAAATAACTAAGCAGCGGCCGATTTCGCCGGTTCAGCTTTGCCAGTGGCCACGTCATAATCTGCCATCAAGGCCTTACACACCGCGCCCGGCGTAAACTTGTAAGTGCCAATCTCTCGCACAGGCGTGACCTCAGCTGCTGTCCCAGTGAGGAAGCATTCCGTCGCCTTCGCCATATCCTCGGGCATCATCACGCGTTCGATAATCTTTAAGCCACGCGCTTTGGCCAAAGCAATGACGCTACGCCGCGTAATGCCATCTAAAAAACAGTCCGGCGTCGGCGTGTGAATGTCGCCATCAATCACGAAGAACACATTCGCACCCGTTGCTTCAGCAATCTGACCACGCCAATCGAGCATGAGTGCATCGTCAAGACCTTTGCGCTCGGCAGCATGCTTGTTCAGCGTGCAAATCATGTACAGGCCGGCGGCTTTGGCTTTCACCGGCGCTGTATCGGGGTGCGGGCGTCGCCATGTCGCCATATCGAGTCTAATTCCCTTCAACCGTTCTTCCGGTGAGAAATAAGACGGCCATGGCCAGACGGCAATAGCGACATTGGTTTTGGTCGACTGTGCAGCAACGCCCATCATTTCGCTGCCACGCCAGGCCATGGGACGCACATAGCAATCGGTGAGCCCATTGGCGCGAATGATCTCGTAAGTAGCGTCGTTAATTTGCTGCGGCGTAAAAGGCATTTTCATGTCCAGCACGCCCGCTGAATAAAACAGCCGATCTGTATGTTCTTCTAGTTTGAAGACCTTGCCACGATAGGCCCGTTCACCTTCAAACACGCAGCTGGCGTAATGCAGGGCATGGGTCAGCACATGAACTTTTGCACCTCGCCACGGCGTCAGCGTGCCGTTGAGCCAGATGTAACCATCGCGATCATCAAAGGTTGGGGCGGTCATGTGTCAGTCTCCAATGCCTCGTAAATGTGCCTTGCCGGTTGGGAAATTCCAAAGTAATTTTATTACGTGAATAGTAAGCGAATCGTAACTTCCATACGCTAGCTCTGACCCCGATATATGTCAATAATACTGACATATTTTCCCGGCCCAAAAATGGAGCTCCCTGACGATGGCCGCAAAATCCGCCCGGTCGCGCCCCAGTGATGAAGACGTGCGGCAGGCCATTGAGCTGCTGTTTTTTACCTACCGTGATTTCACCGCAGGGGCCGACGCGATACTGGCAACGAAGAACTTTGGCCGAGCCCACCACCGGGTCATCTATTTTGTCGGCAGGCATACAGGCATGGCGGTCAATGAACTGCTCAGCATTCTGGGAATTACCAAGCAAAGCCTGTCGCGCGTGTTGGGACAACTGATCCGCGAAGGCTATGTTCTCCAAAAGCAAGGCGCGCGCGACCGGCGGCAACGCCTGCTTGAGCTGACGGCCAAAGGGCGTGAATTGGAAAAGCTGCTTACAACCGAACAGCGCGCGCGAATTGCGATGGCGTACAAGGCGGCGAGTGCCACATCCATCGCCGGATTCCGCGAAGTGATGATGGGAATTATGAATGACGAGACGCGGCGACGCTTTGCCAGCGCGCCTTTCAAGGTAGAATGAGGCATGGCCAACGACGCGACAAAAAATGACGCAGGGGTCAAAGAACCAGGACACCATGTTTTGGTCGTCGATGACGACCCACGCCTGTGCAAATTGCTGGCGCGTTTTCTAAAAGACAACGGGTTCATGGCCAGCGCTGCCCAAAGCGCAGCCGAAGCGCGGCGCCACATGGGCGGATTGCGGTTCGACTTGATGGTGGTTGATCGCATGATGCCGGGCGAAGACGGCATTTCATTGATCAAAAGCGTGCGCAAATCATCGGACATGCCCATTCTTATGCTCACTGCCATGGGCGAATCAGAGCATCGCATTCAGGGCCTTGAGCACGGCGCCGACGACTATATGGCCAAGCCATTTGAGCCCCGCGAGTTACTGCTACGGGTCAACTCAATCCTTCGCCGCACTCCACAGCCTGACGAACCAGCTCGCCTCGAACTGAAGTTCGGCCCCTGCCGCTACGACCTTGCCCGCCATCAACTCAGCCAAGATGGCGAAGCCGTGCATCTTACCGTCAGTGAGGCGGCATTGTTGCGCATCTTGGTCGACCATGTGAATGAGCCGGTAGACCGAATGGTATTGGCCGCCGCCGCCGAAGAAGGCTCGAACCCCCGTACCATTGATGTACAAATCACGAGGCTGAGGCGCAAGCTTGAGGCCGACCCACGCCAACCAAGCTACCTCCAAACCGTACGCGGCACGGGTTACTTGCTACGCGCCGATTGAGTGTAAGCAATGACCGAGCCTACCAACACAGCCACAAAGCCATCCCAAGATACGTGGAGCCGCGTGCGCCCCGACTTCGAGCGCTGGGCTCCGCGCACGCTGATGGCTCGTGCGAGCCTGATTATTGTTGTGCCGCTCATCTTCGTTCAAATCATCTCGACTTACATTTTTTACGAGAACCACTGGGACACGATTTCGCGCCGAATGGCGGCTAGTTTGTCTGGTGATATTGCAACTTTGTCTCGGTTCATTTCTGATTATCCCGGCGAGCAAAACCTGGAATGGCTGCGCGAAAACGCGCGAAGCACGCTGGATTTTGAAATCAGATACGAGCCCGATGCGCGTCTATTTGCAGGCCTGGTGTCCACCCCTGAACCCGACGGCGCTTTGTTGGCAACGGGCGAGATTCTTAATGACGCCCTTTGGGAGTCATTGAAACGGCCCTTCCGGATCGATTTTGCCGCATACCGCGCGGAGAAAATGATTGCGATCGACGTACAACTCGACAGTGGTGTTCTCCACGTCAAGGCACCGCGACGACGGCTATTCAGCTCAACCACCTACGTCTTCGTCATCTGGATGGTGGGATCATCGATACTGCTTTTTTTCGTGGCGACTGTTTTCTTGCGCAACCAAGTGCAATCGGTGCGCAATCTAGCGCGCGCTGTCGACGAGTTTGGAAAAGGGCGTGATGTTGCTGATTTTCCAAATGAAGGCGCCTTCGAAGTTCGACAAGCTGCACGCGCGTTCAACATTATGCGCAGCAGAATTAAGCGCCAAATTACGCAGCGAACCGAGATGTTGGCGGGCGTCTCCCACGACTTACGAACGCCACTCACACGCATGAAATTACAACTGGCAATGGCGAAGCAGGGCGTCGAACCCGAAGATGTTGACGCGTTGAAAGACGACGCCGCCGAGATGGAGCGCATGCTCGATGCCTACTTATCGTTCGCGCGCGGTGAAGGTAACGAGGATAGCGTGCCAACCGACGCTGCCGAAATGATCGAGAGCATTGCGGCACGTTACCGCCGCGATGGTGCCAACATTTCCGTATCCGTTGAAGCAGCACGCCAATCGATTCTGGTGAGACCCGTAGCATTCGAGCGCTGTCTCAACAATCTCATCGGCAACGCGGCGCGGTATGCACAAACGGTTGCGGTCTCGGCGACGATTCAGGGGCAAGCCCTTGAGGTATTAGTTGATGATGACGGCCCAGGGATTCCGCCCGACCAACGTGAAGATGTTTTCCGTCCCTTTACGCGTTTGGAAAGCTCGCGGAACCCAAAAACGGGTGGCGTTGGCTTAGGCTTGACCATCGCGCGCGATATCATTCGGGGCATGGGTGGGGACATTACCTTGTGTGAAAGCCCGCAACATGGCCTACGCGCGGCGGTCCGCATTCCACTTTAGTGCGAGGCGCCAGCATTATCGGCCTTATCGCGGCGCATTTTGAGATTGCTCAAGGAAAAATTGGCAGCGCGCTCAGCGTAGCCCAAAGCCTTATCAAGTGCGGCCATGGTTTTGGCCATATCGCTTGATTCGTCTTTTTGCCAAGTCCTCAAACCGGCGAGGTAAACAGCCTTCAATCCAGTCACGTGTGCCATCCCCTTCAGGCCATGCGGCGACACACCTGCAGCGGTGAGCGTCACGGCCATCGAACGCGACAAACGACCCAAGAGCATCAAGCCTTCGCCGGGATCGCGCGCAACGCCTGCCATCAACGCAAGAATGCCAGCGCGGTGCCGTTGCAGCACATCGAAGCGACGCATCAGCAGATCGAACAGTCGGTCTTTGACCGATTGCGTATGATCAACGCCCGACACCCCCAACAACGACGTGCGATCAACGTGGTCAGCTAAGCGCGCCAACAGATGAGCTTGGGTCGGAACATGTGCCAACACGTCGCCCAGCTTCATCCCGGCGCGCGTCGCGACAGCTTCGAATGACAAATGCGCCCAGCCCACAGCCGCCGCCTCTTCCATGGCCGCAGATAAAATACTGACCATGGGATCGGCATCTGGGGTTGGCGAGACTTTTTTGATGCTTGGTTTGCGTGCCATGTTGATTTCAGCCCGATAATTCTTTTGACCGCTTGGTTGCTGCGGCAACGGCCTCGTACATCAGTTTCTCCAGCCCGCCATCGGCCATCAGCACAGCCAAAGCCGCCGCTGTTGTACCGTTGGGACTGGTTACATTTTGCCGTAACACGGCGGCCCCATCTGTCGAATGATCCAACAAGGCGCCCGACCCCGCCACGGTGGCGCGCGCAAGTTGCTCGGCGAGTTCCTGTGGAAGCCCCGCCGCGCGGCCCGCTGCCGCCAATGTTTCGGCCAGAAGAAACACATAGGCTGGCCCACTGCCCGACACCGCCGTGACCGCATCCATCAAGACTTCATCGACGATCCATGTCACGCGGCCGGCCGCCGACATCAACACTTCACACACGCGGCGTTGCTCGGGGCTGACCTCGGGGGCTGCGATCAAGACGCTGATCCCTTTGCCAATCGCGGCGGGTGTGTTGGGCATCGCGCGCACGACAGCCGTGTCCGGTCCCAACAATGACTTGAAAAAGCTTATGGTTTTGCCCGCCAGAATTGACAAGACGACGGGGTGTTGGCGCATGAACGCCTCATACTCAGGTATAATCGCGGCCGCCACCTGAGGTTTGACGGCAAAGATGATCACATCGGGGCGGAAGTCGCGCGGGATATCTTGCGCCTTTGCCAGCACTGTCAGGGCGCGATGCTTATCGCATATTGAGATCGACGCGCGGCCTGCGGGCTCGACAATCATGACGTCAACCGGGTTCAAGCCGCGCTTGAACCAGCCTTCGAGCAACGCATTGCCCATTTTGCCGCAGCCGACGAGGAGGATGGTGCCTTCAATCATGGTGGCAGTCTATCATGACTGCCGCAGTACCCAAGATGTCTATGCCTGGCCGACTGTATCAAGCAGCGAGCTGGCGATGGCGTCTTCGGCCGTGCGGCCGCCCCAAATGACGAACTGGAATGCGGGGTAATAGCGCTCGCACTCGGTCATTGCCAATTCCATCATGTCGGTCACCGTTTCGGCATCCACCGCGCCTTGTAAGCGAATGGTATGGCGAAACATGGGGATGCCCTCTTCCACCCAAATGGCGAAATGGCCCATCCACAGCCGTTCGTTCAATTTAGCCAAGAGCTCATAAATTTGGCCCATGAGCTTAGGTTGAACCCGCATATCAAAGGCGCAGGAGAAATGAAGCGCACTGAGGTCTTCAGACCACGCAAAGAACATGCCGTAATCGCACCAAGTGCCAGGGGCCTCGACCGCTAATTCCGTTTCGCAACGGCGGTCATAAACCCACTCTTTATCGGCAATAATATCTTCGATGATATCAACGGGGTGCGCAATCTTCGCAGCCTGGCGGCGCGGTGTAACAGACGGCATGAAACTCCCCTCGAAAGCCCCAACGAACCGGGTCTGGACTCCCCAACGCGTTCCGTTCCCGGAATAACGATCTTGAATCAAGATATAGGAGGGGTGTGGGGGCCGCAACACAAAATCTAGCGGATTTCTGCGGAGTCGCTGAGCTTGTGGATAAGCTCAAAAAAGTGAGTCAGATGAATCACTTGCCGAGTTTTTGCCGCGCGCGAGGTTGCGAGATCAAAGCCGCGTCACAGAAAATTATTGTTTCGCTGCGAGTTGTTTCTCGATCTCGGCAATGCGGGCTTGCAGCTTTTCTTGCTCGGCACGCGCCAGTGCCGCCATTTCTTTGACAGCATCAAATTCGTCGCGGCGGACAAAGTTGGCGTCGGCCATGGTGCGTTCCAAACGATCACGGATCATAGCTTCGATCTCGTCTTTCAGCGCCGTCAGCGCGCTCAGCGCACCACCCGCCATTTTCGCCATATCGTCGAATATTCGATTCTGTGTTTGCATAGAAGACTCCGCGTCAATTGTGGCACTGCATTAAATATATGTGGTGCGGGATGGACGAGCGCAATAATACCAGCGAAAATCAACCCGTCCAATTCACCTCGATCAAGAGCCAATCTCGTGCTGGCCATTCCCTTTCCCCAAATCGACCCCATTATATTCGCCATTGGGCCGCTCGCGATCCGCTGGTATGCGCTCACCTGGATCATTGGGTTGTTTGTCGGCG
The DNA here is from genome assembly GCA_947476925.1 of Rhodospirillaceae bacterium. Classification (GTDB taxonomy): domain Bacteria; phylum Pseudomonadota; class Alphaproteobacteria; order Rhodospirillales; family Rhodospirillaceae. The sequence goes on along the minus strand of CANJSF010000020.1, from coordinate 46,491 downwards.
CCTGGTACATGCGCCGTGTGGTCGTAAAACCACCGGCACTGATGACGCCCGAGCAAGTCGATGACTTTTTCCTCTGGGTGATGTTGGGAGCGATCTTGGGTGGGCGCCTAGGCTATGTCCTTTTTTACAAGCCGATGGAGTACTTGGCCGCACCCTTAACGATCTTCGAAACATGGAAAGGCGGCATGTCGTTCCATGGAGGGCTTTTGGGCGTGATTTTGGGAATCATGATTTTCGCCCGCCGGCGTAAAATCGATCAGTGGTACATTTCCGACGGCGTGGCCTGCTCAATTCCGTTTGCATTCTTATCTGTTCGACTGGGCAACTTCATCAACGGTGAGCTCTGGGGCCGCGTTGCGCCTGATTTGCCTTGGGCGATGGTCTTCCCGAATGCCGGCGACATTCCTCGGCATCCCAGCCAACTTTATCAGGCCTTCCTAGAAGGCCCGGTCCTCTTTGGCATTCTTTACGTCCTTGCGCGTAACGAGATCACCCGCCGTAAGACCGGCATACTCACTGGTGTCTTTTTGATTGCTTATGGCACCTTCCGGGTTGTTGATGAGTTCTTCCGCGAGCCTGATGCGCACCTTGGCTTTCTCATTGGCGGAGCAACCATGGGGCAGTTGCTGTCGATCCCCATGGTATTCTTCGGGATCTACTGCGTGTGGCGTGCCAACCACGCAGCTGCAAAGCTCGCGCTTGCAAAAAAATGAGCCTCGCCGCAGCGATGCCCGCGGCACAAGCCATCAATCAGCGCATCGCACGCGATGGGCACATCACTGTTGCTGATTTTATGGCCTTGGCCCTTGAAACGTATTACGGGCGCGACGTTGTGTTTGGCCGAGACGGCGATTTCATTACCGCACCCGAGATCAGCCAAACATTTGGCGAAATCATCGGCTTGTGGTGCGCCGTGACCTGGCAGCAGATGGGAGCGCCCGGTGGCTTCCAATTCATTGAATGCGGTCCTGGGCGGGGAACACTGATGGCCGATGCGCTGCGTGCAGCCGGCGCGGTTCCGGGATTTGTGAAAGCTGCAAAAATTCACCTCATTGAGCGCAGCCGCTCTTTACGCTCCCAACAAAAGCAAGCTCTCGAAGCATACGCGATCACCTGGCACGACGATCTCGCAAGCGTACCCAACGGTCCGCAGATTATAATTGGCAACGAGTTTCTGGATGCACTTCCCGTGCGACAGTTCCAGCGAACCTCGGACGGTTGGGCCGAGCGAGTAATTATTCAAGATGCACAAGGGAGGCTGACGTTTTCAATAGTGCCCGCCAACAATGTGCCCATTCCAATTCCGATCGCGGCGAATGCTGAGATCGGCGCGATCTATGAACACTCCGACGACATCACGACGCTGACCAAACAAATTGCTCAACGCCTGATGCGCGATACTGGGGCGGCGCTGTTTATTGATTATGGTCACAGCACGTCGGCGTTGGGTGAGACGTTGCAAGCCGTTAAGCAACATCGCTATCACAATGTACTGACCGCCTTGGGTGAGGCCGATATCACAGCCCATGTTGATTTTGGTCACGTGAGAACGGTTGCCAAACACGCAGGCACTGCTGTTTTTGGGCCTGTCGAACAGGGCATCTGGCTGCGGCAGTTAGGCATCAGCGTACGGCAAATGCAGTTGGCGCGTGATAAACCTGCCGCCGTTGCCCGCAACATCGAGCAAGGCGTTAGGCGTCTGACTGACCCCCATGGCATGGGCGTGTTGTTCAAAGTCATTGCGCTGGCGCACCCATCATTAGGAAACTTAGAAGGATTTGCGGATCAACCAGCATGATTACGATTGATTCCCTGAGCCGCATTCCCGGCGTTCGCCATGGATTTTTCACTCGCAATGGTTCTGACGAAACCATGGGTCAACGCAATTGCGCCTACCGTGCAGGCGATGATCCAACGACAGTTGACAGCAACCGCGCTGCTTGTGCCGCCGCCGTTGGCACACCGCTCTCGCACCTTGTCACCGTCAAGCAGCGTCATACGGCCGATGTCTTTGTGGCCCAAACACCAGTCGCTTGGTCTGAAGCGCCCATTGCCGATGCCATTGTGACGCGTTCCGTTGGTTTGAGCATCGGCATTCTGACGGCCGATTGTGTGCCGGTACTGTTAGCTGATACGTCTGGAAACGTGATTGCAGCGGCCCATGCCGGATGGCGCGGGGCTTTTGATGGCGTGCTGGAAAATACCGTGCGCGAGATGGAGCGCTTGGGTGCGCAGCGCGGCAAAACTGTGGCGGCGATAGGCCCTTGCATTGGCCAGGCGTCGTACGAAGTCGGCCCCGAGTTCTCCGCCCGGTTTGTTGAGCGCGATGCACAATATGCGCGTTACTTCATCAACCAGAAGGCCGATGGGCACAGCCATTTTGACTTGGCGGGCTTCGCCGCAGACCGCCTGCGCGAAACAGACATTGCTGATGTGATAATTTCAGGGCACGACACATGCCGCGATGAATCGCAGTTTTTTAGCTATCGTCGGTCTGTGCTACGCCACGAGCCCGACTATGGTCGGCAGTTGTCGGTCATCTCGATTGGGGCGATCTAAATGCTAAGTCGCCTTACCATCATCGCGTCCTGTGCCATCCTTTTTGCAGCTTGTGGGCCGATTCCGCAGCCTTTTAAGGGCTCGAAAAAAATCACTGCGGATATCGCGGCACTGGATGTGCCATCGGCTGTGGGGATCGCGGTTGTTCCGGTTGCAGACGTATCGCCAGAACTGAATGCCGTCCTCACCAAAGCCATCGCAGCGCAACTGGAGAAGTACGAAATTCCCGCCGAGGCCATGGCACTGAACACAGGTCTCGGGTTTACATTGCAAGGCACCCTCGTAAACCCGAGCAGGGCTGACGGGATTTTTATTGCCGACATTGTGTGGCGGTTGAAATCGCGCACTGGAAAGGAAGCAGGCCTATATTTGCAAGGGATCTCGTTACCTCTGCCGGATTGGGACAAGGCCAACGCTGAAGCCGCCATGCGTATTGGCCGTGAGGCGGCAAAAGGCATCGCCGACATTATCGATGTGAGCACCGAAAAGGCCGCCGGTGGCGCGAGCACAACACCCTTGGCGCGCACGACCGAGGCGGTGAAGCCCATCCGCATTACCGTCAAGCCCGTCGATGGCGCGCCTGGTGATGGCCGCGAGGCGTTGCAATTGGCAACGCTCGAAACCCTACTGACCAATGGCGCCAAGCGCGACGACGTGAACCCCGAGGTCGTGTTAATGAGCCGCGTGCTCGCAGAGCCAGCACAGAACGGGCAGGAATTTGTAACCATTTCCTGGCGAGCGATCTCGCAGGATGGCACCGATTTGGGCGAAGTGAAGCTGACCAACACGATTCCCAAGGGGTCTTTGGATGGTCGCTGGGGACCAACCGCATTCGCAATCGCCGAGGCGGGCTTGGCCCAGTTGCTCGAGTTATTGGCCACCGCACCCCGATTTTGACAAAAATGCCTTGGAGCCTGAAAAAACCTAGGAATTCTGCCGCGTTCCGCTGGTTTACAGCACCGTGACAGGTTGTTAGTTTGCGCCGCGCCAAGCGCCGGAGCGGGGCCGGTTGCTAAGCGCTAGGAACGGGGCAGAGTCGATGAAACTGATCGCGGGGAACAGCAATCGACCACTCGCTGAGGCGATTGCCTCCTATCTCCACCTGCCGCTCACCAACGCGTCGATCAAACGCTTCTCGGACATGGAGATCTTTGTCGAGATTCACGAGAACGTGCGCGGCGAGGATGTTTTTGTCATCCAACCAACCTCCTACCCCGCCAACGACAACCTGATGGAATTGCTGATCACGCTCGATGCCTTGCGCCGAGCCTCCGCTCGCCGCGCGACTGCCGTGATCCCGTACTACGGCTATGCCCGCCAAGATCGCAAAACCGGTGGCCGCACACCCATTACCGCCAAATTGGTCGCCAACTTGATCACGCAATCTGGGGCCGGTCGCGTGCTGACGCTGGACCTGCACTCTGGCCAAATTCAGGGCTTCTTCGACATTCCGCTCGATAACCTTTACGCCGCGCCGGTTTTCACGGCCGACATCCAGCAACGCTATAGGGGCGAGCAACCCGTCATCGTCTCGCCCGACGTCGGCGGCGTAGGCCGCGCGCGCGCCATCGCCAAACGGATTCATGCAGATTTGGCGATCATCGACAAGCGCCGCGAAAAAGCCGGGCACTCGGAAGTGATGAACATTATCGGCGACATCAAAGACCGCCCGTGCATTTTGGTCGACGACATCGTCGATTCAGCCGGCACCTTGTGCAACGCCGCTGTCGCCTTGATGAAAGAAGGCGCGAAATCAGTGTCAGCCTACGTTACCCACGGCGTATTGTCGGGCGGCGCTGTGGGCCGCATTACGTCTTCACCTCTTAAAGAGTTGGTGATCACTGACAGCATCCAGGGGACGGAAGCGGTTCGATTGGCCGACAACATCCGGCAGCTGTCCATTGCCTCGTTGATGGCTGAAGCCATTAAGCGCACCAGCCAGGAAGCATCAGTTTCAAGCTTGTTTGAGTAAACTGAGGCCTGCCGATTCACTCTGCCTGAAAATACGCGTAAAATACTGGCTACACCGACCGCGACGCGCCCGGTATACGCCACCAGAGCCACGAACCCGTGAAGCTGGGTTCATTCGCAGGCTGTCCGGGCCACTCGCACGCTTCCTCAAACAGTCATCGACTCGTCATCGGATCGTCAAACAAAGCGTTTACACAGTGCCGCAGTATTGATTTGCGAGTGGCGAATCAAAATTTGTTGGCGCAAGGCCTTGATCGACACCAACTGCCTCAAGCGAATGAGACGACCCTGGGCACGCTGTGCCTTCGCGCCACCACTGCCAGTTAATGCGAAGAGACGGTATTGGTTATGACGTTTGGCATATCCAGACGCAAAGCTATCGCTCTCGCAGGCGCCGGAGCAACCATCGGGTCGATACCTGCAGCGGTTGCCACGCGACCCGACCTGCCGCAAACAGTCAGCCGCATTTGCTTTGGGTCATGTGCCCATCAAGATAAAGATCAACCCGTGTGGGAGGCCGTGCTAGCCGCCAAACCGGATTTGTTTATCTTTCTGGGTGACAACATTTACGCGAACACGCGCGATATTAATGTGATGCGCGCCAAGTATGCGCAACTAGCGGCGAAGCCAGGCTTTCAAAAGTTGCGTCGCTCCGTGCCAATCATCGCAGTTTGGGATGATCACGATTACGGCGAGAATGACGCCGGTGCAGACTTTCCTTTGCGCAATCAGGCTCGCGAGGTCTTTCTCGACTTTTGGCAAGAGCCACTTAATTCGATGCGTCGTCAACGCGACGGCATTTACACATCTTATACCGTCGGACCTCCTGGGCAGCGTGTTCAAATTATTCTGCCCGACTTGCGCTCCAATCGCACGCCCATCTCGGCGCTCGACGTCGGCGGCCTAGACTACGACAAATGGATCAACAAAAAGCGAGATGCCGGCCTGCCGGTTCCAGGCCCTTACATCCGCATGACTGATTCATCTGCGACCATGCTGGGCAATTCGCAATGGGCGTGGCTGCAACGCGAGTTTGAAGCACCTGCCGACGTGCGCATTTTCGGATCAAGCTTGCAAGTTCTAGCGGATTTCACTGGGTGGGAATCCTGGATGGTTTATGCGAACGACCACGACCGCTTGATTGACTTGGTGCGCCGGAAACAAGCGAGCAACATGATTTTCTTGAGCGGCGACACACACTACGGCGAACTATCGATGCTCGATCTCAACACGCCATATCCGCTGTGGGATGCAACATCGAGTGGGTTGACGGAAGTTTGGCCCGTACTCGCACCCAATGACCGCCGTGTTGGCAAAGGCGTTCGTGAAGTCAATTTCGGCGTGGCTGATATTGCCTGGCGAGGAGCAGACACTTCCGTGACATTACAAATTCGTGACGTCAAAGGTGCAGTCAAGTTGCAACAAATTATCTCGACGCGGAACCTAACGGCCTAGCAGATCAACTGTCATAAACGTTTCATGTAGTTCGCCCGCGTCACAATTGTTTCATGTAAACGCGCGCCGGTTTGACCATCTAATCAGCGACACGTGAAATGATCATAGGTAGAAGAGCGTGTTGTTGTAACGCGCCGTCGACCCAGGACGTTTGTGCCCGCATCTCTGAACATGAATTCATCGCGCCTCATCGCGCTGCTTGCATGTAGCTTCGTCCCATTATGTTTCGGAGCAGTAGCTGCTTTTGGCTTTCAACAGGACGCCAATTGGGACCTTCAGAATTACCATTGGTACAACCCGTATGCTTTTTTGAACGGGCGCTGGGATTTCGATATCATGCCAGCGCAGACCCCGACGTTCTACAATCCGACCCTCGATGTTCCGCTCTATCTCCTGGCGCAATCGCTGCCGGCGCGCGCCGTCGCATTTGTTCTGGGCACAGTTCAGGGGCTCAATTTTGTTTTCCTCTACCACATCGGCACGCAACTCCTGGCCCCCATTGATGTGAGCCAGCGACGCCTGGCTTGCCTTGCGTTGGCGTTGGTCGGGGTGTTGGGCGGCGGCAACTTGGGCCTCTTGGGCACGACTTTTTACGACAATGTCGTGAGCGTGCTCGTTCTGAGCAGCTTAGCGATCGTCTTGACGCTTCTGCCGCCATCCCCATCGGCACAACAACCGCATAGATTTTGGCTTGCGCTTATTGTCGCGGGCTTTCTTGTTGGCGCGGGCACTGGCCTGAAGCTTCCCACGGCAGTGTTTGCAATTGGCTTATGCGCAGGTTTGCTCGTCACCACGCGAAAAATTGCTGACGCTATCGCACGCAGTTTTGCCTTCGGAGTGGGCGTCTTGGCAGGCATTGCCACTTTCGCAGGGCATTGGATGTGGTTCCTGTGGCTGAATTATCAAAATCCCCTGTTCCCTTATTTCAATGGCTTTTTTGCCTCGCCCATGGGCGTTGCCGAGAGCTATCGCGATCCCCGCTTCATTCCAAGCGGCCTGATTGAATGGCTATTCTTCCCCATCGTGACGGCGCTGAATCCGATGCAAACTGGGGAAGCCTTCTTCCGCGACTGGCGCATTGCTATTGCATTCATTGTTCTGCTTTTAACGCTTGGCTTCAATGTCATAGGCCGCACAGCCGCCCAACGAAGCGACGTGACAGTCGCTCGCGACGGCGCATTTTATCTGATCGCCGCTACGGTCATTTCTTACGCCGCATGGCTGGTGTTGTTCGGGATTTATCGCTACGCGATTTCGCTCGAGATGCTTGCGCCGCTTGTCATCGTTGCTGCGATGTCCCTGTGGCCAGTCTCAGTGAAGGCGCGCGCCGCTTTATTATCGGCGACCCTTATTGGCGTCACACTGAGCGCGATCCCCGGAGATTGGGGGCGTGTGCCCTGGGGTTCTCGCTTTGTTGAAACGACGGCCCCAGAGTTGGCAAAGCCCGATCAATCCATGGTCCTGATGCTGGGCACCACGCCAACGGCATGGGTGGTCCCTGCATTTCCAAAGTCCGTCAGCTTTGTGCGAATTCAAGGGTACGGGATTGGCCCCGAGGACGGCGAAACGGGACTCAACCAAAAGGTCCGAGCACGGATTGCAGCCCATTCCGGCGCGTTCTTCACCCTGGCCAGCATTGATGACCGACTGCTCGCGGATTCACTGCTCGCGAACTACGGACTCCTGCAAGACGTCCACAACTGCCAACCGATTGTTTCAAACCTCGCCAACGGCGTCGAGTTTTGCGCCGTGACAGCCAAGGAGCAACGCCTATGACCGCCAAACCAACCATCGCCGTTTTGGTCCCGTGCTACAATGAAGAGGCCGCCATTACTGCGGTCGTGCACGACTTTAAACGCGTGCTGCCAGATGCAAAAATATATGTCTACGACAACGCCTCAACCGACCGCACAAGCAGCGTCGCGGCGGCGGCTGGTGCCATCGTGCGTTATGAACCGCTGAAGGGAAAAGGTAATGTTGTGCGCCGCATGTTTGCCGACATTGAGGCAGACGTGTATGTGATGGTCGATGGCGATGACACTTACCATGCCGAGAGTGCGCCCCTGCTCATCAGGCATCTGATTGAGCGCCAGCTCGATATGGTGAACGGCGCGCGCGAGTCTAGCATCGAAGCGGCTTACCGGCCAGGACACCGCTTTGGCAATTTATTGCTGACCGGATTGGTCACATCGGTGTTCGGCAAAAGAACGTCGGATATGCTTTCAGGGTATCGCGTTTTCTCACGTCGCTTTGTCAAAACCTTCCCGGCCCTCTCGGCTGGTTTTGAGATTGAGACCGAGCTGACTGTCCATGCACTTGAACTGCGCATGCCCATTGGCGAAATTCCCACACCCTATAAAGAGCGTCCGCCGGGCTCGCAGTCGAAGCTATCGACGTTCAAAGATGGCTTTCGCATTCTATGTATGATCGGCAAGCTGGTGAAAGAAGAGCGACCCATGCAATCTTTCGCCATCACATCCTTGGTGTTGTCGATCATTGCTTTGATGTTGGCTTGGCCGGTCCTCGCAACCTTCATGCAAACCGGGCTCGTCCCGCGACTGCCGACGGCGGTCCTCTCGACGGGACTGATGATTTTGGCATTTCTGGCTTTAGCGTGTGGGCTGGTTCTGGAAACCGTTACGCGTGGACGGCGTGAGATGAAAAGACTGCGTTACCTTGAACTGGCTGCACCCGACTTCGCTGAAGGCTCACTCGGCTTGAGGGCGCAAAGGTTCTGGCGGCCGGATTTGACTGTGGATGATGACATACAAGGCGCCGGCACATTTCCGCCAGAACCCCATCGGGCCTATGGCTGAGCACAGGGCAGGGCATGACCGCAGCGGCGCTGTGAGCCGAAGCCGTTAAGCGCACCAGCCAAGAAGCCTCAGTCGCGAGCTTGTTCGAATCATTTTTGCCGAACGCCACCTGCTAAATAAAATCTGCAGGTGATTGCGGCCACACGGCGGTCGGTATATGGCAATGAAATTGCGCCTCGCCTAAATCACCACCAGCGGGCCATCGGCGGTGGCCAAGGGCTCAGCGCCGTTTTTCGTCACCACAAGCAAGTCTTCGCAATGGATCGCACCCCAGCCCAGCAGGTTGGTGGGAAGGTCCACGGTGAGGGTCATGTTTTCTTCGAACGTCAGATCGTCCGACACGACAAAGGGAATGCCGTCGCGGTACGGCTGATCGGTGTGCTGCAAGCCCACAGAATGCGGCCCAGCAGCGAACCTGATTCCTGATGCCCCGGTGTAAGATTTTTTCATCGCATCGGTGCACATTTTGCTGAGTTGCGAATATTTCATGCCGGGCTTGAGGTTGGCCAGCACCGTTTCCCAACCTACCTTCGTCGAGGCCATGCAGGCTTTGAGTTCTTTCGACGGTTCGCCCAACACAACCGTGCGGCCAAAATCGCCGTGATAGAAATTGCGCTGCGAGACCGCGTCAACCATCATCGGCTCGCCCTCGATGACCTTGCCTTCGGTCAACCCGCCGATGGTGCCCGTTGCAATCCACATCGCCTTGGCGCCACGCTGAGCGGCTTCGGCCATAAAAATCTGGTCGATCTCGGGCTTGGTGCTGCCTTTGCGAACCTGCTTCAGCATCGCCATGCAAGCATCTTGGTTGATGCGCGCGATCGTACGCATGTGTTTCAGCTCAACCTCGGACTTGATCAGACGAATTTTGCGAAAGGTATTGTCGCCGGGAACGCAAGTGACGTTATTGCGCTCGAGCGTTTTGAGAATGACAGCAATGCGCATGTCATCGACCGCAATCTTGCCCTTGCTGAGGCCCGCCAGTTCCAGCGCGCGCACCAACGCCCATTCAGGTGTAGCGGCACGGCGCTCGTTGGCTTTTTTGCCGAACTCAATCCATTTTTGTTCGGCTGGCTTCAGCGGCCCACCGGTTGTGGGCCAAGCGCCAACCGGCGCAGCCTCTGGCGCCTCGCTCCATTTTGCTTGCTCGATGTACTTCGCCAGGTTGCTGGGAAAGCTGTAGGGCACAATCTCGGGGTATTCCCGTTGACCGTTGGCCAGGAACATCAGGTCCGTCCCGGCCGCAACCAAAAACGTCGGCTTGCTTTCGTCACGCGGCATGACGGCGAAACTAGGTATCGCGCGCAGCTTTTGCAGTTCGTAACTGAAGTAGTTGCCGAGGTAGAAAATGTTGACCGGGTTCAGCGCCACAATGCCATCAAGGCCCTCGCGGTCCATGATCTCGTAGGCCCGAGCTTTGTTGACGAGCAGCCGCCCGTCAAACCCATCGGGCGGTACAGGACCCGGCGCAACCATGCCCCAGTTCGCCTTGGCCTCGCCGACACCCAGTGCACTCGCGCCTAATATGCTGCTCCCGGCACCCAAGAGTGAGAAAAAATCGCGACGATCCATAACCAGCCCCCCTCAGAGACATACGCTTGAGGATCAATGCGCCACAGGCGGCTTCCGATGTCTACTGAATCTCGATCAATCCGGGGACGCGATACGGTTAAAAAAGCCACCTTGGACAGGCTTTTATAGCTCCTTCCCCGCCTTGCCTTCGCTGGCGCAGCCGTGTACACCACCGCTGCTTTTGGACATCCGGAAGCTAGTCTGGGCACCCCTGGAGGCCTGGCTAACCTATTGAAATATATGGAGACTACCCATGCCGCAGGTCGCCTCATTGAAGGTGCAACCGCGCGAGCGGGCAGGTAAGGGGGCAGCCCGTGCCACACGTCGTGCCGATCTCGTTCCTGGGGTCGTGTATGGCGGGAAGGCCGAGCCTACCCTCATTTCTGTCGAGCCGCGCACGCTTGTTACACTGATGCACAACCCCAATTTCCGTATCACGATTTTTGATATGGAAGTGGAAGGTGCAAAGCCCCAACGCACGATGGCCATGGATGTGCAGCTGCACCCTGTGACCGATCGACCGATTCACGTCGATTTCCGCCGCGTCGATAAGAACACATCGGTGAAGGTTCCCGTTCCCGTGCGCTTCTTGAATGAAGCAGGTTCGCCCGGCATTAAAGTTGGCGGCGTGCTCAACATCGTACGTCACGACATTGAAGTACGTGTGAAGCCCGACGAAATCCCCGATCACATCGATGTGGATTTGACCGGTTTGAAGATCGGCGATTCCGTTCACATCAATGCCATTACGTTGCCAAAGGGCGTGAAGCCCACCGTGGCGCGTAACTTCACAATTTGCTCGATTGCACCGCCAACCGTGTTCGTCGAAGCCGAAGTTGCCACTACGGCAGCAGCAGCCGAAGGCGATGCAGCCGCACCGGCAGCAGACGGCAAGGCCGCTCCGGCGGCACCTGGCGCAGCAGCTCCGGCAGCGGGTGGCAAAGCTGCCGCTCCGGCGGCCGACGCCAAAGCTCCAGCGAAGAAGAAATAACATCCGATCACCGGCGGCGATCTTTCAAGGTCGCCGCCGATTTTCTTCTGTCTTCTGTTGGTCGCATTTTTACCGACATGTTTCTGGGGCCAAGTGGAAGGCCGCTTCTCGGGAAAATGCTCCGGACGCTCCGAGGGCCCTATGCGTTTACTGGTCGGGCTGGGAAATCCCGGCTCAAGCTACGCACACAATCGGCACAATATTGGGTTCATGGCGCTCGACCGTTTTGCCAAGGCGTTTTCGTTTGGACCTTGGCGCGCGCGCTTTCAAGGCCACATCTGCGAAGGCACAGTGGGCGATACGAAAATACTGGCGTTGAAGCCTGGAACGTTCATGAACCTTTCGGGCCAAGCGGTGGGCGAAACCTGCCGGTTCTACAAAATTGAACCCGCCGACATTTTTGTATTCCACGATGAGTTGGAATTAGCCCCCGGACGATTGAAGGTGAAACAAGGCGGCGGCAATGCCGGACACAACGGCTTAAAAAGCATCGACGCCCATGTGGGGCTAAATACTTGGCGCGTGCGAATGGGCATCGGCCATCCCGGCGATAAAAATTTAGTGTCGGGTTATGTGCTACAAGATTTTGCCAAAGCCGATACCGCGTGGCTGGACCCGTTTTTGGATGCGCTGGCAACCGCCCTGCCCCACCTGACCAGCGGCGATGAAAATAAATTCATGACCAAGGTCGCGCTATTGACCAAGGATACCACCCCCAAGGCTGCCCCGGCAGCCGCAGAAAAAGAATCGAATTAAAGATGGGTTTTAATTGTGGAATCGTCGGCCTGCCCAACGTCGGCAAGTCGACACTGTTTAACGCACTGACGGCAACTGCGGCGGCGCAGGCCGCCAATTTCCCGTTCTGCACCATCGAGCCCAACGTCGGGCGCGTGGCCGTGCCGGACGATCGCATCGACGCGCTGGTGGCCATTGCCAAGCCGCAAAAGATTGTGCCGACGCAGTTGGAATTTGTGGATATCGCAGGCTTGGTGCGCGGAGCATCAAAAGGCGAAGGCTTGGGCAACAAGTTTTTGGCCAACATCCGCGAGGTTGATGCCATTGTGCATGTGCTGCGCTGTTTCGAAGACCCCAACGTGACGCACGTCGAAGGCTCGGTCGACCCGGTACGCGATGCCGAGACGGTGGAAACCGAATTGATGATTGCCGACCTGGAAAGCCTGGAGCGACGCATCGACCAGGCCGCAAAAAAAGCCAAGGGCGGTGATAAGGAATCCAAAGACCTGATTACCGTCATCGAGCCGGCATTGGTGGCGTTGCGGGCGGGCAAACCAGCACGCACGGCCAAGCCCAGCGACCCAGCGGCAGAGAAAATTTTTTATGGCTTGCAGTTGCTGACCTCCAAGCCCGTTCTGTACGCCTGCAACGTTGAAGAAAGCGCTGCTGCCAGCGGCAATGCTTTTTCGGCGCGCGTGGCCGAGATGGCCAAAGCCCAAGGCGCAGCAATGGTTGTGATTTCCGCCGCAATCGAAGCCGAGGTCTCGCAATTGGGCGATGCGGCTGCACAGAAAGAGTTTTTAGAAAGCTTAGGACTTTCTGAAACCGGTCTCAGCCGCGTCATTCGGGAAGGCTATAAGTTGCTGGAACTGATTACCTATTTCACCGTGGGCCCCAAAGAAGTCCGCGCCTGGACCATCAAACGCGGCACCAAAGCGCCGCAAGCGGCGGGCGTGATTCACACCGACTTTGAAAAGGGCTTCATTCGCTCCGAGACGATTGCCTTTAGCGACTTCATCGCCTGCAAAGGCGAGCAAGGCGCCAAAGACACCGGCAAAATGCGTTCGGAAGGCAAGGAATACGTTGTCGCCGACGGCGATGTGCTGACGTTCTTATTTAACGTTTAGGCGCAAGCAACGGTATAACATCGACGACGGGCTTCGGGTTTCGCTTCTCGTCATAGAGCCCCCAATGCGCCTCTTCTGGGTAGTCGCCCGGAATGGGGTGCGCATCGTAGACGCGCCACGGCGCATCAAACGCCGAGAAGTAAGCAAAGGCGCGGCGAGCGGTTGGCACAAACTGCTTTTGTAGCGCACGGTAAAATGATGCCTGGCGTTGCGGCGTGAACCCCTTGCGCGCCGGTGCGGTTGGCACGCCGGTTTCTTTCACCAAAATTGGCCCGCAATACATTCTGGCTAAATCTGCAGTCACGTTGGTCACGAACTCAGCGCCGTTCGCATCGGGTGCTGTTTTGAACCACGGTTCGAAGACCGGGTGAATATTGGCCAGAACAATATCGCCGGCCTGCAAGACGGGCATCGCCTGAGGCTGCATCAACACATGAAAGGGCTCGGTTGTGGCAATTGCCAATTGCGGCGCAGCGCGGCGTAAGCGGCCCATGGCGATGGCGATGTCGTCAAATGAAGCGCGCTTGCCATAGACCACCTCGTTGCCCACAGAAGCACCGACCACGACATTGGGTTGGCGTTTGGCTGCCGCCACAACATTGGCGCGCTCGTCGACATTGGTGATGTCATAAATTCCCATGATCACCGCGCGATACCCCAGCGAGGCGGCAATGTCGGGGATGCGCTCGGCCCCATTCAAAACAGAATAAGTGATCAGGCCGTCAAAGCGCGTTCGAAGTACTTTTAGATCTTCCACCATACTGGCGTCATCGGCCGGAGTGGTTTGGCCGTTATAGACCTGCAGTGAGGTCGGCGAATAACCAACAAATCGCCCCGTCGCCATCACGTCGACAATGCGCTGAACACTTGCCGACGGTTCACCCGCGGGGCAAACGGGCGCAGCCCCTGCCAGACTGATTTTGGACGCACAAAAAAACAGGACCGCCGCACAAAAGGCAAAGCCGTCAGCTTGCGGCCGACGGCTTTGAAAACTCAGCATGCGATAGAGGCGGTTACTTCTCGAGCCGCGCCCAAATCCGGCGCTTCAGGAAATAGGCCAGGATCGTAAAGATCACCATGTAAATCGTGACGCGCAGTCCGGTTGAATTACGAACTTCCAGCTTGGGCTCGGCTGCCCAATGCAGGAACGCCGTAATGTCACGCGAGATTTGATCGGCCGTTGCTTTGGTGCCGTCGGCATACGTGACCTGGTCGTCGTTGATTTGCTTGGCCATGGCAATTTGGAAATTACCATCGGCAAAGTATTTATTGTAATGCATGCCATCCATGACGGTCATGCCCTGGGGCGGCTCGTCATAGCCGGTCAGCAAGTGGAACACGTAGTCCGGACCGTGTTCGCGGGCCTTGGTCATCAGCGACAAATCAGGCGGCAATGCACCGTTGTTGGAGGCACGCGCAAACTTTTCGTTCGGGTACGGGCTGGGGAAGTGATCGGACGGCAAGCCTTTGCGCTTGATTTCGCTGCCCTCGTCATCGAGCGTCGGGAACTCGTACTCGGCAGCGAACGCCTTCACTTGGTCTTCGCTATAGCCCAGCGCTTCCAGGTTGCGGAAGGCCACGTACTTCAGTGAGTGGCATGAGGCGCACACTTCTTTGTACACCTGAAGCCCGCGCTGCAATTGCATGCGGTCGAACTTGCCGAAGTTGCCGCTGAAGCTCCATTTTTCCTTAGGAAACTCGACCTTCTCAGAGGCCGACGCGCCAAAAGACATGGGAACCAGAGCGAGCGCCGCAGTGGCGGCCAGAAGGATCTTTTTCATGGCTTTACTCCGCCGCTTTCATGACCGGCGAACTGATGGAGGCTGGCAACGGTTTCGGCGTTTCCATCCAACCCACCACAGGCATGATCACAAAGAAGAAGAAGAAATAATAGAAGGTGCAGACGCGGCCCAAAACCAACGGCAAGCCTTCAGGGAGCTGCGAACCGCACCAGCCCAACACGAGACCATTGATGAAGAACAGCCAGAAGAACACCCGGAACCAGGGGCGGAAATTGGCTGAGCGCACACGCGACGTATCAAGCCAAGGCAGAACGAACAGCACCAAAATGGCACCGAACATGGCCAGCACGCCCAACAGCTTATCAGGGATGGCGCGCAAGATGGCGTAGAACGGCAGGAAGTACCATTCGGGCACAATGTGCGTTGGCGTCACCAGCGGGTTGGCCACCACGTAATTGAGCGGGTCACCCAGGATGTTGGGGTACCAGAACACAATTGCGAAATAGACCAACAAGAACACACCAAGACCAAACGCATCCTTTGCCGTGTAATAAGGATGGAACGGAATTTTGTCAGCCGGTGCGGCTTCGATACCCAAGGGGTTATTCGAGCCGGGAATATGCAATGCCCAAATGTGGAACACCACCAAACCGACGATCACGAACGGCAGAAGGTAGTGCAATGAGAAGAAACGATTGAGTGTCGGGTTATCAACACCAAACCCACCCCATAAGAAGGTGACAATCGGCTCGCCGATAATCGGCAAGGCCGAGAACAGGTTGGTGATCACGGTCGCACCCCAGAAGCTCATTTGGCCCCATGGCAAGACGTAGCCCATAAACGCCGTGGCCATCATGGCCAAGAAGATGAGGATGCCCATCCACCACAACACTTCGCGCGGCGCTTTGTACGACCCGTAGTAAAGACCGCGGAAAATGTGAATGTAGACAACGATGAAGAAGAAGCTGGCACCGTTGGCGTGCATGTAACGAATGAGCCAACCGAAGTTCACGTCGCGCATAATGCGCTCGACACTGTCAAACGCCATGTCTTTGTGCGGCGTGTAGTTCATCGCCAAGAAGATGCCGGTCAGGATCATCGTCACCAGCATGAAGCCGGCCAACGAGCCAAAGTTCCAGAAGTAGTTCAGGTTCTTCGGTGCGGGATACTTCGAGCCGACCGAGTTGTCGATAAAGCTAACCAGCGGCAGCCGGGCTTCATGCCATTCGAACGCGCGGCGCCAAACGCTTTTTTCCGTGCTCATGTGTTGCTCTCCTAACCGATGCGCACGGTTGTGTCGTCAAGGAATTGATAGGGCGGAACTTTCAAGTTCTCGGGCGCAGGCCCTTTGCGAATTCGGCCCGATGTATCGTAGTGCGATCCATGGCAGGGGCAGAACCAACCGCCAAAGTCGCCGCGCGCGTCCATCGCCTTGGTGCCCAGGGGAATGCAACCTAAGTGAGTGCAAACACCGACCAGGATCAGATACTTCTCTTTGCCTTTTTTGACGCGATCTTCGTCTTTCGCAGGCTCGACCAAATCGTTCATTGGCGTGTTGCGGGCGGCTTCGATTTCAGCCGGTGTGCGATAGCGCACAAACACGGGCTTGCCGCGCCAAACGATGGTCACCGCTTGACCTTCTTGCAGGCCACCTAAATTGAATTCGGTCGTCGACAACGCCAACGTATCGGCGGCCGGGTTCATGCTGCTGATCAGCGGCCAAACAGCCATGGCCGTGCCAACAGCGCCAAAGGCCACTGTGGTGTGTAACAGAAAATCGCGACGTGTTTCGCCGTCTGCGCCTGTTGATTCAGGTGTGTGGGCCGGTGCCATATTGGCCATGCAAGTGATCCCCTTGTACTCGTCTCGCGGCAGGTCGGGCGGGCCCTGGGGCGCACCCGGCTGTGCTCCAAAGTAATTGGCTCCTGGCTGATCCTTGCCCCCTCCTCACCACGGCCAGAGCGGCCAAAACATGAGGAACTTCAAGGAATTCCAGTGCGCTCGGGGTATAGAATAATTCCTGGGCCTTGAAAAGGCCTCGCAGTAGGCTTGTTTTTCCAATATTTCAAAGACTTGGCTAAACGAGAACTGTTCGCAGAAACCCTGAGTTTTTAAGTATATGCGCCTGGCTTTATATCAACCCGATATCCCCCAAAACATGGGGGCTTTGATTCGGATTGCCGCCTGTTTTCGGGTGCCCGTCGACGTCATCGAGCCCTGCGGATTCCCATTTGATGAAAAACGCCTGCGCCGCACGGCACTCGACTATGGCGAGGCCTGTGAGCTGGTACGCCATCAGTCTTGGGAGTCATATATTTCAGCCTTTCGGCAAGGTCCCAACCGGCTGGTGCTGTTGACCACCGCCTCTCACGTCAGCCATGCCGACTTTAAGTTTGAGGCGACGGACACATTAATGTTGGGGCGCGAAAGCCACGGCGTGCCCTCGGACGTTCATCAAACCGCCGACCATTGTATTCGCATTCCCATCGCCAAAGACCTGCGGTCATTAAATGTGTCGGTCGCAGGCGCCATCGCGCTGTCTGAGGCCCTCCGTCAATTGGGGGAATTTACTGGAAAAACAGAGCTTTAGGGGCGACCGCCGCCTCCAGCGCGTGACAGAAAATTCATGCAGCGCCCATGATGGTGTAAGGCGCCGAGCACTAGTTTCTCCCCATGAGCAGTAAGTCAGCGTCTTGAACGCGGCTTGCCGTTAGGAGGATCCCCCGGCCCAACCCCCCTCTGGGCCACCTCCGGAATAACCAGACGGCCCCGGCCCCCCTCCGGGGCCGTTTTGGTTTTTAGCCCTTTGAAATTACATTTTCCGCGCAGGCGCGCAGTTCATCGCGCCCCGCTGAAAACCCACTGATCGCCCACAATTCTTCGGCCGCTCGCAGCGCCGTGCCCAGTGCTGGGCCGGGTTGATGGCCGCGCGCAATCAAGTCATCGCCCGTCAGTGGCATCGGGTGTGGGGTCCAGGCGGCGGCACGGGTGATGACGGGCCTCCAATCCGGCGACGGCGCACGGGCCGCAGCAATCAGGCACCGATTCAAAACAATCTCGCGACCATGGCGAAACAAGGCCAAGTCGAGCGCAGGTAAGGCCGTGGTCGTTTCAAGATGAGGTTGCTCGGCCAGAAGTGCGCGCAGAAAATCTGCATCATGATTGGACAGGCGCATTCGTTTAGCCAAAGCACGCGCGTCGATATTGGCCAGCACCGCGACCAACCGCCTGCGCCAATCGCGCGGCAGAGGCAGTTTATCTTCAAGTGCGATGAGGTCGCTGAGGGCATTCAGTTGGGTTGCTTCGGGCAACACGACAGTCAACACGCCGCAGGCTTGCATAGCGATCAGACTGGGTGTGGGGTTCGTCGCCGCCATCAACTTTGAAAGCTCGTGCGTCACGCGCTCGGCTGACAACGCCATCAAGCCGCCTTTCAGTTCGGCACAGGCTGTTAAAGTATCAGCATCGATTTCGGCTTGCCCAAAATGGGCGTGAAACCGAAACAGCCGAAGAATGCGCAAGTAATCTTCTTTGATGCGATCGGAGGGAACGCCCACAAAGCGCACGCGCCCGGCCTTCAGGTCGTCCGAGCCGCCGAAGAAATCAAACAACTGGCCATCGGGCCGCAGGGACATGGCATTGAAGGTGAAATCGCGCCGGCCGGCATCTTCGCGCCAATCATGGGTGAACTCGACCACGGCATGGCGACCATCGCACGCCGTGTCGCGCCGCAGCGTTGTGATTTCGAATGAGACCCCATTAACCACGGCCGTAACCGTCCCGTGCGCAAGGCCTGTGGGAATGGCTTTATGGCCTGCGGCTTCAACGCGTTTGATGACGGCATCAGGGGCTTCAGGAGTCCCAATGTCGATGTCATGAACCTCGCGCTCAGCCAAGGCATCGCGCACACAACCGCCGACACAGCGCACATCGATATCCGGTGCTCCGAGCACACCAAAGATGCGTTGGACGTGCGGGTCGTCCAGAAAGGCGAACGGGCGGACCATGGTTATGTCATTGCCATGGGTCTCAACGCGGCTTCGTTTGGCCGGGCACCATTTTGCCATTCTCAGGGTGCGGCGGAACATAAATGTCACCGGGCTCACCGCCGGTCGTGAGCGCCCCGAATGCAAGGATGCCGAGCGTCAATAGCGCACCCAGAAACAACATCAACGGCCAGGGCCCTTGTTCGAATGAAGGCGCCTCGCCGCCGTGTCTTTCGGCATGCACGCCACGATACCAAATCCACGCGGCGTAACCGGCCATCGGCAGGAGGAACGGCACAATATATGAAATGAAAATGCGTAGCATTATGCCCCGGCGTGTTGAGGCGCATGAGCCGATAGCACGTCGAACAAGTTCAAGATCATGCCGGCGGTCGCGCCCCAGATATAATGTTCCTGGTATACCATGGCGTAGTAGGCCCGGGTCAGACCTTTATACTCGCGTTGCTCACGCCGGTGATTGGCGGGATCCATCAAAAAAGACAGCGGCACCTCGAATACATCGGCAACTTCGACCGGGTCGGGTTTGAACGACTGTAGTGGAGACAATACGCCGACGACCGGTGTGACTTCGTATCCGGTGATCGTGACGTAAGGGTCAAGCTGGCCCAGCACATCAACCGCATGGCGCGCCACACCGACCTCTTCTTCGGCTTCTCGCAACGCGCAGGCGATCATGTCGGCGTCATCGGGTTCACGCCGCCCGCCCGGAAAAGCGATTTGCCCGGCGTGGTGTTTGAGTTCGCTGGTGCGCTGGGTCAGCAAAACCGTCATCCCGCCGGGTCGCTCGATCAGGGGCACCAAGACAGCCGCAGGTACAAGTTTGACACGCGCACCCGCGACGCTGTCATCGTTCGGGACCTGATCCTGGCCTAACAGCGCCAACGCGGTTGCGGCATCGCCACGGGAGCGCGAAATCCGAGGGCGCTCGAGGATGGATTTGATCCTCTGGCTCGAGAGCATGGCTAAACGCGCCCCAAAACAAAAAATTGCCCGCAACTCCACAGGCCAAATACATTGGAATCGTCATCGGCGGGCTCGCCTAGCTCGACAAGGTGATAATACACCGCGCGCGCGACGCGCGCCTCAAGGTTGGCGCGCACCCGCACATACGGTCGTGGTTCTTGGCTTTGGGCGTCATAAACCACACGCAATGCATGGTCGGCATCCAGCGTGATCATGTCATCAACATTGGTGCGCAACTTCACGATACGCTCGCGCCCGACGCCCTCGATCAGGGCTTCAATCGCCATAAACGGAGCATCCTCAACAACAATGCGGCCATTTTCCACCGGCGTCGTCAGCCAATAGTCGCCCGCATCGTCGCGGCGCAGAACCGTTGAGAACAGCTTGACCAAGGCCATGCGGCCGATCGGCGAGCCCTGATAATACCAGGTGCCGTGCCGGTCGATCCGCATGTTTAAATCGCCGCACAGCGGCGGCAGCCGTTCCGCCCCACCGGCTGGCGGAGATGTCATGTGCGAATCTGGAAATTGTGCTTCATTCACAGGGGTTTCAGGTCCCATACTGCGGCCAAGGACACCACCCGGCGAGGTGGCCAACCAAGGTTAATTCGGAGCATCACAAGCGTGACGACAACGATAACACAAGACGCGCCCCAGGCGAGCCCTCCCTCAAACTCATCCATGGCTGTGGCCGACGTCGAGCGGGTTGCCGCCATGGCGGCCAGCGCCGCCTCTGCCGTTGAAGATGTGATTTACGGCCAACGCCAGGTGGTTGAGGAATGTTTGATTACAGTGCTGGCCGGTGGGCACGGTCTATTGATCGGCGTGCCGGGGCTGGCCAAAACCCGCCTGGTGCAAACGCTGGGTACTGTTTTGGGGTTGGACGATAAACGCGTCCAATTCACACCCGATTTAATGCCCGCCGACATTTTAGGATCGGAAGTGCTCGATCAGGCCGGCGATGGCCGTCGTTCGTTTCGATTTTTGCAAGGGCCCGTGTTTTGCCAACTGCTGATGGCTGATGAAATCAACCGGGCCAGCCCGCGCACGCAGTCGGCCTTGTTGCAAGCCATGCAGGAGCATCGCGTATCGGTGGCGGGGCAATATCACGTTCTACCGCAGCCGTTTCATGTTTTGGCCACGCAAAACCCCATCGAGCAAGAGGGCACCTATCCATTACCTGAAGCGCAGCTTGATCGGTTTTTGATGCAAATCGACATCGGCTACCCCGATGAGCGCGCCGAACGCGACATCGTATTGCGCACCACGGGCGCTGAGACCTTTGAACCGCGCCGAGTGATGACGGCAGCAGATTTGATGGCCGCACAAAAACTCGTGCGCCAAGTTCCGGTGGGTGAAAGCGTGATCAACGCGATTTTGCGTTTGGTGCGTGCCGGTCGACCAGACACCAGCCCGATTGCCGACGTGAAGAAGAACGTGTTGTGGGGCCCCGGCCCGCGCGCCAGCCAAGCCTTGATGCTCGCCAGTCGCGCGCGTGCGCTTTTGCAAGGTCGGTTGGCACCATCGGTGGATGACGTCCTGACGTTGGCCAAACCCGTACTGCAACACCGCATGGCGCTGACCTTCTCGGCCCGCGCCGATGGCCTTTCGCTACACGACATCATCGGCAAGCTGTGCGCTTACGCCAACGACATTTGATGCAAGTTGGTTCGTTGCGATGACAACCGCCACCGCCACCCGGCGAAACGACCTGGAGCACCGCGCCGAGTCTGCGGCTGCACGCCTGCCAGGGTTGCTGGTGGCTGCCCGGCAGATTGCCGCAACCGTGAGCTTAGGATCGCACGGGCGACGCAGGCCAGGTTTAGGTGAAAGCTTTTGGCAGTTTCGGCCCTATTCATCCGACGACACGCCGCATGCGATTGATTGGCGGCAATCAGCAAAGTCCGATGGCGTTTATGTGCGCGAGCGCGAGTGGATTTCGGCGCAAACGATATCATTGTGGTGCGACTTGTCGGCTTCGATGCATTTTCGTTCGCGTAAAGATTTACCCACCAAAGCGGACAGGGCCGCAACGCTGCTGTTGGCATTGGGAATTTTGCTGATCGAAGGCGGCGAAAAAATAATACGATTAGGCGCTGATGGATCCGTACTTCAAGGCGCATCATCAGGCCGCCTTGCTCTGTCCCATATGGCCGAGCAACTGGCAATCGACTTGGGACAACCCAACACCAACAACACTCTGGCTTTCTCTGGGGCCATGGCGCGCCACGGCACCACGGTGCTGATCGGTGATTTTTTGCAACCGATCGAATTGATCAGTCAATCGCTGTCCGTGTTTTCCGATCGCTCGCAATCGGTCCACCTTGTGCAGGTGCTCGACACGGCCGAGGAAACTTTGCCGTTTTCGGGCCGCGTGCGATTCGAAGGGCTGGAGAACGACGGCGAGTTTGTAATTGATCGCGTTGAAGACGCGCGCATCGCCTACGTCGACAAACTCCGGGCCCATCGCGACGCCTTGCGCGCGCTTGCCGCATCTCACGGTTGGTCGTTTGCCACCCACCGCACCGACACGCCGCCACACCTGACCTTGGTGGCCCTTCACCGCGCCATTGGCGAGCGAGAGCGGTAAGACAAGCCCATGGTCGACTTCGGATTTATGTCCTTCGCCTCTCCCTGGATGCTCACGGCCGCCATTGCGTTGCCCGCGATCTGGCTGTTGTTGCGCATGACTCCGCCAGCCGTCACGCGCGTCGTGTTTCCCGCTGTGTTTCTGATGTTCGGTCTAAAGCCGACGGAACGCACGCCGGCGCGCACGCCCTGGTGGTTGGTGGCGCTCCGCATTTTGATCGCAGGCCTTGTGATCGCGGGTTTGGCCGAACCGGTTTTGAATGCGCAACGCCTAAATGACAGCGGGCCGATTGTGGTGGTGATCGATGACACGTGGGCAGCGGCACAACGCTGGCCCGAACGCTTAGCCGCCGCCCGCGATATTATAGAAAGTGCTGATGTGCGCCGACGTCAGGTGTTGCTGATCACCACAGCCGAGCAATCCGCAGGCGCAGAACAACCCCCGGCCGTGATGACCGATGCCCGAGAAGCTTTGGGTCGGCTTGGCCGCATCGAACCACGCCCGTGGGGCAAGAACCTCAACGCCACGTTGGGGCAACTGGAAAAGCTCACCATTGATCGGAGTGACGTGTTTTGGGTCAGCGACGGCATCGACGATGCAAAAACACCTGAATTTATTTCAGCGTTGCAGTCTTTAGGTGCGACGTCCGTGATCACGGCATCACGAGCCGATAGTCCTGTGATCCTGGCCCAACCGCAAAGAACCGCCAGCGATGGCGGCACAAGCAAAATCGAAGTTCAGGTCCGCCGCGTCGCCGTACCCGCCGCACGGCCGCCGCAAGCCATGACGATTCAAGCCAGCGATGCGACAGGCGCGGTGCTGGCTGAAACCAAAGCAACGTTCGAGACCGGCCAAGATTCTACTTTGGCCAGCGTTGTGCTGCCAAACGAGCTGGCGAACCGTATTGCTCGCTTCGATGGTGCGGGTTTTGCGAGTGCTGCTTCGACCGCGCTGGCCGATGATCGCTGGCAACAACGTCCCGTGGGCATATTCAGCGCCGCCGTTGAAGGCACAACCGCACCGCTGCTTGAAGATGGCTACTACGTAACGCAAGCCCTGGGGCAATCAGCCGAAGTGCGCGTTGGGACGGTACGCAATTTATTAGCACGCCCGCTGTCAATGTTGATTGTATCGGGCGGCCAACGTCTGACAGATGATGAAGCAACCAGTGCCTCGACGTGGGTTGAAAACGGCGGGATGCTCGTGCGCTTTGCCGGACCACGCCTTGACCCTGCAGGCGATGCGCTATTGCCAGTGAAGGTGCGCATGGCCGGACGCAACTTAGGCGGCGCGTTATCGTGGGGTGAGCCAGCCGGTTTGGGGCCCTTCCCTGACAAATCACCCTTCGCTGGCCTGATTATTCCGGACGACGTCAAAATCAGCACGCAAATTCTGGCCGAGCCCAGCCCGGAGTTGCCCGACAAAACCTGGGCGCGGCTGAATGACGGCACGCCGCTGATCACGGCTGAACGACGTGGTTCGGGTTGGGTCGTGTTGTTCCATGTCACCTCGACACCAGAGTGGTCGAACCTGCCGTTATCCGGTTTGTTTGTCAGCATGTTGCAAACCATGCTGAACCTCAGCCAAGGGGTGACCAATGACGATTTGCAAACCCCACCGCTGTTGCCGCCACTCACACTCCTTGATGGCTTTGGCCGTGGGCTGCCGCCAGGCCCCACGAGCCAATCCATCGCGTCGGAAAAAATTGCGACGACCATCGCGGGCGTTGATGTGCCAGCGGGCCTATATGGCACGCCGCGTGCGAAATTTGCGCTCAACCTGGGGCCGGCGGTGTGGCAAGCCAAAGCAATTGAAAGCTGGCCACAAAGCGTGCGCACCATTTCGCTTGATACTGTGAAAGGCGAGCGCGACTTAAAGCCATGGTTGCTGCTCACCGCGTTGATCTTGCTGATCGCCGACTTGATGCTGAGTTTCATTTTACGCGGATTAGCACCCGCGCTGCCGCGCCTCTCACTCACGCGCACCGTTGCGCCGCTTATTGCATTGGTAGTGGTAGGAAGTTTGGCGACCGGCGTTTTGGCACAAGCACCGGCGGCAGTGCGCGCACCAAACAAAACTTTAGACCCGGCCTTTATCGACGCGGTCTTGAAAACGCGTCTGGCCTACGTGACCACCGGCTCAAGCGAACTCGACCGTGTTTCAGAAAGCGGGCTTGCCGCACTCACGCGCGTTTTGGCGGCACGGACATCTGCCGAGATGGCTGCGCCGGCGGCCGTTGAGATCGGCGCTAGCACGATCAACGCCGATGCGTTGATGCCCTACCCGATTATTTATTGGCGCGTGAGCCCTGACCAAGCCGTGCCATCGAGTGCGGCTGTGGGCGCAATCAACGAATACTTTCGCCACGGCGGTGTTGTTGTGTTCGACGCGCCCGATAACGTTGGCGCAATAGGTGCGGGCAGCGGTGCCAGCGCCAGCGGCAAATTGCGCGAGATTTTGGCCCGTATCGATATGCCGCCTTTGGCCCCGCTCAAAGACGATCATGTTCTCACGCGTAGCTTTTATCTGCTGGCCGGTCTGCCGGGCCGCTATGCCAATGGCACCGTGTATGTGGAACGCGGATCCACAGCCAACGACGGCGTGTCGTCCGTCATCATCAGTGGGCACGATTGGGCCGCAGCCTGGGCCCGCGATGGCGCCGGCGCACCGCTCTACCCCGTCATTCCCGGAGGTGAGCAGCAGCGCGAGATGGCCTACCGCGCCGGCGTCAACATGGTGATGTATGCGCTAACCGGGAACTATAAAGCCGACCAGGTGCACCTGCCCGCCATCATGCAGCGGCTGACTCAATGACCGGCATGAGTTTCGCCTTTTCGCCGACCGTTCCCTCGTGGGTGTTGCTCGCCGCATCAGTGGCGGCGTTGATTTTGCTGGCCTACGGACTCTGGCGCGGCGCGCGGGGCACGGCATGGCGAGCAATTCCAATACTGGTTTTGATCATCGCCATTGCTGATCCGCGCCTGGTCAGTGAGGAGCGTGCACCGCTGAGTGATATCGCGGTTGTTGTTGTCGACGAAAGTAGCAGCCAAGGGTTGGCCGAGCGCACTACACGCACCGACAAAACTCTCAGCGAGCTCAGCACACAGCTTGGCGCACAGCCCAATCTGGAAGTGCGGACATTGCGGATTGGCAAAGATGCGCGCAGCGACGGCACGCGTTTGTTCGGGCCCCTTGCGGGGGCTTTGGCCGACATCCCGCCCAGCCGCCTGGCTGGAACAATTATGATCACTGATGGCTTGGTGCATGATGCGCCAGCCACCGAGTCATTTGCGGCCAAGCAAAGCCCACTCCATGTGGTTCTGACGGGCGATCAAAACGAACATGACCGCCGCGTGCGCATTGAACGTGCACCCGATTTTGCGGTCGTTGGCGGCCAAGCCATGATTAGGTTTTCAGCTGAAGATGCCGGCAAGCCGGATGCATCGTCGACCACCATGCCGATCACTGTTCGCCTCAATGGCAAACAGATCAAGGAGCTTAATTTTAACAGCGGCGAGACTGCCGATCTGGCTGTCGCCATCGACACGCCCGGCGCCAACATTGTTGAGATTGAGGTGGAAAGCGCGCCCGGTGAATTATCGCGCCTGAATAATCGCGCGTTGGTGTCCATCAACGGTATCCGCGATCGGTTACGGGTGTTGTTGATTTCAGGCGAGCCCCACGTGGGCGAGCGCGCTTGGCGCAACTTGCTGAAATCCGATCCCAACGTCGACTTGGTTCACTTCACCATTTTGCGTCCGCTGACCAAAGACGACGGCACACCCTTGAGCGAACTGGCGCTGATCGCGTTTCCCATACGCGAGTTGTTCGAGGAGCAACTTTACGGCTTCGATTTGATTATTTTTGATCGGTATAGCCGCAAAGGCCTCGTGCCCTACCAATTTATGACTAACGTCGCCAAATATGTGCGCGATGGCGGCGCGATGATGCTCGCTGTGGGGCCGGAGTATGCCGACAGCTTCAGCCTTTTCGACAGCCCCTTGCAAAGTATTTTGCCTGCCGCCCCCACGGGGCAAGTGTCAGCTGACGCATTCAAGCCAACGCTGTCTGACATCGGCAAGCGCCACCCCGTCACGGCGGACTTAACCGGCGCGGTGGGGGCAGATGGTCAGCCGACCTGGGGCCGCTGGCTGCGAAACGTGCAAGTTGCGACCACGTCGGGCCAAAAGATTCTCGACGGCGTCAACGGCCAACCGCTCCTGCTCCTGGACCGCGTGGAAAAGGGCCGCGTCGCTTTGCTTCTCAGCGATACGATGTGGCTGTGGGGCAAGGGCGTGGACGGCGGCGGACCGCAGTCAGAATTTTTGCGCCGCGTCGCGCACTGGCTCATGAAAGAACCACAGCTGGAAGAAGAGTCCTTGGCAGCAGAAGTGCTTGGCGACGATTTGGTGGTGAGTCGCCGCAGCCTGAACGCCGCCGAGCGCAGCGTCACGATCGAAGGGCCCGATGGCGCACAAAGCACTGTAATCCCGCGCGAGACCGGCCAGGGTCGGGCGCGCGCCGCAATTCCGGTGGGTGAACCAGGCTTGTATCGCCTCACCGACGGCCTCTCGAGCACGGTGGCCGCTGTGGGTGCCACGCGCCCGCTTGAAAATTTTGATGTCATCACCACAGCCGAGCGGCTGGAGCCCATCGCCCAGGCCACAGGCGGTGGTGTGTATTGGGCCGGATCGACGGGGACACCGGCTGTCCGACGCACCGCGCCTGGCCGCACATCGCACGGCTCGACCTGGTTGGGCTTGAAGGCCAACGATCAGTACGTTGTGACAGGTGTACGTGAGACCGCGCTGCTGCCGATCTTGCTCGTCTTGCTCCTCTCCGTCGGCGGTGCCATGGCGGCATGGTGGCGTGAGGGCCGGTAGATTTGTTTCAAAGAAAGAAACAATATATTCACTTTAATGCGAATTGTTCCTTTGTTCGAATGAGGCGATAATCCGCTCCACATTCACAAGGGAGTTCGCCATGACCAAAGTTCTCGTTCTTTATTACAGCATGTACGGCCACATCGAGACGATGGCCAAAGCCATGGCCGAAGGTACCAACAGTGTTGAGGGCGTGACGGCCGTCATTAAGCGCGTGCCCGAGTTAGTCCCTGACGAGATTTTCAAGAAGTCGGGCGGCAAAGCAGATCAAATTGCTCCGATCGCCACGCCGGGCGAACTGGCCGATTACGATGCTATTATTTTCGGCACGCCCACACGCTTTGGAAATATGGCCAGTCAAATGAGAAACTTCCTCGACCAGACCGGCGGCCTATGGGCCAAGGGCGCGCTGATTGGCAAAGTCGGCAGCGTCTTTACATCCAGCGCTACATTGGCGGGCAATGAAACGACGATTACGTCTTTTCACAGCACCCTGCTTCATCACGGTATGGTCGTCGTCGGAGCACCCTACTCGATCACTGAATTGTTTAACGTATCTGAGCCGCGCGGCGGATCGCCCTATGGTGCGGCCACCTTCGCCGGACCCGACGGCAAACGCCAACCGAGCGAATTGGAACTGACCATCGCGCGCAAACAAGCCGCACATGTGGCCGGTATCGCAAAAAAATTGGCAGCAAAATAAGACGTTAATCTGATCTCGCTCCTTTGCGTTGCCTATGGCACTTTAGCCGCATGGCATCGCAACCGAGCGCAGATAAAATCCCGGTGACTGTCCTGACGGGTTTTCTCGGCAGCGGGAAAACCACGTTGCTGAGCCACCTCATTCGTCAACCGGAATTGTCGAACGCCGCCGTTATCATCAATGAATTCGGCGAAATTAGCCTTGATCACGAACTGGTTGAAAAAACCGATGGCGACGTGGTCGAGATTCAAGGCGGTTGCTTGTGCTGCACCGTGCGCGGAGATTTGATCGGCGCACTGCACAATCTTTTGCTCAAGCGCGCGAATGGCGAGATCAAGGCCTTCGATCGTGTATTGCTGGAGACGACGGGGCTGGCTGACCCCGCACCCATTCTGCACACACTGATGAGCGACCCAATGTCCTGGACCAAGTTCAGGCTTGATGGCGTGGTGACAACCGTTGACGCCGTCAATGGATTAGCAACGCTTGCCGCGCACCCCGAAGCGGTTAAGCAAGCGGCGATGGCTGACCGTGTTTTGCTGACGAAGTGCGATATCGTTGAAAGCGGCGTGCGCGCCGCCATTGAATCGCGCCTGCAGGCGCTCAACCCAGGGCAGATGGTGATCCCCATCGAACACGGTCGCGTCGAGCCGCGCATGATTCTCGACCTTGGGCCTTTCGATGCAAAAAATAAGTCGCCCGACGTTGAGACGTGGCTGCGCGCCGAGGCCTATGAGGCCGACCACACGCACGACCATCACCACCACGACGTCAACCGGCATAACGAGCACATCCGTGCTTTTAGCTTTTCGGTTGATCAGCCCATCAGTCAAGCCAAACTGCAGTTTTTTCTGCAGCTTCTAGGCATGCTGCGCGGACCGGACTTACTGCGCGTCAAAGGCATTGTGAATGTGATGGAACGCCCCGACCAGCCCGCCGTGGTGCACGGCGTTCAGCACATCTTTCATCCGTTGACGTGGCTTGCGGCTTGGCCAAGTGCCGAGCGACGTTCGCGCTTTGTGTTTATTGTGCGAGACATCGAGCCGCAGCAGATTCACGACTTGATGGCCTCCCTGACCGCGACTTAAGGTGCGGGGATGACCGACACCACCGCCACTCTTCCTGCTGCTCAACCCCAAACCAAAAGCACTTCTTGGGGCACATGGCGCAAGCTGCATAAAATCGCGGGCTTAGCAGCCATGGCATGGCTGTCTGTTCTGGGGTTAACGGGCTGGATTTTAAATCACCACGAGTGGCGTTGGACCCACCAATGGACCGTGCCCAGTTCCATCACCTCCACGGCCATCAATCGTCTCGTGCGCGGCACAGTGATGCGCCAAGTGATGGCCGACCCGAACGACGCCAACCGTTACTTAGGCGCATCGGAACGCGGCCTGTGGGTCACGGCCGACAACGGCGCAACATGGACCGACGTGGTTTGGGAAGGCGCGGACGGATTGCCGCAATCGTATGATTTTGTCAGTGGCCCCAGCGGCGATCTCAGCCATGTTTGGCTGGGGACCGACGACGGCATTTGGATTGTCAAAGACAACGGCACGCGTGCCGTCCCCTTTGCTCTGCGTGGTCACGACATCACCAGTCTAACGGCAGGTTCGGCCCCGGGGGAATTGGTCGGTGTTGAGCACTACGGGCGAATTTTCCGTCTGGATACTCAAGCGCCCGACAAAATCACATGGACCAACGTTGATAATGTGCAGGTCTCGGGTCTCCCTGACTCATTATCACTACCAACATTTACGTTGGACTTACATGTGGGCACCGGCACGCTGCCGCAACCTTGGTCGCAAATCATCAATGACTACAGCGGCATTTCGATTTTTATCTTGTCGGTGACGGGCTTGGTGTTTTGGTGGCTGCCACGCCGCTGGCGCAATCAAAACCCAAAAGGCCAACTGAAGTCTCGCCAGAAAGTTCTGCGCTGGCTGTATCGCGGGCACGGCCCCATTGTCGGCATTCTCGCGATCATTCCGGTTCTTTACATCAGCATTACCGGGATCATGGTCGATCACATCAATGCGCTTCTTGAGAACGCCAAGCATATCGACTTGCCACGCGAAGCATTGCCCTCGATTTACGACTACGAAAGCCTGAACGGCGAGATCAACGATGTGATCGCCTACTCCGGCGCGCCAGAGCAGCTCACCATCGCGACGCGGCTAGGCGTGTTTAACTCGGGAGACAGCGGCAAAACATGGACCGCAGAACGCGCGGTCGGCGAAGGCGACGGAACCGATGCCAGCAATGTCAACCTCATCCGACGCGGCGATGTGGTGCTGATTGGCGCCGGCTCCATCGGCCAGTTTTATCGACGTGATGGACAAGAACGATTTACACCGTTGAAGGTCAACGGGCCGAAACTGGCTGTGACAGATGTGACGACGCGCGGCGAGCGTTGGTTCATTAAAATGAGCCGCTCGATGTATGCGGCAGACTCACTCGACGGCACCTTTGAAGACACCAAAATTGCTTACCCGCCGCTGGCGGGAACAACTGTGTTTTTATTCCTGGCCGACATTCACACGGGCAACATCATCCACACCCAATGGAAATGGGTGAACAATCTGGTAGGCGCGCTAGCGATTTTCCTGGCGATCTCAGGCCCGGTGGTGTGGTGGCGACGGAAGTGGGTTTAGCCTACTGCAGCGCTTCGCCCAATTCGGCGCGTACTTTCTGACGCAACACATCGATGGCGACCAATCCGGCACCCATTTTCATGTGCCAGAAAGTCCAGCCATTGCAAGCCGGCGCGCCCATGACGGCAGCGCCCACTTGATGGATTGACCCACGATGATCCGACGAAATCAGCGTGCCGTCGGCACGCACTTTGGCGGTGTGTTGGCCGGACACGTCGCACAGCACGGTCCCGGGGCTGAGTAAGCCGCGCTCGACGACCGAGCCAAACGGCACGCGCGGCTCGTTGCGCTTTGACAGTGTGGTCAGCAGTTTTTCATCTGAGACGGGCTTGGCTTTGGCCAAACGGCGCTTGGCGCCAGCGATGTAGTCGGCGTCGCGTTCAATACCAATGTAGTGACGACCCAGTGTTTTAGCCACCGCACCCGTTGTCCCCGTCCCAAAGAAGGGGTCAAGAACGACGTCGCCGGGGTTACTGGAGGCCATGATCACGCGATACAGCAACGACTCTGGCTTCTGTGTTGGATGCAACTTATCACCGCCACCTTTTTTCAGGCGCTCCTCGCCGGTGCACAACGGCAATGTCCAATCACTGCGCATCTGCAAACCTTCGTTGAGGTTCTTCATCGCGTCATAGTTAAACGTATAACGCGCATCCTTGCTTTTCGAACACCAAATCATGGTCTCGTGCGCGTTGGTGAACCGTGTGCCACGGAAATTGGGCATGGGGTTGGACTTGCGCCACATCACATCGTTCAAGATCCAGAAACCAAGGTCTTGTAAAATCGCGCCGACACGGAAAATGTTGTGATACGAACCGATCACCCACAATGAACCGCTGTCTTTCATAGCGCGGTGTGCGGCGGCCAGCCATTCGCGGGTGAACTTGTCGTAAGTGGAGAAATCGGCAAAGCGATCCCACTCGTCATCAACACCGTCGACGCGGGAGTTATCGGGCCGATGTAAGTCGCCACCGAGTTGCAGATTGTACGGCGGATCAGCAAACACAAGATCGACCGAGCCCGCCGGCAGACGGTTCATGATCTCGATGCAATCGCCTTGATGAATAATATTGGTCTCAATCGCGTCGGCCTGGATCGTGGCCGATGATTTCTTGCTCGGCATGTCTCGGTCCCTCGTGTGCGCTTTTTTATTATTGTTTTTTGTTGAACTCCGCGTTTCGGGGGGCCCTCGCGAAGGACCGACCCAACAGCTCGTTTTCGAGCGCGGCGTCGTCCCCCACGAAGGTGTGCGTCCCCGAAACATGGAGCCGAGATGTTGAACCCTCCCCACCCCACTTATTGTTTTTAGGAGGAGAACCCCAACATCGTGGTCCCCAGTACGTGCGCGCCGACAACTTAGGTCAGCGTGGGTCCCTACGATTCAGATAATAGAATCAAAGCATTAGCGATGGGTTAAGAGCCAATGAATCACACCGACTCGACCTACTATATGTAGAGTCTCGGCTGACTCGAGGACTCTATGAATAGAGCCGGGAAAAGAATTTGAATCACGCGCCAGATAAAAGTGCCCGGATCGGCGCATAGGATCGGCGATGGTGCTGTGTCACGCCTAACCGTTTGAGTGCGGCATGATGCTCCGCTGTGCCGTAGCCCATATTCGTCTCCCAGCCGTAGCCCGGGTGCTTGGCTGCGAGCGCCGCCATGAGACGATCACGGGTGACCTTGGCTGCAATCGATGCGGCAGCGATGGATAACGACAGGCTGTCGCCTTTGATGACGGTTTGCACAGCGCAAGGCAGTGGCGGCGCGCGATTGCCGTCTACCAGTGCCACATCGACAGATTGGTTGAGGTTGCCAAGCGCACGCGCCATGGCGAGGTATGTGGCCTGGAGAATATTGACGTCGTCGATCTCTGCCACGCTGGCTTGCCCAACACCCAAAGCAACCCCCGGCCCGCCCAGCAAAGCTTCGTATAAGCGTTCGCGAACTATTGCCGAGAGTTTTTTTGAGTCATTGAGCTCGCGCGAAAGATGTTGCGGCAAAGTTTCATGGTTCAAAATCGCGGCTGCTGCAACAACCGGGCCTGCCCACGGCCCACGCCCGGCTTCATCGATACCGGCAATGACGGCCACAGGGTTTGACTTCAGAATCGCCTGCTCAAGGCGGAAGGTCGGCATTAGATTTTGGGTTTTGGCCAGAGATGTTCTTTGAGGCGCGGCATCAGCTCGACAAAGTTGCAGGGCTTGTGGCGCACATCGAGTTGAAATTTCAAAATCTCATCCCAGGCATCTTTAACTGCGCCATTCGAACCTGGCAGGGCGAATAAGTAGGTCCCATTGGCCACGCCCGCCGTGGCACGCGATTGAATGGTCGACGTGCCGATATTCTTCATGCTGATCCAGCGAAACATCTCGCCAAAACCTGGGATCTCTTTTTCGCACACTTGCTTGAAGGCTTCGGGCGTTACATCTCGACCTGTTACACCGGTGCCCCCGCTGGTGATTATGCAGTCAACGGCCGGGTCGTTAATCCATGCCTGAAGCTGGGCAACGATGGTGGGCACGTCGTCTTTCAACAGCACGCGCTCGGCAACACGGTGCCCCATGGCAATGATGCGGTCGGTGAGTATTTTGCCCGATGTATCAGTGTCTAGCGTGCGCGTATCCGACACGGTCATCACAGCGATATTGATGGGCAAAAAGGCTTTTGTTTCGTCGATGCCGGGCATGTCGTGAAATCCGTTTAGCTCGTCGTGATGCTGTCGAGTTTTTGTTTAAAGACCAGAAGATCGCGCCATGCGAGACGTTTTTGATTGGGTGAGCGCAAAAGATAGGCCGGATGAAACGTCGCCATGGTGGGCACCGGTCGCGAGAGACCCGGGCTTTCAAATTCAAACCACTTCCCGCGCAACTTCGTAATGCCTTGCGGATTGGCCAAAATCGTCGAGGCCGAGGGGCCGCCGACCAACAGAATAACGGCGGGGTCGAGAATTTCGATTTGGCGCTGCACGAAGGGCATGCACAGCACAATTTCTTCAGCGGTTGGCTTGCGATTCCCCGGCGGGCGCCAGAAGACAATGTTGGTAATATAAGTATTGGTCGCACGGTCGAGCCCCACCGAGGCCAGCATACGGTCGAGCAGTTTTCCCGACACGCCCACGAACGGCAGGCCTTGACGGTCTTCGTCTTCACCCGGCGCCTCGCCGATCACCATCACCTTTGCGTTCGCTTGGCCATCGGCAAACACCGTTCGCGTGGCAAAGGCCTTGAGCGCGCAACCGTCGTAGCTTTCAACGGCGGCTTTTAATTCAGCGAGCGTTTTGCAGTTTTGCGCGATGTGCGCCGAGGTCGGCTGCGGCGCGATGACGATGGACGCCGGCTTTTGTTCGGTTGCAAAAGACGTCTGCACCACAGGCGCGGGAAGTGCGACATATCGATTGACCGGTTCGTCACCAATCGTCTCGTCGACGCCCGCATCAAGATGCCAGCGTAACAAAGCGGGAAGGTCGACGTTTGAGACCGGAGTTGGCGCGTGATCCATCGCCATGAAGTCTGAAGGTAGAGCCGAACAAACTCAAGCGGTACGGCTACAATTTCCCAGTTTGCTTCGGTGGTTCGGGGGCCACATAGCGGTAATTTTGCAAGCCCGTTTCTGCCACCACTGCTTTTTTGTAGAACCACAGCACAAACCAGATGACAACCGGAATAGCCATCACGGCCGAAATTTGGAACATCAAGTTGGTATTGTTCTCACCCCAACGCGACGGAACCAAGCCAAGGCCTTCGCCCATTTGCTCCAAAACGCGCAAGAAGCCAAAAGAAGCCACGACGATCAGCACTCCCAACGTGCTGGCAAACAAAACGGCTGAAATGGCTGCGGAAACTTTGGGGGGAAGTTGCATCTGGCGATCCTTAAAGCACTTATTCTAAGCCCACGTAGCATGGGAGCTTATGTGGCCGCTTATAGCCATTCTGGACGCGGAATGAAACCGGCCAAACGCCTTACTTTTGATGGTTTCGGCGGCTTTTGGCACCACAAACCCTTGGAGGGGTGTGATTCGGGGGTTATACCATTGTCTGCAAGGGTTTACGGCCCCAGCGGCGCGGTAACCCGTAGATGGGCGCAAGCGACAAATTTGAGGATCGCAGATGGATCGCGAGGCGATGGAGTTTGATGTGTTGGTCGTAGGCGCAGGCCCGGCAGGCCTGTCAGCTGCGATCCGTTTGAAACAACTGGCCGCCGCCGCAAGCCAAGAGATTTCCGTATGCGTCATCGAAAAGGGGTCGGAAGTTGGCGCACATATTTTATCGGGCGCGGTCATCGACCCTATTGCCTTGAATGAATTAATCCCAGACTGGAAAGACAAGGGCGCACCGTTGCTGACCCCGGTCACTGAAGATCAGTTTTTATTCCTGACGGAATCTGACTCCTGGCGCATTCCCAACTTTCTGATGCCGCCGTTGATGAGCAACCACGGCAACTATGCGGTCAGCTTAGGCAATGTTTGCCGCTGGCTGGGACAACAAGCCGAAGCCTTAGGTGTTGAAGTGTTCGCAGGCTTTGCTGCCGCCGAAGTTTTATACAATGAAGAAGGCCGCGTGCTGGGTGTTGCAACGGGCGATATGGGAATTGGCCGCGACGGCGAGAAAACCGACAACTACGAACCCGGCATTGAACTGCGCGCGAAATATACTCTGATCGGTGAAGGCGTTCGCGGCTCGCTGGCCAAGCAATTGATTGCAAAATTCAAACTCGACGCTGAGTCTGACCCAGCCAAATACGGCATCGGCATCAAGGAACTGTGGGAGATTGACCCAGCCAAACACAAACCAGGCTTGGTTGTGCATACGATGGGCTGGCCACTCGATACATCAACAGGCGGCGGCTCTTTCATGTACCATCTGGAAAATAACCAGGTGGCCGTGGGCTTTGTGGTGCACCTCAACTACACCAACCCCTATCTGTCTCCGTTTGAAGAGTTCCAACGCTACAAACATCACCCCGCCGTGAAGCCATATCTGGAAGGCGGGCGGCGCATTTCTTATGGTGCCCGCGCTATTACCGAAGGCGGCTTGCAGTCGATTCCCAAACTCACATTCCCAGGCGGCGCATTAATTGGTTGCTCGGCTGGCTTTGTGAATTTGCCGCGCATCAAAGGCAGCCACAACGCCATGAAGAGCGGCATGCTGGCCGCCGAAGCGGCCTTTGCCGCGATCGGCGCCGGGCGGAGCCAAGACGAACTTACGACATACCCTGAAGCGCTCAAGAAAAGTTGGGTCTATGCGGACCTGAAAAAAGTCCGCAACGTGAAGCCACTGTGGAGCAAGCTCGGGTTTGTCGGCGGGCTGGGCCTGGGCGGCCTAGATATGTGGATGAACAATTTAGGCATCGGTTTGCCCTTCACGCTCCATCACGGCAAACCTGACAGCGCTACCCTAAAGCTCGCCAGCGAATGCACGCCTATTGTCTACCCAAAACCCGACGGCAAAATTTCGTTCGACCGGCTTTCGTCGGTGTTTATCTCCAACACCAATCACGAGGAAAACCAGCCGATCCACTTGAAGTTGCGAGACCCAGCCATCCCCATCGCCAAAAACTTGCCGATGTGGGCCGAACCTGCGCAACGCTATTGCCCAGCGGGGGTCTATGAAGTGATTGAGGCTGAGAACGGCGATAAACGCTTTCAAATTAACTCCCAAAACTGCGTTCATTGTAAAACCTGCGACATCAAAGACCCGAGCCAGAATATCGACTGGGTCGTACCGCAAGGCGGCGGCGGGCCCAATTACCCAAATATGTAGAGGGACTTATGGTCACCTCTCACGGATTTAACTGCATCATCCCTCTGGCATCGGCTATGACTGAACTATGAACACCATCATCACGCCGCAGAAATTGACCACATCAGCCTTAGCGATAGCGCTGGGCCTACTGGCAGCTTTCACGTCAAATGCGGCGCCAACAAACGCGGCCTCTAAGGCAGGCGAGAGCTCAGGCCTAGCCGCGGCCCTTTTGGCCGCCGGTCATGCGCGCGCAACGGCCGACACGACATCGGCAACAGATTATTATGCCAAAGCACTGGCGCTCGACCCGGCCAACACGTCGCTATTGCAACGCTCGTATTCGGCGGCCGCCACGGGCGGCAAAATGGACAGCGCCATTGCGGCTGCAAAAAAATACTACGAAAGCGAAAAGGAACCATTGCCGTTGGCTGGCTTATTGCTCGCCACGGGGCATTTTCAAGCCAAAGAGTACGATCAAGCCTGGAGCTACATCGACCGTATCAAAAGCGATAGTTACCTGGGCTTCGCCTTGCCGATGTTCCGGGCCTGGGCGCAAGCGGCGCGCAATACGCCCGATGCTGCCATCGCCGAGCTGGCGCCACTCCAATCGACCCAAGGGTTGGGCGATGTTTTTCACATCATGAGCGGCCTGCTGAATGAAAATTTGGGCCGCAAAGATGATGCACTCATTCATTATGACGCGCTGGCCGCGACGTTGGACCGCCAGCCCCTGTCGGTCGTGCGCATCATTGCAGCGGGCTATCACCGCCTGGGCAAAAGCAACCTCGCTAAAGAGATCGTCACCAAATTCAATAAAGGACGCGGGGCTGGCATTGGCCTCTACGGCATTAACGAATCGCTGATGGATGGCGAACGCTTTCGTAAAAAAATCACACCGGCCGACGGCATGGCCGAATCTTTTTTTGCGGTGTCACAACTTCTGTCGCAAAGCGCGGGGAACGGCTTAGCCGATGTTGCCGTCGCTTTTGGTCAAATGGCGCTTTACCTCAGCCCTGACTTGCCGTTTGCGCGATGGACGATTGGTTCCACGTTGGCTGCGCGTGCGCGCTTTGATGAAGCCAACACCATGTTAAATTTGATTCGCAAAACAGACGCGACCTATCTGGCGGCGCAAATGCAAGTTGTCGATAACTACGAGGCCCAAGGCAAACGTGGTGATTCGCTGGCTCGCTTACAAGCCGTCGGGAAAGAATTTCCAACCATCGCCGAGGTGCAGATGGCCATGGGGAACCTGTTACGGCGCGACGAGAAGTTTGCTGAATCTGTTTTGGCCTATGACAAAGCCCAACAGTTAATAACTGACGCCTCGGCAGAAAGTTGGTCGCTGTATTATGGCCGCGGTATCGCCCTGGAACGCACCAAGCAATGGGCTCGCGCCGAAAGCGATTTCAAACGCGCACTGCAACTCAACCCCGACCAACCTGATGTGCTGAACTACTTGGGCTATTCTTGGATTGATCGTGGCGAAAACTTACCCGAGGCACGCCGTCTGATTGAACTGGCCTACAGCAAAAGCCCCGAGAACGGCTTTATTGTTGATAGCTTGGGTTGGGCGATGTACTTGGCGGGCGATTATAAAAACGCCACCACATACTTAGAAAAAGCTGTTGAGTTGGAACCGGCCGACGCAACACTGAATGACCATTTGGGCGATGCGTATTGGAAAGTCGGGCGCAAAAACGAAGCGCGCTTTCAATGGCGCCGAGCGCTCACTCTGAAGCCCGAAGAAAAGCAGAGAACCACCATTCAAGCCAAAATCGATCAGGGGCTTGCGCGAAACTAGCTTTGGAAATTGCCGCGGCTTCGATGGCATAAGGCTGAACGACCATGGCCTCGGTGGAAATTTTTGCGCCTGCCAAAATTAATTTGTTCCTGCATGTCATCGGCCGGCGACCCGACGGTTATCATCTGCTGGAGTCATTGGTCGCTTTTGCAGACATCGGCGATCGCATTGCAGTCTCAGAGTCACCTCATTGGCGCTTTGCAATCCATGGCCACTTTGGCAAAGATCTTGACCCGGCTCAGACCAATACTGTCAGCACGGCCGCCCATTTTATTGCTAATGCGGCCAACAAACCGTCAACCCTCCACATCACATTGACCAAGAATCTGCCCGTTGCATCGGGCATCGGCGGCGGATCAAGCGACGCTGCAGCCACGTTGCTGGCATGTCAGCAGTTGTGGCAACTCCCCTCGCTGCCTTCTACTCGCGATATCATTGCAGTGCTGGGTGCCGATATGCCGGTGTGTTTGCGTCAACGCCCCACCCTGATGCGCGGTATCGGCGACGAGCTCACTGAAATCGGCAGACTACCCGATTGCAATGTGGTGTTGGTGAACCCGGGACAATCACTGCCGACCGCGAGTGTTTTCAAATCCTTTAGCGAAGCGTTTTCGCGGCCTCTTGCCGACGTCCCTGCCGGCGGCTGGGCCAATGTCGATGACGTCATCGGATTTTTGCAAGCAACGCGCAACGACTTGACTGGCGTTGCAGAAAATATTGTACCTGCCATCAGCACTGTTTTAGAAGCACTCGCAGCACAGCCGGGTTGCCTGCTCGCGCGCATGTCGGGTTCGGGTGCAACGTGCTTTGGCTTGTTTCATGGGCCCGGCCAAGCCCAGGTTGCTGCCGCAAACCTCACCCAAAACCACCCCGCTTGGTGGATAAAGGCGGGCCGGCTAGTTAACGATCCCGTGTCTGTGAATTGAACTGCGCGGCAATCACACTATTGTAGACCCATGACATTATATCATTTGGCAATCCGCATCGTCAGCCTCGTCACATTCGTATTTGGCGTGGCCATCACGGCCTATGCGCAAGCCGACACTGCGCCTGGCCCTCGCGTGGTCACCGAGCACACGCGCGCAACGCTCATGCTTTCTGCCGAGCGCGTGCGCCCGGGTGATAAAATTTGGGCGGCATTGAAACTCGAACTCGATCCGGGCTGGCATACGTACTGGCGCAACCCAGGCGATTCCGGGCTGCCGGGTTCGATTACCTGGACGATGCCCAATGGCGTAAGCGCAGGCGACATTCAGTGGCCCGCACCCCAACGCATTCCCTACGGACCACTGGTCAACTTTGGCTATGACGACCTGGTGATTCTGCCCGTCCAGATTACGATTGCCGATACGCTCTCTGGCGCGCAAACGCTCACCCTTGATGCCACAGCCAACTGGTTAGTGTGCGCCGAAATTTGCGTACCCGACGAAGGCAGCTTCCGCATTGCGCTGCCGTTAGACCCAACGACACCGACCAAGCCCTCAGCGGACTTGGCACAAATTAATTCAGCGCTTGCGCAAAGCCCGACACCTGCACCGTGGCCAGTGGCGATCACACGCCAAGGCGCTGAGGTTCTTGTGAATGCCGGTCCGGGGTTGCGCGTTGCGCCAACGGCGCAGCTGACTTTCTTCCCCTATGATAGTGGCCTGATCGATAACGCAGCGCTTCAAACGACCAAAATTTCGGCCGATCAATTCACCATCACGATGGCGGCCACAGAATCGCCACTTGATCTGCCTGCGCAAACTGGCGGCTTGATTGTGGTTGCCGATGGCCAACAAAATACCGCTTATTCTTTTAGCGCCTCGGCACCGGCCATGCCGGCCAGCGCGACGACACCAGCAAACATGCCCGCAACTGATGTCGGGCTTTGGTTGGCTGTGGTGCTGGCTTTCGCCGGAGGGCTGATTTTAAACCTGATGCCTTGCGTACTTCCCGTATTGGCGATGAAGGCGTTTGCGTTTGCCGCCCATGGCGATGAGGACAGCGGTGCGCGCCAGCGCGATGGTGTTGCGTATACACTGGGCGTGATGGTGACGTTCGGACTTCTCGCCGCGGTGCTGATTGGCCTGCGCAGTGCCGGAAGTGAAATTGGCTGGGGCTTTCAACTTCAGTCACCGGCTTTTGTGGCCGTCATCGCCTATGTGTTGCTGGCACTCGGGCTAAACCTTTCGGGTGTGTTCGGTATTGGCGGCGGAATTATGGGCGCGGGCGAAAGCCTGACTCAACGTGGTGGAGTGACAGGCGCATTCTTTACCGGCGCCCTTGCCGTTATTGTGGCCACGCCGTGTACCGCCCCGTTCATGGGCGCTGCAGTAGGCTACGCCCTGACGCAGCCGCCGCTGGTCACGCTCCTTGTATTTGAAAGTTTAGCGTTTGGCCTGGCCGCGCCTTTCTTACTCCTCAGTCTGAGCCCGCGCGTGGCGAGAGTTTTGCCGAGGCCGGGCGCGTGGATGTCGCGTCTGAAAGAAATTTTGGCATTTCCGATGTACGCTTCGGCGGCTTGGATGGTGTGGGTATTGGCCCAACAAGTCGGGCCCGAAGGTCTGGCCGCGGCACTGGCCGGCTTGATTTTCCTTGGGTTTGCGGCGTGGCTTGCGGGGCAGGCCCAACGGTCCGGCAAGGTCGGGCTGAGTGCCGCATTCGCTGTGCTTTCACTAATTGCCGTCGGTACCTTGATTACATCGGTGGCCAACGCACCACCGGCTTATTCGATTGCCCCCTCAGGCGGCGCAGCCACCGAGGTGTATTCGCCCGACCGCGTCAACCAATTGCGCGCCGAAGGGCGCACGGTGTTTGTGAATTTTACTGCCGCCTGGTGCATTACATGCCTCATGAACGAGCGCGTAGCGCTATCAACCGCCGAGGTGAAGCAAGCCCTGATTGATGAGAAGGTTGTGTACCTCAAAGCCGACTGGACTAACCGCGACGCCGAGATTGCCCGAACCCTAGCGAGTTTTGGCCGCTCGGGCGTACCTTTATATGTCGTCTACCGGAAAGGCAGCGCCGAACCCCAGGTTTTGCCGCAGCTCCTCACCCCCGGCCTGGTGCTGGCCGCCCTGAAAGGCCAATAAAAACAATCCGATCCAAGGGTTGCAGGGGCTCGGCTGTGTCGGTATGGTGCCGCCCGTTCAAGTGCCCAGCCTTTGTGGCTGGCACTGATGCGTGGTGGGGCGTCGCCAAGCGGTAAGGCACCGGTTTTTGGTACCGGCATCCCCAGGTTCGAATCCTGGCGCCCCAGCCAACCACCCAAGCCCGAACAATCTCTCGCCTGAGCTTCTCCGAATTCGCCCGATATTTCAGAGGGTTGCCGCCTATCTTGGGCCCCACTGGGCATTGCGGTGAGGCCAAGTTCTGGGAAATGAGGGCCTCTCGCCCAGTGTTTCTCTGGGGCTGAGTTTTTGGGATGGCGATATCGCAAATTATGGCCCGAAATCGCGCCCAAGGAACTCAGTAACGAGCAAAGCTTCCACGTTGCCCATGCAACAAATGTTGCTACGCAACGCGCTCTATAAAGCGCCTCAGATAATTTTAGGCTGAGGGAAAGCCGAACGCTTTGCGTTGTTCTACCCACGCGACGGGAACGTGCCGCAGCATTTTCTTCATGGTCAGACGCTGAGGTTGGCGACCGTCAAGAATCACCGACGTGATGTCGGGCTCAATAAAAGCGAGCGTTCACACTGCAGCGACATCGCCACGATGTCGCCCGCTGCGCTTCCGCCAGACGTTCAGTCTGTTCCGACTCAATGCACATTTCCCAGCTATGCTGTCTTTATGCCCATGACTCCGTTCCAAAACCTCGGCTCTAATGTGGGAGCATCCTCGCGAACGGTGAGTCCTGCATCTGTCATCATCTGTATAAAGTCTGAGTTACGATACTCCTCGGCCCACACTTCGTTATTATACACATGATCCCACCATTGATTAAAACGGCCGCTAGCTGAAGTGGTGGTCTGCGAATACGTCTTGAAATCAACGGGAAAGAAGACGCCGCCTGGTCGAAGTATTCGGCGCACTTCAGCAAGAATCTTCTTGGCGTGCTCCGTGGGCACTTCGTGGAACAGGATATAGGCTGTTACCACGTCAAAACTATTGTCCTCAAATTTTGTATCTTCTGCCAGGCGCTGGGCGAGATGGATTTCAAGGTTTTGTTCGATGGCTCGCATATGGCCGTATCGCAACATTGGTGTGCCAACATCGATCCCCCAGATCTCGGCTTGCGGAAAGCGTTCTTTCAGAGCCATCGGTAATTGGGCAACACCGGTGCCAATATCGAGAAAGCGCTGTGCCTTTCCGTCTGAAGGAATGGGAACTATAGCGGCTAAATCTCGATGAAATTGATCCTCCGATTTTAGGTCGAGCGTGAAAACATTCACCCCGTAATGATACACACAGCCACCGAGAGGATCTCCAACGTAACCGCCCGGCTGAATGTGGATTTCATGCTTGGTATACTGAGGCAGAGTTATGTCGTTGTTTAACTCCAGGCTGCCGGGGCCCAATTTATCTGACGTCTCAAGCTCTTCAAAATAAGCCCGTTCGTTGGCGTGAAATCCATCAACGAGGTTCTTCCACATGATTTGCTGCG
This sequence comes from Rhodospirillaceae bacterium, assembly GCA_947476925.1. Lineage (GTDB taxonomy): Bacteria > Pseudomonadota > Alphaproteobacteria > Rhodospirillales > Rhodospirillaceae. Next base: position 3,588 of record CANJSF010000020.1, on the reverse strand, counting down.
CGGTTGTCTTGCACCGCACATTAGTCCAAACGGTGAGGTCGTTGCCAACTGCAGCGAGCAAATCTTTGATTGGCGGAGAGACTTTCGGATCGAAGCCCGCCTCTTTGACCAGCTGATTGATTCGGTCGGAACTGGCACGGCCAAATTCCCGCAGTGACCACTTGCGAAATCCTTGTGCAAATTCCAGGCGGCTTTCCAGATCAAGGCTCGGTAGCCGTTCAAGTCGACCCTCAGGATAGGTGCCACGAGGTTCGATGTCATTTGGGAGCGCCGCCTTTTTTGTCGCAGCATCAGCCTCCCCCACGGATAAGTCGGATGCGAGGGTTCCCGCTAAGGCGACAGTCGTGCCGAACAGCGTTCGTCTATCCATCATGATGATCTGTCCTACCCGGCTTTTTTTGAAGAAGAGTGAGTATTCTGTAGAAATCCGTAAACTCGTTTGATGAATCGGTCACGCTGATCTTCCCAAGCAGCGCTTTGCTCCTCCGAAGGACGGTAACTCTCGATCATGTCTTTTGACACAGAGCCTTTGGCTTCAAGCAACGTCTCGACAACGTTCATCCGCTTTTGAAGCGCCCAGAACTCACTGCCTAAGGCGATGACTGCCGACGTCACATTGTCGAGTGCCGCGTTGGAGAGGAACACATCATCCTTCTGCGCCGGGATAAAGTCAGTCCGATGAGTTGGCGTGGATTTCTCGCGATCAGCCATGACACATTTCCCATTCCATCCATTGTTTATTGAGTTAATCCATAAGCCTATTTGTGACGCATGTAACCTGGGAAATTGCGCGACAGATCCAATTGGTTGCCAGCAGCGTAAATATAACATCAAGCAATTCACACTGGCGTCGTGATGGTTATTTAGTAGTTCCCATCACCTTGAGTTGCCGAACAACTCTATAAACAAAGTTAGGGAGCGCTAGATAAAGCGATCAATGCAATGAAGCAGTTTGTGATCTACCTATGGAATTTCGTCTTTAATCACAACGTAAGCCCACTTCGCCACATCCCCGACCCTTCGATGCGACATTATGTTTTGCAGCTCTTGGGTTGTATGTGGGCTGTCAGTTTTTGCGTCGCAATCGGAAGCTATACGATGCTTGCTGCGAGCATTGTTGGACATGCGTTTTTAATTGGAGCAGCGACAATCACTGTTGCGACTTGGTCAGCAGCGACAATGAGGCCGAAACTTTTCAAGGCCGGGTTAGGTCGGGGTCGCGACGGCGAGCACATTTAAGCAATCACCAGATAGTATTTTGGCGAGATGACTATGAAAAAGAATGTTGGCTATGTGGACCGCATGGCGCGTTGGATGTTTGGACTCGCATTTTTATCGCTTCCAATCATCATGAATCTACCGCAGGTGGCCTCGTACACCGTAGCTTCCGTTGTTTCCGTGCTGGTCGGAGTGTCGCTGATTTGGTCAGGAACTAAGGGCCACTGCTTCGTCTATGGTTTTTTTGGCTTCTCAACCTGTGAAACCTAGAAGCCCTTTGGACCTTTGAAGGTCTAAATAATGAATGTGAGTAACGGCGCAAAATAATTTTTTGCTCGGGCGTTTAGCGGTTCTTTGCTTGGCAGATTGAGGAACCGCCTTTCTTTCATCAATCCCCGGATAGTCAACCAGCCGTTTGATATTCAGGAGATTTGCATGGAGCAAGAGCTTTCAAAGTCAACGATCTATTTCGACGGCTCGTGTCCTCTGTGTCGGGCGGAAATAGGACACTATCGCCGTATGAACAAGGCGGGTGCGCTTTGTTTTATCGATGTCTCTGAAGCCGATGCCGTAACCCCTGATGGAATCACCCAACAGCAGGCGCTGGAACGTTTTCATGTGCGTGCGAGTGATGGTCGCGTCGTCTCAGGCGCGGCTGCATTTCGAGAGGTTTGGAAGCTTTTGCCGGGTTGGCGCTGGGCGGCGCGGCTCTCATCGCTGCCAGGAGTGTTATCTGCGCTCGAATTTGGCTACAGGATGTTTCTCCGGGCCCGACCATTCATTTCCCGCCTCGTTGCGCGATTACTGAAGTTGAGGGCGAGCAGCGGCGGAGCTCAGCGCTGATGACCGGCCAGGTTAACCTTGGATCGCTGTCACCGTCAGGCGTGGCGGTCGTGTTTGGAGCCACGGGCGGTATCGGCGGCGCATTGGTCGAAGCGATCCAGGCGGCGGGATTTTTTTCGAATGTTGTCGCGCTCGGTCGCAGCACATCGCCGTCGATTGACCTGTTGGACGAGACCAGCATCGAACGCGCTGTAGCGTTCGCGGCCGGCAAGGGTGAGCTTCGTCTTGTGATCAATGCGACGGGGTTTCTGCACGATGATCACCAAGCCCCAGAAAAAAGTTGGCGAGAACTCAATGGAGTAAACCTCGCTCGATCATTTGCCCTGAACGCGATTGGACCGGCACTTATCATGAAGCACGTCCTGCCGCGTTTACCCCGATCGGGCAAGGCGGTCTTCGCGACGCTCTCGGCCAGGGTAGGAAGCATCGGCGATAATCGACTGGGCGGTTGGTATGCCTACCGAGCCTCCAAAGCTGCCCTCAATCAACTGGTACGAACCGCTGCGGTTGAATTGGCGCGTCGGTCTCCTGACGCGCTATGTATTGCTCTGCATCCCGGCACAGTCGCGACGTCGCTCTCTGCCCCGTTTGCAACAACAGGCCTAGAGGTTCATTCACCCGCAGCGGCAGCCCTCCATTTGCTTGCGGTCGTTGATCAACTGACGTCAGAATCCAGCGGCGGGTTTTTCGACTGGCGCGGCCAGGTCGTGACCTGGTGAGCAAGTCACTGCATTTAACCTTTAAGGAAATTAGTGATGCGGATTGGGATTGTTGGCGCGGGTCTGGCAGGCCTAGCGTGCGCCGAGAGTTTGGCGAGCCGAAGCCATGATGTAATGCTCTTCGACAAGGGGCGCGGACCCGGTGGCCGCATGTCGTCGCGACGAATCCCGACAGCCGTTGGCGAAGCGCATTTCGACCACGGGGCGCAATACTTCACGGTTCGTGAACCTGCGTTCCGACGGCGGGTCGACGCCTGGATATCTGAGGGAACAGTTGCAATCTGGCCCTCTGCCGGAAGCGAGGCGTACGTCGGCGTCCCAACCATGAGTGCGCCGGTCCGGCAATTGGCCAGCACCCTGTCAGTCCGGTGGTCGACGCTTGTGACGCGAGTTGAGAGACACGGCCAAGGCTGGCAATTGGTTCTCGAACATGATGCGGCCGTCTGTGTAGATCTGGTCATTATCGCGACCCCCGCGGAGCAAGCCTTTGCCCTGCTGGAATCCATATCGCCTGAGTTCGCCGCCCGTGCTGGCGCAGTGCCCAGCGAGCCGTGTTGGACGGTGATGGTGGCATTTTCGCAAGCAGTAGCAGTTGCACAGGATTGCTGGCGAAGTGAGGGTGTTATTGGCTGGGCCGCCCGCAATAATTGAAAGCCCGGCCGCAGCGGGCCAGAGAGTTGGGTCCTTCAAGCAAGCGCTGATTGGTCAGGGGCTCATGTCGAGGCAGATCCGCAATGGGTGTCAGCCACGCTCAAGGATGCGTTTTCAAAACTGTTGGGCGTCGCACTGCCGACCTCGATTGGGGAGT
>CANJSF010000019.1 GCA_947476925.1 Rhodospirillaceae bacterium | reverse complement strand
TGACACGAAGGGAAAAGATCAAACGCAAAACGATGAACGAGAGACGACGGCTGCATCAAAACGCTGCAGCCTGAACTTCAACCCAGATGAGCCAAACTCTCCGCTATTCTAAAACCTAACTCGTCCAGATTGTTCTGCCGACGTACAGAGAGGCGCTGATGAGATGATGGAAGCGCAGAAACGGACCGCAAGAGGAAACCTTGCGAAGTGCAGGAACGAACGGAACGGTATTTATTTATAATAAATACCGTTCCGTTCGTTCATCCTGCATCTACCGAGGCAAAAGCTCTAAGGCCACCCATCGATCATTCATCATCGCGACCAGAGCCTTCTTCTCCAAATCGCGCAATGTGGCTTTGAATGTCGAGCTACGTGACAGATCGACGCCAGTAGCTATCAGCTCGGCCCGCAACGTCAATTCATCAATACCGTCCACACCAGCGTGCTGAATGATTGCAAAGAAAGGAGCTTGGTTCTTGCCAAGCCGCGGCGCATCGTCTTCTTCGTCGTGCGCTTCGTAGTTTTCAACAGGGGCCAGTTCGCACGTCTTCACAATTTTTCCATTGTTCGGATGCGGAACGGAAATCTCGGTTAACTTGAACAGACGGACAGGCACTTTGGAACCCTCCTTCTGCTTAATGATCTTAACCTCCATAATCTGCTTCGCTTCATCCTTAAACGAAACTTGAATGCTCGTATCGACAGCGCTGGGCAAAGCATTGCTCCCGCGTGAGTCTAGGCGGCCTTTGGGCGTGTGGTGAATCAGTCCTGAAAAGCAACGAAACGCACGACGCACGTTATTTGCGGCCTTGACGAAACGGTTCATGTCACGCTGAGTATTCTCGTCGCCATCGCCAAAGTTCTGCGCGACCGTGTCGAAATAAACGCCGACAACAGGCAGGTCATACTGCTTGGCAATTTTCTGAATATTGGCAATAAGCCGTTGGACCTGCTTTGGATCAAGCATATCGACTGCCCGAATGAACGTCACAAACGGAACGTCGTCGATGCTTACGCCTTTGCGATGACACCAGGCCGCCGTGCGTTGAGTAACACCATCTTCACCTTCGCCGATAACATAGATGACCAAACCTTTCTTCGTGATCTTGTGGCCATGCCAGTCATGGCCGGTCGCCAAACAGAGCATGTGCTCGATCACCATGAATGATTTACCGTGACCCGAAGGCCCGTAGATCAACACGAGCCCTCGCGATGGCACATAACCGTCAATGATGAACTCCAGTGGTGGCATAAGGCTTAGGCCGCGAAGATTGTAGGCGGGCAGGTCTTTGCATCCGAGATTCGCTTTGCGGAATGCTTCGCGACGATCAGCAAGCTCCTTTTCCTTTACAGCAGCCTGAATGTCGTTGTCGTTCGAAGCGACCGAGCTCGCGGTGATGGTCGCTTCAAAGGTTTCGATGAGTACGTTAGGTGCATGATTCATGGGTATCTCCTTCTCACCATGCGTTACGCGGACGACCCGCAAATGGAAGATGGGTTCAGCGAGTCCGAATGATGGCGTGATCGAGGAAAATAAAGTTGGGATAAAGCTGGGGTTTGGCGATTCAAACGAACCCATATCCCAAGATTCACTTTTGTTATCTATCTGATTTAATTGAAGTTTTTCTGATCCAATCGAACTCAACGGACCGACATCCCTCTCAGGACCAATACCTGGAGGCAATATGAGCCCTGCGAACGACAACCAAAACCCGACTGCGCTGAAGGCGCAGAAAACGGATTCACTTCGTCAGCCTGCTGACGTTAAGTTCAGGGTCATTACTGACCTTCCTGAACGCCTCCCTATCACCGAAGGTGAGCTGCTCATCATCGAGCAATTCTTCGGCGACTTGATCCAAGAATTCATTGCAAACGATAACTGAGGGCCACGATGTCTACGACCGCAGCAATCTATGTTCGTGTTTCTACTGTACGTCAGGCCGAGAAAGAACTCTCGATTCCTGATCAAATCAGACAGGCCGAGGCGTATTGTAAAGCGCGAGGCATCGACGTAATGCGCGTATTTGAAGAACGTGGGGCGTCAGCAACCAGCGACAGACGCCCTGTCTTTCAAAAAATGATCGAACAGGCACTACGCAAGGATCAACCGTTCGATCTTATCGTTGTGCACAGTTTCTCGCGGTTCTTCCGCGACATGTTCGAGAACGAATTTTACTTACGCAAATTGAAGAAGAACCGCGTCCAAGTAATATCGATTACGCAAGATTTCAAAGATGACACGCAGGGCGAAATGATGCGCAAATTCGCCAATCTGATGGACGAGTATTCATCGAAAGAGAACGCGAAGCACGTCCTGCGCTCAATGAAAGAAAACGCTAGACAGGGTTTCTGGAACGGTGGGCCTCCGCCGTACGGCTATAAGTCGGTTACCGTTGCTGTCCGTGGTGATGCTAACAAGAAGAAACTCGAAGTCGAACCATCCGAGGCCATGATTGTGGCCAAGATATACTCGTTATGTGAGGAAGGCGCAGGATCGGGACCGCTAGGAATGCGAAGCATCGCAAGCTGGCTCGCGGGCAACGGCCACCAGTATCGCCGTGGACGCGCCTGGTCTTCCGGCTTGGTACACACCGTCCTGACAAACACTGCTTATAAGGGCGAGCACTACTTTAATCGTCGCACGTTCAAAACGAAAGAACTGAAAGACCGCACTGAATGGATTAGACTCAACACCCCCGTCATTATCGACGGTAGCGCTTTTGATCGAGTCCAAATTCAACTTACCGCGCGTCGGCCAACCAAAACCCCGCCCCGCGAACTGAACGGCCCAACACTGCTCACTGGCCGCGTCAAATGCACAAGCGGTGCTGGCATGACACTCCGAACCGGCAAAGGTGGACGCTATCGCTACTATACTTGTCAGAAACACATGAATGAAGGTGGCTGTAAATGTGCGCGGCACAGCGTATCCGTTCCCTTGCTGGATGAGCTTGTGCTGTCTGAACTTGAAAGCAAGGTGCTTGTTGCGGAACGGCTGCAAGCGATTTTGAATGAGGTCATGAAGCGCGCCACATCGAAGGAAGTACCAGCCACCAGCGCCAAGATTTTGGATACGGAACGTCGCGCTATCGAATCGAAATTGGACCGCCTATATACTGATCGCGCAGAAGGTGTCTTGAAGGACACGGGAATGTTTCAGCGCAAGATCGCTGAGTATGAGTCACAGTTGGTTGAAATCGGTCGGCGTAAAGACAAAGCCAATAGGCCGAAATCAGTGCCTACAGCACTTTTACGTGACCAAAACCTGCAGCGCTTCATTGCCGCTGTAAATGATGGCCTGCGGAGCGAAAACCCGGCCTTTAGAAAGGCGCTCGTGCGCCACCTCGTGGACCGGATTGACGTGCGTACGGACGAAATCTGCATAAGTGGGTCCAATGCGGCGCTTATCGCGACACTGAACGACCCTGAAAAACAAGGCGAAAGCTCAGTGCCCAGTTTTGTGCAGGAGTGGTGGGCCCGGCAGGACTCGAACCTGCAACCAGACCGTTATGAGCGAGTGGTTGCAAGTTCAAACGCGAACACCGGCGAACGTTCCCGGACTGTCAAATAGTTGATTATATTGTATTATTTGTGTTTTTGGCGTTCGCATATGTTCGTACGTATTCGTCATTATTCGTTCGACTTTTGTCAATGTTGCACTTACTGTGCACTTACGGTATGTACCGAATTATTGCACTTAAGCTTAGTATTTGGATGATTCTCTCATGCAAGCCGTGATCGGCCAGTCAATGTTGCGCTCATTGAAGCCAGCGGCTGACCCGTTTGAGGTTCGTGACACGCGGTTAAAGGGCTTGCTACTGCGCGTTCAGCCGAGCGGTGTAATGACATATTACTTGGAATATCGGCGGGGGAGGCGAATCAAAATTGGGTCAGCCCAATCTCTCTCGGTCGATGATGCGCGCGACGCTGCTAGGGCGCACCTCGCCGCCGTCTTCAAAGGCAAAGATCCAACGCGGGTCATGAAGGAAGCCAAGGGCTATACGTTTCTGGAGTTTCTAGAGAAAGAGTATCAAGCCTGGGCTGCAGCCCACTTACGGACACACGAAAAGCTCATACAACGCCTAAAATCGACGTGTACAAGATTCCACGGCAAGAAGCTGATGGAGATTACGCCTCAGGACTATGAGCGGTGGCGCACCAAACGACTCGACAATGGCCGGAAGCGCGCCACCGTGAATCGCGACCTTGACGACCTTCGTTCAGTCCTATCAAAGGCGAAGGACTGGGGTTTCATCGAAACCAACCCCCTCGCCCCAGTCAAAAAGCTAAAACTTGATAAGCAGCGCACTGTTCGATTTCTGTCAAAGGATGAGGACTTAAGGCTGCTGGCGGCGCTCGATGCGCGCGAAGCCAAACTTCGTGCTAAGCGCACGAAAGCAAATGCGTGGCGTGCTGAGCGCGGCTACCCGCTGTTTCCAAGCTTAGACAATCACGCTTTCGCTGACCACCTCAAGCCAATGGCGCTGGTTTCGCTTCACACTGGGATGCGGCAAGGCGAACTGTATGATCTTGAATGGGATGACATAGATTTCGACAACAAACTTCTCGCCATTCGAGGCGAGCAGTCTAAAAACCTGCAGTCACGTCACATCGCTTTAAATACTGTCGCATTAGCCGCACTCAAAGACTGGCGTAATCAAGCAGACACAGACGTGGATAGAGTGTTTTCATCCAAAGAGGGCGGACGCTTCGACAATACGAAGTACTCATGGAAAGCGGTGTTAAAGCTTGCCAAGATTGAGAAGTTTCGATGGCATGACATGCGCCACACATTTGCGTCGCGTCTCGTTATGAAAGGCGTCGATCTTAATACAGTGCGCGAGCTACTAGGACATGCCGATTATCAAATGACACTGCGTTACTCTCACCTCGCACCAGAGCATAAAGCCAGCGCGGTAGCGAAATTGGTGGAGTGACTTCGATCTGAGTTGCTGCGTCAGTCCGGTTCGAGTTGCAGTCCTACGGACCTGGGTATCTGAGTGCATCAACGGAAGCAGGCCTAAATGTAACCAATCCACCATCTGCGTAGGTCACACGAAATACCCTATTGGCACCGCCCGGCCCCACCGCCCAGAAAATTGAAGCCCGTCTCTCTTTAAGTCCCTTTAGCTTATTAAAAGCATTCTTTTCCTTCGCTGCCTTGCCAGCCTCATACGCGCTACTGTCGGCGGCAAACCTCTGCATAAGTTCCACAAGTTGATCGAGTTCAGCGACCGTCTTCTTAACCTCACATGCCACGTACTCGTTGGACAGGTCAGTGGCGAGATATGCGGTAACGTCGAACTCCCATTTTGCCGACTGAGTTCCGAGGAGGTCTCTAGGCCAACCCCATTTAAAGTGAAGTCTTGATAATACAGCCACTGTAATGATTGGTTCTACCCAGAGGGTTACAGGCCGGGGCGAAACACTCTTAAGCCCAGCCCAGAAAAATATTTCACTCGCCCGACTTCTGGGCGCTCTGTAGAGACCACCCCCCAGATGCCGAATTAGTCCTGCGTCTAGCGCTAGTAAGAAGTCAGCTGCATCTACATCGGTAACTTTTTTCCAATTTGCTTTGAAGCCTTCACATCCCAGTCCACGGCTCGGATCATTGCAGTAAATCGGGAGCAGTTCCCCAACGATCCGATCTTTAAAAATTTGAGATGTCATGGTTACGAATGCTCAATGTCTTTCTGGAAACTGGGCGCTAAATACAAAATGCCATTTCAAGCCATTGCCCCGAATATCATTGTCTCAAGACTTTGGCTGCTTTCGCCGCTCTAATTCCTGCTGCGCGTTCCAAATTGCATCAGCGTCCATATCGGTTTGGCCGACCATCCACTTTAGATAATCAATCGGCACATCCGACCAGCTTGACCCACGGTGCTTTCCAAATGGAATCGTCGGCATCCGTTTGGGTTGCTTCGTCCATTCGATCATCTGTTCAATCGTGGTCTCTTTGAGCAGCTCGGTCAGCAGGTGCGCGGTAACCCATGCGTCAGGACCCGCCCGGTGCGGTGGCATCGCAAGTGCCGCATCGAGCTTTAGGTCTCGCCAGTATCTGAGTACCTGGTTTGAGTGCTTTGGCGCGTCAGGCCAGACGTGAAGCGCAACCTTGAATGTGCATATCCACGGCAAGGCGTCGGTCGCTGTATCTGGAATAAACTGACGCTCAAACTCACAATTGTGGGCCACCAATATGTCGGGCTTTGCACCGCCCCATACCGCCAACCGCAATCGTTCGTCCGTGCAGACTGGAGTGTCCGCGTCGAATTCAGCCTCAGTGATGTGGTGGACCGCCATCGTTTCGGGAGGGATGCCGTGTAGCGGGCGATAGAGCCGAGCCATGGGCCGATCAATTCGCCAGCCCTCTCCCTCGGATACCACGTCCACCCGACCCAACTCGATGATTTCGGCGGGCGGTTCCATTCCGGTGGTTTCAATGTCGATGACTCTAAGTAACAATTGGTTTCCCCCGCCCGACCTAATTCAGCCTATTCCGGTTTGGCTTACGACCCTTCCGCAGTGGCTCATACCAATCACGATACCCCATTTCCTCAATGGCCATGATCCACGCCATGTCGAATGAACTCTTTGAAACCCTCAAGTCGCGCATAGCTTCAGCGCGTAGGTCATCTTTCGAGCGGGTCTTAATCGGTGACGCCCGCATGATTTGAATCAGCCATTCCCGGCATTTTCGGCGTTCAATTTCAGCGCGCTGATAAGCGGCAAGCTGAAAGGGCGGCAGTTTATTCATTTCGGGTTAGATTGTTTCAGGTTTAGGGCGAACCGCTAAAAGTTCACTCGGCAGCGGGCGTTGCAACCCAAGACTCGCATCTCCGTCCGCAAACCAATCAGCCTGGCATTTCAGATCACGCTACAAATGTTGGACAGCGTGACGGCTCTCAGTTCCCCTATCGCGCTAAACTACAAAGGTGCTCACAGAAGTAAGCGCCCGCCTCATGGCTGAAGCGGGCACCCGACTTAGTTACTCACAGCATTCAGTGCCATCGCAGCAGGCAAGGTTGCTGCAGCAGGCTTGCGATGCATGTGCCATCGCAGAGATGGCAAATACAGCAAAAAGCGTCGTGAACAGAAATTGTCTCATGTAGCTCTCCGTAGAATGTTGTTGAAAAGAGTAGCTGCAATGGGGCTTGTCAACGCGGAGGGGGCGTGGCGGGCCGAAGGTTTATGCCGCTACCGGCTATGGGGGCGACGGAGTAAAGAGATGCAGTTCGCAAATCTTTGGGCGCAGCAGTATCGCTCGTCAAAGTGAGCGGATGACACGAAAGCGCACAGGATTTGGCGCAAGCTGGGGCGGCTGAATCGCAGCAGGTACACTCAGTTGCGTAGACGGCTGCAACCTTGGCTTCCACGCAAGGAGTCGCAATAGCAGGCAATAACAAGCCGCCAAGGATAGCTGCAAGTCCAAGTAACCGTCCGAGTCCTGCAAGTGTTGAATTCATATGACTTATATAAGCGCAACGTGCTGGGTTCGCCATCACGACTGGGTGATTGCAAGAAAAGATTTACGAATCAACTTAGCCATACCGTTTGCCAGGCCAAGGGATCAGCGTGTGGCTAAACTATCGTAAGACGTAACGTGTCGTTGCAAGCAACTACTTGCACATTTCCTGATTCTCAGCCTATGCTTATTACATGAGACTGTTTCTCGCCCTCGTTGCGCTATTCTTAGCCCTCGGCCTCGCCAGTGGCGCGCGGGCGGATTCTTTTTCGTGCTCGCGCGCTCAGTTTTTTGAAAACGTACAGACATCAGTTGCACAATTAAATTCGGATGCCCTTCATCGGCCAGACCGCGCATGGGACGATTGCGATAGTGGCTGCTGCTGGAATGGCTTTTGCTCGAATCCGTCGATTTGTCATCATTGCGGTGTGGTCGCTTTTGCAGTTCCTCCACCGGCCGTAAGTTTCGAGCCACAAGGTCAATACCAGCATAGTGTGGCGTCTCACAATTTACCGCGCCTCACTGTCTCCTACTCCATAATAGACCCTCCCCGAGCCTAATCGCAGAGCACCCCTCAGCCGAAATCGTCTGAGGGGCTTGTGTAGCGCTTGCATTTGCGCGCCAAAATAACATGCGATAAGGGCTCATTATGTTGATTCATTCGGTTTTACGATCCCTGCTGTTGGCGGGTGTGGCGGTGGCCGTTGTCTCTAGTGCGGCAATCGCACAGGGCGCCGCGAGCCAAATAGTACAGCGCGTCCCGCAGGGTACGCCGCTGACGCTACGAGACGCGATAGCGCGGGTGATGGAAGTTAATCCAACGCTGATTGGCCAGAAATTTGCTTTGACAGCAGCAGATGCGCGGCGTGATCAAGCGGCGCTGCGGCCAGCGATCGAGGTTGGACTCGAAACCGAGGATATTTTCGGCACTGACCGCCTTTCTACCTTTAAGGACGCTCAGGTCACGCTGCAACTTAGTACACTGCTAGAACTTGGCGGTAAGCGCGGCAAGCGGATCGGTACTGCCGAGCGTGAGCGCGATTTATTGCTCACGGAATTAGATGCGGAAAAGCTCGATACCGTTGCCGAAGTTGCACGCCGGTTTATTCGCGTCGTTGCAGCTCAGCGCGAAGTTTCTTTAGCGATGCAGTCGATGGAACTGGCGACGAATACCCGCAAGGTCGTGGGACAGCGCGTATCCACCGGGCGCGGCGCAGCTGTTGAGGACCGCAACGCGGAAATCGCACTCACGCGGGCTGAGATTGAAAAGTCGCGCGCGGAAAGTGGAGTGTTGCAGGTTTGGCAAAGTCTGACAGCCATGTGGGGCGGCAGCAGCGTTGGCACCATGGAAGCTGCGGCCGAGCTTTTTACGTTACCACAGCTTGAGCCGCTCACCACTCTGGATGCCATGCTCCAGCAAAATCCAAACTTGGTTCGTTTTGCGTCTGAACGCCGCGTCGAGGAGGCCAAGCTTCGACTGACTGAATCACAGGCCACGCCAGATATCACAGTGGGTGCGGGGGTGCGCCGCCTGCAAACTGACCGCAGCAACGCTTTTGTGTTGTCGTTCTCTATGCCCTTGGGTACGGGCAGTCGCAGCGCGCCCTATACCGCCGAAGCGCGGAGCAAGTTGCAGCAGGTCGAATATCGTGAGCGGGCCGCGCAGGCCGAATTAAAGGCTACGCTGTATGCGCTTCACCAGGAAGCGACGCAACGCGGTATCGAACTTGCGGTCTTGCGCGAGAAAGCGGTGCCGCTTGCCGAAGGCGCCCGCGAACTCACCCAAAGTGGGTTCAATGCGGGCCGCTTCTCGTTGCTTGAGTTGCTCAACTCTCAACAGCAACTAATCGAGCTTCAACGCTCGGCCATTGATACGGCAGTCGCATATCACAACGCGGTTATCGAGATAGAACGGCTGACGGCTCGCTCGGCGACAGCTGGCATAGAGAAATAGGGGGACTTCATATGAGCCGGTATATCGCAGCAATCGTTATCGCCATCGTTTTTGGACTAGGAGGCTGGTTTTTTGTCAGCGGACCCGATGCAAGCGTTCCCGCATCAAAAGCTGAACATGGCCATGATGAGCCTGAAAAGCCGCACGTAAAATTATCAGATGATCAGATCAGCAAGGCCGGGATCAAAGTTGAATTGACTGGACCTGTTTCAATTAGTGAAACGCTGGCGCTGTATGGTGTTGTTGCACCCAATGGCGAACGCACGAGCGAAGTCGCAGCGCGGTTTCCCGGCACGGTTCGCAGTGTCGCTAAGCGGGTCGGTGATGTCGTAAAGCAAGGCGATGCCCTAGCTACGGTCGAAAGTAATGAGAGCTTACAAACATATACGATAAGTGCGCCAGCGAGTGGCGTTGTGATTGCGCGCAATGCTAACCCAGGAGAACAGACCGCAGAAAAAATTCTATTTACAGTCGCCGATCTATCGACCGTTTGGGTTGAACTCTCATTGTTTCCGCGCGATGCCGCTAAAGTGCACCCCGGTCAACGCACTCGCGTCATTGGTTCCGATGCCGGCCTCATCTCTGAGGGCGAAGTCGTTTACGTCGCCCCAGTGGGAAATATGGCCAGTCAGACTCGAACGGTACGAGTGCTACTCGATAACGCGGCACGTGGCTGGGCTCCTGGTATTTACGTTTCAGCAGAAATAACCCTGTCTGAAACACCTGTTCCGATTGCGGTCAGAAATGAAGCAATCCAGAACCTTGATGGACAAGACGTTGTTTTTATCCGTAACGCCGAGGGATTTGAGCCCCGCCCGCTGAAAGTCGGACGCACAGACAGCGACTTTAGCGAGGTTGTCGAAGGAATTGTATCTGGAGTCGCTTACGCGACTAGCAACAGTTTCATTCTCAAAGCCGATCTTGGTAAGGGAGAGGCCGAACATGAGGATTAGGCATGTTTGTCTCACCAAAAATCTATCGTTGCCTGACTTTGGACCTGTTCACGCGAGGATTTCGCCATGACTGACGCCCTCTTACGATTTTCCATTTTACGGCGATGGGTCGTGATGTTTCTGGTGTTGGTTATTTTCGCAGCCGGTGTATGGAGTTATCAGCGCCTGCCGATTGATGCAGTCCCCGATATCACCAACGTCCAAGTACAAATTAACACACAGGCTTCTGGCTATTCGCCACTCGAGGTCGAGCAGCGTATAACTTATTTAGTGGAAACGGCTATCGCGGGGCTTCCTCACATTGATTACACGCGATCCTTGTCCCGCTACGGCCTATCCCAAGTAACTGTAGCCTTTGAGGATGGCACGGATATTTACTTCGCCCGCAACCTCATCAATGAGCGACTCCAACAAGCCAAGAGCCAATTACCGACCGGCATCGAACCCGAGATGGGGCCAATAGCAACCGGCCTGGGTGAGATTTTTCTTTATACGGTCGATGCGGATACAAACGCGCGCCAACCCGACGGTCAGCCGTATGACGCAACAGCATTGCGGACCATTCAAGATTGGATCATCCGTCCGCAATTGCGCCAAGTACCCGGCGTCACCGAAGTCAACACCATCGGCGGATACGAGAAACAATACCATGTGACGCCTGATCCGGGACGCTTGCTGGCTTATGGGCTCAGTTTCGATGAAGTGGTCGCGGCATTGGAAAAGAACAACGCCAACACAGGCGCGGGCTATATCGAAAAGAACGGCGAGCAATATTTGATCCGCTCGCCCGGTCAGGTGGCCGATATTCCATCTATCGAACATATAATTGTCGCGCATCGTGGAGGCGTTCCGATTTCCATCCGTGAGGTGGCCGATGTGGCGTTAGGCAAGCAACTCCGCACCGGCGCTGCAACGCGCGATGGCGAAGAAGCGGTGCTAGGTACGGCGGTCATGCTGGTCGGCGAAAACAGTCGAACAGTTTCAAGCGCGGTTGCAGCTAAATTGGCTGAAATTAATAAGGCGTTGCCGCAAGGGATCACAGCTGAGGCCGTATATGACCGAACGTCCTTGGTCGAAAAAACCATAGGGACTGTCCAAAAAAACCTGCTTGAGGGGGCCATACTCGTCGTCGTGGTGTTGCTGCTCATGCTTGGCAACGTACGGGCCGCCATTCTGACCGCAATGGTTATACCGCTATCTATGCTCATGCTGATCACAAGTATGGTGGAAACCAAAGTCAGCGCCAATCTGATGAGTTTAGGCGCGCTGGACTTTGGATTGATCGTCGATGGCGCGGTAATCATTGTTGAGAACTGCATTTTGCGGCTCGCTGCGAAACAGCATCATGCTGGCCGGTTACTCAACTTAGACGAACGGCTCAAAACAGTCTTTGAAGCGACCAAAGAGGTTTTTACGCCGAGCCTTGTGAGCGTTCTTGTGGTCATCCTGGTCAATCTACCGATTCTTGCGCTGACTGGTGTTGAAGGCAAAATGTTTCAACCCATGGCGTTCGCAGTCATCATGGCTTTGCTTGCGGCACTAGTTTTGTCGCTGACTTTTGTTCCGGCTGCAGTCGCGCTGTTTCTTAGCGGTAAAATTGAGGAAAAAGATAATTTCCTCATCTTCCATGCCAAGCGCATCTATGGACCGGTGCTGGAAACGGCATTGCGGTTGCGCGGTGCATCTCTGGCTTGTGCGATTGTGCTGGTTGCGTTCTCGGCGCTTCTTGCCTCACGCATGGGGTCGGAATTCATTCCGAGCCTGGATGAGGGAGATATAGCAGTTCAGGCGCTGCGTATTCCCGGTACCAGCCTCTCGCAATCTCTCGATATGCAGTTTCAGGTCGAGCGCGCGGTGAAAGAAATGCCCGAGGTAAAGACATTTTTTTCGCGCGTTGGCACGGCAGAAGTCGCAACCGACCCCATGCCTCCCAGCATTTCAGACGGCTACGTCATGCTGAAAGAGCGGCAAGATTGGCCAGACCCCAAAAAATCTAAGGCCGACCTGCTTGAAGAGATTGAGCATCGCTTACAAGCTATTCCCGGCAATGCTTATGAGATTAGCCAACCGATTCAGCTTCGATTTAACGAGTTGATTTCAGGCGTGCGCTCGGATCTTGGTATCAAAATTTATGGCGATGATTTGGACCAGCTTCTTAAGGCTGGAAATGAAATCGCGGGCGTTCTCAGCGGCGTTACTGGTGCCGAGGGCGTGAAGGTCGAACAAGTTGAGGGGCTGCCGGTTTTGTCTGTCGAGCCCAACCGGGCGGCACTCTATCGCTACGGCCTGAATGTGACCGATGTTCAGTCCGTGCTGGCTGCGGCGACCGGTGGCCAGGAAGCCGGGCAACTTTTTGAGGGCGACAGAAGGTTCGCCTTGGTTGTCCGATTGCCCGAGCGACTGCGAAACGATATGAGATCACTTGAAAGGCTCCCTATTGAGCTTCCTCAGGGTGGCTATGTGCCGCTTGGCGAAGTGGCAACGCTGAAACTCGCACCAGGTCCCAACCAAATTAGCCGTGAGAATGGCAAGCGCAGATTGGTTGTCTCGGCCAATGTTCGGGGTCGTGATCTTGGCGGCTTTGTCACCGAGGTCAGGGGCAAGGTTGAGCAACAGGTCAAGCTGCCGACCGGATACTGGTTGAGTTATGGTGGGACGTTTGAGCAACTCCAGTCAGCCACTCAGCGTCTGAGTTTGCTGATTCCCGTCACGTTGGCGATGATCTTTGCACTGCTGATGATGACCTTCGGTTCGGCAAAGGATGCTGCCCTTGTGTTCAGTGGTGTACCCCTTGCGTTGACTGGCGGTGTCATTGCGTTGTGGCTGCGCGGCATTCCGCTTTCGATCACGGCAGGCGTGGGATTCATCACGCTTTCAGGCGTCGCAGTATTGACTGGCGTCGTGATGGTTTCGGCATTCCGTGACAGGCTTGAACATGGCGTCAGCCTTGATGACGCAATCCGAGAGGGGGCGATGCTCCGCTTGCGGCCTATTCTAATGGTGGCCCTGGTCGCCGCCCTCGGTTTCCTACCAATGGCGTTGAATACAGGAACGGGTGCCGAGGTGCAGCGGCCTCTGGCGACCGTGGTCATCGGCGGGATTATATCCGCGACGTTGCTGACACTACTAGTTTTGCCTGGGCTTTACCGCATGGCCTACAGCGCAAGAAAGGTGGTTTCTGAAGCAATAAACCCTGAGGAGTCGCTCGCATGAAGCTCATTAAAGTTTTTATTCACCATGTCCGATCTGTCGAAGTTGTTCAGGCGCTGGCTGATGCGGGTCATCGCAACATAACGCTGCAAGACGTGAAGGGAATGCTCAAGCCGCTGAATGACGATGAGCGGGACTTTTCCGGTGACGCCTCGGGCCTCGTTATTTCTGAAACTCAGATTTCTCTCGTGTGCGAGGATCAGGAAGTGACCTCAATAATTGATATCGTTCGCAAAATCGCCCCCATAGGCCCGAACGTTTCGGGCTGGCTTTATGTCAGCTCAGTTGAGCAGGTCGTGCAAATTGGTGGTCCATGAAACAATGCTTAGCTAAAAACTACTATCAAGTCGACTTTTTGCAGACGCGCGGGAGGCCCTAAGTTTCTCCGGCTCGCTCAACGCAGTATTCAGTTCATCACATCAGGTGCTGTCGATCATAAAAGGTCTGTAAACGGAGAATGGCAATGAATACCTCCACTAAGTTTTTACGACGATTATCGCAAGTCACTTTTCGCTCTTGCTCACAACAAGGAAAACAAATGAAACATGAATTCCAAATAGACTGCCGAGAGGCGGCCGCAAGTTCAGGCATCGGGCAAAGCTTATTGTATTTCATTATATTTCTCTTGAGCCAGCTTGGAATCACCAATCATGCGAGGGCTGACGATTTTTGCCAATCGAATGTTCCCGCAGCCGAGAGAATTAACAAGCCCATCGCCTACTCTGATTTTCAATCCGGCTGGATCGCCTTCGGTTATTCAAAAGAGAGTATTGAAGATGCAATCCAGGCAAAGAACGCGAAGCAGCTCCTGAGCCATCTTCAGCGTGTGTGCCAAGTGAGTGACGGCTTGAGACCATTTTCTGAAGAATTGGATGAAGTTGAAGGTAAGCAACTTTTGGTCGGACTCAACCAAATCCAGGGTGTCCTCTCGGCAATGGACAGTGCGAGTAAGTCTGGCGAATGGGCGAAATTTGCACAGTTGCAGCAGCAATTTTCCTCAGTATACGACAGTATCAAAGATGCCGTTCCGCCATGTTGGCGTGCTCCCGTGAGGGCGTCGGGAAAGCGGGCGAAGTTGAATCTTGTTAGAAACAGATCGTGTCGATAACCTGGATGTTTTTTCACTTTGTTGATTTGCACAACGGAAAGCGTCGTCGTGCTAACGCAGGAGAAGCAGATGAACGGTTGCTGTGATCATGACTCTCAGCTGACGTTTGAAGGTAAAGATACCGCCTACAAATGGACGTTAATTTTTGTCATTGGCCTCAATGCAACGATGTTCTTTGTCGAAATGGGGGCTGGGTTTAACGCCACATCCCAGGCTCTAAAGGCCGATGCACTTGACTTTCTTAGCGACAGTCTCACTTACGGCATGACGCTTGCCGTGATTGGCCATAGTCTTAGGGTACGTGCGACTGCCGCAATGCTCAAGGGCATCAGTTTGGCCGTTATAGGCATGATTGTTCTTGGTATGACAACCTACCGCGTTTTCATCCTCGGCGTACCCAATGAGATTACTATGGGTGTGATTGGGTTTATGGCTTTGGCAGCCAATGTCATTTCCGTCATGGCGCTTTGGCGTTACAAGGATGGCGACTCAAACGTCAGGTCGGTTTGGCTATGCAGTCGCAATGACGCCGTTGGCAATATCATTATTATACTCGCGGCAGTCGCGGTTGGTGCAACTCAGTCGCGGTGGCCAGATCTCGCTGTTGCAGCCATCATGGCGGGCCTATTTCTGCATTCTTCGACACTGATCATCCGTCAGGCGCGAGAGGAGCTTGACCGAGCGAGACAGCCAGGGACGGAGGCGGATGAGTAGCTGGGTTCGTTACAAAAAGCTTTGCAATCCCTAATGCTCAAGGACGTAAACGACGATTGGTGTAAGCAAAA
The DNA here is from genome assembly GCA_947476925.1 of Rhodospirillaceae bacterium. GTDB lineage: Bacteria > Pseudomonadota > Alphaproteobacteria > Rhodospirillales > Rhodospirillaceae. The sequence continues at coordinate 54,603 of CANJSF010000019.1, read as the reverse complement.
ACAAGGTCTGTAATCCTGTTCGATGCTTGACACCGAATTTCCGCCTGCTCCAGAGGGAGCCCCAATACACGCCGCCGATAACTATAACGACCAGTAGTGCTGCGATTATGATGCGCTGCGTAATCGCATCGTCTACCTGGTTTGCTTGGGCCGCAGGAATGATTTTGTCAATCGAATGACGAATGATGTCGATGCACGCCCCAAGCACAAAGCTTGCAAAGTATGAAGCGGTGAGTAGGAGATGGTCTTTCATCAGAGTTCTATCAGTATGTTGCCTGTAGCCAAACTATTAGCCGCTTTGAAACTCTATTGATACGAAGCTATTCAAGAGTTTCATTGCTATCGGGTGGGACTTCTATTCTAGCTAAGAGTGAACCGTCTGCGCGCCCTTATTAACGGCGGAAACCTTTCCCAAAGCCGTGCAAAGGGCCCCGACGATATACGTACGATCTGGCCGAGTAGCACACCAGTGACCAACTTAAACTGTATTGAAAGCAACTGATTAGTAGCACCCGATGTTTATCCGTTGGCAGTGCTGAAACCGGCTGAATACGTACTTTTTTTGCGCTTTCGCGGCACCCATAAAAACACATAGTATATTGGCTACATCAAACGTTTGCGCCCACCACCCTCTGCACCGTCGATACCCCAACGCCCAACTCGCGGGCAATCCGCCTCATCCCTGTCCCCTTCCGCCGCGCCGCACGTATAGCAGCCTCCACCGTCGCCGACACCCGGGGACGACCAAACACTTTGCCCTCAGCACGCGCCCTAGCCAAACCCGATTTGATGCGCTCCCGAATGATTGCTCGTTCAAATTCTGAGAACACACCAAGCATTTGAAACATGGCTTTCCCGGACGGCGTGGTCGTGTCCAATCCCTGTTGGTGCAAATACAAATCAACGTTCTTTGAATGTAGATCAGCCAACAACGAAACCAGGTCCTGTAACGACCGGCCTAGACGGTCTACCGACCACGCGGCCACCAGATCAAAGTCTTTCCGCGCCACGCCCCGTAACATGGCATCCAAGCCAGGTCGCTGCGTTCGCCCCTTAGCCCCGGAAATCCCCTCATCGACGAATACCTGAACCACATCCCACCCCTGTCGCTTTGCCACCACCGTTAGTTCACGCCGTTGATTCTTAGTGGTCTGGTCATTGGTGCTGACACGCAAATACAACGCCACACGTTTGGTCATGTATCCATATCCCCATCTGTTATTTGTTTTTGTCGAATTGGCTTATGCGTTGGTGGTCACGCATTGGTTTTGACGCATTGGCTTCAAAAGCCGCGTAGTCAGCGTCATTGACTCACTTGGTAGTCAAATTGACCATGTGACGACGTGATCGTGTTGTTGCGTTGATCGTTTTGATCGTTTTGATCTTTTAATTGGTTGATCTTTTATTTGGTTGATCGTGTGATCGCGTTGATCTGTTTGATCTTGTATTGAATTTGCGCCGCAGCGCCTTGAACTAACCCATTTAGACATGACTTACCGATACAAACCCATTTAGACATGACTTACCGATGCAAAACGGGTTTCCCCCTCTTGCTTGGTGCAAAGAAGCACCTTCAGGCGGTCTGGGCGTTGCTACAGAGCCTGCCGAACCAGTGAGGGGCACAAGGCCAAATCACAGTCCGAATTTTGTGCAGATCTGCACAAACAAATCTAAACGTTAATTTTTGCGGGGCCTCGGGATCACAGCATCGCGCTACTTCTGGTGCCATGGATATGGCGAAGGGCGGAGATCAACCTTAGCTTTTCTTGAATGAAATTCTGTAGAGATGATCATGTTCTCCATAGTCGGTGGAGACCACATGCTTTTTGTCGAGTAGTTGACGACACGTTTCATATCGCGGGCGTCCTCAAGATTGAGGGTTCCGCTCGGCACGACCTTGCGCCACACGTCCTTGGCAAGCGGCAAGAAGTCGCAAATATTATCCCCCTTCCGAAAGGTGCATGGGCGCACCACTCCGTGATAATGAAAATTGGTGTAGATGTGCTCGGGGAATAACATGAAAAATGTGCGTTGATCGGGTTTGCGTGCATAGCCACGACCAAGACAATAGTGATCTATCCTTTGCGCCCATTGGCCGATTTTATGCCGCGCATCTAATGGACTCATTTTGCGGTTGAAGTTGAAGGTGGCGTAACAGTCCAGTTCATCAAATTCTGTGATAAACTGCTGATGTGCCTCTTGCAGTGCTTTAGTGTTGATGCGCGGCGGATCACCTGCCTGTCGGGGTAGATACAGGCTACTGCTCCCTTGGTGCGGGTGCGTCGTATTAAAAGGTCCCCGGATTTTCTGTTGATCTCGGCGCATCATATTTCTCCCTGGCAAGTCAGCGAACACGTCATGCTTCAAATTAGTATTTACAATATCCAGTGACTCATCCGTTACCGCCTGCGGAATCCGCAAGAGGCGCGTTTGACGCTCTGCGGCCTATCGCAACACGGTTGGATTTTGCCCTCGCGTCTTCGGACGTGCTGACAGCACCAGAACCTCTGTGAGCGGACCACAGATGGGCTGCCGCTCATTCCCACGCTCTGCCGCAGAACGATTGAACGCCGTCGTCGAATACTAATTTGTTGTGTGTGGCAGCCGTGCCGTTTGTCGATCAGCGACCAGCCCAAACGGCCCGCACAAATTGCCGCTAATCAAGTTAGTTAAGGAGCGACCATGAACGCCAAAAGCAAAACCGGCACAACGAGCACAACGACCACGAACGGGTATGGAGATGTTGTCTTCAACGTCTATGGCCTAGAGGAAACAAGCATCGGCTTGCAACCAGTAACCGGCACTCTGTTCATGCCTCACGTGGACCAAAAGCTACCGAAGAGCATTCCTCCAAAGCCGGTGCTAAAAGTTGGGGTTGGCCCCGTCATTCTGTTCAACCCGCTTCTGCCACCCCGACAGGCGATGGAATCCGTATGCCACATCTTCAATCAGGTCGAGCGCGGCTATTGCGAACTCGACCTGATTGAGCGGATCGTGTGCGTCTTCGACAACCCGCTTGAGGTTTATTACCCCGAACACGGTATGTTTCGGAAGACGGGCGCGAGAGTCTATCCGAGTTACGCGAGCCCCGAGGCTTACCGCAGCGGCAGAAACAATTGGACGTGCGCCATTTTATTCCCGACACCCACTGATCGGGAAACCGTCGCGGCGATGCTCGATGACTATCTCAGGCTTGCCCTGTGCAACCCCCTCATGCGGATTATGTCCCACCCGAGCTGAGCGCGATCACGCGGCTGTAATCATTTTGGGCCAATCAGCCTTTGGCGGATGAACTGATAACGTCGCGGCAATCACGCAGACCAAGCCCGCCGATGCGAAACGACAGCACGCCCCCTCTATTCGGGCTTCACCAGAGTACACACAGTCGTCATATCAGTGATTAAATCTGCTTGCGTATTGTTAACTAGGTGCTGGAGAAATCCGGTGAACGGGCTCTCAGCCTTAATGATGTAATGATACATAGTCGGCGTCGGAGTGATCGCGGCTCCCGTCTCGATTATTTTAATTGGCAAGATGACGCTCGCGCCATCAGGAATAGTCGCGGTGACGTAGCTGCCAATCTTGTTGCCAGTGCTGGCTTCAAAAATGCTGAGAGTTACAGACTGGGCATCAGTACCAGTATTATTAATCACGACCGAACTTGGATAGCTGTTATCAAGTTTCGACGAGTGCACATTGTTCAGCTTGATAGGATCAGTAACTACCCCAGCGTCGCAGGTGCTTAGATTTGTCAGGGTCCCCCTGACAGGATTCCAGAGGACATGCTGAAAGTAGCCTGTGAAGGTTGGCAGAACTGAGATCGAGTATAAATTTGGTTTCGTGAAGCTCTTCCCGATCCCGCTTTCGATATCGCTGATGAAATATTGCGCGGCAACCCCGGCGGGGATATTCGGACTTATCCACGGACCGATTATCTTGCCCGTATCAAGATCAGACAGTGAAACCGTCACGGTTCCCGCTGAAGTGCTTGTGTTGTAAAACCGCAGATACGATTGCGAACCCGATTGTGACGTCGGGAAAATTGCGCTTACGCGCAACAGCGGGGCAGATTTAAATATTGCCGCAGCTGATTGATCTGTATTCATTGTGAGAACACAGGTAGAGCGAGTACCACTACAGGCTCCGGTCCAGCCCGCAAAGACAGAACCTGGCACGGCCTTCGCTGTCAGTGTCACGATTGTATTAGGATTATACTGGTTAAAGTATGTGGGGTTAGGCGGCTCGGTCATCCCGGCCGGGCTCGCCGTTATCTCACCGTCGCCAGTTCCTTCGATGCTGGTGCTTAGCCTCCGTCCACCAGCCAGTCCGCCATATACTAGTCCAAATTTGGCATTTACTGATTGACTAGAATTCATTCTGACTTTGCAGTTAATTGACCTGCCACTGCAGGCTCCAGTCCAGCCTTCAAAGACAGATTTAGAATAGTAGGGCTCGTTAGACGAGTTGGGCCCGCTGACTGTCGCTGTCAGGGTCACCACTGTACCGGGGGCATACGACGGCCCGGCTGGACTCGCAGTCACCGTAGCAGAACTGTGGAATGCGGTATAGCTCTCCCAGTTACCGGTCCAGTTAGCGGTCAAGGTGTATTGGCCTGAAGGAACGGTAGTAAAGTTTGCAACGACCGCAAAATTATCATCTAACACAACAATACAGCGACTTGCTATTCCGCTGCATTTGAGGTTGCCTGACCAACCCGCAAAGACCGAGCCGGGCGACGCCGTTGCTGTTAGCCCCACGTAATCGTTAGTAACGTAAGGTCCAGCTGCGCTCCGGTCACCTTGGACTGTCCTCGTTACCGTCCCTGTTCCAGTTCCTGCGATGCTAGTGGTCAGGCTAGCCAATGCCTTAAACTTTGCTGTGACCGTCAAGTTGGAAGTCATAGTAACTTGACACGAAGCGGTGGAGGTGGGGGTGACGGAAGTTGAGCAGCCTTGGGGCGGCCCAGGGGCGATAAAGCCGTCAACTTGAGGGCCACCTTCCCAACCTACAAACGCAGAGCCCCTTCCAGGAACCAAAGAGTTGCTTGCTGCTGTAGCTGTAACCGTAACGACTGTGCCACTAGGGTACGTCGGTCCTGGAGGACTTAAAGTCACTGTGCCTGTGCCGTTGAGGCCTGTGAAGCCTGAGAAAAGGCCGGCTGTTAGAGTGAATTCATTTGCCAACGAGGAATTGAAGGTCGTGGTTCCAGCTTGGTCAGAGTTCATTGATTGCGCCGTTAAGGCGTTAGGCAAAGTCAGCATGAACAAAGTGGCGACGAAATAGATCGCGCGGGGAATCGCAGACCAAGGGCGCAGTAATCCCTCGTCCGCAAGTACAGGCGTCTTGATCGTGATCGGCAAATCTATGAACGCCATCGCCATAAACTGCTTAGGCAAACTAAGAAACACTTGGCTTCCGCGAGTTCTAAATTCCCCAGGCCATTTTTGGAGCGCGTTAACGCAGAAATCTGCAATTACACGCAGCCAGCTAAATTTGCTCATCGCCAATCTCCAAATGCCAAAGCATGGTTATAATCTGAGTATAAGACGTGGTTTTAAAGACCGCAACTTGATGTTGTTCCCGTATGGATATTCGGGAATTGGTTGGCTTAAATCTGCGCCGTCTGAGGGTCAGCCGTGAGCTGCCTCAGGACGCCCTAGCGGTTGATGCAGAAATTGATCGTGCTCATGTCAGTCGAATCGAGCGGGGGATCGAAAACCCTACTGTGGTTGTGCTAAATCGACTTGCGAAAGCACTTGGGGAACCCATCACTGAGTTTTTTAGAATCCCCAAGCGTGGCTCACCGCCGCCAGAGCCTCTGAAGCGTGGCCGCAAAAAGGGCGGCTGATACTCGGAATTACTCGTTCCGAGTTCGCGGTTTCGCCAAACTCATTAAGATCGCGCAACCCCAATCTTTCGACGCACAACGACAGCGCGACCACACGGCAACACACCCACCGCTAATCATCTTCTGATTCTTGGAATGCGTCGCCGAGTTGTTGAGCCAACAATGCGGTGACTTTTGCTTTGGTTGCCGCGCTCACGCTTGTGTTGGCGATCCCCGCACAGTCAGCGACAAACCAGGGACTCTCACCGTCACGTTCGATCAGGACCGAAGCGCGCTCTTCGCCGATCCACGAATACGCATAGTTTTCACCTGACTGAACACGAAGCGCATAGTCACCCAGACAGTTCTTCATGGCTCGCCCTTCCCGCCGCAGAGCCTTCAGGTTGCAGAGCGGCCACAACAAATGATCGCCAGCCGCTGGTGGCTCTGGAAAAGGTGTGGCTAACCGTTTACGCGGCGTCATGTACTGGTTCTCAGAGTCCCATCTAAATTCGGTGAGTTCCCTGACCAGACGATCCGTCATCGTGTTGGCATCCTTAGAAGCTTCCAGGTAACGCGCGAAGCCCGCCTGATGCCCAGGCTTTTTGACCTTCGCACCAACCTCACTCAGATACTCAGGCAGCAGTTTGAGAAAGGGACAGTCCTCACTGAGCAGCCGCAGAATCTTTGGGTGCCAGAGCCACCGCGGCAGCACATCAAGGTTCGCCGCAGAGTCGCCGCTGATACGCGACAGGTTGCTGAGTTTCTCCACCTTCCAGGGGACCGTCAGCACGCGGCATAAGGCTCTGAGGTCAGGCCGCTGGCGTGGCAAGCCCTCAAGTCGCTGAATGATCTTTATCGCACCGACCGCCAGAGGCTTGCCGATGATCCAAGACAACACATCACGCGGCGTCCGCGTCACCAGTTGTCGGCAAAAATGCAGTCGCCACGATTGGGATTGCGCGTGGGGCTGCGTCAGCGACCAGCACAGGCGAATGTATTGCGGCCCATACTGGCTAACGGCTTCAATCAAATAGCCCGCAAACTTCTCATCATGCCATGCTCCCTCAAGGGCAACCCACTGGAACGGACCCAAGGTAGCCACGACCCTTCGCAGGTCCCTCGGGATCAGGGCCACGTAGTCATCGACCACCGTCTTGCTGCGATAGGACTCACGCAACCGTTTCCATTGCCAGCAGTGGTGCATCGAGCGGAGGTCTGAGCCGACGCCATCCATCAGGCTAAGCCAATCCCAGGTCAGATCATCCTCGGAGACCATCAAGTCCTGTTCGATGTCTTCCTCGAAGCTGACGGCATCACCATCCCCTTCCAACAGGTTAAACTGGGGCAGCTGCTCAAACCAACCATGGCCATCGTGACACCAGGCACCGAAGCCAACGTCCCAGCGACCGTAAAGCCACTTCCGATTGGGGTAGGTCTCTAAAAGCCCCCGCTCATCCAGTTTCAGCTTCGGTGCAGGAATTTTATCAGCGTGTTGGCGTTCAGATTTGGCGGTCGGACGTCGTGACTTGCCCATCTCAATATTCTTCGGCCAGCATGACGGTGAGAACCCGGTTTGTGATCTTCGGGTCGCTGGGGTCCGCCGAGGCGTACTGCAGATTGAGATCGTAATAGTCGATTTTCCACATGACCTTGGTTGCACCGACCGTGACGAGGCCGAAGTCGTGCTCTCCGTAGGGGTCATTGTCTGGCGTGAAGTCATTAAACTGGACCACGGCGCGCATGACAGCAGTCTGCTCCGCGTCAGTGAGGGACTTGATCCCTGCCGTGAGCATGATCTGGCCGCCGGTCAGGGTCTGCCTCAGTTCGTCGTTGAGACGGCGAACGCGGTGGAGTTGTGATTGCGTCTGTTCTTCGGGCATGGGTCATCCTTCAGCGGTTTCTGAAAATTTATGATTGAGTGTCAAAAGGGTTTGGCGATCTGCCGACAGCCGCCGCTTCTGCGTTTGAAGCGAAGAGGTCGGGAGCGCGAGCGTGAGGGCAGCGTCTCAGGTCTGCGGGAGCAGCAGCCGTGAGGTCTCGAGAATCAAATGTCTTCGGTTGATCTCAATTGATCGGTGCGGAGAAAATTACCGAAGCGGTTGGCGCGGGCAAAAAACTGGCAGCCGCAAAGTGTGGCGTTCAATCGACCGATCAATTTGAAAGCTTGGGCACATATATAGAGAGGGCGAGCGTATGCTGATGTGCGTCAGCCGCCCAAAACTACCACCATCCTGGGTTGTGGGTCAATAGGCCACAAAATCGCTGAAAACCCGATAAAACCGGCAAAATGACCAAAATAACCCAAAAATCACCCCGTATCCGTCCAAATGGCCATTGTTATCCCCCTACACCCCCTTTTAGCCCCCATTATACCCGCTAAAATTGAGCTACAGGCGTTAAGTCGGCTGGCCAGCCACTTGGGCAGCCAAAACAGGCCCCTGGCCCCTCAGGAGGGCGCTATTGGGGTTTGGGGGCGGCTTAGCCGGGCTTATGGGGCGGTTTGGGTCGGTTTGGGCCGTTTTTGGCCAAAGATGACCCGATTGCCGCCAAAAGATGGCCGATGTTTGCCGTTGGGGCCATCGAGCCAAACTGAGCCGACCCAGCCCAAATTTTGCCGAACCAGCCGAACCGGCGACAATTCTCAAGTGTCATTCGATGGCTGGCGCGGGCGCAACCTGGCGCGGGGGCAGCTAATGCGGGGCGGTTGGCTCGAAGGATCATGCTCGTGGTTTGGAAAGCATGCTGTAGCAAGAAGGCTCGAATCTGAGGTGCGTAGCGATTATGGCTTAAACCTTAGCATATGCGTTGGCACACCAAAATGTGCTTTGCATCAAGAGCTGACCAATCGAATCTTGGATGTTCTAACCTATAGGTCAGTTTAGTTTTCCAGGGGGCCGATATGCGCGTTTACCCGGTAAGATACAAAGCTAAATCTGAGTCAGAAATTGCCGCACAGAAGAAGCGCTTCATCTATCCCGAAAATTCTGAGGGGACTTACTTCATCGTAGCGCCCAGCATAGCCCGTGCCGAAGAGATTGCATTCAGCTGCATCGCAGCGTTCATTTACCCCCAGCCTGAGGTCAATGAACGTTCTATAGCCGATGGACGTATCGTTGCAAATGTCTGGGTTATGGATGAGTGGTCAGCGCCGACAGAATGTAAAAAGCAAGGTATCATCGGGACTGGCAGCGAGAAATTTTGTGCCAAAGCCTATGCCAATTATGTTGGCCAAACCGGAATACTAGATGACTGAAGCGGAGTCACTTACTATGGAAGAGGAAGCTTTAATAGGTCCTCATTTACATGGGCTTCAGCGCCTCGCGAGTGGGCAACAAAAGCCTCGCACGACCCTGCAGATTCATTTCGTTGCGGTTTGCGATGGTAGAGCCAATCCGGTTACACCTCATGAAAAGGCATTTTTAAAATGGCGGCGTCTAGGGTCTCCTGATTTAAGCCCAATGAGGAAACGCGCTCCAAAGTTTTCAAAGAAGCAGCAAGATGTCTTGGTTGCAGGGATGACCCAGGATGATTGGAAGGCTTACAAAGAGTCCGCTTCAAGCAGGAACAAGCCCCGTCCCAGAAAGAGAACCAAGACAAAAGACGTGACCGGACCCAATCTCGCCGAGATAGAGCGTCGCGCTCAAGCTGCCATACGGAATGCGAATAAATCCGCCACTCGCTATTTTGAAGAGCCAGTCGGAACAAGGGACGATTTCCGGCGTGACACTCGTAGAAATTGGTCGAGAAGCCGCCAGCCAAAGTGATTCACATTAGGCCCTTACTTGCGGCATCGGCGTTTGAATCGCGGAAACGTCGTTGAATCTCTCAGTTCGAACTGTATCCAAGAAGGCCAACCTAATAGAACTTAATCGTAGTCGAGATTGGGCAGTGGTCTGATGGGTCGTCGCCGTTGGCAAACGTCAGTACCTGAAAAGAGTTGGCTTTCACCATCGCATTTGCCCGATCATCGACAACAATATGGTCGATGCGCTTGGGGTATTTCTTTGTGCATTGTGCTTCCTTTCTGGCCGACAATGATTTGAGTTTCAGCCCCGCCGGTTCTCCATCGTTGGTCAGTGCCCAAAACTCATCACCCTTAGTTAAAAGATGTCGATTGAAGTCGCCAAGAACGATAAAAGCTTCACCGGCTCGGTAACGCGCCTCCATCCATTGTTCTTCAAGTATTGGCTGCTGTTTTAGCAAGGTTTGACAATCCCGCTTGTCGCCAGTCAGCGGTTGAGACGGGCAACTGGCTTTGAGATGGACGGATAGAAGGCGGACGATTTTTTGTCCCGTCACCGTGATGTCTACGCCGGTCCTGAGGCTGTGGTTTTTGCTCACGTCCAAAGCTTCAAAATCAGAGTTACGCTCGTATGTGATGCCCTTGCGGATGGCGAATCCTGTCAGTTGTGGCGTGGACTTGCCTGAGTTTGGGTTGTTTCGGTCGCACTCGTAACCGGCACGAAGGTCTTGGGTTGCGACTTCGATGTTGTATTTGGTGGGGTCAAATATACGGGCGACCGCACCAGGGCTGGCGACTTCCTGGACCGCAATAATGTCGGCGTCGAGAAGACGGACGTATTTGCGGGCTGACTCGTAATCCTGGTCCTGCCGAGGCCGACAGCCTTCGCCGTTGTGTTCAGCGAGGTGTTCCATGTTCCACGCGGCGATCCTGAGGTCTCTCGCTTGAAGTGCGGAGGCCCCGCACAAAATTGCGATCAACAAAAGGATGCGAAACATGTGATTGCCATTTGCCAGAGGGGTGCCGGACGACTGTGATTTTAGGCTGCCTCGGCAACCAACTATAGATGAGGGCGTTTATAATAAATGGATCAAATCACGCCGCATGAAGATATTCCCTGTTGTAGTAGCCCCGACATATTGCATTGCAAGCTGGGCGGTGACTCAGGGGCACCAACAGGCGATTACTGCCTGAACTGTGGCCGCAACCAAGGTATGCGTGGGATTGTGCTGCCTAAGTCGCTGCGAAAGGGGTTGGCAGCATTGGCAAGGCAGATGCGCCCGCGAAGCGGCGATAGCCCCTGTTAGGCGGCCGCGCGCTGCTTCACTTCGGCCAGAACCTGGACTAGTTGCTGTACGTCGGCCTGAGTGAAGATGCCGCTGACTCCTTGATCGTCGATATCCGTGAATGGGCTTTCATACAAACGGCTGGGTTCCATCGCGCCTTTATCAGTCAAGTGTTCAATAATGAGGTTGATGAACTCGATTTGATTGCTGTTAAGGGTCTTGTTTGCCGTGAAGTCAGCAAAAACGGACTTTGCTGCATCGCGTTCAAGTCCCACCAACGAACGGATAAATAGGCCGAGCCCGCCCTCGGACCGCACACCTTCCAGGTCTTGGTCTGTCGCAACTGCTTCTTCAGCCATAATGCGTTCAAGTTCGGTTAGGTCTTGCTTTGTGAGTTGTTCATTGCGACGCAGTTTGAGGATCGTGATGTGGTTCTCATGTTTCTCAAGAAAGTGCCTAACCTTTTTGAGAAAACGTTCCTTGTCGGTACCGGTGCCAATGTCGGGGAGAACGATTGTGGTGCCCGTGCCGATTTCGTCTTCAAAGTCGGTGTAAACGATTTTGCGCTCTTCAGCCTCGATCAACTTAATCAGGGACCGCAGTCGTCGGCGCAGTTGTTCAAGTGTCCAGGCGTCGATGTCTTTCCAATATTCTTCAGTTTGAACTTCAAGGATCAGCGCCATTTCGGCGGCAACCATAGGAACATTGCTCAGGGCCTCAAGCTTGCCTGCAAGATCGGTAACTTTTTCTCGGCAGCGTAAGATCGCCGTATCTTGGCGGAGCAATGAAAGTTGGCCGCTCAAGATGATGAAATCGAACTGCTTGGCCGCAATATCGTTGTCTTCCAAGGCTGACGGGAGCCCGGCCACTTGCGTAATCAGCGTCTCGCGGTCATCGGGGGAGAGTGAGGACCAGGCTTCTTGCTTCTGGAAATGCTCGACCGCCTTGCGCTTGGCGCGGACGATGAAGTTGTCCAGACTCATGCCACTCACCTCATCAAAGAGGCGTTTGCGGATATCCTTATCAAGGGCCGTCAGGTGTTCGTCTGGGCCAGTCTCCGGTGCGTTGCCCAATAGAGCGGCGAGTTCGACGCGAGCCGTGAACAGGCGCTGACCAAGCGACAAAGCCGCTTTGGGATCAACAAACTTTGGGTTTTGATTAAAGAACTCAAAGTTCTGGCAAAAATCAAAGATCAGAAACTGGTTCTTGTGGTTACCTGGACCAAACAGATTTGGGCAAAGGCGTGTGCCGCGCCCAATCATCTGCCAGAACTTGGTCTTGGACCTCACGATCTTGAAGAATACCAAGTTGACGACTTCGGGTACGTCGATGCCAGTATCGAGCATATCGACAGAGATTGCGATGTGTGGGGCTTTGTCGGTAATGGAGAAATCGTCGATCAGGGATTGGGCGTATTCGGTGCTGTAGTCGATCACCCGCGCAAACTGCCCGGCCAAATGCGGGTAGTTGGCGTCAAAGCGTTGTGCAATGAACATGGCGTGGTCGTGGTTCTTGGCAAAGACAATCGTCTTGCCCAGTCGATCCCCCTCCGCAACCTTAAGGCCATTGGTCATCAGGTGTTCGAGCACCTTATCGACGGTATCGGTATTAAAGAGCCACTTGTTGACCTCGTTGGGGTCAATGTCACGGTTGGGAAGTTTGTCTTCCCATTCCAGCAGGTCCCACTTTTCTTGATCTTCGGGCGAAAGGTCGTTGTACCTGATGCCTTGCCGCTGAAACTTGAGAGGCACTGAGATTGGTGCTGGCGGCACAAGAAACTTATCTGCCACCGCATTATCCAGGTCATACACATCCGTTGGGACGCCGCGTTCCAGCTCGAAGAGGGAATATGTGTCATGGTCGATCTCATCGCGCGGGGTGGCGGTCAGGCCGACGAGCAGACTGTCAAAGTAATCGAAGATGGACCGGTACTTGCGGTAAATTGAGCGGTGGGCTTCGTCGATAACGATCAGGTCAAAGTGTCCTGGGCCATATTGGCGCTGCCCATTTTGCATCTCGTCGATCAGGCCCATCATCGTCGGGTAGGTTGCGACACAGACGCGCGCGCCGTTGTGGTCGTTTTTCTTAGGGTCGTGCTTTTCGATCAGGTTGGCGCTTGGGGCGCTGGGCAGGTGCTTTTTGAAGTTGTTATGGGCTTGCTTCACCAAGGCCACGCGGTCGGCCAGAAACAATACGCGCTTGACCCAATTGGCGCGCATTAGTTGGTCAATGAGTGCGATGACCGTGCGGGTTTTGCCTGAGCCGGTCGCCATCACCAGCAGAGCCTTGCGTTGGTGGTCTTTCTCGAACGCCTCACCAACTCGTTTGATGGCGCGGGTCTGGTAGTAACGTTCAACAATATCCGGGTCGATGGTAGTAGCCGACAGTGTGCGACGGTCGTCTTTGCGCTGCCGCCACAGTGCCAGTTCATCCTTTTTGAGGAAGCCATGAACTGATCTCGGTGGGTAGCGTTGGTCATCCCACAGCCAGTGTTCATAGCCATTCGTATAGAAAATGAGAGGGCGAACGCTAAACTCAGCTTCTAGGCAGTCGGCGTAGAGTTTTGCTTGTTGCTGGCCTACGCGGGGGTCGCGTTTCGTGCGCTTGGCCTCAATAACGGCTAAAGGCTTGCCGTCATCACCCCACAGCACATAGTCGGCAAAGCCATCACCCGCTGTATTAGGCATCCCTTTGACGGGGTATTCACGATCACGGGGCTGATCGAGCGGCCAGCCAACTTCACTCAACAACAGGTCGATAAACGCGTCGCGGGTCTGGGCTTCATTATAGTCGTGGGCATCCGGGGCCGCCTGGTTGGTCTGCTTGATGGCCGCAATTTCGTCCTGAAGGCGTTTGATCTCATCGTCTAGCGCAGCACGCTGTTCCTCGGTGCGTAATCGTGCAGCTTGTTCGGCGGCCAATGCATTGGTGGCATCCTCTTGGGCATTGGCCAGCGACTGAAGTTTGGCGAGAGTTGATGCTTCGACTTGGACCGCGCGTGGCAAGACATCGGTTTTGAAAGTCAGTGAGGCGTCAGGTTTTGGGCCTCGTGCGTAGGTCCGCACCAGCCAATAACTGAAATGAAACAGTTCGCGGACGCAGGTAATGGCGTTTTGTGGCGGGACTGGACGGGTCTCGTGGACCGCCGTATTGCCCAGGTCTTTGATGATGCGGGCTTTGGTGACCAGCGCACTACTAGCAACGGTACGGAACGTGCCTTCGTGGATCAGCGCAGATAGTGTGGTGTCGTAGGGTGATCGCAAACTGCGGTCATTGGCATACATCCACTTAACGGCGCTCTCTAGGGCGAGCCTGGCATAGAAGCAGGAACCGCGTGGATCAGATAAAGCAGCAGTTTCGGCCTTCTGTGCCAGATCAAAGACCTGCCCAAACTCTGACTGGAGGAAGGCGAACTGCGACACGATTACAGTTCTCCTCGAAAGGCGCGATGTTGCAACGATGAGAAGAGTCCATCAAGACCTCGGCCCGACGCATTAAGGTGTGGATAAACATCGCGGATGCTGCTCAATTTTTTTTGAAACTCGCGCTGTTTTTCGATAGGTGGGACGGGGAGTGCGATACTGCGTAGTTCCTTTGCATTTATGTTCGCCATCCCGATGATGGCTTTGCACATATTGCGAAGTACTTTCTTGCCGAATGGGCTGTTGAGAAACGCACTAAGGTATTCCGGAACGGCGTTATGATTGGTTCTTAAGCGAATTAGGTAGCCTGCAAAGCCAAAAGGTCGATCACCGTGATACACTGCGGTCTTCCCAACAAGATCGGGGCTATTCGTGCGATTGAAAAGGATGTCCCCTGCGGACACTGTATATTTTTCAACTTCGTCTCTGTTGAAGTCGATGTATTTCAAACTTGCTAGATCGATATCGCCAGATGTCGTTACGTTACCCATTCGCAGAATTGCATAAGCACCCTCTGCACCTGCTTTTGCGCTTGTCCCATATTGGGTGGACGCGGCGAGGTCATTAATTTTACCAATGGGCCAGCCCATTGGATTACTCGCCGGATCCCCAAACATCTCATAGAAGATGGCTTGGCCGAGTTGGTTGAGGCGGTCGATGGCGCGTTGGCGCTTGCGGCGCAATTCGTCAGCGTGATCCAAGATCGCCGCAATGCGCTTCTGTTCAGGGAGAGGGGGGAGGGGAATCAAGAGCGACAAGAATGTCTCGCGGGGTACAGTTCTGCGTCGAGCAGTGGTCGACTTCAACTTGCCGCGGTAAAAACTCAATGAATCGGGGCTTCTAAGAAAGCGTTCCAAGTATGGCCTATGGGTATTGTGCTCAGGGCGAACGTCCCAAACTTCATAGGCCGGGCTCACAATTGCCTTTTCATATCGGCTTTGAAACGACAGCACACCTTCATCAATAGGGAACCCAATAACCAATTGCCCAGCGCTTACAACTTTGTAGTTTGAAGTATCAGCACTTGCTATGCGTTTTTTGAATTTCTCGGATTGGTCCACTAGACCGCCATGCATGGTCATTGAGAGTATCGGAAAATCAACGTCACCTGCACGTGGCACTTTTGCTGGCACAATCAGTTCACCCAGCGCAATTCTTTTCGCGCTCATCTCAGCATCGCCTCTAGCTTGCTTAGGCCTTCGCTGATTTCGGACTCTAGCTTGTGCAGTTCGGCAACGATATCGGCAGGGGTGTCGTGCTTTTGTTCTTCGTGCTCAACCACCTTGTAGCGATTGAGCGACAAGTCATAGGTACCAGTCGCGGCGATCTCGGCCTTCGGCACGCAAAAGCTTTGGGCTGTGCGAGCGTTCTTGCGCTCCTCTTGGTCGCGCTTGTTCCAACGGGCCAGAACGTCGGGGAGATTGTTCTTGGCGTGGTCATCAGCAGTTAATGCTGATTGTGGCTTGGCGCCTTGTTTCTCGTCTGGGAGTAGCGCATTGCGCTTATCATCTAATGAGTAACCATCGGCCTGCATGTCATAAAACCAGACATGATCGGTGCCCCCGACGCCAGTCTTGGTAAACAGCAGGATAGCGGTCGAGACACCCGCGTAGGGGCGGAACACGCCTGACGGCAACTTCAGCACGCCCTCAAGGTTATGGTTTTCCACCAGTTGCTTCCGCAGTTCCTGGTGGGCCTTCGATGAACCAAAGAGAACGCCGTCCGGCACGATGACCGCTGCGCGCCCGCCAGTTTTGAGCAATCTTAAAAACAGCGCCAAGAACAGCAGTTCGGTCTTCTTGGTCTTGACGATTTGCTGAAGGTCTTTGGCGGTCTGTTCGTAGTCCAGCGATCCCGCGAAAGGCGGGTTAGCCAGGATCAGTGAATACCGACCCGCATCACCGTCATGCTCTTGGGCGAGACTATCGCGGTAACTCACGTCAGGATTATCAACCCCGTGCAGGGTCATGTTCATGCTGCCGATACGCAGCATGGTCGGGTCGAAGTCAAAGCCGTGGAACATCCCGCCGTGGAAATGTTTGCGCAGCTTTTCATCACGGAACAGCTTCGGATGGTTTTCGCGCAGATACTCACCTGCAGCAACCAAGAAGCCGCAGGTGCCGGCGGCTGGGTCACAAATCACGTCATCGGGTGTCGGACGCATCATTTCGACCATGGTCTGAATGATGTGGCGCGGAGTGCGGAACTGACCGTTAGTCCCGGCGCTGGCGATCTTGCCCAGCATGTATTCGTATAGATCGCCCTTGGTATCACGATCATCCATAGGGATTTTGTCGATCATATCAACGGTTTTGGCGAGCAACGACGCATTGCTGAAGCCAAGCCGCGCATCTTTCATGTGCTGGCCGTAGCTGGAGCCCTTCTCGCCAAGTTCCCGCAAGAACGGGAACACGCGGTCAGCCACAACGTCCATCATTTCGCGGGCTTCAAAGTTCTTGATGCGAGACCAGCGCAAGTCAGCATAAGGGCGGCCTTGGTCATCCTTCCCCTCTGGAAAGATGCGTCGCTCCATGGGGCTGCCCAAGCTGGCAGCTTTGCTTTCTTCAAGGGTGTGAAGATCATCCAGGCGCTTGATGAACAGCAGGTATGTGATCTGCTCGATGACCGAGAGGGGGTTGGAAACGCCCCCCGACCAGAACGCGTTCCAGATTTGATCGACTTGGTTGCGAATTTCGCCAGTTAACACTTAGCCACCCCAATCAGACCGAAATTATCAATCGGTTCCAAAGTCTTCGATTACCCTGCCGAGGGCATATTTAGGCCAAGCAACACCCAACAAAGTCTGGTTAACATAGTAGCCAGCGTAAAGCTAAAATACTCGCTAAATTTGAAGAAATGCGGCTAGAAATAGCAGAGCGTGAGTTGATCAAAGGTTCAAGGCCGACATGTCCATATACGAGAAACCGACAAAAGACCTGATGCACATCTTTGCAGCCGAGACCCTTAAGCCTGGTCAGGTATTTGGCAAAATGGAAGCGGTAAAATGGTTTGCACAGCGATATCCGAAAATCCGCGACACTACCGTACGGATGCATGTCGATGGCATGTCGGTAAATTCGCCAAATCGCAAACATCACAAGGGCATAAAGCCTGGCAAGAACTTCGACTTATTTTTCAAGATGGGTCCCGCGCAATATCGACTGTGGGACCCTGCCACTGATCCAGCCCCTGAATATGGCAAAGACCTAGTTGATGCCGTCTCACCTGATGAGAAAGGTGAGGCTAATGAAGAATCGCGGCTGGCCGACGAGGATTCCGAGTCGGCGAGTCAGTTCGCGTATGAAACCGATCTGCGCGATTATCTTGCAAGGAACCTTGGCAAGCTTGAGCCAGGTTTAGCCCTATATCAAGATGAGGACGGTGCTTTTGATGGCGTGGAGTTTCCAGCCGATGGAAGGCGTATTGACATACTTGCTCGGGATAAGGGCGGCACTTTTGTCGTTATTGAATTGAAAGTCTCCCGTGGGCATGAGCGGACCATCGGCCAGCTTTTGGGATACATGGGCTGGGTGAAGGCCAATCTGGCAGACGGCAAAGATGTGCGTGGCATCATAGTTGCCAGATCAGTTGATAAGGACCTGAAGTTAGCAACGTCAATGGTGCTAGGCGTCAAATTGGTCGAGTATGAAATTGATTTTCGTCTCAAATCTGTCGGCTGACGTGGCGCTCAAAAAAATGAGGGCCAATCACGGTGGCCCTTTGCTTTTCCTCTGAGTGTTCGTCAAAGCAGATTGCTGTTAATTGTCTAGAAGCTAGTATTGCCACTCCAGAGGCTAGGAAATGGTGATTCTGGTCCAGTGGTGGAGGCTACCATGTCACACGAGATTACGATGGCCCACTGCAACAAGTGCGGTCAGCCCACAAAACATGATGTCATTACTGCTGAGCGGAAAGAAGGCACATACGAGGAACATGGAGGCCAAGAGGAAGACGTTGAACACTGGCACGAGGTTTATGAAATGCTCAAGTGTCGCGGCTGTGAAACTGTGAAGTTGCGGCACACGCAGCAATGGTCGGAGGATACGCCCGCAACTACTGTATTCTACCCGCCAGCTATAGCTCGCCGTGAACCACCGTGGGTCAACCATGAACTTTTTGAGTTATTCTCGAATGTGACCGTGCCTGCCCTTACCTGTGCGCTGATGCGTGAGGTTTACATAGCGGTTCAAAACGATATGCATAGGCTTGCAGCGATGGGAATCAGGGCTGCGATTGAGAGCGTGATGATAGAAAAAGTGGGAGATCAGGGTAGCTTCAAGGCAAATATGGATGCCTTGCAGAAAGCCGGATATGTGTCTGTACGCCAGCGCGGGAATCTCGACTCTATATTAGGCGCTGGTGACGCTGCAATTCATCGTGGATACGACCCGTCCTGTAGCGACATAAATATAGTACTCGATATCGCCGAGAGCCTTATTGCGGAAGTCTATTTGCACGACCATCGCGCTAACGAACTCGATAAGAACGTTCCCAAACGTCCAAGTCGGAAGCAGAATTTGCAATAGCTTCTTGGTAGTTCGGGTTTAAATGCGGTCCAAATAGTATGGCCCCTTTTTTGTGCCGGATGTTCGATTGATACTGGATTGTGATGCCATAAACGCGCTTGGCTGAAAGCCAAAACGGCACTGTACCGATTGCTCCGCCAATAATTGGCACTTCAAACCCATATTTTCCGACGTAATTCAGTGCTGCTTCAAGTGTACCGAAAATAGTACCAATGGTACCCGCTAAAGCCGCCGTCGCATCGCCGACTAAAAACCCTAACCACACACCATCGAGCGCCACAGCCATAATGTTCAGGGCCGCCCTTTACCTATGAGTTAGCACCAATGATGAGACGGCCAAGAACCAACAGTTAGCCGCATTATCGAAGTGAGCTTCCGTTTCACCTGCTCAGCCTCTCAGTTGTAAGTGGCGTACATGACGCCGCCTCGAAATGTACCTTCTCGGCGTTATTTGCCTACACGAATTTTCTTTCCCTCTAATTTGCCAAGATCAAGACCATAACAATGCTCGAGATTCTTACCCTTTAGTGCTTTGATCATTGGATTACAGGCGTCGGGATCGCGAGTGATCATAACAATTTTCCGGTTAGTCTGATTCACTCGCACCACACCGGCAAAGGCGTAATGTCCGGGCTCGAGTGCCTCGAACGGCTTGGATACCTTGGGCGACACTTTGAGGAACAAATCCTCATCGCTGGATTCTGTCGCATCTGATCTGTTGTCATCATCCCGCGTCTCATCGCTCGATGGGTCATCGTCATCACCACGTGAGCCTAGCCATGGACGATCATCCATGAGGTCGCCATCATCACTCAATTCTAAGATGCTCTTCACGCGGCTAGGTTTTTCGGCCGACTTTGCCTGTTTGATACATTCTTCGAGCCCATCCCGCTGTTCGATTTCTTCACCGAAATCTTCGGGCGATATTTTATTTTTTTGGAGCCATTTTATTAATGATGCATAGCGCGACGCGGTGGCATCAGGAATTTTGAAGTATGCACGCATTGCAAGGAAATAAAATGATTGGCCCTTATGCTGCCCTAGCGAACCAACGCCATTCGATGAACCGATCATTCGCCGGAGGTCAGCCATTGCGTCATCGAGAAGGCCTTCTTCTTTTAATTCTACAAATATGAGTACGAGCACCCCAAAGCTTTTGGCCTTTCGGCGCGTCGCGGTAGCCTCATGCTTCACAAATTCTTCGCCGCACTGTGCGAGCCTATCGAATGCAATTTTTAGCTTATCGTTAGGGGTCGAAGCATCGCCCACAGCCTCCGACACGAGCTCGGCACTATTTACATTTTCGGTCATTTCCTGTTCCCTTTTTGGATTTTGTGCATATCTAAACAAAGTGATATTTTCTCTAAGTGTGTGCACCGCATTGATGCACCGCTCAAGCGCTAGATCGGTAATTCGGCGTGAGTTGGCTCACAGCGCGAATTACGTTGGAGTGAATGGCGTCGTGATAATTCATTTTGATAACCGTGCGGCCGGAACACTTACCTCGGCCCACATCGCAATGCTCCTGTCGATGAGATCATCACTATCGCGAATTTCTCGTTTGACTAATTCGTAAACGGTCATCTGCGCGCGGTGCGTAATTTTTCGATTCACTCGAATGCCACGCCCCTCAAATAGGCTCTGCGCGAAATGAAACCGCTCGTATGCTTCGATGTAGGGTGGGCGCGAACCACCATTAGAATGATGAACGTTGGCGATCTGCTCAGCGATCTTGAATAGTGCGGTGTTGGTATTCGGTGGAAAGGGTGATTCGATCCACCGATTAATCACCGAGTAGCGCGCGTGCCTTTGTCCAAAGGGCCTTTTGACAATTTTGATGTCGAACGCGGAGGCCCATTCCTTGGCGATTCTCGCGCGATTACGTGTTGCCGCGAGGCGCTCTTCCTGCAGTTCAAGTTTTACGCGGGCGCGCTCAACGTCATCTCGATAGTTAGTGTTCACTGCCCGCCCCCACAACAGAATGCACGGGGACTTTTTGCGCGGATTTTGACATTACTATAGGAAGTTGAGCCGCCCATAAATTTGCGGCTTCTCGAAAAATGACCGTGCGTCGGCCCATCTTGCGAACTTGCAATCGGCCTTCGTTAACCTCTTCGTAAAATTTTGTTCGCCCTAAACCGTAGAACTCACAGAATTCTGCCACACAGAATGGCGGCAGCGGACCGACCTCAGGTGCGGGCGTGGGTGGTGTCGGTGGTGTCGGTGGTGTCGGTGGCGTTTGTCTTTGGTCCATGCGAGTTCTCCTGGGCACCGCTCGGCTCTTCGAGCGTGGGAGAAAATGAACCGTACGTTGTCCAATGTCCTAAGTACGAAATTAAATATTTCTCGCCATTTCGTTTCTCAACTTGTCCCCTCAGCAATGACAGCCCATTTTTAATCTGACGAGTCCATTTGTCTTCTTCGGTTGCACGCCCCGTCTGCCTGTTCAGCTTGGTTTCGTGGAACGGTTTGAGCATGAGTCGAACAAATTCAACAAACTCACCACCCGTCAGCCAAAATGGATCATTGCAGGTGCTCTCGTCACTTGAATCAGGCTTGACTGAAATTGTTGCTTTCTTGCCTAGCGCAGTTTCCCATAATGCAGCCCACAAGCTAACGGCTTGGTCGATGGCTGGAAAATGGGTGCCGGAAGGACCTTTTTTGACCACCATCGAAGGCTTTAAAAAATCTGATGTCGGGATACGCCGCAACATGTTTCCCGTTGCATAGTACAAGGATTCTATCCGGTCGATAAAAAAGCCCTCAGACCTTTTCCCTAGTCTTTCATTAATCTTCACCCACACTTTGTCTCTGGCATCAAGGATCGCGGCAGTTGGCAAAGAATGTATATACATTTTGTTTAGTTCATTTCGGACCACCGGTGCATAGTCTTTGATATGGAGCAAAGCCTTCAGCAACTGCTCCAGCGCGACAGTCATATCCTTTAAAAGGTCTCTAGGAATTGATTCTCCTGTTCGCATTTGTTTCATGTATGCGTCTGCAGCAATGAAGTAGGCGAGCTTAAGGAATTTTATGGCGCCCTTTTTTTCCAGGTGCCGATCTATGAAAGCGCGTATCTCTTTTTGCTGCTGTAATTGATACAAGCGGACACGGTGAAACTTATACAAAACGTGCTGCTCAGTAGTCAGCCGAATCTGCGCGAGCTTCACTTCAGTTGTTTCAGTCGATTCAGAACTCAACGTCATTTCGTTGGCCTCCCATCAAGCTATTGCCCAGCAAATCAATTTACGCTGCGTGCTAAGTGGCCCTGAGAGCCCAAGGGCGGGTCTTTCACACCCCGGCTTGCCTGAGATTACGTACCCATTACTGCCTACCGCGACATGGAGAAGCTTGGCTCAATCAGTTTCAATTCTTCCAAGTAAAACGAGAATTTTTAAACAGTCAAACCCGAGTGTGATGTTCGCCGTCATTCGCAGCCGACTACCAATCATTGCACTTACTGTGCACTTACGGCTGAAAACTAAGCGCCATGTTTACGCTAAGTAATTGAAAACATGGTGGGCCCGGCAGGACTCGAACCTGCAACCAGACCGTTATGAGCGGTCGGCTCTAACCAATTGAGCTACAGGCCCCACGGCCACGTCGGTTAAGCGGCGCCAACCTACGCGGCGCGCAGGTTTGGTCAAGTGTGTGCTTGGCTTTTTGTCCCCGCCCAATCCACTCTTTTGCGTCCTTAAATTTAGCGCTCCCCAAGCCTCATTGAGGTCGTCAGGGGCTTGCCATCGCGGGTGACCACGACCTCAATCACTTGTGCCGGAACCAACGTTTTAAGGGCATCAGATAGCGCCTTGAGGTCATCGATTTTCTGGCCCGCGAGGGAAATGACCACGTCGCCCGCTTTCAAGCCTGCCAACGCGGCACCGGACCCCTCGGCTATGGCGGACGCCCGCACGCCCTTTCCATCATATGCCATGTCGGGCAGCAGCCCGGTGGCCACGCGGCGCGGCGCGGCCGCAGCAGGCGACGGTGAGCTGGGCGCAGCGGCGGTTGGGCCATTGCCTGTGGGGCCTGTGCCTGCGGGGCCAGTAAGTCGCATCGGCTCGGGCCGGGAGGCGAGGTAATCGGCCACCTCTTTCAATATGGTGACCACTTTCACCATGCCCTTGGCGTCCAACTTATCGGCAGTGTCGGACGGACGATGGTAATCGACTGCCGTTGACGCAAACACTTGAACACCCGGAACGCCCGCCTCGACGAAGGATTTTTGATCAGACGCGCCGATATCTTTGGCGATGACTTCGATAGGAACTGCGGTTGTCGCGGCTGCACCCTGAAAAATGAACGGCCACTCGCGCGCGCTTTCGGCACCGAAAATGCGAACCTTGCCGTCCTCAAGTCGGCCCACCGTATCGACGTTAAGTGCGGCGATATTTTTTGCCAATGGAAAGGGGAATGCGGCATCTTGCGCCGCCGCCACGTAAGCCTTCGAGCCTTGCAGCCCTGACTCTTCGCCCGAGAATGCTGCAAACACAATTGACCGCTCAGGGATCTGACCTTTCATCAACCGCGCCACTTCAAGCAGTACGGCGACTCCCGATGCGTTGTCATCGGCACCGGGGTGAATTTTGCCTTCCTCGCCCGCGCGAACATCGGGCCACCCGCGCCCCAAGTGGTCGTAATGGGCCGAGACAACAAGGGCCTGACCTGCAAAGGCGGGAGATGAGCCCGCCATCACGCCGACAATGTTTTTAAGCTCAACAGGTTTGCCGCCGGGACCATTCGGTGCGGTAAAACGCTGAACGTAATCAGCGGCCCCTCGCAAAGGTTGAAGCCCCAAGTCTTTGAAGCGTTGGGCGATGTAATCAGCTGAAGCCTCGATGCCGGCGCTGCCAACGCCGCGTCCTTCGCGCGCCGGGTCGGCAAGCCACTCGACGTCCGCTTTCATACGCGCTGCATCAATCGGCGATGGCAGCACGGCCAACGCAGGACGCACCACCATCGTTCCGAGTTTGGGGTTGGCAACAAGATCACGCGCTAATGGCGTATTGCGCGGTGTCCATTCGCCCTTCGCTTCGTTGTCGGGCGCATCGCCGCCAAACACCAGCCAACTGTATTTGCCATAGTGCGGTAGCTTACGCGCCAAGCCGTCCGCCGCCGCCTCGGATGTGGCCGAAATAAAGACAACGGCTGCAGATGGCGTGTTGGGATTGCGCGCCGTGACCACGATGCTTTTCGATGCGGCAGCATAGGGATGGCCATCCACCGTCGCTCCCGCCGCATTGAGAACCGCACCTTCTGGCTTGAGCGCAGCGTTGACAGCGGAAACAAGTCGGTTCGTCGCCCCCAAAACCCACACCGCGCGGTCGGCGGGCAGTGCGGCGATTTCAGTGTCTCGCACAACCTCGACGCCTGACCTGCTCCACGACTTGACCAGCCCAGCATAACGGGCGGCCTCGTCGGTGGACGGCAGCACCATCAGCGCTTTTTCTGCACCGAAGGCTTTCGACAAGCTTGTTGGCACTTCAAACGGGCTCAAGCGGCGATAGACATTAAACTGTGGATCGACGTCGACGCGCTCGACCTTGGCCGGCAAATCGAATGATTGGGTTACGCTTGCCGCGTCCCCATTGAACGAGAAGGATTTCACAATCGTCTGACCGCCCGCATGGAAAACGACCGGCACATCAAGGGCCATGGGTTTGCCGGACTGAACCTGGTCGACTGTCAACGTAACGCGCGACCCCTTAGCCTCGACATTGCCGAGCTTCAGGTCGGGCATGCCGGTGTCCTCGACCCACTGAGCAAAGAACGCTCTCAAATCCTGGCCGGATACGGATTCAAAGCTGTTTCGAATATCGGTGAAGGACGCGTTGCGAAATTTATTGTCGTGGTAAAATTTTTGCAGGCTTTGAATGAATACTTTATCTCCCACGCGGGTGCGCAGCATGTCGAAGACCATGGCCGTCTTGCCGTAACCTATTGCCTCGGTCACTGGGTTGTAGCGGCTTTTGAATTTGCGGAGCGGAAAGTCGGTCTCGCCGGTGACGTAATCGGTGACGCGCAGCAAAATATCGCGGCGATGGAGATTGCCTTGGCCGTTCTGCTCGGCAACCAAATGGTCGGCCAGGTAGGCGGTCAAGCCCTCGCACCAATTGCCGCTGTCGAAATCGACAAAGACGCCGTTGCCCCACCAGTTGTGCAACAGCTCGTGCGGATAGGACGTGTTGATGATAAATGGAAAGCGAATGATCTGCTCGCCGAGCAACGTGAACGACGGCATGCCGTAGCCGGTTTCCCAGAAGTTCTCGACAAGCGCGAACTTCGAGTACGGATACGGCCCAATCATGTTGCGGTACATTTCCATGTATCCAGCCGTCGCATCCAGGTACCGCGCCGCCAATCCATCGTCGGGGGTGCGCAGGAACGCTTGGGCTGTTGCTTGGCCCACATCTCGGGAATACTCGGTGAACTTTGCGGCGATGATGTAAATTTCTTCCGTTGGCGTGTCGGCCAACCACATGTCACGATGCCCTGGTCCACCGGCTGTGCTTTTCAAGCGCGTCCCCTGGCTGACCGATTTCCAATCTTTGGGTAAATCGACCGTCAACTGATACGTGACCAGCGTGTCTTTGATTTGCGGAATCCAAACCGACGAACCGGCAAGGTACGCGCCGCGCTCCTCGATCAAGCCGGGCGACTGGCTGAAGCCACGCGCGTACTCCTCGCCCACTGCCGTGATTGGATTGTTGATGATCCCTTCGTAGGCCAAGCCTATTTTGACGTCCTGCCGCGGACTGACACCTTTGATGCGATAGACATTTACCGCCACTGGGGTCTGGCCATTCTCGCTTTCGCGATCCATGCCCACGTCCTCGCCGGGCGCATTGGCTTTGACAATTTCCAGGGTTACGCCTTTGGTTAAACTTCGTACCTTAAGTGCGGCGTTTAAGGTGAAGGTCGCATCCGCGTTGAGCGCGGCGGAAGGAATGCTCAGGCGATCAGTCACCTTCAGCAATTGCGCAGCCGGGTCGAGCGACGCTGATATCTCGTGGTGAACGGCAGGCAATCGCTGCGGACCGGCCACAGCACCCGCGGCCCACAGAACGACCGACGCGACAGTTAACTTGCTGACCACCGCGAACAATGTTGCTCGTCGCATGTGACTTTCTCCTCATTCTCGCTCAGGGCTAACCCAAGCTATTCTCAGCACCGAACATAACAAATCGTCGCGCATCTTGGCGCAGTTCCACGCAATCCCGCGCCGTATTATCAAATGCTCGCGTGCGTTTTTGTTGCCGCCAAAGCGGCCTTAAACCTATGAATCGGCGTTCGATCGCGCAAGACCGAGAAGGCTGCAGCAAAATGCCCACCATGCCAGGTGAAAACATTGCTTTCAGGAAGCTCCCAGCGACCCACCAATCGTTGGCCTCCGGCGTAGGGCGTGACGGTGTCGGTGTCGCCCAGCACACAAAAAACACGTTCGGGCGGCACGGCCGGCGCACCGGGTTCCATGAGCGGTCGATAGTGTTCGACCATTTCGGGCGTCCACCCCGCCGTCTCCAGCACCGTCGGCAAGTTTAACGCTCGCGCCAAGTCGCCGTTGTAAGTGACCTCCATGAGAGACTCGTTGGTCGTGAGCAACAGCGCGGCGTCGGGCTTGCAGTCTGCAGGCCAATGTTTGGCAGCACTCACCACCAATTGCGCCGTCAACGCGCCCAAGCTCACGCCCGCCACGGCCACCGGCACGCCGTACTTTTGTCGCGCCCAGGCGATCAGCCGGCCCACTTCGACCACATGTGCGGCGAAGTAATCGGCCATGCCGCCGACCCCATGGGCCAACACTGGCTCGCCGCCATAAAAGCCTGATTGCATTCGCCGACCGTGGCTGGGGCCTTCGGGGGAAATCACCGCCAGCGCCCCGCCTTCGGGCTCAAGAAAAACTTGGGCTTGGTCGTACAAGCTTGCCCAATGCTCGCGCTCCATCAAAATACCGTGGCAAAAAATGACGACGCCACTTGCGTTGCCGTCACGCGGTTCTTCGATGCGCGCCCAGCCGTGCGTATCGCCACTGTGGGGCGCCGCTGGAAACCGTGCCCAACTTAAACGCCGACCATGAACATCGCACGTTGCTGACTGTGTGATGTCGCGTGTGTCGTCTGGGCTTGGAAACATTTTTGCAGGATCAGTCAACCGTTCACCATGGCGCTGATCAACTTGGCTGCGAGATTGAATCGCAAACTTCACGGGATCGAAACCGCTGGTCAGATGCGGCGCCAGAAACAAGCGCCGCGCGTGCATCCACTTATCAGCCGCAGCCATGCGCTGACCTTCCAGATAAGCCAAATCAGCAGGTTTGGCCCCGCCAAGGGCAGCGCTTTGCCACGCTGTCTCGGCGGCGCAATACGCATGATGGCGCAGTGCTGTTTCTGAAACGACGCCAATCAAACCCAAACCAGCGACGCGTGGCTTGCCAACCGCTTTGATAAAGGCGTCGACGTCACCCGCCGCTGCGTTCGCCTCTGCCCAGGCACGCGAAGCCGGCATGTAAAACTGCACGATGGCTTGCAGCGCGACCGGGTCATACCAAGGCTTGAGAATCAATGCACCCAACGGCCCGCCAAGAAGGCGATTGATAACGTTGGGTTGCACTGGGACGGACATCAAACAAACCCCTCAACCGGCCCTCTCCCGCTAGTAGGCGAGGGAAAGGTCGGACTAATTGTCGAGGAAGCTGCGTAGTTTCCGCGAACGGCTGGGGTGTTTCAGCTTGCGAAGGGCCTTCGCCTCGATTTGACGAATACGTTCGCGCGTCACCGAGAACTGTTGGCCGACTTCTTCCAGCGTGTGGTCGGTGTTCATACCAATGCCAAACCGCATGCGCAGCACGCGTTCTTCGCGCGCCGTGAGGCTGGCTAACACGCGCGTTGTGGTTTCGCGCAAGTTGCCATGAATGGCGGCATCGACCGGCTGAATAGCGTTCTTGTCTTCGATGAAGTCGCCCAAATGGCTGTCTTCTTCGTCGCCAATCGGAGTTTCCAAAGAAATCGGTTCTTTCGCAATTTTCAGAACCTTGCGCACTTTCTCCAGCGGCATTTGCAGTTTTTCTGCCAACTCTTCAGGCGTCGGCTCGCGGCCGATTTCGTGCAGCATTTGGCGCGACGTGCGGACCAGCTTGTTGATGGTCTCGATCATGTGCACCGGAATACGAATGGTTCGGGCTTGGTCGGCAATCGAGCGCGTAATCGCCTGCCTGATCCACCATGTCGCATAGGTCGAGAATTTATAACCGCGGCGGTATTCGAACTTATCAACCGCCTTCATCAATCCAATATTACCTTCTTGAATCAAATCGAGGAACTGAAGGCCACGGTTGGTGTATTTTTTGGCAATGGAAATCACCAGGCGCAAGTTGGCCTCGATCATTTCTTTCTTAGCACGAGCAGCTTCGCGTTCGCCCTTTTGAACGGTGCTGACAATGCGACGGAAATCGCCGATGGGCACGCTGGCTTCGTCTGCAATCGCGCCGATTTGCGCGCGCACTTGCTCAACGGCCTGTTCGTGCCGCCCAGCGAAATCTTTCCAGCCTTTGGACGGCAACTTGGCAACGTTCTTCAACCAGTTGGGGTCAAGTTCGCTGCCGTAGTAAGCCTGCAAGAACTCTTCGCGCTTAAGCTTGCATTTCAGCGCAATGCGCAAGATTTGGCCTTCAAGGCCAACCAACTTGCGGTTCAGGTCGTTCATGCTCTCGACCAAGCCTTCGATGCGCGCATTATTTAAATGCACACCTTCCATGAGCTCGACGAGTTCAAGTTTGATCTTCTGGTAGCGGCGCTCCAGCGCCTTATCGACTTCTTCGCCCTTCTGCAGCACTTCCATGCGCGCGTCTTGCTGCTTCTTCATGCGCGTGTAGGTGTGGGCAACCTTTTCCAAGGCCTCCAACACTTGCGGCATCAAGGAAGCTTCCATCGCGGCGAGCGATACGGCTGCTTCGTCTTCTTCGTCGGTTTGGCCTGGCACACCCGGAACGCCGGGCGCTCCTGGCATGGCGGGTCCAGCGCCGGGAATCGCTGAAGGCGCTGCAACACTTGGCGCGGCAACTGGGGCCGGTTGGGCCGCGGGCGGCGGCGGGAAGCTGGTGTTTCTTTTCTTCTTGGCTTGATCGTCGTCTTCGTTGGCGTCAACGGGATCAGACACCACATCGACTTCTAATTCTTGGTCCGAGGCTTTGCTCATGGCCCCAGCGCCGTAGGTGGCGTCGAGGTCGATGATGTCGCGCAGCAACATTTTGCCGTTCTGCAGCGCATCGTGCCATTGCAGCAAGTTGCGAATGGTGATGGGGCTTTCGCAGATGCCGCCGATCATCATGTCGCGGCCGGCTTCGATCCGTTTTGCAATGGCGATTTCGCCTTCGCGCGACAGCAATTCCACCGAGCCCATTTCGCGCAGGTACATGCGCACCGGGTCGTCGGTACGGCCCACATCGTCTTCGTCAATGTTGCCGCCGGTGTAGCCTTCGGGTTTTGCTGTCTCTTCGGTTTCGGCGGTTTCGCCGGCTTCGGCTTCTTCTTGCTCTTCGGCTTCAACAACGTTGATGCCCATTTCCGAGAGCATCGACATCACGTCTTCAATTTGCTCCGAAGACATTTCTTCGGGCGGTAATGCCGCATTCAGTTCATCATAGGTGATGTAGCCGCGTTCTTTGGCTTTCTGAATCAGCTTCTTGATATTTTGATTGGTTGAATCGAGTAACGGCTTATCGCCGGGCGCAACAATTTCGATCGGCTTACCGTCTTTGCCCAACACAACGGGGGCGGGCTTACCCGCCACAACTTTGCTGACAACTGGTTTACTTGGTGCGACTTTCGCGGCCGGGGCCTTGCTTACCGGAGCCTTTGGCGCTGGCTTAGCAGCAGCGGCCTTATTCGACGCGGTTTTAGAGCTCGCCGTTTTGGCTGCAGGTTTGGCAGCAGGTTTTGCGCCCTTGGCTGTGCCAGCCTTAGACTGTGCAGAACTAGATGATTTGGCGGCAGGCTTGCTAATTTTATTCATGCGTATGCTGATTCAGTTGTTCGGCGATCGTATTGATCTGCGCGATGATTTCTTCGGTCGGGTTGATGGCCAAGCTTTCTTTTAACTGGTTCAGTTCAGCTTCGAGGCCAGACCTCTGATACCAACCAAACGTATTGTCCCACCCCTCGGTTGCCTTGACCGGCTCGGCGGTCGGACGTGCGAAAGCGGCATGGACATAGGTGTCCTCTCCCAGGAGAGACTCAAGGTCATGGGCGAACCCTAAGCCAGCTAGATGGGCCTTAAGTGTTTGAGAATCAAGGTCCGGTTGATGAGCAAGATGCATTAAGGCCGACTGCCGCAATGAGTCAAGGCGGGAATCGGCCAAATTCATGGCCCCAAGGCGATCTTCCACATGCCCCAGGATATTGGGGTGGTTAATCAGCGTGGCCAATAGGATGCGCTCTTGAATGGTGTCGTTTTCAAGCGCCCGCCGGGGCCGGACAGTGCCGATGGCCCCCTGGCCCTGGTCTCGGAACGGGTTGCGGCCGCCCAAGCCCCCGGCCCGGCCCGGCGACCAGCCAGGCTTGCGGCCCGCTTGGTACCCTCCAGCCCGGTTTGGCTTGAATTGAGGTTGGAACATCTCGCGCAGCCTGTCGCGGAACACATTGCGATATTGGTCCCGCACAGTTTGGTCGGCCACGACATTAATACGCTCATAGGCCGCCCGCTCGAAACCGGCCCGGCGCTCAGGCGTATCGGTTTGATGATCAGCCAACAGTTGCCGCCAAATAATTTCCGATAATGGTACGGCTTGGCCCAAAATTTGCATCATGGCATCCGGGCCCGAGCGCCGCACCAGGTCGTCTGGATCTTGGCCCGAGGGCAGCAACGCAAATTGCAGCGATTTGCCCGGAAGCAACCTGGGCAGTGCTAACCCTGCCGAGCGCGCGGCAGCACGTTGCCCGGCTTTATCGCCGTCAAAGCACATGATGGGTTCGGGCACCAATTTCCAAAGCATTTCGAGCTGCGTTTCGGTCAGCGCCGTGCCGAGCGGTGCGACGGCGTTGTTGAAGCCCGCTTGGGCTAAGGCGATCACGTCCATATAGCCTTCGCAGACGATCACCTGATTTTTATCGTTGATGACGGGCCGCGCCAACGACAAGCCATATAGAAGCCCGCCCTTATGGAATAACGGCGTCTCGGGCGAATTAAGGTACTTGGGCTCGCCCTCGCCCATCACGCGTCCGCCAAATGCCACAGGCCTGCCGCGCAAATCCAAGATAGGAAACATCACGCGATCACGGAAGAAGTCGAACGAGTCCCGGCCCTCTTTACCTTCCGAGATCAGCCGCGTTTCCAGCAGCACATCTTCGGCAAAGCCGCGCCGTTTCAATTCGGCTTTCAGCACGTTGCCCGACGGCGCAAAGCCCAGTCGATATTTCTGGATGATGTCATCACCCAAGCCGCGCCCATGCAGGTAGTCCAATGCACGTTTGCCTTCGGGTTTTTGCAGAGCGGCTTGAAAAAACATACAGCCCGCTTCCACCGCCTCGCGTAATTTGACGGCACGCTCGACGACGGCGACTTCGCGTGGGTCGCTGCGCGGCATTTCCATACCGGCGTCTTCAGCTAAGCGTTCAACGGCTTCGGGGAACGACAAATTTTGCGTCTTCATCAAAAACGTAAAGATGTCGCCGTGCTCGTTGGTGGAAAAGCAGTGATAAAAACCCTTGTCGTCATTGACGGTAAACGACGGCGACTTTTCGTTGCTGAAAGGGCTTAAGCCCACATATTCGCGGCCACGCTTAATCAGTTTCACCCGTTTAGACACGACATTGGACACCGAAATTCGGTTGCGGATCTCGTCAAGAAATTCGGGTGGAAAATTCATGCCGTTTAAATTTTATGTCCGTCGCCTCCCGACGTGATCGGGTGGTCCATGTCTTAACAATCCGCCTTGCGCTTTTGGCCCCGGATCGCCCAGTCAAGCCGGGCGATGACAGGAAAAAACTACGACAAACTTTGCTTCACAGCGGCGCTGGCTTTTGTGAAATCCATTTGGCCCGCGAACTTTTCTTTCAGCACCGCCATCACTCGGCCCATGTCTTTCAGGCCCTTGGCGTCGGCGGCGGCAATGGCCGTCTTCACGGCAGCCACGACTTCGGCCTCGTCCATTTGCTTTGGCATGAAGCGCTCAATAACGACAATTTCTTCTTTTTCTTTTTGTGCCAGCTCGCAGCGCCCGCCTTGTTCGTACAACGTAATGCTCTCGCGGCGCTGCTTAATCATGCTGTTGAACATCTGCAAAATTTCGTCTTCCGCGATGCCGTCGTAATTGCCTTTGCTGCGCGCCGCGATATCGCGGTCTTTCAACGCCGCCAAAATCAGCCGAATGGTGCCCAACACTGGCGCATCCTTGGCGCGCATGGCGTCTTTCATGGCCTCGTTCAACGTGGTTCGCAGCATGCTCCGCGCCTTTCATCGACTTGTCATAGTGGTTTTGGAAAGCGCGTAACCTACTCCAAGGCTGGCGTATTGGCAAAAGCCGCGAAGCCCTGGAAATGCTGGTGTTTTTGCCGAGTTATCCACATGCGGCAGTCCCTTGACTCACCCAGACGCTTTCCTTAAACACCGCGCTTGCCTCCACACTGCAACGCCGTCACAAACCGCCGCACCTTCAGCGTCGGTGCAGACGGATGCGAACCTACAGAAAGCCGAGCCCATGAGCCTCTCGCCATCCTCGACCACAAAAGGCCTGCCCTGATGGCGGCCGGACATCCATCATCCGACCGGGCTCAGCCGCAAGGCGCAACAGCCGTTTTGGTATTGGACGATGGATCGATATTTTGGGGGCGTGGAATTGGGGCGGTCGGCAAAAATGTCGGCGAAGTGGTTTTTAACACCTCGATCACTGGTTACCAGGAAGTGCTGACCGACCTGTCGTATGCGGGCCAGATCATCACCTTCACCTTTCCCCATATCGGCAACGTTGGCGCCAACCCGCAAGATTTGGAAAGCACCACGCCGGCGGCACGCGGCTGCATTATCCGCGACGACATCACCGAGCCGTCGAATTACCGATCCAAGCAGCATCTTGATGC
This sequence comes from Rhodospirillaceae bacterium, assembly GCA_947476925.1. GTDB lineage: Bacteria > Pseudomonadota > Alphaproteobacteria > Rhodospirillales > Rhodospirillaceae. The sequence goes on along the minus strand of CANJSF010000019.1, from coordinate 21,725 downwards.
GTGGTTGAAATCATACAATTTGGTTGGACTGGCGGGGCTGGACACGCGTCGCCTGACACGGCGGATCCGCGACAAAGGCGCGCCGAACGGCGTGATCGCGCATGATCCCGCCGGTAAGTTCAACATCGACGAACTCGTCGCCGAGGCAAAAGCCTGGCCCGGCCTGAACGGTATGGATTTGGCCAAAGATGTGACCTGCCGCCAGACTTATTCATGGACCGAGACCCGCTGGACCAAAGAAAAAGGTTTCGGCGATTTGATCAAAGATGGCCGCAAAGCCGATTTCAATGTCGTTGCTATCGACTACGGCGCTAAGCGCAACATTTTGCGCTGCCTCGCCGACACCGGCTGCAATGTCACGGTCGTGCCCGCCACAGCGACAGCCGACGAGATTTTGCGCCACAACCCCGACGGTATCTTTTTGTCCAATGGTCCTGGCGACCCGGCCGCCACGGGCGTTTACGCCGTGCCGGAAATCAAAAAGCTGATTGCGACGGGCAAGCCCATTTTCGGTATTTGCCTGGGCCACCAGATTCTCTCGCTCGCGTTTGGGGCGAAGACTTACAAACTCGCCATGGGTCATCGCGGTGCCAACCAGCCGGTGCAAGACTTGGAAACCGGTAAGGTCGAGATCACCTCGCAGAACCATGGCTTTGCTGTGGATCGCGCGAGCCTGCCGGCCAACGTCAAGGAAACGCATAAGTCACTGTTCGACGGCATCGTCGAAGGCATGCGCAGTACCGACAAGCCGGTGTTCTCGGTGCAGTACCACCCAGAGGCCTCGCCTGGCCCTCAAGATAGTCATTATTTGTTCGAGCGCTTCACCGCGGCGATGGCCGCGCGGAAAAAGAAGTAGAGCGCCATGCCCAAACGTACCGACATTAAAAGCATTCTGATCATCGGCGCAGGCCCAATTGTGATTGGCCAGGCGTGCGAGTTTGATTACTCGGGCGCCCAGGCTTGCAAGACGCTGCGCCAAGAAGGCTACCGCGTGATTTTGGTCAACTCCAACCCGGCCACGATCATGACCGATCCGGGCTTGGCAGACGCCACTTACATCGAACCCATCACGCCGGCCACCGTGGCCAAGATCATCGAGAAAGAACGCCCCGATGCGTTGTTGCCCACCATGGGTGGGCAAACCGCGCTCAACACCGCCATGAAGCTGGATGAAATGGGCGTGTTGAAGAAATTCGGCGTGGAAATGATTGCGGCCAAGCGCGACGTGATTGAGAAGGCCGAAGATCGACAGATGTTCAAAGAGGCCATGACCAAGATTGGCCTGGAAAGCCCGCGCAGCCAGATGGTTCACTCACTGGACGAAGCGCGCGAAGCGCTGAAACTGGTGGGCCTGCCCTCAATCATTCGCCCCTCGTTCACATTGGGTGGCGAAGGCGGCGGCATCGCCTACAACACTGAAGAATTTGAGGCGTTCGTAGCCTCGGGTCTCGCGGCCTCACCGGTGAAATCGGTGCTCGTGGAAGAATCTGTGCTCGGCTGGAAAGAGTACGAGATGGAAGTTGTCCGCGACCGCAAGGACAACTGCATCATCATCTGCAGTATTGAAAACGTCGACCCCATGGGCATTCACACCGGTGATTCGATCACCGTAGCCCCGGCGCTGACGCTGACCGACAAAGAATATCAAGTGATGCGCAACGCCTCGATTGCGTGCCTGCGCGAGATTGGCGTGGATACCGGCGGATCGAACGTGCAGTTCGCAATCAACCCCGCCGATGGCCGCATGACCATTATCGAAATGAACCCGCGCGTGTCGCGCAGCTCGGCGCTGGCATCCAAAGCCACAGGGTTTCCGATTGCCAAGGTCGCGGCCAAGCTGGCCGTAGGCTACACGCTCGACGAAATTACCAACGACATTACCAAAGCCACGCCCGCGTCGTTCGAACCGACGATCGACTACGTTGTGACTAAGATTCCGCGCTTCACGTTCGAGAAGTTCCCCGAGACAAAGGCGCTACTCAGCACGTCGATGAAGTCGGTCGGCGAGGCGATGTCCGTGGGACGCACCTTTTGCGAAAGTTTGCAAAAAGGCCTGCGGTCGATGGAAACCGGCCTCACGGGCCTGAGTGACATATCGTTGGAAGACAACGGCATTCCCACCACCGACCACGACGTGTTGCGCGCGGCGCTCTCACAGCCCCGCCCGGACCGTTTTGTGATTGCCGGCCAAGCGTTGCGGGCGGGCCTAAATGTTGATGAGATTTGCAACATCACAAAGTTCGACCCGTGGTTTGTGCGCCAATTGGAAAAGATCATCGCCGCTGAAAAAGTGGTGCGTGCCAAGGGCATCCCGACCAACGCGCAAGACATGCTGGCGCTCAAGAAATTGGGATTCTCGGACAAACGCCTGGCAGATCTGACAAAAGGTAAGGACACCGAGATTATGGCCGCGCGCCATAAAATGGGCGTTCGTCCAGTCTACAAGCGCATCGATACGTGCGCGGGCGAGTTCGCCTCACCCACGCCTTATATGTATTCGTGCTACGAGGGCGATGGCCTCAATCAGCCTGAGTGCGAGTCCGAGCCGTCGAACAAAAAGAAAATCATTATTCTGGGCGGCGGGCCCAATCGCATCGGCCAAGGTATCGAGTTCGATTACTGCTGCGTCCATGCGGCCTTCTCGCTGCGCGATGCCAAATTTGAAACGATTATGGTGAATTGCAACCCCGAGACCGTGTCGACCGACTACGACACGTCGGATCGGTTGTACTTCGAACCGCTCACGGCTGAAGACGTGATCGAACTGATCCGCACCGAGCAAAGCAATGGCGAAGTGTTGGGCGTAATTGTGCAGTTGGGCGGGCAAACACCACTGAAGCTGGCGCATGCGATTGAACAAGCCGGTATCCCGATTTTGGGCACCTCGCCCGATGCCATCGACTTGGCCGAAGATCGCGAGCGCTTCCAAAAGATGCTGATGGAATTGAAGCTGCGCCAACCGGCCAACGGTACGGCCATGACGCTGGAAGACGCGCAAGTGGTGGCGAAAAAAATCGGCTACCCGGTCGTCATCCGCCCCTCGTACGTTCTGGGCGGCCGCGCCATGGCGATTGTTCACGACGAAGGCAGCCTGACCAACTTCTTCCGCGACGCCGTCAAGGTGACAGGCAACAACCCGGTGCTGCTCGACAGCTACCTGGCTGGTGCAACGGAAGTGGATGTGGACGCCATTTGCGACGGCACCGATGTTTATATCGCTGGGATCATGGAGCACATCGAAGAAGCCGGCGTGCACTCGGGCGACTCAGCGTGCTCGCTTCCGCCCTACTCGCTCAGCCGCGCATTAATCGACGACATCAAACGTCAGACGATTGCGATGGCCAAAAAGCTCAACGTCGTGGGCTTAATGAACGTGCAATACGCCATCAAGGACGGCGACATTTACATTCTCGAAGTCAACCCGCGTGCCAGCCGCACTGTGCCGTTTGTCGCAAAAGCCACTGGCGTCCAAGTCGCCAAAATTGCGGCGCGGGTGATGGCCGGGGAAAAGTTGGCCAGCTTCAAGCTCGGCGCCGACTACGAACAGGCACCTTGCAAGGTGAAACACGTCGCCGTCAAAGAGGCCGTGTTCCCATTCAACCGCTTCCCAGGCGTTGATATTGTGCTGGGCCCGGAAATGAAATCGACCGGCGAAGTGATGGGGCTGGACGTGGACTTTCCGCGCGCCTTCGCCAAAGCGCAGTTGGGTGCGGGCACGGTGTTGCCGCAAAAGGGCACCGCTTTCATTTCGGTGCGCGAGCGCGACAAAGCCGCAGCCGTCGACCTGACCCAAAAACTGCAAGCCATGGGCTTCAAGGTGCTGGCCACGCGCGGCACGCAAAAGAACCTGGCAGCGCATGGCATCACGGTCGATGTGGTGAACAAAGTGGCCGAGGGCCGCCCCCATTGCGTCGACCTCATGATCTCGGGTCAGGTGCAAATGGTGGTTAATACCAGCGAGGGCGCCCAGTCCCAGAAAGACAGCTTTGACATCCGCCGGACGGCCCTAACCAAGAATATCTGCCATTTTACGACCATGGCGGCGGCCACAGCCGCCGTAGGGGCGATTGGCGCTTTACGCGACGGGGCCCTTGATGTTGCCCCGCTCCAGTCATATTTTAACGCCTAGACCCTATTAACGATTCGGCCGCGCCCTCGCCAATTTTGGCGTGGGCCTTTCTTTTCTTTTGCTAAAGCACGAAGGCATAAACGGCGTTATGGAAAAAGTACCGATGACGGAAGAGGGCCTGACCCCTCTGCAAGACGAGCTCCGTCAGCTCAAGTTCACGGACCGGCAAGCTGTGATTAAGCAGATCGCAGAGGCGCGCGAGCACGGCGACTTATCGGAAAATGCCGAGTACCACGCGGCGCGCGAAAAGCAGAGCTTCATTGAAGGGCGCATCCTCGAGCTGGAAGATATTATCAGCCGTGCGGAAGTCATTGATGTCTCCAAGCTCTCGGGCAAGATCGTGCGCTTTGGCGCGACCGTCACGGTGGCTGACATCGAGACCGATGAAGAAACCACGTATCAACTGGTCGGCCCCTACGAGGCCGACTTGAAGAAACACAAGATCTCGGTGCAATCACCTTTTGGCCGCGCGCTGATTGGCAAAACCATCGGCGACACTGCTGAAGTCACCGCACCCGGCGGCGGCAAAGCGTACGAAGTGGTGGCGGTGAAGTTTAAGTAGCCACAACCGCCCACACGTAACGCGTCATGCTCGGGCGAAGACCCAAGCATCCATGAATATTTGCATTGGTCGTTGCAGCCGGCATGTGATCTCGTGTCTAGCCCGAGAACGACACATCCCTACCCCATGAACCCCATATCCGCCGTGGTGAAGTTGCCGATGCGCGGGAACACGCTGCTCATGCTGGCAGCGTCAACGCCAAACCACTTGGCCAGGGTTGCGCCATATTGGTCGATGGCTGTGGTGGGAATCAGCACGCCGCGATTGCCGCTGTCATCGGGCCCGCCCAACGCAGGGAACGGGAATGTACCGTAAAGATCGCCGCCTTTGACCGCGCCGCCCATGACAAGGTGGTGATTGCCCCATCCATGATCGCTACCCGTGCCGCTCGGTTCCAGCGACCGGCCAAAATCGCTTTCAGTGAAGGTGGTTACTTTGTCGGCCACACCCATTTCCGCCGTGGCGCTGTAGAACGCAAACATCGCCTCGCTCACTTGCTTGAGCAAATCCCAGTACGTCCAGCTTTGGTTGGAGTGCGTGTCGAACCCGCCGAGTGAGCAGAAGAAAATCTGACGGCTGATGCCGGTTGATGCGCGAAGGCTGATGATTTGGGCCGCCTGTTGCAACTGCTGACCCAAGTTTGTGCCGGGGAATTTGGTAACCAAGCTGGCCGTTTTGCCGGCGTTGCGCAGCATTTGGTTCAGCGCCAACGCATCTTGACGCACTTTGTTGGCCGCTTGAATCACGCTTACGCCGCTGTCGAGTTTGATGATGTCTTGCAGGGCCTGCGCTTTGGCTGCTGCCGCGCTGGCGGGCCAGCCGCTCATGCCATTGAGCGACAAGTCAAAACCCGGATACAAACTGGCCGACTGAATAACTTTGCCCGTGCAAAACAGCGCCGCGCCATTCATGGAAAATGCAGCGGGGAATGTTGCAGCCGCGTTCATCGCTTGAAGCGCATCAGCCGCGCGGCCCGCCCATCCCGTTCCACCCGAGCCATTGGGGTCGCCGGCCTGCATTTGAATGACCTGGTCGGCGTGCGAAAACAAATTGGTCGGCAGCGGCACAGACTTTGCCAAATATTGCGCGCGTGTGGTGGGTTGCACCAGCATGCCGACATTGGCCACAACGGCGAGTTTATCTTGCAACCACAAGGGGCCGAGCGCAGCCAAGCCGTCGTTGAAGGCGTAAGGCGTGCCGCCCTTGGTGGTGATCTGGTGCAATTTGGTATTGCCATCGGGCAGCACCAAGCCTTTGCGAATTTTCATGTAAGCGTCGTAAGAAACTTGCGACTGCGGCACGATCATATTGTGGCCGTCGTGGCCACCGGCCAAAAACACACACACCAACGCTTTGTAGTCGGGCACGCTTTGGGCGAAGGCGCTGGTGACGCCCAGGCGATGAATTGCGGCGGCGGCCGCGCTACCCGCACTTAAACGAAACAGATCGCGGCGTGAGGGAAACTGGGCTGAATTTGTCATTGTTGAATCCCCTCGTCTAATGCTGCACAGCGAACTGGCCCGACAGCGCAGTCAGATACAGTGCCAACTGAACTCGGGATGTGGCGTCGGGTTGGGCCGTGATGATGTTGGCCAACGTTTGGCGCATGGGAGTAGACATGCGCCCGTACAACAGCGCTTGATCCACCGCGTCGATCAGTTTCACCGTGTCGGATGCCACTGCCGTGAACGGGCTGGTATCGAGCGTAAAGTCACCGCCGGGGTTGGAGATCATCTGCCAGAACAGATTGCCGCGCAGTACTGATTCTGTCGGTGTGTAAATTTGGAACTCTGGTCCCACTTGGGTCGACTTCGGAATGCGATAGAGCGGCGAATAGAAACTAAACACCGAGGCCGGTGTGAGCGGCGTTTGCGCCATTTGGCTGAACTGCCAGGGCAATCCATTGGCCAACGAGATCTTTCCATTCAGCGCGCGGGCGAATGACACCACATGATAGATGGGGTCCTTCAGCCGCCCAGACGACACTGCGGCTGCATCATTGCGGGCTTCGGCATCGGTCAAGATGGCGCGCACAGTGGCTTTCAAGTCGCCGCGGACGCCCGCGCCATTGTCGTTAAAGACCGTTGCAACACGTTGCACGTAAGCTGGCGACGGGTTGCTGGTCACCAAACTGCGGATCAAGCGCAGACTTAAAAAGGGCCCAACGTTGGGGTGCTTAAAAATGCAATCCAATGTTGCGTCTTTGTCTTGGGTGGTGTTCTGGCCGGCAGGCAACGTGCACCCCAGGAAATTCTTCACGCGCGTGTCGTGGTTGGCATCCACGGGTTTCATGGGGCCGCTAAAGTTTTCCCAGTTATTGTTATTGGGGCCCGGGAACGTCCAGCCCGTCAGCGCCAAGGCCACTTGCTGCACGGCCGCTTGGTCGTAGGTGGGAATGGTCTTAACGGCGCCATCAAGCTGCGGCGTACCATCGGCATTGAGCATCGACAAACCGATGGTGAATAGCTGCATCAGTTCGCGCGGATAGTTTTCGTTGGCGCCGCCCCCCGGACCTGGCTTGTTGCTGTTGGCCAAGTCGAGATACTTGCCCATTTGCGAACTGGTCGTGATGGAGTCGAGCAAGTCGCGGTAGTTGTTGAACGCGTGGCGACTGAGAATGCGCAGATACGGCACCATCTCGTTGGGGTAGATGTTCTTGTTCATCGATATGACGATGATCTGCCCCAAGGCATTGGCGACCCTTTGACGTAGCTGATCGGGCGCTGTCGACAAGCGGCTGAGATACTCTTGCTGTAATTGGCCCGACTGCATGCCACCAGGATCGGGGATGGCGCTCTCGGGCATGGCAAACTGCTCGTCCAGCCAGGCATTGACGCCCAGTTGGTTGACGCGCGCTAACTCAGCAGGCGTCGGGCCGAAGGCGGCTTGCTCCAGCATACGCCCCGCGGCCAAATTGGCCGTGCCCAAACCGGCGCCAGGATTGGGTGGGTTTGATGTCGGGACCGGCGTGGGTGTGGGCGTTGGTGTGGGGGTCGGCGTTGGTTCAGGTGGTTTGGTCTCGGTTGTCACACTAAGCTGAACGGCGCTGCTGGTGGTACCGCCTAATCCCGGATTGCGCACGGTGATGGCGATTTGCTTACCGGCTTGCGCAGCGCTAGGCGTGCCGGTGGCACTGACGCTGGTGGCTGATGCGTAGGTCGTCTTGAGCGCAACATCGCCCGCGTACACGACCGAGCTTGCAATTAGGTTCGCGCCGTTGATTCGAATGGTGTATGGCCCAAGCGGCACCGATGTTGGCGAGATGCTCCACAACTGCACCGGCGGCTGCGTAATCGTCAGCGTCACTGCACCGGATTTGTCGGCATTAGCCGTACTCGTGGCTTTGACCGAGACGGTGGGCGTCATCGGCACAGTTTTAGGCGCGCTATACTTGCCTGTGCCCGAGATGGTGCCTACCGTCGCATCACCGCCGGCAATTCCGTTGACTGACCAGGTGACAGTATTGGGCGAGAGCGGCACGTAGGCCGTGAGTTGGCGGGTTTGACCGACAGCGACCGAGCCGGCGCTATAAACAGTAATCTGCTGGGCTGTTGCGGTGGCGCAAAGCGCCAAAAATGTTGTGACAACAAGAAGGATATGGCGCGCGAAAGTATTGAATGCCTCCATTCTGATGGCCCCTGTCGTGATGTCTTCTCCACATCAACGCGGGGGCATTAACGAAGGTTGCAGAACGGGGCGCTGTTTCTGGCTTTCGGTTCGCTCTCACCAAGGCAAGATTTTGCCATCCCATTGGTGAAAGCTTCCGATGTCGGCGACGCCAAGCTGATCAATCAAATCGATCATGTTGCCGATGGCCGTGCGTGGGGCCAGACCACCCGCCGCCATATTGCGCTTATAGCGCTCGGGGATTTTGGCCGGGTCTTTTTCATTCAGGTAATCGTGGATGTCGACGGTGCCTGGCGCGATCACCAGCACCGCCACGCCACGCGCTTTCACCTGCTCGCCATAGGCGCGCATGATCATGTTCAACGCCGCCTTGCTGGCCCTGTATGCGGGGGCGGTTGGGTTTTTGACATTGGTAATGGAACCACCCACCGCACTCATGGCTACGATCTTCTTTTGCTTGCTGGCCCCGACGCTTTCTAAAAAGGCTTCGGCCATGTGCAGTTGCGCCGTCACGTTGGTGCTGAGAATCTCATTGAGCCGCGCCGGGTCCAGTGGGCCAAAGGCTTCAACGCCGACGCGGAAACTATTGATGGCGCCATTGAGGTTGAGCACATCGATAGCCGTGCCTTTGTATTTGGCCGCTAGCGCGTCGACTTGTTTGAAGTTGGTGACGTCCAACGCTTCGATGGTCAGCTTCGGGTATTTTTTCGCCAGCGCTTGAAGTTCGGGCGCCTTTGCGGGCGTTCGCGCCGTGGCAATCACCGTCCAACCGCGTGCGGCGTAATCCTCGGCGAAGGCCAACCCATGCCCCTGACTCGCGCCAGTGATGAGCACTGTATCGGCACGGGCAGTTGTGGCCATCAGCAACATTGCGGCAATGAGTGCGCGGATCATGACCTACTTCTTCTCCTCAACCTGTATGGGCACGCCGGGCAGCGATTTTGCGCTGCGGATGGCGAGTGCCGATTTCACGTGTGACACTTTGGGCGCGGCGGTGAGGCGCTCGGTGACAAACTTTTGGTAGGCGTCCCAATCTTTGGCGACGATGCGCAGCAAAAAGTCGGTCTCGCCGGCGAGCATGTGACACTCGCGCACCTCGGGCCATTCTTTCACCAATGACTCGAAGGCGACCAGGTCAACCTCGGCTTGGCTGTTCAGTCCGACGTGGGCGAAGACGGTGACGGTGTAGCCCAGCTGTGCGTGGTCAAGTTTAGCGTGGTAGCCCTTGATGTATCCCGCTTCTTCCAAGGCCCGCACCCGGCGCAGGCAGGGGGGGGCCGAAATGCCCGCGCGTTGGGCCAAGTCGACGTTGGTCATGCGCCCGTCGTCCTGCAAATCGCTGAGAATCTGCCGGTCGATGCGGTCGAGCCGCACCCGCTGCGCGCCTTCTTTGTCTGTCATGAACATCCCCAACCGCTTCAAGTAATCAAATTGCGCAATATTATTGCGACCGTAGCCCACCGCGCACGACAAACACAATCATTCGTTGGGGTTGTGGGTAACTTTCAGCGCCAGATCAAAGGGCTGTGTAGTGGGCGAATGCCTTGGTTCGTTGCCTTGCGCGGTGCGCATGGCGTCCGTATGTTCCTTCCCCAACTCAACCACCTGTTGTTTTTGTCATGACCGAGCATCGCACCAAAGTTTTGATCCTGGGCTCTGGGCCCGCCGGCCTGACGGCGGCCATCTATGCAGCGCGCGCCAGCCTGCACCCGATTCTGATTTCGGGCATGCAGCCGGGCGGGCAAATGACCATCACGACAGATGTCGAGAACTACCCGGGCTTTGCCAACGTCATCCAAGGCCCGTGGCTGATGGAGCAGATGCAAAAGCAAGCCGAGCATGTGGGCACCACGTTTGTCAGCGACACCATTACGAAAGTGGACCTGAGCAAGCGGCCGTTTGTGTGCACGGGCGACGGCGGCGACACCTACGTTGGCGAGACACTCATCATCACCACTGGCGCGTCGGCGCGGTGGTTGGGGCTGGAGTCCGAGAAAAAGTATCAAGGGGCCGGCGTGTCGGCCTGCGCGACGTGCGACGGCTTTTTCTTTCGCGGCAAGGAAGTCGCCGTCATCGGCGGCGGCAACACGGCCGTTGAAGAAGCGCTGTACCTCACGAACCATGCGACCAAAGTCACGCTGGTGCATCGGCGTGATTCGCTCAAGGCCGAGAAGATTGCCCAGACGCGCCTGTTCGCCAACCCGAAGATCAATGTGGTGTGGGACAGCGCGGTGGACGAAGTGCTGGGCGGCGGTACGCCGCCGGGTGTCACGGGTGTGCGGCTGAAGAATGTGAAGACCGGCGCCACGCAAGACATCAAGATCAACGGTCTGTTCGTCGCCATTGGCCACACGCCTAACACCGAGTTGTTCAAGGGCCTGCTGGATATGGACGACAACGGCTATTTGCTGACCGCACCTGATTCGACGCGCACCAACATCCCAGGCGTGTTTGCCGCCGGTGATGTGCAAGATCATGTCTTTCGCCAAGCTGTAACTGCGGCGGGAACCGGCTGCATGGCGGCGTTGGAAGCTGATCGTTTCATCGCCGAACAAGTGGCGCACTAGGAGCGAGCGATGTCACTGCGGGGCGGCAAACTCGACTGGGACAAGCTGCGAGTGTTTCACGCTGTGGCGCAAGCGGGCAGCTTTACGCACGCCGCCGAGATGCTCAACCTCAGCCAGTCGGCCGTCAGCCGCCAAATCAGCGCGTTGGAAGACTCATTGGGTGTGAGTTTGTTCCATCGCCATGCGCGCGGCCTGATCCTTACCGAACAGGGCGACCTGTTGGTGAAGACGGTGCAGGACGTGTTCGCCAAGCTCAACAGCGTCGAAGACATGCTGACCGAGACCAAAGACAACCCGCAAGGTCGCCTTCGCGTGACCACGACCGTGGCTTTCGGATCCGTGTGGCTGACCAGCCGCCTGAAAGACTTCATCCACGCGTACCCGAAAATCGAAGTCTCGCTTCGGCTCGATGACCGCGACCTCGACCTGGCGATGCGCGAGGCCGACATCGCCATTCGCTTTCACGAACCCAAAGAACCCGACTTAATCCAGCGCCACCTGGGGACCTTGGCCGTTATGATGTTCGCCTCGCCCGAGTACTTGGCCGAACGCGGCACACCCAAAACAGTCGAAGACTTGGCAAAGCATGACGTCGTCATCTTCGGCGAGGGCGTACTGCCTTATGATTCCGTGAACTGGATTACCGATGAGTTGAAGCGCCGCAACCTGACATCGAACGCGGTGCTGCGCGTCAACAACCTCTACGGCATCTATCGCGCGGTCAAAAGCGGCATCGGCATTGGCCTGCTGCCGGAGTACTTCGCCGACCCCACCGCCCGCATTGTGCGCGTGCTGCCCGACGTTAATGGCCCGCCAATCGAAGGGTATTTCGTCTACCCCGAAGAGCTTCGCAATTCGGCCCGGGTAGCGGCGTTTCGCGACTACTTGGTCCGCGAAATAGCTAAAGCGCGTACGGAAGGTGCGGCTTTAAGCGACTAAAACCCAGCAATTTGAAGCCGTTAGGCATATGCAATTGCTGCATGGCACACTTGCCAGATTTTCAATAGTGCGGCGGCGTTGGTGGCCTTAAACACACCCCAACGCTGCACCGCAGCAGCTGGCTTCCCTTCCCCCCCTCCCCTGGGATTCAAGTAATAAGCCTGCGGTGCAGTTTCTAATTTAAAGCTTCCCTGTAGAACTTTGCCCCGGACTTCTGGTCCGGGGCTTTTTCTTTTGGGCTTACGTCAGTGACGCGCAGAAGGCTTGAATACGCTCGCAGGCTTTTTTCAAAGCCTCGGTGGAGGTGGCGTAGGAAATGCGGAAGTACGGCGACAAGCCAAACGCGGTGCCTTGCACGGCAGCCACCAACGCTTCTTCCAACAACGCTTCAACAAAATCCGTATCGGTATTGATCTTGCGGCCCTTCGGCGTGGTTTTGCCAATGCAGCCGGCGCAGCTTGGGTACACATAAAATGCGCCTTCGGGCGTTTTGCAGGTAATGCCCTTCGCCTCGTTCAGCATTTTGACCACCATGTCGCGGCGCGATTTGTACATGTCGTTGCGCGGCTTCAAAAAGTCCAGCGGCTCGTTCAGCGCCGTCACGGTGGCAGCTTGCGTGATCGATGTGGGGTGCGAGGCTGATTGCGACTGCACCATGTTCATGGCTTTGATCAGCTCGATAGGCCCGCAGGCATAACCTAAACGCCAGCCGGTCATGGCATACGCTTTACTGACGCCATTCATGGTGAGGGTGCGGTTCAGCAATTTGGGTTCGATCTGCGCGATGGTGGTAAATTTGAAGTCGTCGTAGGTCAGGTGCTCGTACATGTCGTCGGTCATCACCCACACGTGCGGATGCTTCAGCAACACATCGGCCAACGCGCGTAATTCTTTTTCCGTATAGGCCGCGCCCGTAGGGTTGTTGGGCGAGTTCATAATCAACCACTTGGTCTTGGGCGTAATGGCCGCATCAAGCGCTTCGGGCGACAGCTTGAAATGCGCGTTCTCGCCGCAGGGCACAAAGACGGGCTTGCCGCCGAACATCAGCACGATGTCGGAATAGCTGACCCAGTACGGCGTTGGGATAATAACTTCGTCGCCGTCTTGCACGGTGGCCAGCACGGCATTGAAGATCACTTGCTTGCCGCCCACGCCGATGGTCACTTGCTCGGTCTTATAGTCCAGCCCGTTCTCGCGCTTGAACTTGTCGACAATGGCCTTGCGCAAAGCGGGCGTGCCGTTCGTGGGCGTGTACTTGGTTTCGCCGCGATCAATGGCGGCTTTGCCCGACGCCTTAATATGGTCGGGCGTATCGAAGTCGGGCTCACCGGCGCCAAGGCCAATCACGTCCAACCCTTGCGCTTTCAGCTCGGCCGCTTTCGTTGTGGCCGCAATGGTGGGCGACGGCTTCACGGCAGCAAGACGGTTGGCAAGGATCGACACAGGAGATCTCCTTTTGATGGGACTCGGTTGTAAGCGCGGCGGAACATAATGGGTGTGATGGCCCGCTGCAACGGGACTTGTGAGGCCACCATCACCAGCTCCGCCAGTAAATGGTGGCTTTTTACTGGTACACCGCAGCGGTATATATACCACCCTGGTATAATTCTGTGCTGGCCAAAGCCGTATACCGCGCGTAGCGTTCGACCCGCCAGAACTGCGCCTGCAGCGCAAGCACAGACTCTCGGCCCCCCCTCAAACAACATTATATCATGGAGCTTGTCATGTCAGACACGACGGGCGACGCATTGGCGTTGCCCACTGAAACGTTGCCCACTGCAACCCCCGCCTCCACGCCCGAACGCCTGCCCGATGGTCGTTTTGCGCCTGGAAGCCACGCCAACCCTTTTGGTCGACCGCGTGGCTCACGCAACCGCACCACGCTGGACATGATTCATGTGCTTGAAATCAAGGGCGAGGCCATCAGCAACAAACTCACGGAGTTGGCGTTGGCCGGTGACAAAACGGCGTTACGCCTGTGCGTTGAACGATTGATCCCGCGCCGGAAATCGGTGCCGCTGAATCTTGACCTTGCGCCGATCAACACCCCGACGGATGTCTCGGCGGCGATCTCGGCAGTGGTCGATGCGACAATGTGTGGTGAGATCGACACGGATCAAGCGCGCAACGTATCGGCCCTCATTGAAGTGAAACGCAAAAGCCTCGAGACCATCGAGTTGGAAGATCGCCTGACGCTGATTGAGAAAAAAGTCAGTCGCGACCGGCGCGCAATTTAGCGGAGTGAATCATCATGTCCCAAAAGCAAGTGAACCGTTTGAAGAAAATGGAGCAGCGCGTGAAGCACCCGCCCCTGACCCGCACCATTTTGGCAGCGTATATGGGCTATGACGTAGAAATGGAGGGCCACGATTCCATTCGCGCGAAATTGCACATCAGGCCAGAGGAGGGCGTGCAAGATTTGGTGTGCTACTGCCTGAAACGAGACGAGCCCCCGCGCCTCAAAATGCCGCATGTGTGGGAATATACGATCTACAAACCCGATGAGAACGGTGTGGAGAATAGCGGCACACCGACAGAGCAACTTGCACTGCCGGCTTCAACGCCGGAACTCGCACTAGAATCCTAATCAGTTAAGACAAACTAAGCGCGTCACCCTCGGGCGAAGACCCAAGGGTCCAGGGGGACTTAGACACCTGTGGCACACGATAGGCTCGTGGCGACGGCCCTAGCGCAACGGGTTCGACGCCACTATCTTTCCCCCGTGACCACGGCCCCAACCCCCGCACAGAATTCGCCAACCATGCCTGTATCAGCGTGGGCGTGCCCGCTGTTAGCACTGGTTTTTTTTGCCGCCGCGACTGTGATGGGGCTGGGCGGCACGTTTGTGGCAACCGGCGCGGGGCTCGTTTTTGCGGCCTTGCTGATTCCCATTTTGTTAGGCGCGGTGTTCGCCGCCGTTTATCACGCCGAGGTAATTGCGCGGCGCACCGGCGAGCCCTACGGCACACTGGTACTGACCATCGCCGTGACTGTGATCGAAGTGGCGTTGATCACCTCGATTTTGCTGAGTGAGGGTGGCGGCAGCGCCACTATTGCACGCGATACCGTGTTTGCCGTGGTAATGATTGTGTGCGGCGGGCTGGTGGGCTTGTGTATTTTTGTCGGCGGTTGGCATCACCGCGAGCAAAGTTTCCGCGTGACGGGCGCAGCCGCGTATTTGGCGGTGCTGATGTCGATGTGCGTGCTGACGCTGGTATTGCCCAACACCACGCAGTCCGCGCCCGGCCCGCTGTACAGTACGTCACAATTAGCGTTTGTCAGTGCCGTCACCACCGCGTTGTATGGTGTGTTTTTGTATATTCAGACCGTGCGCCACCGGGATGATTTTATGATCAGTGTCGCGCGCAAATCCGCACCCCCACCTCACGCGCACCCGCGGCCCAGCAATGCCAGCGTGGCATTCAGCGGCGTATTGCTGCTGGTGTCGCTGGCGGGCGTGATTGCGCTGGCCAAAAAATTTGCCGCCGTGGCTGAAGCCGCGACCACAGCGCTCGATGCGCCGGTGGCGGCCGTCGGTGTGATAGTCGCACTGCTGATTTTGCTGCCCGAAGGCGTGGCCGCCGTGCAGGCGGCGCGGCGCAATGAGCTGCAAAAAAGCATCAACCTCGCGCTGGGCTCGTCGCTCGCAACAATTGGGCTAACCATTCCGGCAGTGGCGGTATTGTCGATCGTGCGCGGTCACGATTTGGTGCTGGGGCTCGCCCCGAAAGACACGCTGCTGCTGTTTTTGGTGCTGGGCGTGAGCCTGCTGACGTTCGGCACCGGGCGTACGAACATCTTGTTCGGCTTCGTCCATTTGGTGATTTTTGCGACGTTTATGTTCCTGACGTTCGTGCCGTAGGGTAAGTTATCGGCGATTGAGCATAACTTAACTTATTGTGGTAAAATCGAGAGAGTACGATTTTGAATTTACTGCTGCGGAAAAAAGAGCGGGCCTATGGCTTCTAGCATTTACCAAACTAATAATTTCATCTCGTTTAATCGAATCTATCATTGCGCCGAATGATAGAGCTACTAAAGCGTCAGGCGGGAAAGACTGCAAACCAGACCGTTCCTTCCAACACAACCTCCATTCTTGCTCATAACTCCAATCGTCTGACTTGGTCAGCAACGAAGCATTGTAGAGTTGTTGAAAATCTTCGCCATCAAGTTCAGCCACAGGATAATCCTTTTGGTAGATCACGCGCTGAGCGTAATAAAACGCTTTTTGCGATGCATCCGTAGCAAATGTGAGACACAATCCTCTATGACCAGACGCGTAGTGAGCCCACAAGAGTGGATGTGTTTTTGACGCCGACATACAAAAGATCCCATACTTCGCTAGAATCTGGCTTTGAATCATGCTGATGTCGCTAAGATGCTGCTCGGGATTATTCAGCCAGTTTTCACCCATTGCATTGGCGTCTTGACGTCTTTTCGCCTCTGGAATTTCAGGTTTTAGCCTTGAGATAAGGCGATAAAAATAGTCACCCATACTTGTAGGGCTAGTTTGATATCGAAAGCTTGGCTTGCATTCCCAAGGATCGTTGAATTCATCACACTTGGAAAAATAGATTACGTTATTACTGAGCAGTTGCTTGATCTGCTCGAATTTCCCCCCCTCAAGAGAGTAGAATTTATGAAGTAGGGTTGGCGGTGGCTCGATCATTGTTGTTCCCAAGCAGTGTGGGTGCTTTGTGGGATGCAAAACTAGGTTTAGGGATGGCGTCTCCGGAAACGTATGCATACCACAAAGTTGAATTTGCCACTTTTGTCAGAAGGACAAAAGGATGTGCAATGGTAGTGGCGCAACCCCCTTGGGCGAATTATCTTCCCTGACCATGTCCAGCATCTCCTCCCCCGTTGTTTTGCCCCTGTATACCCGGCCCGATACGTCCAACCTTGCGGGCGTGCCGTTTAAGCTGGTCAGCGATTACGAGCCGGCGGGCGATCAACCCGCAGCTATCGCGGCGCTGCTAAAAGCGCTGGATGAGAAAGAGCACGACCAAGTGCTGCTGGGCGTGACCGGGTCGGGCAAAACCTTCACCATGGCGCAAGTGATTGCGCGCACCAACCGCCCGGCGCTGGTGCTGGCGCCTAACAAAACCCTCGCGGCCCAATTGTACGGCGAGATGAAGTCCTTTTTTCCAGATAACGCGGTGGAATACTTCGTGTCGTACTACGACTACTACCAGCCCGAAGCCTACGTGCCGCGCACCGACACCTATATTGAAAAAGACTCTTCTATTAACGAGCAAATTGATCGCATGCGCCACTCGGCCACGCGCGCGATTTTGGAACGCCGCGATGTGATTATCGTTGCCTCGGTCAGTTGCATATACGGCCTGGGCTCGGTTGAGTCGTATTCGCGCATGACGTTCAACTTGAAGCCCGGTATGTCGATGCCGCGCGCGGAGTTGCTGAAACAGTTGGTGGCGCTACAATACAAGCGCAACGACATGGATTTTTCGCGCGGCGCGTTTCGTGTGCGCGGTGATGTCGTGGAAATTTTCCCGGCGCACTACGAAGACCGCGCGTGGAAAATATCATTGTTTGGCGATGACATTGAGGCGATCACTGAATTTGACCCGCTGACGGGTGAGAAAACCGCGACCCTGCCCGAGATTACCGTGTACCCCAACAGCCACTATGTGACCCCGCGCCAAACGCTGTCGCAAGCGGTGCAGCATATTAAGGTGGAATTGAAACAACGACTGGAGGCCTTCCACGCGGCAGGCAAATTGCTGGAAGCCCAACGCCTTGAGCAGCGCACCATGTTTGACCTGGAAATGCTGGAAGTGACCGGGCACTGCAAAAGCATCGAAAATTATTCACGCTACCTGACGGGTCGCAAACCCGGAGAACCGCCGCCGACGTTGTTTGAATACCTGCCGCAAGATGCGCTGTTGTTTGTCGACGAAAGCCATGTGGCCGTGCCGCAAATTGGCGGTATGTATCGCGGCGACTTTAATCGCAAAAACACGCTGTCGGAGTTTGGGTTTCGGTTGCCGTCGTGCATCGACAATCGGCCGCTGAAGTTCGAGGAATGGGACGCGATGCGGCCTGACACGGTGTTCGTCTCGGCCACGCCCGGCCCTTGGGAGATGGAGCGTGTGCAAGGCACCTTTGTGGAGCAAGTGATTCGCCCCACGGGTTTGATTGACCCGGTGTGCATCGTGCGGCCCGCCTCGAGCCAAGTGGATGACCTGCTGGCCGAATGCAAAGATGTGGCCGCCAAGGGCATGCGCGTGCTGGTGACGGTGCTGACCAAACGTATGGCCGAAGATTTGACCGAGTACATGCACGAAGCCGGCATTCGGGTGCGCTATATGCACTCGGACATCGAAACCTTAGAGCGCATCGAGATTATTCGTGATCTGCGGCTAGGCGCGTTTGATGTGCTGATCGGCATCAACTTGCTGCGCGAAGGCTTGGACATTCCGGAATGCTCGCTGGTGGCGATTTTGGACGCCGACAAGGAGGGATTTTTGCGCTCGCATACGTCGCTGGTGCAAACCATCGGCCGCGCGGCGCGTAACTTGGACGGCCGCGTGATTTTGTACGCCGACAACATGACAAAATCGCTGACCAGTGCGATGGCCGAAACCAGCCGCCGCCGCACGAAGCAAGAAGCCTTCAACGTCGCCAACAACATTACGCCCGAAAGCGTGCGCTCGCGCATTGGCGATGCTATGGGCAGTGTGTACGAGCAAGACTACGTCACCATCGACACAGGCCTGGCCGAAGAAGCCCACATGATGGGCCACAACTTGCGAGCCACCATTGTAGACCTCGAAAAGAAAATGCACGCGGCTGCGGGTGATTTGGAATTCGAAGTCGCCGCACGGCTGCGCGATGAGATCAAGCGCTTGGAGAAAATGGAACTGGAATATGGCGGCGACAGTACGGGCATAAGCGCCGGCGACGGGTCGGTCGAATCATCGTTCCCCAAAGACGCCAAGACGCAAGGCAGCGTGCGGCCGGGTGCGGCGAAGTCATCGGAAAAAGTCGTGGCCGGGCGGCGCACCATGCCCGCCCCCGGCCCGCTCGCCGATGGCTTGCGCGGCAAGAAAAGCGGCGCTGCGCCACGGCCCATTAAGCGCAGACAGGGGCCGTAACCACCGACCGAGCACGGCATCCCGCACCCTCGTGTCAAACGCGGGACTGATGTGTAATGTGTGGACCTCACAACGGAGTCTCACATGCACCAATTCATCAGCCGCCGCGCGGCTTTGGCCACAACCGCCGCAGCCGTTACCGTGTCGTTTGCCGGAGGGCGCGCCCGCGCCGCCGATTTGCCTGCTGTCACGCTGGACGGCGCTGAGGCGACCATCCGCGACGCCGATATCGGCGCGCTCAGCAAAGGTTTTAAGGGCAACATTCTGACCCCCGCCGATGCCGACTACGACGCCGCGCGAAAAATTTGGAATGCCATGTTCGAGCGACGCCCAGCATTGATTTTGAAATGCACCAGCGTGGCCGATGTCAAAACCGCCGTCGCCTTTGCGCGCGATCACAATCTGCTGACGGCCGTCAAATGCGGCGGGCACAGCATCTCGGGCCAATCTGTGTGCGAGCGGGGCTTGGTCATTGACCTCACCGGGTTGAACACGGTGGAGGTGGACGCAAAAAGCCGCACCGTGCGCGTGGGCGGCGGGTGCTTGCTGGGTGATGTGGACGCAGCTGCGCAGGCAGTTGGTTTAGCCAGCACCTTCGGCGTGGTGTCGCACACCGGCGTGGGCGGCCTTACATTGGGCGGCGGCATGGGCCGCTTGCAGCGCCAATTTGGCTTGGCCGTCGACAATGTGTTGGAAGTGCAGGTTGTCACGGCCGATGGCAAACTTGTCACCGCCAACAAAGACCAGAACCAGGACCTGTACTGGGGCGTGCGCGGCGGTGGCGGCAACTTTGGCGTTGTGACCTCGTTCAAATTCCAACTGCATCCGTTTGATTTTCCGATCACCACGACGTCATTTAACTACGGCGCAGACGAAGCCAAACAAGTGTTGGCCAAGTATTTCGACTACGTGAACGAAGCACCCGATCAATTGTGGCTCACCGTGGGCTTGGGCCGCAATGCCAAGGGCGAAGCGGGCGTCAATGTCTCGGGCAGCTACATGGGCGCGCCTGACAAAGCCGATGCGACGTTGCTAAAGCTGGGCACGTTTGGAACGGTGAAAGGCACACGCACCGGGTCGATGGCCTATACAGCCTTGCAAAAGGTTGCTGATGTCGGCGGGCGCCATGGTCGTTTCCATTACGCGAAGTCGGGAATGCTCGGCGCGGTCGAAGGACCAACGCGCACGAAACTGATTGACGCGACCGTGGATTATTTTATGGACCAACCGCAAAATAATTCTCACGCGCTCTTCCTGCTGATGGGCGGCGCGGTCAATCGCGTGAGTGCCGATGCGACGGCCTACCCGCACCGTGCGGCAATGCACAACGTTGATGTGGGCACCGACAGCGATACGCGCGAAGGCAGCGATGCTTATGTGCAGTGGGGCCGCAAGTATTGGGACAACATCGACCCCTTCACCGGCGGCGGCTTTTACATTAACTCCGCCATGGATGATGGCGAAAAGCGCGTGCGCGGAAATTTTGGCGGCAATTTAGAAAAGCTTGTCGCTGTCAAAACCAAATACGACCCCGGCAACATGTTCCGGCTGAACGCCAACATCAAACCAAAGACAAAGTCATGAACAGGCGCGAAACGCTGGCAGGCATGGCGCTGAGTGCATCGCTTGTTGCGACGGCGCAAGCCGCTGATGCCACCAAGCGCGTCGACATTAAAGGCGCAGTGGCATTGGTGACAGGCTCGAACCGGGGCATTGGCCGCGGCTTTGTCGACGTGCTGTTGGCGCGCGGCGCTAAGCGCGTGTACGCCACCGCGCGCAACCCAAAATATTTGGCTGAACTTGCGGCGTTAGATAAGCGTGTCGTGCCGCTGGAACTGGACGTCACCAACGATGCTCATCGCCGTGCCGCGGCTGAAAAAGCGCAAGACCTGACGATGCTGATCAACAATGCCGCTTACCCCGGCAGCGACAAAGACGGCGAGCGGCGGTTTCTGTCGGCGACAAATCTCGACGACATCAAGCGCAGCATGGATACCAACTGCTGGTCGCCCGCCGAGTTGGCACGGCTCTTCATTCCCATCATTCTGAAGAACGGCAGCCCAGGCAAAGTGGGCGCGGTGCTGAATATTTTATCGGGCGGCGCGCTGTTTTGTTTGCCTGAGTTTACCAGCTACTCCACGTCGAAAGCGGCCGAGATGATGATGACGGCAGGCCTGCGCGCAGAGACCGACCGCATGCCCATATTGATTGCCAGCGTGTTCACCGGCGGTGTGCAAACCCGCGCCCTGCCCGTGGGTGCCACGACGGCGGCAACACCCGTGGATCATGCCAATGAAGTGTTCGACGCGATTGCGCAGGGCCACAGCACGATTTTTCCATCCACCGGCCCCGTGAACATGCGCCAACGAATTTGCGAAGACCCCGACGGCTTCGAGCGGCGCATTATCGACCGCTTCCATACCAACCCGGTGAAAATCGCGCCTTACGAGTGAACTCACATTCCGCGCTCGTCCTGCCGCTTTCGTGTCGCAATAAAAAGTTGTTCTTAATAAATAGAACTGACGGCGTAGATAAAACTGGGCCTTGCACTTATTTCCAGTGCCACAGTATTTGCGATTGATCGTTTTCGCCTGGGCGCGAGCAAACCCACAACCTGGGTCCGGCGTTGCTGGGGCGATTGCCGGTCGGGCCTGGGCCTATCCGCTATGACGTGGCCTGTTTGCGCGGACTACCAGCCGCCACGGCGTCGTCATCATTTCAGGCAAATCTAGAATATGAGCTTAGATTCTAGAAACGGCCCTGCCTCAACTTGCATACTACTA
>CANJSF010000018.1 GCA_947476925.1 Rhodospirillaceae bacterium | reverse complement strand
GGAGCCAAAATGACCATCCAAACAAACAAATCTTCCAGTGGCTTTACTTTGCTCGAGGCGATCGTTGCTTTGGCCATCATTGGAATGACAATTATCCCGGTCATGTCCTTCCTCGGGCAATCAGCTCAACAGCTCACTTTCGCGGCAGAGTCAAACTTACGCACTTCCGCCCAGCAAACTGTGCTGGCGTATTTAGAGACACTCAATCCGCAATTATCGCCCCAAGGCGAAGCGCCGCTCTCGCAAACGCTCACAATACGGTGGTCGAGCACCCCACTTGTCGCGCCGAACTCTGAATACCGAGTTGGCGGTCGTCTCGGCACGTATAACTTGGGTTTCTTTCAGGTGGACGTCGACGTTCTGCGTGATGGGCAGGACTGGTTCCAGTTTCAAGTGCGGAAACTAGGGTTCCAGCCGAAGAATCTTTCCCTCGATGGTAGGCCAGGATGACAGCTTCTGTGTCCAGCAGTGCCAGCGCCAGCGGGCGAGGATTTACCTTGCTTGAGGTCCTTGTTGTGCTCGTCATTACGTCACTTATCAGCGTTGTGCTCATTCAAGGATTGGGCACAGTCCTCAACTTGCGCAATAGCTTTGGGGCTCAAATGCTGGACCTTGATAAGGTCATTCTGAAGCGGAACCTCGTTCGCTTGCCTCTCAGCGGACTAGTTGGCGATTTCAATGATGGCGCGAATATCTTCGCCGGCAACGAAACACTGATCTCAGGGCTTACGCTACAAACACTCTCGCGCCGCCCCGGCCGCCCAACCCCATTTACGCTGGCCATTGAATTCAACGAAGAAGAAAAACTAAACGCGCTCGTTTATCGCGAAAGCAATGACAAACCGATGACTTTGGTGCAATGGACCGGCGAGCGGGCGCGATTCAAATTCATTGGCGACCCAAATGGGTGGCTTAAGTCCTGGCCGCCAGATTCGATGGCGGCTAACTCCAGCAACATGATTGGCGAAATCCGCCCGCCGCAGTTGCCAGAGCTGATCTATATCGAGACAAATAGCGTCCAGGAACCCGACTTTGCTGTGGAAGTTCTGGGCCGGCGTAACCGCATTCCCCGCGATCCAATATTCGACGGGAAGGCTTAGGTCTGCCCTCGAAAGTTAATAAAATGCCCCGCTGCGCGACCAAGCCTGATGGTCAATTTCCTTGTTTTTAGTAAAAAAACATGCCGCCTACTCGCAACTAAAGACATTGTCATTCGATTTTGCGGCCAGGGACATGTAGATCCGCATTCCTACACGGACTCCAGACGGCCCCCAGACTTGCGACGAGCTTGCGTGGGTTGATAGTTGAGATGCCAGAAAGAATGCTCTTTTTTAATTATTCATATATAAGAATCTGCAGTTCAAACGACACATCAAGAGCGCATTCTCAGGATGTGGACTCCATTCCCGTAATGGTCGAAATCGCAGGATGAGGTAGTCGGTGGCCGGTAGCAAGGTGATGGAGTGGCGTACGGCATTGCTATCGGCATCTGCGTCGATCGAGCAAGCCATCGAGTCACTCAATACAACAGGCTTGCAAATTGTACTCATTGTCGGTGCTCGCGGTGAACTCATCGGGACGATCACAGACGGTGATATCCGCAGAGGGCTGCTCCGGGGCCGCACTCTTCGCGATTCCATTGACGATGTGATCCTCAGAACGCCATTGGTCGTTCCGCCAGACATGAAGGGGGATACGGTTATTCAGCTTATGCGGGCTAACCGCATTCACCAATTGCCGGCAGTCGATGATAGAGGCACGGTAGTTGGATTGCACCTTTGGGACGCGGTAGGTGAAACCGCGATGCGCCCCAATCGTATGGTCGTCATGGCGGGTGGTTTAGGAACCAGGTTACAGCCGCATACAGAGAACTGCCCGAAGCCATTGCTGCCCGTGGCCGGCAAGCCAATGCTAGAGCACATTCTCGAGCGTGCGAAGGCAGAGGGCTTTTCTAACTTTATTATTTCGATCCGTTACCTTGGGAAAATGATCGAAGACTATTTTGGCGACGGCGAAAAATGGGGCATCAATATCAACTATCTACGTGAAGACCAGCCGCTTGGCACCGCCGGCGCTTTGTCACTGCTTGCTCCCGTTCCAACGGATCCATTCATTATTACAAACGGCGACGTCTTGACCGATATTCGTTACGGCGAACTTCTTGATTTCCATGTGCTTAATAATGCAGATGCAACCATGGCCGTGCGCCAGTACGAGTGGCAGCACCCATTTGGTGTAGTCGAAACGAACGGCATCGACATCACCGGATTTGAGGAGAAACCCATTTATCGCTCGCACGTCAACGCTGGGATCTACGCGCTGAAGCCTTCAACGTTGAAGTATCTCGTCCACGGGCAGCATTGCGACATGCCCACACTTTTTCGCAATCTCCAGTCTGCCGGCGAGCGGACAATCGTGTATCCAATGCATGAGCCATGGCTCGATGTTGGCCAGCCAAGTGACTACGCTAAGGCAAGCCATGCGATCGCGCCGCGATCTTAAGTTAGGAATAAAGAATGTCGGTCACATCTAACCTCAAGCGCTGCACAAGATGCAACTTGCCAGAAACATATGAAACCATCGAGTACGATGATCAAGGAGTATGCAATATCTGCCGAGGGGCAGAACATAAAAAGGATGTGATTGACTGGGCGCAGAGAAAAAAATTGCTTGATGCGTTGGTTGAGAAGCATCGCGGTAAAAGTACATACGACTGCATTGTCCCCTTCTCTGGCGGGAAAGACAGTACGTTCCAACTTTACTATCTCATGACCGAATACAAGTTAAAGCCGCTGGTTGTGAGGTTTAATCATGGTTTTATGCGCCAAACGATCCAAGACAATAATCTCCGAACTTTCAAAAAGCTGGGGGTTGATGTCTTGGAGTTCACGCCCAACTGGAAAGTTGTCAAGCGTCTAATGCTCGAATCCTTCTCGCGCAAAACAGATTTCTGTTGGCATTGCCATACAGGCATCTACTCGTACCCATTGCGTGTGGCGCTGATGTATAAGATACCGCTTGTTTTTTGGGGCGAGCCGCAATCAGAAATTACGGCGTATTATGATTATCTCAATGATGAAATTGAGTATGAAGACGACAAGAAATTTAACATGCTTCGCACGCTCGGAATCACAGCCGAAGATATGCATGGCATGATTGACCGCCCTGATGCGCCTGTCGATAAGCGCGACTTGATCCCCTATACATTCCCAGATGTGGCCGAGTTAAAAGCTTTGCGATACTGCTCAGTTCCATTGGGAACATTCATACCTTGGGATTACACCAAGAACACCGAGATCATTAAACGTGAATTGGGCTGGCAGCCAGATGAGTTGGAAGGCGTGCCCACCGAGATTAATGGCCACGGTGAGAAGATTGAGTGTTTCATGCAAGGGACGCGCGACTACATCAAGTTCCTAAAGAGAGGATACAGCCGGGTTTCGCAGATCAATGCCTTTCACGTGAGGGCGGGGCGAACTGACCCGCTAGAGGCAGATCGTATTAATCGCCAGTTTGATGGGCGTAAGCCGCCCTCGCTGGATGTCTTTCTTGAATACGTTGGACTGACCGAGGCTGAGTTTAACAAGATCATTGGGCCAATGGTGATTCCGCCTCACCAGCCAGATTTTCAGAATATGCCGATGGCAGATAAGACATGGGATTTCGATGACTGGTATCGCGAGGACAATCGCAAAAAGTCATGATTGCAATTGTCAATTACGGCGTAGGTAACTTAGCTTCTGTCAAGAACGCGCTTGATCGGCTCGATGTCGAGGTTGAAATCATAAGTTCACCCGATGACCTTTCGAAATTTCAACGCGTGATTTTGCCGGGCGTTGGCTCGTTCCGGCTTGCGATGCAAACTTTGCACAGTTTAGGCTGGGCGCAGGCGCTTCGTGCTTATGCGGCGACGGGCCGACCTTTGTTGGGCATATGCTTGGGCATGCAACTATTGTTCGATTCAGGAGAAGAACACGGCCAAACCGACGGCTTGGGCCTCATTAAAGGCAAAGTTGTTCGGCTGACACCAGCAGCTCCCAATAAGGTGCCTCATGTCGGCTGGAATAACCTCGTAACCCAGCGCGACCATCCGCTATTTCAAGGCTTGAAGCCTAATGTCGACTTCTATTTCGTGCATTCCTTTCACTGCGTTCCAGCGAATGCCGATGATATCCTAGGCATATGTGACTTTGGTGGTGAATTTGTCGCTGCGGTGGCCTCGCGGAATATTGCTGGCATGCAGTTCCACCCCGAAAAAAGCCAACCGTCGGGGGGAAAAATCTTACAGAATTTCGTGAACTGGGAACCGCAATGTTAAAAAAGCGCGTTATCCCGGTCTTGCTGCTGCAGCATGAGCGGATGGTAAAGGGCGTTCAGTTTGCCAATTATCGCGATACAGGAAATCCATCGACGGCAGTGCGCATCTATAGCGCGCAGGATGCTGATGAGCTTGTCTTTCTAGATATTCAAGCAAGCTCGGACTCGCGTCGAAGTCTTATTGAAATTGTCCGGCAAGCCGCCATTGAATGTTACATGCCTCTGGCAGCAGGTGGTGGTCTGCAGTCAATAGATGAGGTTCGTGAACTACTTCTGGCCGGTGCCGACAAAGTTGTGGTGACTACCGCAGCGGTTACCCATCCGAAGCTGATCGCCGAGATCGCAGAGAAGTTTGGAAATCAATGTGTCGTCGCTGGCATTGACTATCGTCAAAGTGAGGCGGGTCCGCGCGTCTGGATACGGTGCGGGCAGGAAGAAACGAAGTTGGACCCGATCGCACATGCTCAAAATTTGGTGACGCAGGGTGCGGGGGAGATTTTTATCAATTGCATCGATCGCGATGGCACAATGCAAGGGTACGATCTGGGAATGGCCGAGCGCATGGCCGCGGCCGTTTCAGTGCCTGTGATTGTTTGCGGCGGGGCGGGGAACTTTAGTCATCTTGCCGACGCTCTAAGGGGGACATCAGCATCAGCTGTAGCATGCGCAAGCCTATTTCACTTTGGGGACAACAACCCCATTCGCGCACGATCCTATCTGCGTAATGCTGGCATTCCGATGCGAGTATTAAAGTGATGGAACTGAAAATCCCCGCGAGAGAGTTTGCAAATTACGTCGCTCGCCTGCTCGGTCAGTACTTTCCAGATGGCAGTGTGATCGACCCTATTCCTGTGAACATTTTTGAGCATGCGCTCCAGCGCACCGAGCACTGTTTCTCGCGAATCAATCGCAAGTACTATCATTTGGACGGCGCCATAACGCTCGATCACCTCAATGGCGACCATATGGCTAGCTTTCTTTATTTCCTGGCGAACACGCTTTGGCGCGAATCCGGCCAAGACGATTTGCCGACGCGCCTATTTTACCTCAACAAGGTCATGCACGGACTTGATCTTTTTTATTCCGTTGCCATGCCCGATGTGTTTCTCCTGGTACACCCCCTGGGAACAGTTCTCGGCAATGCCAAATACAGCGATTACCTTGTCGTCTATCAGAATTGCACTGTTGGCGCCGTTACTGCAACTTACCCAACCTTTGAAGGGCCAGCGATTCTCTGTTCGAGGACAAGTGTCATCGGTAACTGTAGGGTCGGGGCCGACACCGTTTTTGCCGCAAATTCCTCCGTGCTGGATACGCACATTCCTGCACAGTCGGTCGTCGCGGGCCAATATCCTGCGAACCGAATTTTGCCCAATCGCCAATCAGTAAAAGAGCGGCATTTTGACCTTAAGCCAGCATAAGACCTAAAGAAGATCGAGGTTCAGTCTTGCCCGTCGAAAGGCGCCACTTTAATTAACCACCCTTAAGTCCATGATCGCGCTCGCATTTGACTAGAGAGTCGATGTATGGATGGCGACTTAAAGAAGCGGAATGATGACCCAAAAAATTAACCCGATCGCCTACTTACCTATCGAATACCGATCCCGCGAGTTTGACGGAAAACTAGCGTTGGCAGTAAATCTGATTCGCCAAGGATTTACGGTCGTGATTGGGCAGCAATGGGCCATGTACAACCATTTCCGTTCGCTGCCATTGGGTTTTGTCTTATTCAAAAGCCAAAACAAAATTCACCATGGCGCTATGGCGATCGCAAGATCCGCTGGGCATATGGTCCTCTCATTGGAGGAAGAATCGCTCGCCCTCACAAGCGAAGAGACAATCGCACGGAATTGCCCGCCAGGAACATATGAGCTTGCTGACTATATCCTGACGACAGGCGACGTTGAAAAAAACGCACATGTGAACGCAGGCTGCCCAGCATCAAAGCTTATTGTTACGGGCAACCCTCGTGTCGACGTTTTAAAGCCACAATACCGATTGCTGCACCAAGAAAACATCGAGCGCCTTCACGAGCGCTTTGGCCAATTCATCTTGATTAACACTAACTTTGGAATCAAGAATTCGAAGTGGGAAACTGTCGAAGCCGTCAGAAATATTGAGATCAAGGCCGGCTCACTCGACCCAAACGATCCGGCGTCGATTGCAAAATTTGATTCCATGGTCGAGTGGGAAGAACAAAATAGCATTGGTATCGCTGACGTCGTTGATAAATTGTCAGCAAACTTTCCTGATAAAACAATCCTTGTCCGCCCTCATCCCGGAGAGAGTTTACCTAAAGTCAGACAGCAATACGCAGCCTACAATAACGTCAAAGTATTCCACGAAGGGTCGCATGTCCCGTGGACACTCGCGGCAGATCTATTGATTCATACGTCCTGTACAACGGGGATGGAATCGGCAATCGCGGGCAAGACGGCGATGAGCTTGGTGAAGCTGGAAAACTGGATTTCACGCGCGTTTCTGTCGAACTTGGTTAATCCTGTTTATGCTTTATCGGATCGTTTGATCGATGATGCCACTCAGTTTTTACATGGTAAGCGCGACGTGCCCATGCCCAGCCGCGCAGCATTTGAGGGATTTATCAAAAACATCGATACAGTCTCGTCGATCGATTTGATCACGAAGTTCGTAAAGACATTGCCATTCGTCGCGGGGCCGTTGCAGTTTAATGCCATTCCCACGCCACCACGAATTCAGGTGCTTGTTGAGAAGTGTTCCATTTCCATCGATGAAATTACCGCCATCACTTTAAAACTCTGCGCTATCGCCGGACTGCCCGCCGAGACGAAGCCTGTCATTTACGCGATGGGAGATAGTATATTTCTGATGCCGGCGCTTGGCGCTGCCGTGAAAGGCTGAGCGCGTGACGTTATTTTGCCGGCAGCGGGGCGGGTTATGATCCACGGCGAAAAAGCACTGGGCCTGATCCTTGCGCGTGGCGGGTCGAAGGGTTTGCCCGGCAAGAATATACGGCCGTTGCGAGGCAAACCTTTGGTCGCTTGGACCGTTGAAGTTGCCAAGCAATCGAAATATCTCGACGCCGTTGTGATCAGCACTGATTCTTCTGACATTGCGCGTGCGGCCGAAGCCGCGGGCGCCGAAGCCCCGTTTCTGCGGCCGGCCGAGCTGGCTTCAGATACCGCGACGTCAATCGACGCCATCTTGCATGCTCTCAGTTTTCTACAGGCACAAAATCGCCACTACGATTACCTGGTTTTGCTCGAACCGACATCGCCTCTTCGCGAGGTGTCGGATATCGATGGCGCTCTTGATACCCTAGCTGCGTCGAAAGCACTTTCAATTGTGAGTGTCTGCCAAGCCACAACAATCCACCCTTCTTTCATGTATTTCATGGGTGAGGGTGGCGCGCTGCGGCCGTTCTTGCCCGATGTCGCCGTTGGCTTACGTCGCCAGGCTACGTCACCGGTATTTTTCCTCGAGGGAACCGTTTATGCTGCGCGCACATCTTCGATTGCTGAGCGGCGCTCATTTTACCATGACCAGACAATTGGCTTTGAAGTCCCAAAGTGGAAGTCACTTGAGATTGATGACGAGATCGACTTTCTTCATGTCGAAGCCGTGATGAAGCATCGCGGTATTGGGCAATAGGTTTTCCACACAATGGTAAGCAGATGATTGATATAGGGACGCTCGCATCATTGAAGGGGAAGGTCGCGCTGATCACGGGTGCGGCTGGACATTTGGGTCGCACGATGTCCCACGCTCTTGCCGAGCTCGGAGCTGAATTGGTGCTGGTTGATCGCGAGCAATCTCAATTAGAAAATTTCAGTCTAGAGATTTCGTCGCGTTGGAAGGTGAAAGCGTTGCCTCTCGTCTGCGATCTCGAAGTTCAAGATCAGCGAGCAAAGTTAATTGAAACGGTAGCGGCGCGCGTTGGCAAACTTAATATTCTGATTAATAACGCAGCATTTGTTGGAACCTCCGACCTTGGTGGCTGGGGGGTGGCATTTGAGAAGCAAAGCGTAGAAACGTGGCGGAGGGCCATTGAAGTTAACCTCACCGCCGTGTTTGAACTTTGTCAGGGATTTTCAACTCTATTGCGGGCTGATGCTGGCAGCATCATCAACATATCCTCAATTTATGGGATCTTAGGTCCAGATTGGCGTCTGTATGATGGCACGAGCTTAGGCAATCCTGCGGCGTATGCGGCGTCCAAGGGAGGTGTAGCGCAGCTTTCAAGATGGCTCGCCACAACTTTAGCGCCCGACATCCGTGTCAATACGATTTCTCCTGGCGGGATCGCGCGCGGACAGCCCGAACGGTTTGTCAAAGAGTACGTGGAACGTACTCCTATGCGGAGGATGATGCGCGAGGAAGATGTGATCGGTGCGATCATGTTTCTGGCGACATCGCTTTCGGCCTACGTTACGGGGCAGAACATCGTAATCGACGGCGGGTGGAGCGCATGGTAGGCCCGGTCACATTCCTACGGCAGTCGTGGGATTAAACATTGGTCAGTTTTTGCCGGCCATACGAGCGATGGGTCGTCAACCGTCGCTTTTTCATGTAAGTTCCAGCACCATTTCGAAGGCAGATAGCAAAAAGTTAAGACTCTGTGGCTGAGCAAAGAACAATCGTAATAATCGGCGCCGGCGGCCATGCAACAAGCGTTGCAGATGTTGCTGTTGCAGCGGGATTTCGACTCAGCTGTTTTATCGATCCTGCGCGCGTAGGCCAAACGCACATGGAAGTTTTGGTCCTTGCTGCACTCGATCAGGCGCTATCAGATCGCTCAGCTTCTTTCGCAATTGCAGTCGGCGACAATTTTTCGCGAGAGAAAATTTGGCGCGAGACTTCACGTCAGCTTCAGTTGAACGCATTTCCTGCGCTAATCCACCCCCGCGCTCACGTGTCGAGTTTTTCCGCAGTCGGACCTGGCAGTGTCGTGATGGCGGGCGCAATGATTGGCGCAAACACGAAAGTTGGGAATTTTTGCATCGTTAATACCCAAGCGGCGCTCGATCACGATAACTGCCTCGGGGATTTCGCGTCGATTGCTCCGGGCGCCGTGACCGGCGGAGGAGTGACGTTGGGTGAACGGGCCGCCATCGGCATAGGTGCGGCCATCAAGCACAATGTTTCGATCGGCGCAGATGTTGTCGTTGGTGCCCAGAGCTATCTCAACAAGGATGCCCATGGCCCTTGTGTTATGTATGGCACTCCGGCGCGCTTGATTCGAGTTCGGGAACTCGGTGAGCCATATCTAGACTAGAATTTTCTCTGCAGCATTCGATATGCAGTGTGTTTAAGCGTGTCGTAATTCGTAAAGGCGAGACGATGGATTATCAGAGCAGGTTGAACAAGGTCATCCCGGGCGGCGCCCACACCTATTCTCGTGGTTTTGATCAATTTCCTGCCAACGCGCCGCAAATTCTTGATCGCGGCGCGGGTTGCTATGTCTGGGATCCAGATGGTCGTCGCTACTTGGACTATGGTATGTCCTTACGCGCCGTTACGTTGGGATATGCCAATGCGCGAGTCAACGCGGCGGCGTGGCGCGAGATAGAGCGCGGTAACAACTTAACCCGGGCCAGCGTCATCGAATTGGAAGCCGCCGAGCTTATGGTGGATCTCATTCCGAGCGCCGATATGGTGAAGTTCGCTAAGAATGGCTCGAACGTTACGACAGCAGCAGCCAAGATTGCGCGTGCATATACAGGCCGCCGTTACATTTGTGTCCCCCGCCAACATCCATTCTTTTCGTTTGATGATTGGTTTATTGGAACGACTGCACTTAAGCGCGGTATTCCTGGTTCACACGCCGACACGACGCTGATATTTGACTACGGCGACATCGCTTCATTGCAAAGTCTTTTTGACGCCCATCCTGGTGAAATCGCGGGCGTCATGCTCGAACCCGCAACGACGCAAACACCATGTGGCGCGGCATGCTCGGGCGAGCTTTCCTACGCAAAGCCATGCGCTATGTGCCCTAACAAAGGTAGCAACTTTTTGCACCTTGTTCAGTCTTTGTGCCGCAAAACTGGCGCGCTGTTCATTCTTGATGAAATGATTACTGGGTTTCGTTGGCACCTTCAGGGGGCGCAAACGTATTTCGGGGTTGAGCCAGATATCTCAACCTTTGGCAAAGGCATGGCCAATGGATTCTCTGTCGCTGCGTTAGTCGGGCGCGCTGAGGTGATGAAAGTTGGCTCGATTGATACGCCACAAACCGAACGAACATTTTTGCTATCGACTACCCATGGCGGCGAGATGTGCGGCCTGGGCGCGTTTGTTGAAGCCATCAAAATCTATCGCGAGCAGGATGTTTGTGCGCACCTCTGGAGCTATGGCCAGAAACTCAAAGACGGCATGAATGCGCTCGCTGTCGAGAAGGGGTTGGGCGCACACTTTTGTTTCGATGGGCCAGCCATTTCGCTGAATTATATTACACGGGATAAGTCAGGTCAGAGTTCTCCAGAATTCCGAACCTTGTTTAGTCAAGAGATGATTGACCGAGGCATTCTTATGCCGTGGGTCGCCGTCAGCTTGGCTCATGGCGACCAGGAACTTGAGATGACACTGACGGCAGCGCGACAAGCGCTCGATGTTTATGCTAAAGCGCTCGAAGATGGTGTTGGCAATTTTCTCCGCGGGCAAGCTGTGAAGCCCGTCTTCAGAAAATACAATTGACCGCTGCCTATTGTAACGGCTCGCCCTTCGAGATTGGTCGCGGAGCCGGAGTGCCCAAGACATCCCAGTAGTCAAAGGCGGATTTTCCAGCCACGGGGCGCTTCATTGTTAGATTCTGCGCCGTGAGTAACTCGCCTTGAGCGATATCAGCCGACGCATAGAGTCCTTTGCGGGCAATCTGTCTATTTTTTGTTTCCGACGGTTGACATTCTTTAATTGGCTTACCCAGCGCGCGCTCGACGTCTCTGACGGATTGCACCAACAACGCGAATGCGTCAGGCTCAAGTGATGCTTTGTGGTCGGGACCTGGTAGTTCGCGGTTCAGGGTGAGATGCTTTTCAATCACCCTTGCTCCCCGCGCTACCGCAGCGATCGTGACAGTCAGGCCAGGTGTGTGGTCTGAGTAACCAACGGTCAAATCAAACCGCGACCGCATCACATCCATCGCCTGCAGGTGAATATCATCTAACGGGGCCGGGTATTCTGTCGTGCAATGCAACAGCGTCACGCGTTCGCGTAATTTAGTTCGCGCAGCGGCATTCTGGTAGGCGGCATGGAATGCGGCGCGATTGGGTTTATCCGTTGTTTTCAAATAGCCAAACGCCAAGACGCTCAGGGCCGCTTCAATTTCCTCAAGCGAAGCCATGCCTGTCGACAGGATTAATTGGCGGTCAGAGCGAGCCGCTTCCAATAGAAGAAATGAATTTGTGATCTCGCCAGAAGGTATCTTGATGACGTCGAGTGCAAGGTCCTTGGCTAGAAACTGTAAGCTCTCGACATCAAACGGCGAGGATAAAAACCTTATTCCGCGTCGTTTGCAATGCGCGATGAGCGTCTGATGATCGCCGTCACTGAGTTCTAACTTTCTCAGCATCTCAAGTTGGCTCTCTTGAGTGCCCGTTGTTGTCTTTTGGTACTCGGCCTTTGGCGCTGCGGATGTGGCCAAGCGATCGGCCTTGAATGTTTGAAATTTGACGAAATCAGCGCCTGCTTGCGCCGCAGCATCAACTAACTGCAACGCTAGATCGATCGAACCATTATGGTTCACGCCGGCCTCAGCAATGATCAGAGTCTGCGGTGTCGTCATGATGCGCGCGCGTCCAAGAATTGCTTTTTAAGCAAAGGTTGTAGATCACCCTGCGCCTTTAGGGTTTGCATGACCCGCGGGGCTGAATACCCGTCACCGTAAGGGTTGGCGATGTTTGTGCAATTGAGTGTAAATGCTTGTCGCAAGGCAGCCAAGATTGTCTGTCGATCAGCTCGCGTATCAATGACCGAAGCAGCCCGCGGGCGACCTTTTTGGCGGTCACCAATGTTGACGGTCGGAATTTGAAAGCTCGGAGCCTCATAGAGGCCGCTCGATGAGTTCCCGACAATCGCGTCCATATGCTTCAGGGCACTGAGATAGCGAACCGAGCCAAGGTTCTGAACAAGAACGGCGTTTGGATGGGTTTTGACAAACAATGCGATGTCTTGGCCAATGGCTAGCCCCTCAACATCGGAATTGGTGCCCGAGAATAATATGCCAGTATCCGGGCCAAGCAGGTCGAAGGCCTCTAGCATCTCGCGCGCGTGCTCGCGTGTTTTGGGCTCTAGTGTTTCGGGATGAAACGTAGATAGAATATTTTTAGTTCTAGGCTGCAACCCGATTGATTCAAAAAAGGCAGCGCGGCCGAGGAGTTTTGCAGTTCGAATTCGATCAAGCCCCGTGCTGCCAACCATAAAAACATGAGCTGGATCTTCACCAAGTTGTTGAACGCGCCGTTCGGCCTCGGGCGTCGTGACAAAGTGAAGATGCGACATTTTTGTGATGGCATGGCGAAAGGCGTCATCCACTGCACCTTCCGTCACGTCACCCCCGCATAGATGAGCGATGGGAACGCGAGCAATGGTCGCGGCGGTTGCCGCCCCAAGTATTTCGTATCGATCACCCAATAGCATAATGATGTCCGGTTTCAGCCTGTGGATGGCCCGACCTATGCCTTCGACAGCTTTAGCCAACGCGGTCGTCACGCCAAGCGCACTGTCATCGCCCATGCCCATATCGACGCGCTCGTCGATCGTGAACCCTTCACCGACAATCTCATCGGCGCTATGGCCAGCGGCAGCAACCAAATGTTGCCCGGTCACAATAATCTTTAAATCAAAGTCAGCGTCCGTTTTCATCAAAGCCGCGACAGGCTGCAAAAGTCCCCAATCGGAACGGCTGCTTGTGATGACGCACACTTTAAGCGGCATAGCTGCGGCCCAGGCGTGGACTCGACGGTAGATTGATCAGTCGTCGTTCAAGGTCTTCCGCAACCGAGACATCCATGCGCTGGCAAGTTGCATACATCGGCAGTTTGTGCATCAAGGTCCAGACGGGGCGGGTGCCAAGGCCAGCCGCATTGGTCTTTTCTAGAAGCGGTGTCAGCAGCTGAGTACTGTCGGTTGCCAATAACAGGGCGTTGAGCCAGAAGTTGCTCTGCGTCTGCGGCGGCTCATCGACAAATCGAACTCCAGGAATACTCGCAAAGGCGGTTTTGTAACGCGCAGCCAGCGCACGTTTCTCATTCACGGCTTTGGCAAGGCGTTCTAGCTGGGCGAATCCCAAGGCAGCATTCAAATTGGGCAAGCGGTAATTGTAGCCAATGGCATCGTGCATAAAGGCCCAGGCATGTTTTTGTCGCGCGGTAGTCGTGAGGTGTTTGATTCGATCAGCGATCTTCTCATCATCGGTGATGATGGCCCCGCCACCGCCCGTCGTTAGCACTTTGTTGCCGTTAAAACTAAGCGTGCCAACCAAGCCAAAACGGCCGGTATGTTTTCCCTTGTAGAACGACCCCAACGATTCTGCGGCGTCCTCAACAATCGGCAAACACCACCGTTGTGCAACCGCAAGCAGGCTGTCCATGTCCACTGGATGCCCAAACGTGTGCATCGGAACAATGGCGGCAATTCGCGCACCGGTCTTGCGATTGTAACATTGACCGTTCTTGATCTCTGCTGTTTCGGTCAGCCCCGCAGCCAGCTTTTCAGGATCGAGGCCGAGGTTGATGTCGCTGCTGTCAACAAAGAGGGGGCGAGCCCCGCAGTAGCTAATAGCATTGGCAGTCGCGATAAACGTGAGGCTTGGTGTTAGCACTTCATCGCCGGGTTCGACGCCAGCAACCAGCAAGGCGATATGCAGGGCAGCAGTGCCATTCACAACGGCAATGGCGCGCTTAGCACCAGTGTAGTCTGCTAACCCTTTTTCGAAGCGATCAACGTAAGGGCCGACGGACGAGACAAATGTCGAGTCAATTGCGTCTAAAACGTAAGCGCGATCATTGGCGCCAAATTCTGGTTCGTGCAAACCCAAGGGGGCGCCGTCACGGGGCAATACCGTCCAAAGTGCGGCGATAATTTGATCAATGTCGGCTGAGGGCGTGGTCGTCATACGTTATAGATATCGCTTTTGTACCGCGAAAGATTGTCGGGGTTCGTGAACCAGTCGATGGTTTTTTGCAAACCGCGTTTGAAACCCTGGGCCCCGCCATATGACGGCTGCCAATTCATCAATCTCGAGGCTTTGTCATAGCTGGCAAAAAGCCGCTCAACTTCACTGTTCTTTGGCCGAACACGTTGGCTGTCTTCAACCACCGATACGTCGCGGCCCATGACTTCGGCGATGTGGCGGGCGGTATCGCCAATTGAAATTTCAAAACCGCTGCCAACATTTGTGACCTGGCCAACGACGGCGTCACTTTCCATGGCGGCAATAAACCCACGTGCGGTGTCCTCAACAAAAGAAAAATCGCGGGTGGGTGTCAACGAGCCCAGCTTGATGGTTTTGGCGCCATTGGCAATTTGCGAAATGATGGTGGGAATCACCGCGCGGGCCGACTGCCTCGGGCCGTAAGTATTGAAGGGCCTCAACACCGCAACGGGTGTGTTGAACGACAGGTAGTAAGACAGCGCGATGTGGTCGGCGCCAATTTTTGATGCCGAGTATGGCGATTGCCCTTGCAGCGGATGTTCTTCAGTGATGGGCACAAATTGCGCCGTGCCATAAACTTCACTGGTGGACGTGTGCACGACTTTCGACACACCCAAATCACGCGCGGCTTGCACAACGTTAAGTGTGCCTTTGATGTTGGTGTCGATGTAGGAATAAGGCGCGTAATAGGAATAAGGAATGCCAATCAATGCGGCCAGGTGCAGCACGACGTCTCTGCCCTTGGTCGCAGTAAGCACAGCTTGCGGGTCGCGAATATCGCCGATAAACGGTTCGAACTTTCCTTTGACGGCCGGATCGCATTGATCAAGCCAACCCCACGAGTTGAAAGAATTATACAGCACGAACGCCCGTACATCGTGGCCCGCCTTTACCAAAGCTTCGGTCAGGTGTGAGCCGATAAATCCATCAGCACCAGTGACGAGAATTTTGCGTTTTGCCATTCTGAATTCTTTGATCGCTAACAACGAAAGTCCAAGATTTGATTTATCCCATCATGACGCTGAGGCGCATTAATAAACTGTAGGCGTGTCGGGTTTTTGGGAACAATTGATCGTTTCGTCGGTTCTTTCCAGAGCTATAGGGCAAAGATTCCGACCTGACCAACCATCGCGAAAAACACTCCCAAGATCCCTATTGCTAAGCCAGGCCCCAGCGGCATTTCGCCTTGCCACACGGGTTTGCCTGTAATGAGCCCGGCGATGCCTGCCCCAAGCAATGTCGCGATCCCAGCGACCGCCATGATGTAAGGCAGGCCCACGGGGCCCAGCCAAAGCCCTCCTGCGGCGACCAATTTGACGTCACCCAAACCCATGGCCTCGCGGCCCTTGAGCCGCGAGATCAGCCAACGAAGGCCATAAAACAGACCTGCGTTGATCGCGGCCCCCACCAACGCCATCTGCCAAGACACGCCCACAGGCGAGCCAACGATAGCAATAATCAGTCCAACGAGCCCAAGGGGGGCCACAATCACGTCAGGCAAATAGCCCGTGCGGAAATCGATGACCGAGAGGGCACCTAAAGCAACTGTCAGGATTCCCATACATGCCCAAGTCCAAAGATCGAGGCCGAACAATTCCAAAACTTGGGCTCCCGTCAGCTGTTGTAATTTGCTAGAACCCGCTTCAGCAAACGCGGGTGTGATGTAATGGTAGCCTGCCAGCTTCCCAAGCTGGACGCGAGGGTTCGATTCCCTCTACCCGCTCCACGCTTAGCTTCTGTTAGCGAGCTTTGCGAGCTTACAGAAACTAGCGCCCCTTCGAGCTGAAGCGAAGCAAAAGCGAGGGGGATGTTGCCAAATCCGGGGACCCGTTTTCGATCATGATTCGCGTGACGCATGGGCCAGTCTCGGTAAGTTAGCTTTGCTCAAAAACGGAAACTAGGCGTCCCTTTACCCGCTCTAGCCCTAGCTTTGATTGGCTAACATGGTGGGCTGAGCAAGGCTCGGCCCAGTCGAAGCCAAAAGGGCGAAGAGCGGGCAGGGACTATCATCACCTGCTCAAGTGCCGAATTAAGTCATCAACGAACTTCACGCCCAGTTTAATTTGGCTGAGCTCGATGAATTCGTTGGGCTGGTGCGCTTGAGTAATCGAGCCTGGGCCGCAAATCACGGTCGCCAATCCTGAGAGTTGGAACTGTCCGGCCTCAGCGGCGAAAGAGACATGCCGCGTCACATTATCGCCCGTCAGCATGCGGCAGAGTTGCTCGGCCTCGGAATTCTTTTCAGGCTTGAGCGCTGGGGTGGCGGCGCGCGGAACGGTTTCGATTTTACAGGTGGGCGAGACTGCCAAGAGGCGCGGCAGCACAACATCGCGGCAATGATCGGTAAAGCGTTTGATGTAGATGGTCGGGTCATCTTCGGGCAGGGCGCGCACA
This sequence comes from Rhodospirillaceae bacterium, assembly GCA_947476925.1. GTDB lineage: Bacteria > Pseudomonadota > Alphaproteobacteria > Rhodospirillales > Rhodospirillaceae. Next base: position 53,810 of record CANJSF010000018.1, on the reverse strand, counting down.
TCCCATTGGAACGCACAGTGACCTGCCATGATGTTAGGTGCGGTGCCACCTTCGATGCGGTTGATGGTAATCGTGGTGTGCTCGGGCTCAAATAAGGGATTGCGCGGTCCGCTGATGGCCGCCTCGGCACTCATGGCGCGCAAGTATTCAATCAACTCTGCGGCAACCATGACCGCGCTGACGCCGCGATGAGGCAGTGATGAGTGTGCCTCGTGCCCTGTAACAACTGTGCGCACTCCGGTAACGCCTTTGTGGGCGGTGACCACCTTCATATCGGTAGGCTCGCCCACCACCACCGCGCTGGGCTTGGGGAGTTCCGCATTCAACAGCTTGATGAGCGATGGCACGCCGATGCAGCCGACCTCCTCATCATATGAAAAGGCAAAGTGGATGGGGCGTTTCAGGTTCGCCTTGGTCATGTCGGGCAGGGCGGCCAACGCGATGGCCACAAAAGCTTTCATGTCGGCGGTGCCGCGACCATAAAGTTTGCCGTCTTTTTCCGTCACAACAAATGGATCGGAATGCCAGTCTTGGTCTTCAACGGGGACAACATCCGTATGCCCTGACAGTACGACGCCGCCGGGAACATTGGGACCAACGCTTGCCAACAAGTTCGCTTTGGTTTTGGACTCGTTATAGACGAGGCGGCTTTCGATTCCATTCGAGGCCAATACCCCGCGCACGTGCTCGATCAACGCAAGGTTTGATTTGCGCGAGACTGTATCAAACCCCACCAGGGTTTTGAGCATTGCAATGGCACGAGCATTGTTGGGCATTGTGTGTGCTTTCAACCGGCCATGCGCCAATGGGTCCCATCCGCGCGATCTTCGATGAGCACGCCCAGCCCGGCAATTTCATCGCGGATGCGGTCGGCCTCTTTGAAGTCGCGTGCTTTGCGTGCGGCGTTGCGTGCGGCGATCAGGCCCTCGACGGTTGCAGCGTCAACCGATGTTGACAACGAGCCTTTCAGCCACGCGGCTGGGTCTTGTTGTAATACGCCCAACACTGCACCGGCAGCCAGCAGCTCGCCTTTGAGTCGGGCTTTGTCCGCATCATCGCTCGCCGCTTTTAGTGCGCGGGCAATGCCAGCAATCTCGGCCATCGCGATGGGCGTGTTGAGGTCATCATCTAGCGCGGCGATAACGGCAGCGGGCGCGGCAAGCCTTGTTGCCTCAATCGACTTGGCTTGATCGAGCGTCAGGTAAAGGCGGTCGAGCGTTTTCTTGGCCTGGCCCAGCAACTCGTCAGACCAATCCATGGGCTGGCGATAATGGGCCCCCAGCAGCGCCCAGCGGATGGCTTCGCCAGGTGCGTTTTTCAGTAACTCGTGCACGGTCATAATATTGCCCAAGGACTTAGACATCTTTTCTTTGTCCATGGTCAGAAACCCGTTGTGCATCCAGAACCGTGCCAGGGGTTTTGCTCTATGAGCACAGGTGCTTTGCGCCAACTCATTTTCGTGGTGGGGGAAAATCAAGTCATGCCCGCCGCCATGAATATCGATGGTCTCGCCCAGGTGCGCCGCGATCATAGCCGAGCACTCGATATGCCATCCGGGCCGCCCACGTCCCCACGGACTGTCCCAGCCGGGTAGATCAGCGGGCGAGGGCTTCCACAGGACGAAATCGGCTGGGTCTTTTTTGTAAGGGGCCACCTCAACCCGGGCACCCGCCAGCATGTCCTCCTGGCTGCGGCCAGAAAGTTGGCCGTATTGGCCAAAAGCGGGCACGTGGAATAATACGTGTCCTTCGGCGGCGTACGCGTAGCCCGACGCCAATAGTCCCTCAATCATGGCCACCATTTCGCGAATATGGCCCGTAGCGTGGGGTTCGATGGTTGGGGGCTGTACGCCTAGGGCAGCCGTATCCTCCCGGTAAATCCGGGCAAATTTGTCGGTAATGGCGGAAATGGAAGTTCCCTGGGCGTTGGCGGCCGCGCTGATTTTGTCGTCGACGTCGGTAATGTTGCGCGCATATACGACATGCGGGTAGCGCCCGGCCAAATGGCGGCGCAGGACATCAAAAACCACTGGCCCACGCGCATTGCCGATATGGGCGTAGCTGTAAACCGTCGGGCCGCACACATACATGGTCACGCGCGACGGGTCCCCAGGCACAAAGGGTTCCTTCCGGCGGGTCAAAGTATTGTATAAAATCAATGGCATAGCTGCTTTATGGGGGCGTTGGGCCGGATTAGTAGGCACCCCTGGGTGATACCTCAATCGCTGCGGGATTGCAAAAACCAGCAAATCCCCCACATCAGGCATAGGTTGCTGGGCCGATCAGTTGACTTTCCGCCGCCCGGGGGGCATTTCCGCCCTCTGACCAAGCTTAAGGACCGCTGACATGACCGCCGCCGTAGCCCCCACATTTGGTAAACGCCTGTCTATCGAGCAGGTCGAGGAGGGCCATACCCTGGCGCCAAAATTCGACCAAGACGGCCTGCTGCCGGCAGTCACCACCGATGCCGAAACAGGCACGCTGCTAATGTTGGGCTACATGAACGCCGAGGCGCTGGCGCTGACCATTGAAACCGGCGAGGCGCACTATTTTAGTCGTAGTCGCCAAGTCTTGTGGCGCAAGGGGGACACGTCGGGCTTGGTTCAACAGGTTGAAGAATTGCGGATCGACGACGACCAAGATGCGGTCTGGCTGCGCGTGCGCGTAGGCGGATCGGGGGCTAGCTGCCATGTGGGCTTCAAGAGTTGCTTCTACCGTTCGGTGCCGCTCGGCCAACCCTTGGGCAACGTCATCGAAAAACTCAACTACGAAGAAGCCGCCAAAACATTCGACCCCAAAGAAGTCTACGGCGACGCGCCCAACCCGACTAAATTATAAGGTCGACTTATTCTAATATGCGACTGACCTCGTCGGGCGTCCTCACAGTGAGAAACTGATTGAAGTCTAATTTCGCTGGGTCGCACGGGATCAATTTATCTTGGCGAACCACGCGGTGTTCTGCCTCGATGATTTGATAAACTTGGTATCCGAGGGGCAGTATTTGTTCATTTATGGCATCGCACGATGCTTGACTGAAAGTCTCAAGGATAATGTCGGGCTTCAATTGAAGCAATTCCTTCATGCCTTTAAAGGTAAGGGCTTCACCGCCTTCGACATCAATTTTGATCAGCGGTTTGTTGCCCAACACCGAGGCCATGCCACTGCCATCAAGCATGCGCATCGGGACAAGGATGCTTTCCACGCCCTTACCCTCGGCGCGACCAACGCCTCCGCCAGATGAAATTTGCACGAAAGGCTTTATCACCCAGCCAAAATTCACATACTGATTTTTATCCCCGACGGCAAAAGTGTGCTCAATGATATTGTCGAATTTATTGAGTAGTTTGTGCATACGCAGGCGCGAATAGGCATGCGGGTTTGGCTCGAATGCATGAACCTTTATATCTTTGCGAAGTGACGCCGCAGCAAGGGCATACACCCCAACGCTTGCACCGATATCGAGAATGCCCGTGGCTGTGCGTGCCAAACGGCACCAGATTTTCATCGAGCCTGGCTCGAAGCTTCTGCCGAATAAAATATTGAGCGCGCGCGGACAGTCATTGTTGGTGAACATCAAGAATGGGTCGCACTCAAAAATATCTGCCTCATAGTAGCCGAGAAACGGAAATTGCATGGGGTCGCTCACATCGGCTTTTCCGGCGCGCGCGGCTTCAAGCGTTTTCGCGTTCGCCGCATTGAGTTCTGAAAGTCTCATCGTTTACTCCCCGATCCCGTAATACGCTTGCATGCGCCGCACGTTGTCACGGACGTTGAGTTCGTACCCGCGTAAGTATGCAAACTCTGGCACGCGGACTTTCTCAGGGATTTGATCGCCAGGCATACCTTCGTCATTGGCTTTCTTCACGGCGGCCATCAGGGCTTCAAGATATTTGCGTCGTTCGGTGATGCTCGATTTATCAGCCAGCGGCACACCATGGCCAGGGATCATCACGCTGAAATTCATAGCTTCCAGTTCTTTCAAAGTGCGCAGCCAGTTGGCGGGGTCGTAACCCGCCATGAACGTGAGCGGTGCGCCGCCGGGAGTGGCGATGTCGACGGCAAACAAATACTTACCATTCTCGCTATCGGGTCGCATAAACACCAAGCAATCACCATGATTGGGTCCAAGGTAAATAAGTTCCAGCGATCGCCCACCCAGTTTCAGAGTGTAGTTTTTCGGAAATGTGATGTCGGGCATCACGATTTCCGGGTTCGGTTTGTCTTTGAAATGCTGAACGCATTTTTCGTGGCTGATAAATTTAGCACCCTCGTCTTTGAAAATCTGGCCGCCGCTGACATGGTCCCAGTGGTTGTGCGAGTAGACGACGTACTTCACGGGCTTGTCGGTCACTTTGCGAATTTCCTCACGCATCGCTTTGGCGTCTTTGGGCGTCGCTGGATCGGTCGCGATCACGCCGTCCTTGGTCACCATGAAGATGGTTCTTGCACTGCCCGAGAACGTATAAAGACCAGGCGCGATTTCCTGCGTGATAGGCCTTCCTGCACCAAAGTTGTTCCAGGCCGGATTGGGAGCGGGCTTTAACAATTCAGCACGGTCCGGAATGTCGTCGGCCATTGCCGGCCACGAGAACGCCATGATGGCTCCAACAAACCATATCGTTTTATTTGTCATCGTTTGATTCTCCCGTTACCAGCCCATTTCATAGTAATGATAAATGCGCTCAGCCGCCCGACCAATTTGTTCTTTGTAACCGCGCACATCGCGAAACTCGGGCAAATCAATCGTCGCGGCAATGTCGTCGGCGCTCCGGCCTTTGTCGTACTCGGGCTTCACGGCCGCCATTAGCTGCTCCAGAAATTTGCGCCGCTGAGTCACTGCGTCGCGCTGGCCGAACGGTACGCCATGGCCGCCGACCATGCGCTGCCAGTCGGGTCGCGCTTCGATTTCGCGTAAACTGCGTGCCCATTCTTTGGGATTGTAATCAGGCATAAAGCCCAGGCCCAACGAATAGGGCGTGACCAAGTCGTTCACATATAAAACATCAGTGCCGTCGAGTTGCATCACCAGCATGCAATCGCCGTGATTGCGCCCGAAGTACATCAGCTTCAGGCTTTTGCCTTTCAACGAAATTGTTTCGCCGCCCGTGACGGTGCGGTCAGGCATCACAATGGCGGGATTCGGATCAGCCTTAAAGTGCGCCACGCATTTTTCGTGGCTGATGAATGTTGCGCCTTCGTCTTTGAAGATCTGGCCGCCGCTCACGTGGTCCCAATGTTGGTGAGAATAGACGACGTATTTGACAGGCTTGTTTGTGACCTTGCGAATGGCCGAGCGCATATCTTTGGCGAAGTCGGCATTGACCGGGTCAGTTGCAATCACGCCGTCTTCGCCGACCACAAATATGCTACGAGCGGCAAAGCTGCCAAAAGTGTAAAGGCCCGGCGCGAGTTCTGTCGTCACGCGGCTGCGCATATCCGTTGGAATGACTGCGGCTTGCGCCCATGCCAGCGATGGGGTGATCCCCGCCAAAAACACGAACCAAAAGACCCATGACGATTTTCGATGCATTTTTTCGTCCCCCCGACGGCATGTGGCACTGGCCGACAGCGCGATACCCCGCCATAATAGGACGAGTTGCGAAGAGAGAATACGGCTCTCGCTTCATTTTTTTTCAGCGACGATGACAGGGGCACGGCATGGTTTCGGCAATGCGATTAGCAACGGTCGGTGTGAGCAACATGAAGCAGGCGCTGAGCCTGTTTCGCGACATCATGAAGCTGAAGGTCGAGCGCACGGGGCCGGTATCGCCAAGCCTACTGAAAGCGTGGAAGGTAAAGCCAGGCACCAAAGCCAGCATGGCGATTTTATCATGCAAGGGTTACGCCATGGGCCAACTGCGGTTGGTCGAATTCACGCCGACGCCGACGCAAAAAGTGCGGCTCGATTTTGGGGCTATTAATCCCGACTCCGGAACCGATGTCGGCGCCAAAGCTATCGACTTCTATGTGGCTGATCCGATTTTGCCATCGGTGCGAAAAATTGAAGCGGCCGGTTACAAATTTCGCTCGCAGCCAGTGAAGCATCAAATCGGCGAGACAATCAGCGAAGAGTGTTTGTTCTCGGGCCCCGATGGGGTGCCAGTCTTGATTATGGTTGGCCACCGCCATTTCCCCACGTCGATGCGCGCAGGTTCGCCCGACGGCCCCTTCAGCGAAATTCCAACGATTTCGATCGTTGCCGGCGATCTCATGCGCACCCGTGCATTTTACTCCGGCGTGCTTGGATTAACGGCTGTGGGCGATGCCGAAACTCCCGAAGCCTATCGCAGCATGGTCAATAAACTGACCGGCACGCCCGATGGCACGCGGATTCACTTCTTGCTGTATGGCGATCCGCCCGAAGCCAGCGGAAAAATTCTGTGCGTGCATTTTTTCAATCGCACGGGCAAACGCCTCACCGGCCGCATGAAGCCGGGCCACCTCGGATTTTCGTTACTCACGCACGATGCTAATAACCTCGATGATTTGCACCAGAAGCTGCGCGTCTTTGGGTCTGAAATTGTCACGCCGCCGACGCTGATCACTGATGATGGCAAACCTTACAAGCTGATGATGGCCAAAGGCCCGAACGAAGAGATGTTCGAGTTTACACAGTCGGTTTCTGTCCCATCGAAGGGCCGGGCGAGACCTGTATCGAAAGCAAAACCGAAGGCAAAGAAAAAGCCCGCTCCCAAAAAGAAAGCGGTCAAAAAACCCGCGGCCAAAAAGCCGGCGGCGATAAAGAAAGCGGCCAAAAAGAAGATCGCAAAAAAGAAAAAAGGTTAGCCTAGGTTACATCGGGGGCCCGCGGCGCTTGCCGCGCATTTCTGGCCCCGTATCAGACAATGTTGATTTTGGCGGCACCCACATTTTGGGTTGCCAGTTAGCCGCATGGCTCTCGCCTGCTTTTTGCCGCTCGGCCCCAATGGCTTGAGCAATAGCGTCTTCGACCGGCTTGCTCAGCGGCGAAAACCCGATCCGCGCCATGGACGCGCTGGCGCGATACAACGCCAAGCGAAGTGCAGCTTCTTCTAAATTGCGATGGCTAGCGGGGCCAACAGCGTAAATCTGTGCCAGTCGGCCTTGGGCTTCGGTCCACCCGCCGTCTGCCGCACGTATCAGCCACACCAAGCCTTCCATGTACTGACTACTTTCAGGATTGGTGCTGGTTGCAATTTGGCAATCGCCAAGCGCCGACTGCGCGTTCTCGTAACCGGGGCCCATATTGGCAACCGGAGCCAGTTTGGCAATGGCGCCGGCGCAGTCGCCCCGCGTTTTCAGATCAATGCCGTCCGAATAGGCTTTGTTGGCGCTTGGCCCGGGCCTAATCACTAAGCCGCGTCCGCCCAACCCTTCCATATACATCCCTGTCTCGCGCGCATTGGGGCCGTCTGCCCCGCCGCCGCAAGACGCAAGGCCAAAGCTGGCTGCGCCTAAAAGCGCAAACGCCAAACGTGAAAATTTCGAAGGCATTCAAAACCTGTGCTTCAATTCGATTAGCTGGGCGATCTTCATGGACCCGACCACATGATGCAAGCAGATCGCGCCAACATGGCAGAAACGTGGCATTCATGCATAACTTGCCTTCGTGAGTATGCGCGCTAATCTGCTCACCCGCCAGGGGAAGGGGCCGAATTGATGCTCACCTATCGCGCCGTTCCAATGCAGATCGCTTGCCATCCGGTCAATGACTGCTCAGACCGGGCAGCCTCTGCGGCCATGATGAAGCGCTGCTTGGATCGGTTAGCCGTGACTGTGCCCGGCTGTCGCATTTCATCCGGGCCCGATACAAAACTCGTGGTGCTGCCTGAATACTTCATGACCGGCTTTCCCATGGGCATGGCGATCCCGAAGTGGGCCGCACTCGCAGCGGTGGACATTGACGGGCCCGAGTATGCGGCGCTGGCCAAAACCGCGGCTGATGCCAAAGTGTATTTGGCGGGCAACGCGTATGTGCGCGACAAAAATTTTCCCGGCGTGTTTTTTCAAAGCTGCTTTATTTTCGATCCGTCAGGAAAACAGGTGCTGCATTATCACCGCCTGACATCGATGTTCACGCCCACGCCGCACGACTATCTTGATAAGTATCTTGATCTGTATGGGGCCGAGGCGCTGTTCCCTGTCGCCAAAACACCCATTGGCAATTTGGCGTGCGTTGCTTCGGAAGAAATTCAGTACCCTGAACTGGTGCGTTGTTTCGCGTTGCGTGGTGCAGAGGTGTTCTGTCACCCGACGTCCGAGCCCTACCGTACCGGCCTCACGCCCAAAGACATCATGAAGCGCGCACGCGCCATTGAGAACTTAGCCTATGTCGTCTCGGCCAACACGGCAGGCATGATCGGCTATCCGTTCCTCGACAATACCTGCGATGGCCTATCGAAAGTGATCGACTTTGAAGGCCGCGTGTTAGCCGAAGCTGGCTTTGGCGAAACGGTGGCGGCGGCGGCTGACATTAACATCTCGGCGTTGCGCCGAGCCCGCAACGCCGCCGACATCAACAATTTTCCGACGCGCCTGCGCATGGAACTGTATGCGTCGACCTATGCGCGCACAGAGTTTTATCCGCCCAATACATTGATGAAGACCGACCCCACGCCGGAGCACTTCAAGGGCATGCAAAAACAAGTCATCGAGCGTTTGCGGAAGCTCGGCGTGATTGAGGCGGAATAAGAAGGAATACAAATGCCGACAGTGTTGATCACCGGGGCTAATCGCGGGCTAGGGTTTGGGTTCGTCGAGTTGTTCTTGCGCGAGGGGTGGAACGTGATTGCCGTGGCGCGTGATCCAGCAAGCGCACCAGAGCTTCATGCACTAGCCTCGTCCAACACGGGCAAACTAACGATTGAGCAATGCGATCTCGCGAATTTCGCCACCATCGATGCCTTGGGCGCAAAGCTGGCAGGCAAGCCGATCGATTTGCTGTTGTGTAACGGCGCCAAAACCAACAATCCTTCCTCAACCATTGGCGACACGAATTACGAGGCCTGGATGGAGGCCTTTAAGGTCAACACCATGGCGCAAATGAAACTGGCCGAGACATTTGTTGAAAACGTGGCGGCCAGTGTGCAGAAGAAAATGTTTTTTCTCTCCAGCCGCATTGGCGCCAATCCGCCGGCGGGCATGATTCTGTTTCGCTCGTCCAAGAGCGCGCTCAATCAGGTGGTGATGCAGTTGTCACTGCTGCTGAAACCACGCGGCATTGCGGTGGCGTGTGCGCATCCGGGGTTTGTCAAAACCAAATCCACCGCTGACATGGGCGTATTCACGGCCGATGAAAGTGCGGCGCACTTGAAAAAGGTCATCGATAACTTGACGGTGGAAAATGCCGGTCAATTCTTCGAACCCGATGGCTCAACGTTGCCGATTGTCACACGCCAAACCAACGCGCACGCCTTTGGTGCTAAAGCCCCTGATGCGTGGAAAGAACAGCAGAAGGTTTGGGACAAGCAGGGGGGGCGATAAATGCAAGTCATCGACACATACACTTGGGTCTTTGCCCTGCACATGATCGTGATCGGGTACTACATGGGCTCGGACTTCGTTGTCGATCAATGGACCTGGTATCTGATCAAGTCGCACAAAGACCCCGCCGAAGAGCGTGTGCGCAAACTGAAGTTTCTTTTGATCTGCGATCAGCACCCGCGCATGGGGCTTATTCTATTCATCGCCACGGGCTTTTCTGTCGAAGCGCTGGCGGGCCTATCGCCGCTGACGCCGGCTGACCTGTGGTGGCTGTGGCTGATCTGCGCGGTGTGGTTTGCAGAAATTTGGCTCAGTTTTTTGAACGAGAACAAGCCATGGGGCAAACGTATCGTCGATGTTGATATTGCCTGGCGTTATCTGGTGGGCGGCACGTTTTTAGTGACAGGCGTGTGGTCGCTGGTAGGCGAGGGGCCATTTGCTGCGCATTGGATGGCGTTGAAATACCTGCTGCTAGGTCTGCTCATTGCCGGTGGCGTGTCGATTCGCTTTTTCGTGCGGGACTTGGCCAAAGCGCTGCCCGACTTCAAAAAAACCGGATCAACGCCTGCCTTCGAGGCCATTGTCGACCGCACGCTGTTCCTGGCCATGAAACTGAACTGGTGCCTGTGGGCACTGTTCATCACCATGGCGGTGCTGTCGATTTGGCGGCCCTTTTAGGCCGCGCGGTTCTCCGTTCCAAGCGGAAGGCCGCTTGTCGGCCTTATGCGCTAATTCAAATCGCGCCCGATTCTGAACCCAAAAATGTTCGATGCTGTTGGTTCTGGGTCGCGGCCCCGGAAGGTGGGGCGATGACGTGAAAGGCGCGTGCGCCAACTGGCGCTGCGCACGGCGCGCTTGTCGCACTTGCCGCTCACTTCAACAGCTTTTTCTGTGCGTGGTTGATCGGGATAAAGGCCAGGGGCCGAGCAGTCCTCGGTCCATTCCCACACATTGCCAATCGTATCGTACACACCAAAGGCATTTGGCTTGAATTTGCCGACAGGCGCGACAATGGCATAGCCGTCTGAGCACTGCGTTTGCTCAGCGTTGGACGTACCGCCGTCGTTGGTTTGGCGCGGGTCGGCACGGCCCGTTTTGTCAAACGAGTTCGCGAACTCACAAATGCGTTGTGCGTCCTCGCCCCAGGGCCATGTGGTTTTCGAACCGGCTTTGGCGGTGTATTCCCACTCGGCCTCTGTCAGGAGGCGATAGTTTTTACCGGTCGTTTTAGATAGCCACGCGGCATAGGCCTTGGCATCCAGCCAGGTAACGCACACCACGGGTTCGTCGTCGCGCGGTGGGCGGCCATAGTCGGGGTCGCGCCAAGTCTTGCCCTTCACGACATCGATTCCGCCCCACACTTGGCAGGCGTCGGCAGGTTTATAGCCGCTGGCTTTCACGAACGCGCCGAACTCTTTGTTGGTCAGTTCATATTTGCCTGCCGCGAATGATTTGGTGATGGTCATGGCGCGGATGGGGCCTTCCGGGCGCATCTCGCCGCCACGCATGGCCTCGACCACGTCCGAGCCCATGTTGAATGTGCCGGGCGCAATGGACACCATCTCAGGGCAGGTGGGGCAATCACGGAACGTCTTGCCCGGGTTCATGGCCGTTGAGGATGGCGCGCTCGCGCAGGCCGCAAGTCCAACAGCTATTGCTAGCCCGGTCATGAAGTGCCGCATGTGAATGTCCCCCGTAAAACCCTGTTGATACCAGACTAAGGGGTTAGAAAGCGTCGCACCAGTTCAGAAAGCGCAATTGTCAAATTTCTCCGCGGTACGGGCAGCGGGAACGCGCCGCGCCCAATCAACCCATCGAATATCGATATCAAAAGGTGGGCAGCTGTCTGAACATCAAGGTCTCGTCGAATATGCCCAGCCTTCTGACCCCGCTTCAGAGACAGCCCCAGCGCTTTGCGCACTTCGTCTTCAGCCTCGGCGTATATTTTTGCCACTTTCGGGTTGCGTGCAGCCTCGGCGCCGATGTCTAGCGTCAGTCGTCCCAACGCGCGATCTTGAAAGACAGCCGACATTTGATCGATTATTTCTAACAAGCCGATCAGTACATTTGGCGCATGATCAATCTGCGTCATTAGCTTTTGATTTTCGGCGCGCTCCTGCTCGGCCAGCGCAGCAATGATCGAGTTTTTGCTGGGAAAATATCGATACAAAGCACCTGGACTCATGCCCACAGCCGCACAGACGTCCTGCATGCCGGTTTGGTGAAAGCCAGCGTCGACAAAACAGCGTTGCGCCGCCTTCAAAATCTCCATCTTTTTAAGCTGATGCGTCGTTTCGTTCCGCGTTCGCATGGCGATAAATCCAGTTCACCAAAAGGAGAATGATCATTCTTTTATATCTTGACTCGGCAAAAGCCAAGGGACTATGAGTGCGAACGATCATTCGCATTTAGGAGTCGACCATGGATCTTGCCTCGCTGCTGACCCCCGATGCTGGAATTTCAAAGACGCTCGAGTTTGTCTGTGTTCTGCTGTTTGCTGTGTCGCTTCCGATCATAGTCATCGAGCTGGGATGGTTGGCCCGGCATAAAAAGCTGAACTGGCCGCGTGTCAGGGAAATGCTCGCGAGCTACAGTACTGTTCCGCCGCTTGTCATCAGTACCGGCCTGGCGACGGCCATGTGGCTAGGGATTTACACCTTCATTGCAGCGCTCACGCCGTTCAGCATCGCGACGAGCTGGGCCACCGCGATGATCTGCTTGGTGCTAGCCGATTTTCTCTATTACTGGGATCACCGCTTTGGGCACGAAGTTAACGGACTGTGGTCGCTTTATCACTCGGTCCATCACAGCTCGCCGGTGTTTGATCAATCCACAGCCTTTCGAATTTCCTTCGTCGACCAGTTCGTTGTGCCGGTGTTTTATATTCCACTGGTGGTCGCGGGGTTCGATCCGTTACTGGTGGCTTCCTGTCAGCTTGTCGTCGTCGCCTACCAAAGCTGGATTCATACCGAGATGGTGGGCAAGCTTGGCTGGATGGATCTGGTGATCAATACGCCCTCTATGCATCGCGTGCATCACGCTGCCCAACCTGCATACCGCGACAAAAACTATGGCGGCATCTTGATGGTATGGGATCACCTGTTTGGTACCTATCAGGCGGAGGTTGAGCGACCGGCTTATGGCCTTGTTCATCCCATCGGGTCAGCCCATCCTGTCACTGTGCACACAATTGAATTAGTTCGGCTGTGGCGGCGGTTGCGAAGTGCTCAAAATCGATTGCGGCTGGTTCTTGGTCGTCCTTGACGGTTTGCGGCGCAGGCTGCTACCCAAGATCGATACTTTCTGTCGTTCTAAAAGGACTCCCCCATGCCCGCACCGCACCTCGGCGCTATCGATATCGTGGTTAACCTGCGTACCCCGAAGGAATTCACGGGCGGGGCGGTGTCGTCGGATAGTTCGTTCCAAGACAAAGTGCGTCAGTCATCCAACATCCGCCAGGGAGTCGAGGTCGAGGAATACATGGGCATGATGGACGAGGCGGGCATTTCCAGGTCCATCTTGTGCGCTGTGCGTTGTGGTGATTTGCGCGTCAAAGGTTCGACCGAGTTGAAATACGAGCGCGTGTATGAGGTTTGCAAACAATACCCTGATCGGTTCTCGGGTGCTGCCGGCGTTGACCCGACCCGCGGCATGCAAGGTTTGCGCGACTTGGAAAAGGCGGTGAAAGACTACGGCTTTGTGGCTGCGCACTGGTATCCGCATTGGTTTGCCATGCCACCCGATGCCGCGCAGATCTATCCGTATTATGCCAAGTGCTGCGAGCTCGACATTCCCATTATGTTGCAGGTCGGCCAAAACCTGATTTATCAAAAAGATCGCCGCTTGCCGTCGGTCGCTAAGCCGATTTTGCTCGATCAAGTTGCGATTGATTTCCCCGAACTCAGAATCATTGGTATTCACCTCGGCACGCCATGGGTCGATGAGATGATTTCCATGTGCTGGAAGCACGACAATGTTTTTATGGCGGGCGATGCATATGCGCCGAAATACTGGCCGCCCGCAGCTGTCCACTACGCTAACAGTTACGGCCAGGATAAATTCATGTTCGGCACGGATTGGCCGGTGGTCGATCCGCGTCGCGCCATGAAAGAAGTCGATGAACATAAGTTCCGTCCGGCCGCAAAAGCCAAAATTCTGCGCAACAACGCGATCAAAGTTTTCAAGCTGAAAGATCAGCCTGCCGCTGTTGATGCCGTCAAGGCCGCTGAATAAGGCGCAAGTTCATGGTCGGCTTTGGTGCGTTCCTGTCGTTGTCCGACACCAACGGCCAAACCCACGCCCAAGTGTATGCTGATGCGCTGGCGTACGCGCGCGAAGCTGAACGTTTGGGTTTCGATTCGGTCTGGATCAACGAGCACCACTTCCTGGGCTTTTCGATTTGTCCGGACTCGTTGGTGATGGCTTCTGCGCTTCTGGCGACCACCAAAAAAATTCGCGTCGGTAACGCCATTTCGCTCATTCCATTGCAACACCCCATCTCCATCGCCGAGCGGGCGTCGATGCTGGACAATTTATCGGGCGGGCGCTTTGATTTAGGCCTTGGGCGCGGCGGCTATCCACTGGACTCTATGGTGTTTGATATGCCGTTGGATCAATTTGGCCCGTCATTAGACCAAGGCATTGATCTGATTCACCGCGCATTGTCGGCTGAGTACGTCGATGGCACCTTGTCAAACGGACAATCCTCGTTGTGGCCGTTTCCCCCGGTGCAGGTTTATCCGAGGCCGCTCACCAAGCCCCATCCGCCGATTTTTGTCGCGGGCCAGTCGGATGCGACCATGAGTATTGCGGCCAAACGCCAGCTGTCATTGCTTTTGTCGTGGCATCAGACGCATGCCGAAAGGGAATCAGTCGTGAATCGCTACGATGCAGCCCTCGCAGCAGCGGGTTACACCGGTCCGCGCCCGGGTCATGTGGGCAGTGCTTGCGTACACATCGCCGACACCAAGGACCAGGCCATGTCAGAATTGACCCCCCGCTTTCGCGATTGGCTGCGCGCAGGCCGCACCGGTGCTTTCGATAAGGCGGCGGTCGACGGCCCTTATGGCGGGCCTCTTCAAGACCTGTTGGCCTTCGCTGATAAGAAGGCCGCTGGCGAAGATGCAATGGTCGCCAAACTGATGGCCAATAATCCAATCGGCAGCGTGGCCGACGTGGTGGCGTGGTTTCGCGAGGACATGGCCCGCACCGGCACCCAGCGTTACGCGGTGTTTTTGGATGTCATCGGCGAACCCCGCCGGGCGATGGCGAATATGGCCCGGCTGATGAACGACGTCTCACCGGCGCTGGGCTAGGCCATACACACCCTGAGAACGCCCGACGGAAAAAATCCCTTATAACGTGTGGCCCTCCAGGCCATATCGTTGAGTGTTTTTTAACAATTTTGCATATAACGTACACAAAACCTGGTGGGCTGCTGCCCGCGAAGGTCGTGGGTCTTGGCCCACAGATAAAAGTTTTTGGGGTTTTTACGATGTCGTCGCAGATGCGCAACATTTTCGTTGCGTTCGAATTGATCCGGCCAGAACGCGGGGACGATAAGATCCGCGAAATGATCGAATCGTTTGGCGTCAGCTGGGCGCGGATCAATAAAAACGTGTTCTATCTCCACGGCGAACTGGATGCGCAGTTTGTTGGCAACAAAGTTTGGACGGCCATGAATATGGACGACAAGCTGGTTGTGATCGACAGCACGCGCAATGACGCTCGCTGGTACAATATCAAACCCGAAATTTCACAGTTCCTGATCTCCAACTGGCACGCTTAGGGTTTGGCGCGCTGCCCAACCTTTAAGCTGCCGCGCACTTGCACTCGTCCTCCGTCCAGGCGATTCTGCCGGACATGATCAAGCACGCACTATTTTTGTTTGGCCTTGCAGGCTGTCTTCCAGCCTCAGCCGACGACACCTTAAAAATCGCCAATCTCGCTTTGCCTGAGGGGCGCGGTGTGCCGCACATGGCCATCGGCACGCCCTATTTCATGATTTGGCCCGCGATCTTCGATGGACTCACCAATATTGGGCCAGACGGCAAAGCCATGCCGATGTTGGCAACCGAGTGGGCACCGCTCGACCCCAAGACATGGCGATTTAAGTTGCGACCGGGCGTGAAATTCTCCAACGGCGAGCCGTTTGACGCCGCAGCGGTTGCCGCCACGTTGGCGACACTGGCCACGCCCGAAGCGTTGAAGTGGTCGGTCTATAACGCTTATCGCGGCATTACCGGCGCGCGCGTCGTCGATGCGCTGACCGTCGATATTACCACCGATCCGCCCGACCGCTTGCTGCCCAACCGCATTGGCGCAGTTCGAATTCTTCCGCCAGCCTATTGGGCCAAGGTCGGCACTGATGGTTTTGCCAAACAGCCGATCGGGACCGGGCCGTATGCGGTTGATCGCTGGGATCAAACGCTTGTGAAAATGTCTGCCAACACCACATCGTGGCGCGCGCCCATCATTCCAAAAGTTGAAATTCGCGAAGTGCCCGAGGGGACAGCGCGCATTCAAGGGCTGCTGTCGGGCGCGATTGATTTGGCGCTTTACCTGAACCCCGAAGATAAAACGCTCGTCGAAGCTGATGGGGGCAGCATTGTCACGCGCTCTGGCGGCGGCGTGGAAGTGTTGTCGTTTGTGACTGTTAAGGACTCGCCGCTCAAGGATAAACGCGTTCGCCAAGCGCTGAACTATGCGGTGGATCGTCAAGCCATTGTTGATTCGCTATTAGGCGGCATGACATCGGCGGCAAGCCAACCTGCGCCGCGCAACGTGTTCGGGCGCGATGACACACTCAAGCCCTTTGCCTACGACCCTGCTAAAGCAAAGGCGCTTTTGGCAGACGCTGGTTATGCCAAAGGTTTTAGTTTTATTGCCGAAACCTCGACCGGCGGGCGCGGGCCCACCGCGGCCATCGCCCAAAAGATTGCTCAAGATCTAGCCGCAGTGAATGTGCGTATGGAAGTGCGTGCCGTGCCTCAGTCAAAGATATTCCGTGCCGCCTATGACGGCAGCTTTGAAGGTCAGGCCTTTACGATGATGTATGGCTCGATTCCGTATATGGACGCCCTGACATCACTGCGATTGCATTCGTGCCTTTGGCAAACGCCCTGGAACTGTGTGCCGGAGTACGCCGAGCGAATCAAACAAGCCTACGCGGCGTTTGATCTGGACGAACGCGAACGGCTGACCAAAGCTCTCGTGCGCGACATCCGCGACGACGCGCCAGCGCTGTGGCTTTATGACGACGTGACCTTTGACGGCGTGGCTAAACGTTTGAAGAACTACAAGCCCGTGTTCTCGACCATTAATTATGAAACGTTAGAATTAGCGAAATAAAAAAGGCGGCCCGTGAAGGCCGCCTTTTCTCGTTTAAACGTCGCAGTTTAGAACTTGTATGATGCTTTCACGCCGATCTCGCGTTTGCGAGGCAGTGAACCGAACGATTTGCGGTTCGTCGTACCGACGCCAGCCGTATCGCCGCCGGTTGTGGTCCAGCTCAGGTCATTCGTCAGGTTCTTGCCATAAAGTTCCATGGCAAAGTCTTCGTTAATGTTGACGTGCGCGCTGGCATTTAACTTCCAGTAGCCGGGAACCTTTAAGAAGTCCGTGTTGTCGACAAAGAAGTTGCCTTGATAGACACCGTCGACGCGAAGGTAAGCGCCGGGTTCATAGCCCATGAGCTGGCCGATCTGGAAGGTTGCCGCCAGGTTGCCCGACCACTTCGGTATGTAACGTGGCCGGTTTCCTTTTGCATCGATCGAAAAGCCCGCGTTCGCAGGCAGCGTCAAGCCTGGGAACAAGACGGCTGAGCCCAGCGATCCGGTGGCACCGAATTTGGTGAACTTCACGTCGGTATATGTCGCGGCGGTGGAGAGCTGCAACCAATCGGTCGGCGAAAATTGAGCATCAAAATCGACACCATAGGTTCTGGAATCACCGGGGAGGTAAACCGCGACAAACGTGGGGCTGAGTTCGAAGAAGACCTGGTTTTTCCAATCCATGTAGTAGCCAGCCACAGAGTAGTTCAGCCTATCGGAGACCTGTTGCTTGAAGCCGACTTCATAGGCTGAGAGGGTCTGAATCGGTGTAAAAAACCCGATCGCGCCGGGAGTGAGGCCCGCCGCGGGCACCAACACAGAATAGGCCGCAGCATTTGTCGAGAAGCCCTGCAGCTTGCTCTTCGAGAAGCTGGCGTAGAGGTTAACATCCGCGTTGGGCTTGTAGGCCAGAATGGCTCGCGGCATGAACGCCTTATATTCCTGCGGTACGTTTTGGTTCGGTTCGATATCGAAGGGGCCGGGGGTGCCAGCGGCAAAATTTCTTGCCAGGCGAGGTTGCGAGATGCCCTGATACAAAATGGTTTGTGTATCCTTGTGCCAACGCCCTTCGAGCGACAAGGTGAACTGGTCAGTGAAATCATAGTCGACCGAGCCAAAAATGCCTCGGTTCTTACCTGTTTCAAAGCCGATGTTGTTTTTGTATCCGGTCGCTCCGGCAAAAGCAGGGTAATCAGAGCTGCGCGTATCTTGGCTATAATAGCTGGCACCGATCATGTAGCGCAGGCTGCTCTCGGAGTCGGAGGTATAACGAACTTCGGCGGATTTATCGCGTGTCCACTGCACAAAACCGACCAACCAAGGATTCGGGCCAAGGCCTACGGCCGGCGTTCCGAATAGGTTATCCGTGATGCTCCAGTTGCTTGCGATTCCGCGCGAGGCGATTCCGTAGATCGTCGCATCGTTGGACAAGGTGTACTCGCCCGACAGGTTGATGCGCCACAGGCTGTAGTTCACGCCAAGGCCATCGGGGGCCGAGACCGTGTTGTACTTCTGCATCTCGACGGGCTTGGTTTGTATGACAGCTAAAGAGGTGCTGAGTGGAAACAATGGCGTCGTCGAGGTCAGCTTGCCGACGGGAGATAGATTTGCATTTTGATTTGTCCAATCTGGGAACGCGCCGCAGAAGATGGCTCGGTTCGCAGTTGCAAGATTGGTGGTGAATGCAGCGCCGGGCGCGCCGGTGCCGACTTGGCGCAACTGGCCCGAGAAGGTCTTGTTGCATGTGCCGGGCGGGCTGTCGGCCGACTGTGACTGCAAGGCGCGAGTGTCGTCGGAATCGACATAGAATCCATTGGCTTTCAATTTCAAGGAATCTGAAGGCTTCAACACCATGTTTGCTGAAATCGATTTGGTGTTTTCTTGGCCGGCTGGGTCGCCGTTGTCATAGTTCCAATCTGCGCCGACGCGATCAATCATGGCGGCGAGGCGAAGTCCAAAGGTATCGGTAATCGGCCCACCGGCCGCGGCCGTGACGTTGTAGCTGCTTTCATTAGATGGCGAGAACGAGGCAGATCCTTTGCCCGCGAAGACATCGCCAGGCTCGGCCGGAATGAAATTCACTGCGCCGGCAAAGGTATTGCGACCGAAGAATGCGGTTTGCGGCCCCTTGATAACCTCGACGCGAGCCAAATCCATCAGCGGCAGAATGCCTGCGCCATCAGAGATATAGGTGCCGTTCCAGAATACCGCTCCAGCACGCGCGGCGCCGTTTTCAGCCTGCACGCCTTGGCCGCGGAACCGGATGCTCGGGTTCTGGCGTCCACCAACGCCGCCCGCGGCGGTGTTTTGAAAAACGAAGCCCGACGTATAACCGGACAGACTTTCGAGGTTGTTGACCCCAAGCTCCGAAATCTTGTCCGCTGTGAATGCAGAAACCGAAATCGGAATCTCTTGCAGCGTTTCACTGCGTTTACGCGCGGTGACCACGATTTCTTCAATCGCGTTTGAGTTCTGTGACCAGGCTGGGCCAGCGGTAAAGGCGAGCATCGTAGCAGTCGAGCCCAGCAGGGCGCGGTTCAAGGCTTTCATCTTTTTATCCCCCAAGAAATTTAAAACTTATTGGCCGAGCAATTTTGTCCCTCACCTACCGCTCTCCGGTCGCTGATACGGCGAGCCTGATTGCAAGATAAAAAGTGCAGGGATGAGTGTTTCAATAAGACCGTAACAATAGCTTTTGAGGTTGGCTATGTAATCGGGTATGCATTTATAGCATAGTTAAAGGCTCAAGCGTTATCGCATATCGCGAAGCCATATATATCAGGCCAATACCGCACTGTGTCATTTTGGTAACGCTCGGTGGAAATAGCAAAACTCGTCACTCTATTCATTGGTTTGCCTCAATGCGGCCCAACGACTCAAAAAATAATGGGCCCTATCTGGTGCCCATTTTTACTGATCGTGTTGATGCCGATTGCTTACTGCTTCGCATTCACGCGGGTGATAGGCCTCACCAGTAACGAGATGCTAAGCCGTCAAGGCTTCGCGCGGTGTCTCAGTCTGCCAGGGCTTCGGTGTCCGCTTCGCAAGGGCTTGGTTGCAAAAGGCGTTTGCGGCTAAACGGTCGCCTCAATTCTTGATTTCGCGCACGAGACGAAATCCCGTCGCCCCGTATCGTGTGCCCAAGTTTTCTCCGCGCACGCGATGGGCCGAGCGCACAGTCCAAGGAAAGCTGAACCAACTGCCGCCGCGGACTACGGCACCCAGCTTGCAATCATTATCGCGCCAGGCCGAACCATCTGTCGGAGCGCCATCATAACTTTCGTGAAAACAGTCATCGATCCACTCGGCTGCATTACCAAGCACATTGTACAGGCCAAAATTATTTGCGGTGAACCGATCAACGGGTGCGGTAAATATGATGCCGTCGTCGCAGTTGAATGGAATGAAGTCGGCATAATTCTGCGGCCGCGGATGCACCGTCGCCAAGCTGTCATCGGCGACGTTCGCTGATTTGCATGACGCGTCAATGTCGTTGCCCCACGGTCGCGTTGTCGACGTGCCGCCGCGAGCGGCATATTCCCATTCTGCTTCTGTCGGCAATCGATATGTCTGCCCCGTCTTTTTGGAAAGCCAGTCGGCATATGCTTTCGCTTCCGCAAAGTCGACGCACACAACAGGGTGGTCGTCAGTCTGCGGAAAACCGGGATCTCTCCATGATTTCCCTTGCTGAACCACCCACCCGGCCATTTCCGCGTAATTGTCGCTTTTCGCGTCCCAGGCCCAGCATTTCGGCCCGGTTGGATATCCAGTCTCAGAAATGAAACGCGCGTACTGGCCGCGCGTGATTTCATACTTTCCAATCGCGAAAGGTTTCGCAAATACGACCGTGTGCTGCGGCTGCTCAAACTTAGCGAAGTCGAATGGGACCTTGGGCGGCTTTGGGACTTTCTCGCGCTCGCGCTCTTCCGCCCCAGATCCCATCACGAAGGAACCCGCGGGCAGAACCACCATGACAGGGCAGGTGTCGCAGTCCGTGATGAGCGGTTGGTCCGCCGATGCTGCCGACATTTGAATGTACGCGAATGAGCATACGAGCGTTGATACCAGGAGCAGGCCG
Organism: Rhodospirillaceae bacterium; assembly: GCA_947476925.1. Classification (GTDB taxonomy): domain Bacteria; phylum Pseudomonadota; class Alphaproteobacteria; order Rhodospirillales; family Rhodospirillaceae. The sequence continues at coordinate 32,940 of CANJSF010000018.1, read as the reverse complement.
AGCTTCGATTTTTTGCAGAACGCAGCCATAAGGAGGTTCCCGTGAAAGTGTTTCAGGCGCAACGCCCGAATCGCAAGCCAGTCAATTATGCGGCGATGTTTGCACCCTGTAAATCTATCCGCCGCCGGGACCGCGCCGATAGACAATCTCATGCGTCAGTCTGGCGTTGGGAATTTACACCGGGCAGCAGTCCCTCGCATGTGGGGGATCATGAAAACGAAATTAAACCAAGCCCTCAATGAAAAAGGGCCCCGTGAGGGGCCCTTTCTGCTGATCGTATTTTTTGCAAAGCGCTTAGAACTTCGCGTTCACACGCACACCGACGTTGCGTTTTGGAATCACGCCCGTGAAGATCTTGCGGTCCGCCAGCGCGCCACGTGTTGGGCCCGTTGTCGTGCTCGACGTGCTTGGGAAGCTGAGGTCGTTGAAAATATTTGTACCGTAGACCTCAAATTTAACAGCCTCAGTTAAGTCGATATCGGCACGCACGTTCACGCGCGTGCTATCCGGGTTCAGATTGAGCTTGGAATAATCCGTCCACATCGAGCTCGTATAAATGATGTCGGCGCGGATCGACCAGTTGCGATCACCCAAGGCCCCTGTAATCGTTGGGCTGAACGAGCCCGTCCAGGGGGCATGGCTGCGGATCGGGTTCCCATCGGCCACCACGGACAGCGCGCCCGAGCCCAGCACGAATTGCTCTTCCGAGCCGCGTGAGGAGAAGGTGACCATTTTGGCATGCGAGTAGCCAATTTGGGCATTCAAGCTCAGCCAATCAGTGGCCTGCAAGTTACCTTCGAAATCAAAGCCCTTATAGCGCGAGTGACCAGGGCCGCGGAACGACGACGTGCCGGCACCACCTGGCAGGAAGATCACGGCTGCGAAGGGTTGGTTTTTCCAATCGATATAGAATGTCGCTAACGTGGCATTCCATTTATCGCCCTGTTGTTTCCAACCTAATTCGTACTGTGTGTTTTCTTGTGGCGCCGTGTAGTCACCAATTGCTGCCAACGCGCTGGCAGGAATGATGGTGGGGTCGATGCTGTTGATGAACCGCGCCTGCGTCGCCAAGCCCAACAGTGAGCTATACGAGTAGCTGGCGTAAACGGTTGTCCCACTGAAAGGTTTGTAGGTCAGGATCGCGCGGGGAATAACGTCATCGTATTTGTTGAGTGAGTTACAAATCAGCACCAAACCGCACGCCAAACGTGGATCGCCGAACTCAACAGCCAAAGACGATTCTTTTGTGTAGCGCGTTTCAAGAGAAGCGGTGAGTTGGTCGGTGATGTCGTAATCGAGTGCCGCAAACGCACCAAACGTCTTGTTGACTTGGCGGTCGACAGGTGACGGCCGCGCCGAGTCAACAAAGTTTCCGTAATGCTGGTTGTAGTCGCTGACCCCCACCATGTAGCGGAATCGTTGGTCTTGCGGCGACGTGACGCGTGTCTCGTAATAGAACTCACGCTGGAAGATTTCGAGGCCAGTCGAGAGGATCGAGGCTGTAATCGGCGCAGACGGAATACCGAAGAACTGGTCAAGACGGGTCGTCGTGCCTGTATTGGAGCGTGAACCAAGGACAGAAATGGTATGGCCGGCGATGTCATAATCTCCGCTGAACTGAATGCGGTAGGTTTGGTTCCAGCCGCCCAATCCGCCCTTTGGCTTGCGGATAATTCCGTACTTCTCGGAGCGCGGGTTCAATGTTGTCAATGAATTGAAACCAGCCACGCCGTTTAACATCTGTGCCGCTGTCGGGAAACGCGTGACTGGGAATTCCAAAGCATTGGCTTCGGGGAAAACGCCGCAGAAGGTTGCGATGGTCAGGTTCGCCAAGTTGACAGTAAACGGAGTGCGCACGCCATTGGCCACGTTCAAATATTGGCCAGATTTCGTCAGATTACATTGGCCTGGCAGTGAAGTTGCGCGCTGCGAGGTGCCCGTTGTCGTGTCATCGGACGTTGTGTAGTAGCCCGTCACCTTCAAGCGCAAATTGTCGCTGGGGTTCGCGGTCATCGTTCCGGAGAACGAGGTGTCTTTAAACTGGCCGAAGGGCTGGCCGTCTTTAAAGCTCCAGTCACCGCCGCTCTTTGTGTATGCGCCTGCAACGCGGATGCCGACTTTTTCAGTAATTGGGCCGCCGATTGCGCCGCTGATGTCGGCTTTGTCGTGATAGCTGGGTGAGAAGCCGGCCGCAACTTTGCCTTCCCATTTGTCGCCAGGCAGTGTGGGGATGTAATTGACCGCCCCAGAGAACGTATTGCGTCCGAAATAGGCTGTTTGTGGGCCCTTGATTACTTCGACGCGCTGCAAGTCGCCGATGGGCATAAAGCCGCCGCCGCCGCCGACGTAAGCGCCGTCCCAAAACAATGCGCCGACTTGTGTTGATGGCGTGATGATCTGTTGGATCATGCCGCGAATTCGGATGTTGGGTGAGTTACGACCGCCGAAGTCATAAGTCACGAAATCAAGCCCCGAGACGAAGTCGGAAAGCTGGTTCGGATTGCTAATGCCTGCTTTTTCAAGCGCATCGGCTGACAGGGCCGAGACCGCGACGGGAATTTCGAACAATTTTTCGTCACGTTTACGTGCCGTAACCACGATTTCTTCAAGAATGCCGTTGTTATTCTGCGCCCAAGCGGGAGCTGCCGTAAAAGCGAGCACCGCTGCAGTCGAGCCCAGCAGCGCGCGGTTAAATAATTTCATCGTTTTATACCCCAAATAAAGTGCCAGAAAACTGCAACACTCATGATCAAAATGGCCTACCGCCAGTAACGATACTAGGGGCTAGGGCAGTTTCGTTCGTTAAATGGACGGGCAAAAATGTCACGGGCCTTTGTTGCAGCCATCTGATCGACGATATAATTAGTGTATATAACGCTATTCGCTAGGCATCGCTTGGCTTCAAGCAATATCAATCGGGCAAGAAATCGCTGTGACCAATCCGCAACAGTCGCCAGAAATCGTCAAGCCCCGCGATCCTGTCCCGCTCTGGATCATGGGTTGCATCGTTGTCGTCGTGATCTTGATTGTCCTTTATGGGACTCAATCTTGATCAGCGCCGATTGAAAGATGGCGATGATCGAGGGCCCCCAGTTGTGGTTTGACTCGGGCTCACTCTAACTACAATTGTAAATGTCCTGGTGGGCAAGGTTGTCGTGTTGGTTCCTCCCTTCAAAATGAGCGCCGGTCGATCGCGACATTTGTTTGCGATGATTGTGGTGTTTGGCGCTCTCGCCAACCCCTCGTTGTCGACCATTGCTACCGCGCAAGACAATCAGCAGCCGCCCACCAATGTCGCAGGTGTGCGCATGTCTGACGACGGCACGCGCGTCATTTATGGGCCGGAGTATTTTGCTCAGTTTAGTGCCGTGACAGCCGTTGATATTCTCAAGCGCATTCCGGGCATCCAAGATCTTTTGAATTTTGACAACGGCGGCTTTGTCCCTGGCGGCTCATTCAATCAAACCGAGAAGCGCGGATTTGGATCGGGCGGCGAACAGATTCTGGTGAACGGCGAACGCCTCTCCGGCAAGACCAATGATACCGGAGCATCTTTGCAACGCATCCAAGCCCGCCAAGTTGAACGCGTCGAAGTCATTCGCGGCGCAGTCCCTGGGCTTGATGTCCGCAGTGAAGGGTTGGTCGTGAACGTTGTGACCAAAGGCGCAACCGGCTCGGGCTCGTGGGAAGGCGGCCTCACAAGCTATACGGGCGGCCATTATTTATGGGGCGGTCGGGTCAGTTATTCTGCAACCCTTGGCGCGTTGAGTTACAACATAGCGGTCCAAGAGGCTCCGAGTTTTTTGCAACGCGACAGAACTGAAAATTATTTCGCGCTCACCGGTCTGCCATATCAACGCCAATTCGAACTTAACGACACATTCACTGATGAACAAATTCTCACCGGCGGTGCGAATTACGGTTTCTCGAACGGCGACAAACTTGCGCTCAACGGACGTTATAGCGACAAGAACAACCTTGAAAAGCAGCCCTCGTATCAAAACGCACTCAATGGAAACGCGCTGACGTTCTTACGCCTCGATAACCGCGAGCGTGATACGGCAGAAAAAACGTGGGAAGTTGGCGGCGACTACTCGCACGATTTTACAGGTGGCGGTCAGTTCAAAGGGCTGTTTGTTTACACGCATGGCACGTTTGATCGCGTCAGCCCGTTCAAAATTACGGCCGCTGGCGCACGTGAAATTCTAGTGCAGTTGCAAAATGAAAACCGTTCAAACTCTGAAAAAATTGTACGGGGTTCGTACAAGTGGTCAGTCTCCGACACGATTAAGGCTGAAGCGGGTGGTGAAACGGCCATCAACACGTTAAACAAAGCTGTGAAGGCATCCGCTGATCCGGCGGGAAATTTGCAACCGCTAAAGTTGTTCAATGCCGTTTCTAAAATACGCGAAACGCGGTTCGAGCCGTTTTCCAGTTTGTCGTGGCAGGCGACCGAGAAGCTTTTCGTCGATGCACGCATTGAGGCGGAGTATTCGCGGCTCAATCAAAGTGGGCCCGACGTCAATAATCGTCGCTCGCTGTTTTACCCGCGTCCCGGGCTCGACGTGCGCTATGACTTGGCGCCGTTAAACCAGCTGCGTGGGTCAGTTAATCGTACAGTCAGCCAGCTTGATTTCGCAAATTTCGTTGCCACGTTTGAGCCAGACGATAGTCGGCCCGACGTGGTGAATGCGGGCAATCCCAATCTCGTTCCCGAGAAATCATGGGAATACGCAATGACCTACGAACGCCGCTTAGGGCGTGATGGCGGCGTCGTGTCGGCGAAGTTGTTCTATAACGACATCAGCGATCACATCGACAGCATTCCCTTTGGCCCCAAGAAGGATGTCTCGGCTGTCGGCAATGTCGGTGCGGCGCGTGCCTATGGCGTAGAGGCAAAGGCCAGCGTGCGGCTGGGTGATTTGGGTTTGCCCGGCGTCGTTGTCAACGCAACGGCATTGTATCGCCACTCAAACTTCACTGACGCGTTTACCGGCGCGCGGTCGAAATTCCAAGACTACCCAGATCACGCATACTCATTTGGCTTTCGCCATGACACGAGTTGGCATGATGTGTCTTACGGCGCGTCCTTCGATGACGAAGGCCTGCGTTATTCATCCGATATCGGATTTACCCAAACCCTCAATCGTAAATTCGACGGCACAGCCTTTGTCGAAGCGAATGTTTTCCGCGGCATTAAAGCCAAACTGGAAGTTCGGCGACTCCTCCGCAGCGGGGCCGCACGCGACCGCGCGACGTTCACCGGCAATCGCGGGTTCTCACCATTGTTCCGGACCGAGAACCGCATTGCGATCTTCGACCGCGCGATTGCCTTAACGTTACGCGGAATTTTCTAAACGACCTCGAGCGGCTCGCTGAGCGTATTGAAATATTCAAAGCCGGTTTTGGTGACGCGGATCAGGTCTTCGTTGTGGCCCGCACCCCAGCCCACCTCAATGTACGGCAGGTCGACCGTCAGCACCATGTTCTCTTCCAGCACATGATCAACGGGCTTGCTGTAGGGCCCTTCGATACGGAACGGGCTGTCGCCGTGCTCGAGGCCCAGTGTATGCGGGCTGACGATCAGGATCTCACGCGGCATGCCGGCTTTGACTTGTGTTTCAAAGCCAATTTTCGTTAGTTCCGAGAACTTGACGCCGGGTTTGATGGCAGCGTGTACGGCATCGCGACCGGCCTTGTTGGCTTTGGCGCGCGCCAGCACATCTTTGGGCGGCTCGCCGATGCACACAGTGCGCGAGAAGTCGCCGTGGTATTGGCGGAAGTGGCTGACCGCATCGATGAGAAATGCTTTGCCCGGTACAGCCTGGCCATCGGGAAAAAGCCCGATGGTTACGCCCGCCAGAAATGATGTCATTTCGCTGCCCAGAGCGGCGCACTCGGCGCGAAAGCGATCTTCGATTTCGCCAAACCGCATACCTTTTTCGATGGCCTTAATCGTATTCATCGACGCGATGCCGTTGTTAAACCCGGCGATACGCATCAATGCGATTTCGGGTTCGCTTTTGACCATGCGGATGTAGCGGAAAATATTCTCGCCGGGCACGATGGTAATGCCCCCAAAGCCGATTTCATCGAGCATGTACTTAATGCGCATGTCATCAACCGCAATGCGCCCTTTTGTTAGGCCCGAGGCCTTCAAGGCTTTGACAATGGCCCACGCAGGCCCAGCGGTAGCTGTCGCATTGTATTTGATTTGCGCGTCTGCCCAGCGTTGCTCGCGCGGCGTCAGCGCCACACCTTTGCGTACCGCGTAGCCGCCCTTCGTGGCTTTCGGTTCGGTTTTCTTTTGCTCGGGCGTCGCGTTGGTGTAGTCGTCCCAATTGGCGGCGCCTGAATACGTAATCAACTCGGGCACTTCGCGATCGCCATTCACAATATCCCAGGCTTGCGCGTTGCTCGTGATTAGGAAGCTTGGTTGCGTAGGGTCGCGCGCGAAGGTGGCCAGGCCGCCAATGTCGCTGCGGAACTTGGTCATCGTCGGTGTGGTGTTGGTCAGGTAGTAAACGTTGATCGGGTTCAGCGCGATCAGGCCATCAATTTTGTATTGCTCCATAATGGCCATGGCGCGCGGCTTATTCACCAGCATCTTGCCCTCGACGCCGGGATACGTTTTTTGCGTTTTCAGTTCGATGGTGTTGCTCGATTTGGCGCTCGCCTGATTGCCGTTCATCGCCGTCAGTCCTGCTGCGCCCATTGCCACACTTTTCAATACGTCGCGACGCTCCACCATGGTGCCCTCCCAATTCTGAATGGCGTTATGATGCCCCTCAACCGCAGGCCAAGCAACGCAATAACCATGCCCGCGCACCCCTTGAACGTGTGCGCGGGGCTCGGGCATAGTCACCGCGTCGACGGTATTTAAAAGTATGGAGTTGTTATGGACGTTCGCGCCGCAATCGCTGTCGGGGCTGGCAAGCCCTTGATTATAGATACGGTTCAATTGGAAGGCCCGCGCGCGGGCGAGGTATTGGTCGAAGTCAAAGCCACCGGCATTTGTCATACCGATGCTTTCACGTTATCGGGCGATGACCCAGAAGGTGCGTTCCCGGCCATCTTAGGGCACGAAGGTGCTGGCGTGGTGGTCGACGTCGGTGCGGGCGTGACAAGCTTGAAGAAGGGCGATCACGTTATTCCGCTCTACACGCCCGAATGCCGCCAGTGCAAATTTTGCACCTCAGGCAAAACCAATTTGTGCCAAGCCATCCGCGAAACGCAAGGTAAGGGCGTGATGCCCGACGGCACCTCGCGCTTTTCATGGCAGGGCAAGCCGCTGCTGCATTACATGGGCACGTCGACGTTTGCCAATTACACTGTACTGCCTGAAATCGCGCTGGCGAAAATTCGCCCCGACGCGCCTTTCGACAAGGTTTGTTACATCGGCTGCGGTGTCACGACCGGTATTGGCGCTGTCATCTGGACAGCCAAAGCCACGCCGGGTTCCAACATCGTTGTGTTCGGCTTGGGCGGCATTGGGCTCAATGTCATCCAGGGCGCAAAGTTGGTGGGCGCTGATAAAATTATCGGCGTCGATCTCAATCCCGCGCGCGAGGCCTTAGCGCGCAAATTCGGCATGACGCATTTTATCAACCCCACCCAAAGCGCCGACGTGGTGAAAGAGATCATCGAACTCACCGGTGGCGGCGCCGATTACAGCTTTGAATGTATTGGTAATGTGAAGGTCATGCGCCAGGCGCTGGAGTGCTGCCACAAAGGATGGGGCCAAAGTATCATTATCGGCGTGGCGGGTGCAGGGCAAGAAATAGCCACACGGCCGTTTCAGTTGGTGACCGGGCGCGTATGGAAAGGCTCGGCCTTCGGCGGCGCGCGTGGGCGCACCGACGTTCCCAAAATCGTCGACTGGTACATGCAGGGCAAAGTGAATATTGACGATTTGATTACACACACCATGCCGCTCGCCGACATCAATAAGGCCTTCGACCTGATGCACGAAGGCAAGTCGATCCGAAGTGTCGTGGTGTACTAGCCATCCCACTCAAAAGAGGAGAGTCTCATGCGTAAAATCTTGGTGAGCTCTGCATTTGCGGTTTGCGTCGCGCTGACGTCGTCAGCCTTCGCCATGGGTTCTAGTGACCCATCGCCTAAGGATGACTACAAGAAAGCCGTGAAGGAAATCGACGCCAAGAACTTCGCGGCGGCTGAAAAAATTCTCATCGGCTATGTCGCCAAAGAAGCGAAGGACCCTAACGGCTGGAATTACCTGGCGTTCAGTCAGCGCAATCTGGGCAAAAACGACGATGCCATGACGAATTACAATGTGGCACTTGGCCTCAACCCCAAGCACAAAGGTGCGTTGGAGTATCAGGGCGAGTTGTTCTTGAAGTTGGGCGATATGGATGCTGCCAAAGCCAACCTCGCCAAGTTGGAAGTGGTTTGCAAAAAGAAATGCGAAGAACGCGATGTCCTTCAAGCCGCCATCGAGCGCGCCAAGGATGGCAAAACACCTTGGATCTCGCCCGAGCGCACCCGCGGCGAAGGCAACTAACTCAATTTCAATTTCGTTTTGCACCGGCCAGGCGCAATCCTGCCCGGTTTTGCTTTGCGCGCGGCGATGAGGCAACGTTAAAGGTTGGGGGCCGTCACGCGCTCTACATCAGCCCCACGACTTTGGGCAGCCACAATGTCAACGCGGGCAGGGCGACCAGAATGATCAACCGCACGATGTCAGCGATCACGAAGGGCATCACGCCCGAATAGATGGTGCGCAACTTCACACCCGGTGCCATGCCTTGCATCACGAACACGTTGATCCCGATGGGTGGCATGATCATGCCGATTTCAATTACCACCACATTGACGATGCCCCACCAAATGGGGTCGTAACCCATGGCGGTGATCACCGGGAAAACGAAGGGCAGGGTGATGACCATCGCCGCCACTTCGTCGAAGATCGCCCCCAGTACGATATACATTGCCAGCATGAGATAGATGATCATCAGGTCGGGAATCGGCAGTGCCTCGATCGCCGTAATGATGATGTCGGGAATGTGCGACAGCGTTATGCAGTAGCCGAAAATATTGGCGCCGATGATGATGAGATAGATCAGCGCAGTCGAGGCGGCGGTCTCTTTCAAGTTCTTAAAGAACGAAGTGCGATTCAGCTTGCCGCGCGCCCAAGCAAAGATAATCGCCAAAGCTGCGCCGACAGATGCCGCCTCGTTAATGGTGAAGACGCCCGAATAAATACCGCCCGAAACCAGCACCGCCAGCAAGATAACGCCCCAACTTTCTTTCATCGCTCTGAAGCGTTCGGCCCAGGGCGCGCGTGGGCCGGCTGGGCCTGCGTCGGGGTTGAGTGCCACGGAGGCGCGCACGGCAATTAAATAACCAAGCGTCGCCAGGATCGACGGGACCACTGCTGCGATGAACAGCGCGGTGATGAATTGCTCGGTCAAGATGGCATACAGCACCATGATCACCGAGGGTGGAACGATAATGCCCAGCGTCGCACCCGATGCGATGGATCCGGTGGATAACGAGTCCGCGTAGCCGCGGCGTTTCATCTCGGGCAGCGCGATGCGGGCCATGGTGCCGACGGTGGCGAGGGATGAGCCGCACACAGCACCGAAGCCCGCGCACGAGGCGACCGTTGCCATGGCTAAGCCGCCACGCCGATGCCCGATGAAGGCCTCGGCTAAGCGGTAAAGATCTGTCGATAGGCCCGCCACGCCGGCAAAATTGCCCATCAGCAAAAACAGAGCAATGACCGCCAACTCTGGGCTTGCGATTTGTTGCGAAGGATCAATGCCCAGCACTGCCACGGCCGGTTCCCAGCCGATGATCAGCCCTGTGCCGATGAAGCCGCCGATGGCCATAGCTGCGCCGATGGGCACATGCAGTGCAATCATGCCCAGCACGGCCAACAACGCCAGCGAGCCGATTATGGTTGGGTCTAAGACGGATGTGTCCACCGGCAATGCCTATTCCAACATGCTTTCGCCGTCACTTGGGCGCGGCACACCCTTGAATGCGGCTTGCAGTGCTGCACCAACCACCCACAACTGCACTAAAGCTGCAGCAGTCATCAGCCCCGATACGATCCACCAGACCGGTGCGGTATTCCATTCCAGTGTTGAGGTGGTGCGGCCAGCCTCTTGGAAGCGCAGCGTCAGTTCAGTGAATTGCCAAGCGAATAATGCAAAAAGCACAAGCATGAAACTGGCACCAATCACATCCAGCCAGGCATGCGGGCGATCCCCCAATGCCTTGCCCAGCAGATTCACAGTGACGGCATTGCCTTTTTTCAGGCCGGCCGGAAAGCACGAGGCAACAACAACGGCAAAGGCAATTTCCGTCAAATCCTTCAAACCCTCGAATCGTGCGAGGTTCAGGTAACGAAGCGCAACATCAATCATGGTGAGGAAGGCAATAAACACCAGGCCCAGAAAGCCCAGGGTCGCGATGGTGTCGCAGGCGCGGTCAATGGCGCGTTCTGTTTGCGTCATTTTTAACTCGCTCGTTCGCGTGTTCGAAGTTGTGCCAATATGTCTTTCGCGGCGGCGTATGTTTCCGCGCCGTTTTCTGTGCGCGCGATCCAAGCGTCGGCTAAGGGTTTGACGGCGACTTGCAGTTGCTCGATGTCGTGCTCGGACGGTTCGATGTAGGTCAGCGACGGCAGGGCGCGAAATTTTTTGTCGATCTCAGCCACGCGCTTGTCGTAAGCCTGCCCGCCCAGCAGCGCGATACGCTGGCCGCTATTGCGGGTGATGACCTCTTGGATGTCGCTGGGAAGGCTCTCCCATTTGCGCTTGTTCATCAGCAGGGCAAACGACACCACGCCGAACGGTGCATTAATAATGTGCGATGAGACACGGTAGGCTTGGAACGTATTGACCGCCACCAACCCTTGCACCGTACCGTCGATGGTGTGGCGGCGCAGCGCCTCGTAAACATCAGACGGATGCATGGCCTCGGTCGTGGCACCCAAAGAGCTTATGAACTCGCCTTCCAACCGCCCGGCGCTGCGAATTTTTTTGTTCTTCAGGTCATCAAAGCTTTTGACCGGCAATCGCATGAACAAGTTTCCAGGCTCGGCCGTCCACATACCCAGCACATGCACATCTTCAAAGCCTTTAACCAACCCGCGTTCGTATAAACTCCATGCCAGCACCGAGGCTTCACTGGCGCTCCGCGTAAGCAATGGTATTTCCAGGATCTGGAGTTGCTTGAATTGGCCGCTGGTGTAGTTGGGTTGCACAAAGCCAATGTCGGCAATGCCCGCGCGCAGTAAGTCAAACTGCGCATAGGGGCTGCGGCCCAGCGATCCGCCCGCATACACATCAAAGCCCAGCTTGCCTGCGGCATCGTCTTCAACCGACTTGATCCAGGGCTTCACAATGTTAGCCACCGTATGGCTAACCGGGGCGAGATAGGCGCCAAACCGCAGCCGCGTTTGCGCCATTGCGCTGCTGGCGCCCAAAACCAAAGGTGCTGCAAGCGATGATGCCAGGGCCGCGCGACGAGACAACATGGGATAACCGTGCCGGACGAAATCGATCAGATGATCGACTAAATCACGTAAATTGAGAAAGATCGAGAGCGTCTGGTTGGGCTTCTTCAGCCGCCGGGCCCGACGACATGGCCATCTTGAAAGCTGCGGTGACTTTGCGGATGAGGTCGATTTCGCTAGGCACGACGTCGTCATAATGTTCGGCAATGCCGCGAACATTCTCCGATAACTGCTCGCACAAGCCCGACAATTGAGCATCACGTAACTTCGAGGCGACGCCCGCCGCATCGCCCAGCACGTCGGCCAGCATGATCAGGTCGTTTTGAACTTCTTCGGTAATCAGTTGACTGTCATACGCGCGCACCAAGCGTTCGCACACTTCGCCCAGCCGGAAGCTTTGGCGATCGAGCTTGGCCTGCAACACTTGTTGCAGCGAGCCCTCTACGGCCTCCTTCAGCGTCGACTTATCAAAATCGCGGCCGTTGACCTTTTCTAAAAAGGTGTTCAGCACCGCGATGCGCCGCACCCGGCCCGTCAGTTCCATGTTCTTGCGCTGCGGGCCCATGTAATCATCGGTGACGATGAAGGGTTGGCGATGAAACGTCACCAGCCGCAAACGTTCTTGCACGCGTTCGGGCGTTAAGGGTTTGACGATGATGTCGTCAACGCCGGTGCCAATGGCCATCTTTAACGAATGCGGGCGGTTGGCGTTGACCAACATTGTGATAGGCAGGAATGGGTTGTCGCCCAGCTTCTGGCTACGAATTTCTTTAATCGCGCCGAAGACGTCGGTATCAAAATCGTCAGAGATCACCAGCAGGTCGGGCGGCACTTCAGCCATGACCTCTTTCAGGCCTGCCATGTTGCCATGGCAGACAATTTGAACAATGCCTTGTGACTTGAACATGTCGCGCAGCTGGTTGCGCTCGTAATAGTTCTTCTCACCGATATACACGGTGATTTTCTTCAGCATCTCTTTGTCGAGCCGCGCCATTTTTATGCAAAGTGCCCCAATCCGCCCCAGCCCTTCTGGCTAAGCGAAGCGATCATCACGGATTAGGTTTTGAGGTGCAAGCCTGCATTCGCCCCAAAGGCGATCTGCACAAATGCGCTAAGTGCTTGGGTTAACAGTTCATTTCGCCTACGACCCATTGCGCGCGGTACAACTGGCTACGCTTTGAGCAGGTCGTCGGGTGAAATGGTGATATCTCCGCCTTTTGCTCCGGTATCGGCCGGTTTGGCAGGCGGCGGTGGGGCCGCCGGAGGCGCAGGTGCGCCAATCGGCGGTGGGTGTTTGATTTGGTCGGCGGGAATGGCGTTTTCCGAGAACCGCTTCTCGGTCGATTGCTTGGCCAAGTCAAAAGCGCGCGTCAGCTTGCGTAGCGTTGCCAACCCAGAATCTGGCGGATTTTGATAAGCTTCTGCCAACTCTTCCACTTGGCGGGCCAAATCGGTGCAGATGTCTGCCAAATCAGGCTCGCCCAATATTTTGGCCGTGCGGCCTGCGTCTTCCAGCACGCTCACCAGGACCAACAAATTGTCATGCACATCTTTCTCAATGCGCTTCTCTTCGTAGGCCTTGAGAATCAAGTTGCAGATGTAGCCCAACTTCAGGCCATGGCTGTCCAACCGCGCAGCCATCACGTCGGTCATGCAGCGATCCACCTGGCGCGCCAATTCATTGGAAGAAATGCGCCGCCCTTCAGCTTTGTCTTTGAGCGTGTTGACAACCACAAGCTGGCGAATTTTTGACGGGCGGTCGGCCGTCGTACGGCGACGCTCCGGCCCCAAGTAGTCGGTGGTCACAATGTAGGGCGTGCGGTTGAACGTGAAGTGCACGATCCGATCGAGCATCTTGCCCGGCGACACGGGCTTAATCAGCACGTCGTCGCAACCTGCCAACATGGCTTTTTTAATGTTCAGGTCAGTTTCGCCGCCTACCATCATGGTGACGAGAATGAACGGATTACGACCCAGCTTAAATCCGCGCACATCTTTGACCATTTGGAACGAACTGGGATGCAGATCGTCGGCCAAAATCAATATGTCGGGCGGGCTTTCGCTAAAGGCCGCCAGCAGGTCTTCCATCCGATAGAAGGTGCGCGTTTTGCGAAAGCCTTCGCCGCGCAGCATGGCGCGCATGCTCTCGCGCACCTGCTCATTGGGCTCGCCAAGATAAATGTCGATATCGCCACGACGGTCTTTGTCGAATTTCTTCGTGCTCATCTCAACCTAACAAACCGGGCCGCCCCGTAGCCTTGCCCAAAAAAGTTAACGCGACGGCCGAACAACAGCGTGTGCCGCCCAGGCAACCTTTCAGCGCATGGGGTATTATTTACTTTATTTTGAGGGGTTTAACAAAGCGAGAATGTTTTATCCACAGGGCTTGGCCCGGGGCCCTGGAATCGCTCAATCAAAACGCGATCAACGTCTCATGGCGTAACGTCAATCTGGTGATAGTTAATGATCAAGTTGCTGGGTTTGTAGCCCGTCACGCGCTTGTGCAGACCGTCGAACATGACGGTTTCATGCATATAAAGCATCGGCGGGTCATCGTGCAGGCGCTTCAAGATTTGGTGCACCAGCCCTAAGCGTTTGTCCAAATTAAACTCGGACTGGGCCGTGCGAACGGCTGCGCGCAGCTCGTCGTCGCAGAAATAAAGGTCGCGCGTGAAGCAGGGCACAAAGGCGCGCAAAGCATCAAGGCTAGGCTTTATGTTAAAGTCGATATTATAGGCTTGGCCGGCCCAGCCGCCGAAGTTAATCCGCTTGATCATCTCGCTGTTGGGAATGCTGCGCATCTCCAACGTGACACCAACCGCGGCTAAGTCTTGGGCGATATATTGAAAGATGGCGGTGTCGGCGGCGCTGCCGCCCAAAATCGCCTCGGCGACGATCGTAAAACCTTTCTCGTAACCTGCGTCTTTGAGCAGTGCGCGCGCTTTGGCAGGATCGTACGGGAAGGGTTTCAGCGACGGGTCATAGCCAATGGCATACGATGGCGTGGCCTGGCTTGCCGGTTTGACAGCGTTATCCAGTAGCCCAGCAATGTAGCGCTCTTTGTTGACGGCGTAATTCAGGGCTAGGCGCACGCGCTTGTCGGCCACTGGCCCGCCTAGGTTTTTCAAAAGTGCCAAGCCCATCGCGCCGGTTCCGCGACTGATATGGCGCGTGTGCCCTTCGGCTTGCAACGATGCTACTTCTTCCGGGCCGATGACAATGGCCACATCTGCGTTGTCCGACAAAATCGCCTGCGTGCGCGAAATGGCATCGGGCAGTTTGATAAAGGTCAGCTTGTCCAGCTTCGGCGCGATCCACGAGTCCTTGAAGGCCGATAAATCAATGTGATTGGCCTCCCAACGCTCGACCTGGAACGGGCCCGTGCCAATGGGTGCTTTGGCAAAACCATCGGGCCCCAGCTTGCGCCACTGCCCGGGCGCGGTCATGCGCGCCATAGCCAATTCACCCGGTAACATGATGTCAGGATACTTTGTGACAATGTCCACCGTGAAATCATCTATGGCGATGACTTTCTCAATGGCGCTGACGGCCCGCGCAACCGACTCGCGCTGACCTTCAGGCGAGATCAGATAGTTCAGGTTGGTCTGCACGGTGTCAGACGTGAAGGCCTCGCCGTTTGAAAAGCGCACGTCGCGCCGCAAATGAAATCGCCACGTCAGCGGGTTGATCGATTCCCATCGTGTCGCCAACCAAGGTTGCACCTTGGCATCGTCATCCACCATGGTGAGCGGATCGAACATGGCCGCCCAGATATAAATCTCAGATGAACTGGTCGACCGATGCACGTTGCCCAGGGCGGCAGGCAAGCTGTAACTGGTCACGCGCAAGTGCTTTTCTGCGTGGGCGGGCTGCGCAGCAAAGATCGTCAGCGCGCTCATAATCAGCGCAAGTGGGTTGCCAATATTGTGCGTGGGGCTATGGTTCATGGCTTCAGAATAGCGCAAAAGCGCGATGACTTGAGGACATTTTCATGAGCGTCGCCAATCATACTATTGTCGCTGATTTCAAACGCCCGTCGGCCGAGCTCATTGCCAAGGTTGCCAAACTGCACGTCGGCGTGTCGGGCTTTGAGGCAGGCCCCCGCCAAACCATGCATCCGGCGATCAAACCCTTAGAGCCCACCTGGCGTATTTGCGGCCCCGCACTAACGGTGCGCCCCGAGCAGTGGTACGACCGCATGGTCGGCGAGTTGGCACCCAAATATGCAAAACCCGGTGACATTATTGTGGTTGATGCAGGTGGCTATACCGATGTGGCGGTGTGGGGCATGAGCATGACCATGTGTGCCAAAGGTGCCGGCGTGGCGGGTGTGGTGATAGATGGTGCTACTATGAATTCTGCATTGTTGGCGCGCGAGCGTGTGCAAATGCCGATCTTTGCGCGCGCCGTTGCAGCCACCGCCACCACATCGGACGGGCCCGGCTCAATCAACGTGCCGATTATCTGTGGTGGGGTCATCGTCAACCCCGGTGATATTATTCTGGGCGATAGCGACGGCGTTGTTGTGTTGAAGCCCGCAGCCGCTGAAGAGATTATCCGCAATGTCGAGGCCCACGACAAAGGCGAGCAAGACCCCGAGATGCGCAAAAAGCCCTATTACGAACGCCGTGGTGTGATCGACAAACTCAAGGCCATGAAGAATGTAAAGTGGGAGTAGGGAGCCCCGCTCGCGCCCCCACGGCTCGTCACCTCCATCACGCGTGATGCCGTTACTGAGAGACCGCGCCGTCACTTTACAATGCCCTATCGCAACAGCTTCCATCCGGACTCTCAGATTGAGTTTCGCGTATTGACGCGCCCGCTGTTCGGCAGGGTCGCAAAGCAGGGCTTGTCGTATCCCCTCCCGGGGGATAGGATATACCATGTCAAAGCACCGAAATCATCATGCCCGTCCCGATATCATCAAGCGCCTGAAGCGGGCCGAAGGTCATCTTCGCAGTATTACGGGTATGGTCGAGGCTGGCCGCACATGCCTCGATATCGCGCAGCAACTTCACGCCGTTGAAAAAGCCGTAACCCAGGCCAAGAAGCAGCTGATCCAAGATCACCTGGATGTTTGCCTTGAAGATGCCGTCGGGGGGCTTGGCCGCGAACAGCGGCGTCCCATCGACGAGTTCAAACAAATCACCAAATATCTGTAAGGATCGGCAATGCCCACGTTCGCCGATCTGCTGCAACAAGGCACAGCCCACGCCTGGTTGTTCGTTCCCAGCGCCATTCTTTTGGGCGCGCTGCATGGCCTCGAACCCGGCCACTCGAAAACCATGATGGCCGCTTTCATCGTCGCGGTGCGCGGCACCGTCACTCAGGCCGTGCTGTTGGGCCTCGCGGCAACCGTTTCACATACCGCTGTCGTATGGGCGATTGCTCTGAGCGGTATGTACCTCTGGCAGGGCATGGGTACGGAAAGCGTCGAGCCATACTTACAGTTGGCATCCTCTGGCATCATCATCGGCATTGCTGTTTGGATGCTGTGGCGTACGTGGCGCAACCAGCAAGATGCCAAGCTCGCATCAGAAGAACATGACCATCACGACGATGCGCACGATCACGATCACGGGCATGAAGAATTGAGCGGTCTTGACGTTGCGGCCGCAGGCTATCAAGACGCTCACGAACGCGCACACGCGAATGATATTCGTCGCAAGTTCGCCAACCGCCATGTCACAACCGGCCAGATTGCTGTGTTCGGACTGACCGGAGGGCTCATTCCTTGCCCGGCCTCCGTCACCGTCTTGTTGCTGTGCCTTCAGCTTAAACAGTTCACACTCGGGGCCGTGCTGGTTTTATGTTTTTCGATCGGCCTCGCGATTACACTGGTGACCGTTGGTGCAGCGGCGGCGCTCAGTGTTCGTCATGCCTCGACCCGATTTTCCTGGTTTGGTACTTTTGCGCATCGCGCGCCATACTTTTCCAGCGCGCTCATTATACTTGTTGGCGTGTATGTGGGATACCAAGGTTGGATGGGTTTGACCGCGCATGTTTGAACGACGTGATGTTGTACTAATCGTGAACTGAACGTCGAAATAACTGTAACTTCACCCCAACCTCAGTTTGCTCCAACCTAAGGCCATCGCGAACTCCACATCATGAGTAAAGCCTTCGTCAAAGAGACCGAGACCGATGACGAACTGCCAGATGAGCCCGAGGGCTTGCCGGCGGGTTTGAAAAACTACGTCACGCCCGAGGGTTTAGAGCAGCTGCGCACTGAGCTTAACCATCTCGCGCGCGTCGAACGCCCAAAGGTGGTTGAGGTTGTGTCGTGGGCGGCGGGCAATGGCGACCGCTCTGAAAACGGCGACTACATCTATGGTAAGAAGCGCCTGCGCGAGATTGACCGGCGCTTGCGTTACCTCACTAAACGTGTCGAAAGCGCAGTGCTGGTGGACCCGAAATTGCAAAAAAACCGCGAGCAGGTATTTTTTGGCGCAACCGTTACCTACATCGACCAGCATGGCGCCCAGACCACCGTGCGGATTGTCGGCATCGACCAGGCGAATCTAGAGCAAGGTATGGTGAGTTGGGTCTCGCCCGTCGCAAAGGCGCTCATGAAGGCCTACGCAGGCGACACCGTGACACTGCGCACCCCGGCGGGCGACGAGAAAATCGAAGTGGTTGAGATTCGCTACGCGGATTAAGCGCGTGACTTGTGTTCCTGCTCGCAGATTTGGGAGTCGCGAGAATGGAGGCACTAATACTTCAACGTCGTTCCGGCGATGTTATAGGTCACGAAGAACCACGCCAGTACGACTGTTGTCGCCGCGAGAACGGTGTGTTGAATGCGCATCCAACGGCTGCCGACGCTTTTCCGCAAGAATTGAAACGCGATAGCCACGGCGATCATCGCGCCCAGGACACTTAGCCATGCACCGGCATAAATACCGCCAAAAGCTGAATCAAGTCGTCCATCAAGTTTGCTGACGTCTTCGCCCATCCAAGCGACCAGGCTTAAAAAAGTGCCCAGAACAAAAACTTGTAACCCGGAAATGGTACGGATGAGCCGCTGGGCTTTGTTGGCTGCCAAATCGGCATTGGCGGTCGCGTTCTTTCGATAACGGAAGTACGCCTCCACTGGCCAACCGACCAAGCTGACGAACGCAATGACGAAACTCAGTGCTGCCAGTGGAAGGACCAGGCGTGCGTCCTGGTGCCACGGCACACGATGAAACTCCACCGCGGGCGGGCTGACCTGCATGGTCATTCCACCATTGTCAGTGTTCAGCGCAAAACTCGTGACCGCGCCAGTCGCGCTTCGAAAAACGCCAGGTTCAATTTCATTCATATGCTTGGGGGCGTCACCCCCGCCTAGAACGGGCGCGACGTCGATGGCCCCGTTGTCCTTTGCGCTGACGCGCATTTGACCGACTAACGCCAAAAGTTTCAGGAAACTTGAGTCCGACCGCTGGCTGATTTGATAAACGCCTTCAGCGACGGCGGCTTTGCTGGCCCCCACCGCGATTGGGGCAGGGGGCGAGAGTGGGGAGGGAAAATACCGCTCCGCAATTTGGCGCGGGATATCAACGAGTGCGCGGTCGCTCGTGAGGGTATTGAACGAGACGAATAGTCCAAAGTTCTTTTCCGGAAGGAAGATGAAGTTACTAAACACGGCAATGGTGCCGCCCGTGTGGCCAATGTAATTGCGCCCGCCAAACGGAAAGCTCACGAACTGCAAGCCCATCTCGCCCGCCGGCGTTTTGATTTGCGGCGACAGCATGGTCGCCAAGGTTTCTGCGTTCAGAATTTTCTGACCGTCCCAGGTGCCGCCATTCAACAGGGTCAGCATAAAGCGGCTCATGTCGGTGGCCGTAGCGGCCAACGCGCCGGCTGGTGCTGCGGGCACCATTTCATAGCCAGGCAAGGGTGGTTGGTCGTCGCTGAAGTAAGCCTGAGAGACGGCGGCGCGCAAATCGGCCGCCGGCGGCTGTTGAAATGTGGCGTGGTTCATTTGCAACGGGCGAAGAATATGCTTTTCGATGTAGTCGGCATACTGCTCGCCTGAAACACGCGCGACGATATAGCCCGCCAGACCGACGCCGTAATTGGAGTACGAGGACACATTGCCTTTGGGGTAAAGGCGTGGGGGCTGATGATCTTTCAACCATATGCCCAAGGCTTTTGGCTTTTGATCGAAGGTGATCAGCTCTTTAGCCTGTTCCTCAAACCCCGCGCGGTGGGTCATGAGGCGGCGCAGCGTCACGGGCACACCGCCCGGTGGCGTCGGGATCGCAAAGTCGATGTACTCATTCACATCGCGGTCGATGTCGAGCTTGCCTTGCTCGACCAGTTGCATCACCGCAATGGCGGTGAATAGTTTAGAAATGGAACCGGGGCGCACTAATGTTACTTCGGGCGTCATTGGTGTTTTTGCCGCCACGTCGGCAAAGCCGTAACCCTTGGCGAAAATAATCTCGCCATCTTTCACCACCGAGATCACAGCGCCTGCGACCTTATTTTTATCCAATTGCTCGGCCATCAGCGGAGCAAGAAAGGTTTCAAGGTCCGTGGCGGTTAACTCAACGGGCGTGAGGGGTGATGGGCTTGGTGCAGAATCTTGCGACGAGGCAGTGCTATGAAGAATCATAAACGCCAATGCCGCAGTGATCATCGGCTTCACGAATGAGGTCGCGCTCATAAGGTTTTCCCCACAATGCCTTGAGACTTCATTTCTCTCATAACTCCCATTTTGCACAAAGGCGCGGAAGGCGACCAACCAGCGGCCGGTATAGCCGGTAAACATGTTTCCTAACCGGGTTCGCCGGTGGTCAGCCCCGTGCTGCGTTGCACCAACCCTACACGGCCGACCCGCACGGATGTGCGTTAGACCCTTGGGTGCGCAGCTTGGCGCCGATGTCGGTGGCTACCAGCACGCCATTGCCCCAGGCATGGCCGCCGGCAAAGTTGGCCGCCGGTCGTGCCACGCAGCCCAGCAGCATCACGGCGTCGCCGCGGTCCTTCACCACGCGGCGCAAGCTTAGCGCGCCGAGGATGCCGGTGGCCGCTGCGGTTGCGGCAGATGATCCTTGCAGGCTTGAGACCTCTGGGTCGTTGCGGTACGCGATGGCAGAGATGGCTTTAGGCGCCACCGAAAAGTCGACATAGCTATTGCGATCCGTTTCACGCGCGAGTTCCGCACTCAAGGCTGTGGTAGAAATCGAAATGGCCTCGTCGTAAGCCGCAGGAAAAGGCGGCACGGCATTGTGCTCAGGCCCATTGCCCGCCGAGGCTAACACCACCAGGCCTGCTTGCGTGGCGTGGCGCAGCGCGGCGTGTTGGTCGTCGCTGTCGGGGCCGACGAATGTCTCGCCGACAATGCGCACGCCCTCATGAGCAAACCAGTTATAGGCATAAGTGAGGTCGTCCATGTCGAGCTTCAGCGCACCGGTTTTGGGGTCTGCGCGAAAGGGTGTGGCGACGTAGATGATGATTGGCGTGGTGGCGTCAATCGCGCGGAAGTTCTTGACCAACGTCCGCACCATGTCTTCGCCGTGGCTGCGAGCGCGCGTTTTATCCTGCTTGCGAGCTTCGACAGTGCCTGAGGTCCAAAACGCCATGGTGCGCACCGTGACATTCTCAAGATTTGAGAAATCGCTGCGTTCGATGCCCAGATCGACCAAGCCCACTTTGACGGCACTCGCCGCCATCGAGATAGGCGCGCTGAACATCAGGGCCACAAGCGCCAACAGTCCGCCGATCAATGAAGTCGCCATGACACACGTCTCCCCCGTTCGCTGCCTTGACGTTTGAGGCAGCGGTGTTTCGTCAACAAATGAAGTGGAAGTCTGAGTTTAGGTGGGCTTGCGCAACTCGCGGTCCATCTGGAACTCGCGTGATGTTACGACCTTTTCAATCGAGCGCAGGCGTTGCTCT
This sequence comes from Rhodospirillaceae bacterium, assembly GCA_947476925.1. Taxonomy (GTDB): domain Bacteria; phylum Pseudomonadota; class Alphaproteobacteria; order Rhodospirillales; family Rhodospirillaceae. Next base: position 11,564 of record CANJSF010000018.1, on the reverse strand, counting down.
AAACGGCTGAACTTGTCGCGCACGTCGCTGAACCGATTGCGCAACGTCGGCGCAGTGTTGGCGCCATCGATGCCGAGGTTTGCCGACGTGAAGGCCGACGCACTGGTGTTGGTTCGTGGCTTTGGCTCCAGCAGCCAAGCCATCAGCAAGTACGCGGCAATCATAACGGGCATCCAGAAGAGGCTCGCAATCACCCAGCCAATGCGGGCGTATCTACGGCTCCAACCAAAATGCTCCGCTAAGCCTGCAACAACGCCAGCAATTTTGCCATTCTCGGTGTCGCGATAAATCGTGCGCGTGGTCATTGGGCTTTTTCCTTCCATTTTGGATCCTCAGTTTCGAGAATCTTTTCCAGCGCGCTCAGGCGGTCATCCATTTTTGTCGCCAAGCGCGCTAACTGATCGAGTATCTCTTGTTCTTCGGCGCCAAGGCTTTTGTTGGCTTGGCTTTTTGATCGGTAGTGCAAAACCAACCATATCGGTGCGACGATCACCATGAAGATGATCATTGGCACCATTAAAGCTAAAAACGCATCGGCCATCGCTGCTTTCCCCAGTCTTTCTTTTGTCGTTATTTAGGCGGCCGTATCGCGCCACTTGGGCTGCTCGCTATCCAGAATTTTTTCCAGTGTTCCGACGCGCTCGTCGAGCTTTGTCGCAATCCGGCCTAACTCCTCAAGCGTTGCTTTTTCGTCTTCGGCCAGTATCGCGATCTCGGCTTTGCGGTTGTTGCGATAATGCTTCAGCCAAATAATCGCCAACACGAACGCGAAGATGGTTGCAAGCTTGAGAATGCCCATGAACTCGATCATGGCCACGGTAGGGTCAAACGGTATCGACGGTTCCATTACATTCGCTCCCCACGCGCGCCCCCAACCGAGTTGCGCTTAAGCTTGCTTGCCGGCAATGGCTTTCAGTTTGGCTAACTCGGCGTCGATCTCGGTTTCAGCTTCCAAGTCGGCGATTTCGTCGGCCAGGGTTTTGCCTTTGCCCATATCGAAAGCTTCCACACGACCTTCCACTTCGTCCAGCTTCTTTTCGATGGAGTCAAAGCGGGCCAGGGCACCGTTCACACGGCCGTCGTACAGCTGCTCGCGCACCGACAGGCGGGCGTTAGCGGTCTTGGCGCGGGCCATCAGGCTGGCCTGCTTGGCTTTCGCTTCACTCAGCTTTTCTTGCAAACGATGGATATCGGCATCCAGGTTGGCCATCCGTTCTGCCAAGATGGCGTCATCGGTTTCAATCGCTTTGATCAGTTCGGCGACCTTGGCTTTTTCAACCAGCGCGGCACGCGCCAGATCTTCGCGGTTGCGGCTTAAGGCCAATTCGGCACGCTTTTGCCATTCGCCTTGCGCGTCGACCAACTTGCCTAAACGGCGGCTGATCTCTTTGCGTTCGGCAATCAGGCGAGCGGCGTCCGAGCGAACCTCGACCAAGGTGTCTTCCATTTCCTGAACGATCAGGCGGATCATTTTGGCGGGGTCTTCCGCACGGTCGAGCAGGGCGGTGATGTTGGAATTCACGATATCGGTCAGGCGAGAAAAGATACCCATGGTGAGGTGCTCCGAGGTGAGGGGAGGGGGTGGTGTTTATTTAGCGCATCGCGCGTTTCGTTGTGCCGCCGGCGCCCGAAACCGCCGAATCAACTGCTTCGACGATAACGATGTACTTCGGCGATTGCTTCACGAACACCGGTACAATGCTGTTGCCGATAAACTTGAAGGTCACGGGCGGGGCCGAGCTCAGCTTCTCGCGCAGAAATTCTTTTTGGCTGGCAAGCCACGACGACGTGCTGGTTTTTTCTGCGGCAAACGCTGGCAGTCCAACAGAAACGATGGTGATGGCAACGACAGCGCCAACAACGCGGGATAAAACGGTGTGATTGATCATGGTAGTCTCCTTCGGTTTGATGTGGCGTCACCATCCCCGGTGACGTCTTGCGACATAATTTGCAAGAGCCATGCCAAGTTTTGAGTCATGGCTAAGATATTGAAATATATAACTATTCACTCACTTCCAGTTTTCTGAAGTGATGGTTTATTAGTCAATATTTGACAATATACGTTAACTAATAACATTATATGCCAATGGCAGACCTTCCAGCCCCTTTGGGCCAATCCGCGAGCTTCTTGGCGCATATCGATCACCTATCGCGGGTCGCGCCCGTAGATCGGCCGGTGCTGATCATTGGCGAGCGCGGCACCGGCAAGGAGCTCTCAGCGGCGCGTATCCACTACCTTTCAAGTCGATGGGGTGGGCCGTTGGTAAAACTCAACTGTGCGGCGTTGCCGGAAAACCTGCTGGAGGCAGAGTTGTTTGGTGTCGAAGCCGGCGCATTTACCGGTGCCGCGCGCCGGCGGCTAGGGCGATTCGAGATGGCCAACGGCGGCAGTCTGTTGCTGGATGAAATCGGCAATGCGCCATTGTCGGTACAAGAAAAAATTCTCCGCGTCATTGAGTATGGAGAGTTCGAGCGCCTTGGTGCATCTGAGACCTTGCAGGTCTCGGTGCGCGTGGTGGCGGCCACAAACGCCGATCTCCCAGCCGAAGCGGCGGCGGGACGGTTTCGCGAAGACTTGCTCGACCGATTGGCGTTTGACGTGTTGACACTTCCGCCCCTGCGCGAGCGGGTGGGTGATGTCCCACTGCTCGCTGATCACTTTGCGAAGGCGATGGCGCAGTCATTAGACTGGTCAGCGTATCCAGGATTTGCCCGCGATGCGATGGCGGCCCTTGAGGCCTATGCATGGCCAGGCAATGTGCGCGAACTTAAAAACGTTGTTGAGCGCGCGGTTGCACATTGGTCGGGCGGTGCTGACGCGCCGATCACGGACGTCATCTTTGACCCCTTTGATTCGCCTTTCCGGCCAAAGATTCGGATGCATACTTCGGCGGCTCCCGCACCGCAGAAAACTGATGTCGCTCGAACGGCCCCGCAGGCGATGGCCGAAGTCACCGACTACAAATCGGCGGTGGCGGCATTTGAACGCAAGGTGCTGCTGGAGGCTTTGGATGCAGCACGGCACAATCAGCGAATAGCCGCAAAGAAACTAGGCCTGCCTTACCATGGCTTGCGCAATGCGCTACGCAAACATGGTCTATTACCTGCACAGACGGGAACTGATGAACAATGAGGGGCGAATGAAAATCGTACACGCATCGTTCTTGGTTTATGTTTCATTGCTTATTGGCACACCATTAGCGTGGTCGCAGGCGCGCGCAGATGAACCCAAAGACCCCAACGCGCGCGATTTGGTTTTAATCAGCCAATGGTTTGCGGGGGAATTCGATAATGAGGAACAGCAGTGGTTTGAAAACGACCCACGCTCGCAAACCGCGCCAGAACGCAAACACGAGCGCATTCACGCCATTCATCATCGATTGAACATACCTGCTTTGGGCGGCGCCGTTTTCTATGTCGAAGAGTATCGTGATAACGATCCAGCCAAGATTATCCGCCAGCGGCTGGTGACCTTCACGTCTAATGCGCCCCTACGCACAATCCGTATGCAGCAAGGGTTTTTCAAAGATGCCAAGGTGGCGCAAGGTGCGCATGTTGATTCAGCGAAACTTGCGAAACTGGGAGCCAGCGACGTCAGCGTTCTTCCAGGATGCGATGTGACATGGCGCCGCGTCGGGGATCAGTTTGAAGGAGCGATCGCGCCTAAATCATGCCAGTTCGGCGATGGCAAAGATCGGCGCTATTCGGTCCATAATCTGGTTTTATCTGCCACGAAGTACTGGCGTGAAGATCGCTCGTTCCGCGTATCGGACGACACGCTGTTTCTCGGCTATCCAACCGATGAGCCACATCAGTTTAATCGCGCCAAAATTTTCATTTGCGAAGTGACATTTCGCGGTGAGAAGCGCGGCGAGAACGAGCAAAAAATTGTGGGCTTGCGGCTCCATAGCCAAGGCGGTCAAGCTTGGGCAACCCGCGCGGACGGCCGAGAGATTGGTCTCCGGTTACGCGACAAAGAATATCCGTACTACGATGTTCGGCCCGACTTCTTGTTTTTCGCTGTCCGCGAAAAAGGCAAGGAAGTGTCGCTGGCTTATTCCATCCACGATGTAACGTCGCGGCGACTGGGCCTTGACCTAGGGTGGATGGGCTCGCACTGCGTTCGTGAAGGGTACGAATTCCAAGAGTCCTTGGCCGCATTGCCGCAATAACGCCCCACTATTTTGAAGCGAAATGCTCGACGCCATCCCAATTGGCGGGTGGTGGCGAGGCGATATATCCGAGGCATCGTTTGACGTACAAAGCAGCAACTTTGTCGTTGGGCCGATCAAACGCCAAAGCTTGAAACTCAACTAGTGCGCCCGACCATTTGCGTTCACGATACATGCGGTAAGCTCGTTCCCACTTAAAGCAGTGGGCCAGAGTCGGCGCGTCTAAGCTCAAGGCTTCGCGTTCACCCAACAGCTCGAAAATCTCGAATGCATCCAGCGCGCCTTTGGGCATGACGTGATCAATGCTACGAAATAAATATTGGCCATCGGCCAGTTGTCGCAAACGCTCGCTGGCTAATATTTCAGTGCCATAGAACTTGTTAAGGCCCTCGATCCGCGATGCGAGGTTGACGGATGAGCCGATGACCGTGAAATCCATGCGGTCCGGTGCGCCAACGTTGCCAAACACGGTGTCACCCGCATGTAAACCAAAGCGCGTTTTCCATGCCCAGCGGCCCAAGTCTTCCCATTCGGCAGCCAACTTGTTGCTGGCTTCGCGAGCGGATAATGCCGCTTGGCAGCATAATGCCGCATGATTGGCTTGTTTCGCGGGGGCGTTCCAATACGCGAAAATGGCATCGCCCACATATTTATCGAGAGTGCCTTTCGCCGCCAGAATAGGAGCCACAACGCGATCAAAATATTCTGACATCACAACCATGACCCGGTCGGGTTCGAGTTGCTCGCTGATCGTCGTGAAATCGGTCACGTCGGTCATGAGCAATGAGAGTTCGCGTCGCTCGCCGCCCACCTCGGCCTTTCCGGTCGCTATTACCTGCGCGACGACCGCGGTCGGAACATACTTGCTAAAGGCCTTTAGCCCGTTCTTCATGTCGTACAGCGCGCCGAACAATTGATCGATCTCAAGCGTCTGGCTCCGCTCACGTTTATCACCACCGAGAAACACAAATCGACTGACAGCTTCGGTCTCTTTGACGACGCTATTGATGTCTTTTGCAAGGGTATTGCTGAGAATACGAATCACGATGAGCGTGCCAACGAGCACGAAGAAACCAACCGACACATTGGTGATGAGCTCGTTCAACAAGCGCGCATTTACGGCGCTGATTTCTAAGTCGGCGCCGTATATCACCGAGGCGCCGTTAGCGGTTTTAACAGGTATGATACAGGATCGAAAATATCCGTATTCGTCTTGCGCAACATCGATGCGCCGCTCACCACTCGCAACCGACTCAGTCATGATCGGCGATAGTTCGTAAGGTTTCAGTAAAACATCTTTCATCGGATCGGCGCGGGTGGCCTGTTGCTCAGGCGACAGGTTGCTGATCAATTCGAAACTTGTCCCATCCGATCGCGCTCCGATGGCATAGAGATATTCGATCCGAGCGGCTTCCACGTAGCTTTCAATTGCTTGATGGGCTTTCTCGTAGGCTTCGGTGTATTGCGGTTCAGGTCGTGTTTCTGCCTCGGCAAAGTTAACGACAAGCGGCGGAACGATTTGCTGTAAACCGTCGGCGGCAGCACACAAAATGTCATCGATCTCGGTGAGCGCGCTTGACCGCGCTGCCTGGTAGCTGAGCGAGGCAAAAACAACCGTGCCAATAATGTTGACCGCTGCCAGGCTTACAGCCAGCTTACGTCTTACAGCCCAGGGTGGACGGAAAAAGTCGATCAACACGGAGATGGCCAAAAAATTCTACAAGGTATTCTTTTAGCAAATTGCCAGCCCGAGTCAGGCCCTTTCGGCACGATCTAGCTTATTGTTTTAAATCGATGGTATCGAAATTCAGGGTGCCCAAGCCTGGCAAGTAGTTCAGCACCCTCGGCCCGATGCCGTCGAGCCCGGGCATTTCCCACAAGAAGATGCCGCTGGGTTCGTCGTGGTAAAGTTTAATTAGTTGGCGCGTTAACTTCAGGCGCTCTTCGATGGTTGTGGCCGTTTCAGCCATGCGCATTAGGGGTGTCCAATCGGGTCGACAATGCCACGGGGCCGCCCACAGACAACTATGGACCCGGATCGACCACAGGGCGTCGAGCGTCGGCATATTGTTAAAATCCATGCCGAAGCCCAATCCCGGCCAGCCCCCCAATCGGATTCGGGTTATATGCTGTGCAAAGGTCGTCGTTTCAATTTCGACCTTCACACCGACCGCGCGCAAATCGGCGGCGACCTGTTGATAATAGGCCTCATCTGCGGCCATGACGCCTGGCGGGAAGCTGAGCAGCATTTCAAAGCCGTTCGGGTAGCCGGCGTCGCGTAGCATGGCACGGGCGCGTTCGGGGTCGTATGGATAGGCAGTTTGGTCTGGGTCGAAGCCAAACGCTTGTTTAATAGCGCCTTGAGTGGCCGGAGTTGTTGTGCCGCCCAGTAAAACATCAATGATGCGCTGCTTGTCGACCGCAAAGTTCAGCGCTTGGCGAACCCGCACATCTGCCACAGGCGATGGCCTATTCGAGACGAACGTGATGGTTTGTATCCGTCCCGTCGGCCGCACGTGCAAACGGCCGCCAGTTGATTCAATTAGCGGGCGGTCTTCTGGGCCGACATCAATGGCTATATCAATCGCGCCGGTCCGCAGCGCTTGTACACGCGCATTAAGATCCGGGACTTCTCGAATCTCGACGCGGTCTATAACAGGTCGCCGCCACGACGTTTGATTTGCGACCAGCGTGACTTGCGCTGCTTTCCACTCTTTAACCACATATGGTCCGGTGCCGACGGGTTGGCGCCCAAAATCCTTCCGTCCCAGGTTTTTCCAAAGCGCGGGGGCGGGAATACGCACGCCCGCGAGGCGGCGCGGCAGCAGCACGTTCGGCGCATTGGTTTCGATATTCAAAGTCGTTTCGTCAATGGCCGTCGCCTTAACAACATCGCTGACCGATTGCGACACCACTTCTAATGCACCTGCTTTAGAAGCCAAGTAATTCAGGGCATCTGCGGCAGCCTGAGCATTGAACGGCTCGCCGTTTGAGAACACCAATTTATCGCGCAGTTTGAACTGCCAAACGGTGGCCGATGTCATTGACCACGATGTTGCCAGCGCCGGCACAACGTCGCCGTTGTCATCAAACCTCACCAGCGGATCGTAAATCGCTAACGCGGGCAAAAGCGATGGAATCACGATGTTGCCGTAAGGCGAGCCCAGATCGATGGGCAATGAAGGGACGGCAACCCGCAACGATTTTTCGGCGATTGCGGGGGCCGCAATCAGCGCGGCGATCGCAAAAAGAAATGCTGCTTTAATTGGTCGCATAAGACACCAGCTCATAACGTCGATCACCGCGATACATTGTCAGCGCCGGAACACACGAGCCATCCTTCAAGACCCACATTTCGTATTTTAAGTCATCGGGTATGAGTTGATCGCCAGAGGCAATTGTTCCCAACCTGAATTTATTGGTCTCGAAAGTTCCAGCCTTTACCGAGATCGTTTCGCTTCCCTGCCATATCAGCCCCAATACCGCGCGGTTCAAGGTGGGGCCCGTTGCGCCCTGTTTGTTGCGCGAGGGCGTGTACATATTTTGAATAATTGTTGCGCCCACCCCTTGGGTCAATGGATAGGCCGCACTCATCCAGGCATCACCGATAATCGCATGATTGCAAAAAGCGACGGGTCCCGGTTGCAAGCTGTCGCGTTCATGCACGCGGCCTTCCGCGTCGGTAAATGATTCACACTCGGCTTCCTGTTCGTTCCACCGGAACCATCCCGTGCCGGTAAAGCGGCCAGCCGTGCGCACCCGGACAAAACAGTCGAGCGGACGCATGGTGGAGTCGCATGTTTGGACGACATCGCGCACCACATGCGGTGGGTCGGCGATCACACAACTCGCGCGTTGCGTGATCGTACCATCGGCAAATCGTGAAATTGTGAAGTCCTCCCAGCCGCGTTCACGCCCAAAATCTGCGGGCTTGTCGCTGAGGTATGCAATCCGGCCCTTGGTGGTTGAATGAGTTATGGCAATTGAAGGATTCATGGATTTCGCTACAGCGTGTGCGTGACGCCGTGCGGGTCTTCGACCAATAGCGAACCGCTATGGCCGTGCAGGTAGTTCGGCCCCACGGGGACTTTGCCAGCGCCGCCGGGGATATCGAGGATGTAGGTTGGGTGCGCGATCCCCGATAAGCGCCCGCGCAAAGACTTGATGATCTCTTGGCCGCGTTCAATCGGCACCGCGAAGTGCGCCGTACCCGGCGCGCGGTCGAGTTGATGCAGGTAATACGGCTTGATGCCGGCAGCGACCATGCCGCGAAAGAGTTGTTCCAATGTTTCAGCGTTGTCATTCACTCCGCGCAGCAGCACGGTTTGTCCAAACAGCATGATGCCGGCTTTGCGTAAACGGCGCAGTGCTGCAACGGCTGCAGGTGTTAGCTCGGCTGCATGGTTGCAGTGAATGGCAAGATTGACGGGCTTATGCGCGCCACCAAGCACGCGCAGCAAGGCATCGTCGATGCGCTCGGGTGCCGCTACCGGAATGCGCGAATGAATGCGGATCGTTGCAACATGCGCAGTGTTATCGAGCGCATTAAAAATCGCTTCAAGCCGTCGCGCTGATAAAATCAGTGGGTCGCCACCCGTGACAATCACTTCCCAAATTTGTGGTGTGCGGCGGATGTAGTCCAAAGCCGTTTCAAGCTCTGCTTCGCTTAAGCCGCCATAGTCGGGCCCTACCGCTTCGCGGCGGAAACAAAAGCGACAATAGACTGCGCAGACTTGGGTGGGCATCAGCAGCGCGCGGTCGGGGTAGCGATGCACGATGCCTTTGACCGGGCTGTGTGTGTGATCGCCGATGGGGTCGGTCTGTTCGCCAGGCGTTTGTGTCAACTCGGCCGCCGATGGCACGTATTGCCGCGCGATGGGTCCATCCAGGCCAGTCGCCGCAATTGCCGCCCCAACCTCGGGGCTGATGGAAAGCGCGTACTTCGCCAGGACCGGTACCAAACCCGGTGCGGAATCGGGCGTGATCAGGCGCGCGTCGATTAAATGTTGCAGCGTGCGCAACGATGAGGCGGCTGGAGCGTTCATGGGCTCGTTATATTCATAGACTCAAATATTCTGGAATGTTGTTCTATCTTAGGTTTTCAAACCGGTCCATGTTCGCGGTATGACTTCGCAGCCTAAATGTAGGCCGCACTATGAGCATCATACACTTGCCCGGCTTGAGGCTTTCACCCATCGACGTGAAGGTTATGGATAAAGCAAACCTGGGCGCTGGTTGGGGACGACATGATTATTATTCAAACACCTTGGACCGTGAAGGACGAGAGCACGCTATCGGCTGTGCTCGCCGAAGCGCGCCGTACGATCATTGGTGAGGGGCCGTTGCTGGCCTTATTGCCCCATGCTGATGGCCGCGAGCAGGATGCCGCGCCAGAGGCCGATATCGCAGCGTTATTGGGGCGGCTCGGCCAAGAGCATGGCTTATATATATGTGCGTCCGCTTACGTGCGCCGTGCGAACGAGGTTGCGCCGCGAACCATCGGCATGTTGGCCGGACCCGACGGCCAAATCATCGCGCGCGCCGCCAAGGTGATGCCCGACTTGGTCGAGGGTTTCACCGACACGCTGGCCGATACTTATGTGCCGTTCCAGCCTGTCATCGCTCGCACGCCTTTGGGCCAAATAGGCGTGCTGTGCGGCGAGGATATCTTGTATCCGCAAGTCGTCCGCGCGCTGGTGACGGCGGGTGCCGAAATTATTCTGAACCCTGCGCGCGAACGACGCGACCAGCATTTCGAAGCACGCATGACGGCGCGCCAATCCCGCGCGTATGAAAACATTTGTTATGTCGCGGTTGCGTCGGCGACGTCGATCACGCGTGGAAATGTCTCGGTGAAACTTTCGCCGGCTTCTATGGTTGCCGAATGGTGGGGCGGCAAAGTCGCTGCCGGTGGCGATGAATCATTCTTCACCGCCGAACTTGATATGCAAAACTTGCGACGCCGCCGCCAGGAGCCCATGGGCAATTTTCCGTCGGTCGTGCGTATGCCTCTGTATGGCCCTGGCTACAAAGCCAAGGCGGGTAAAGCACGCCCCACGCCGGCCACTCGCCAAGGGTGGATCAAAGAATCGCAACGTTTATTGGCCGCACAACCCAAAGCTCCAACCCATACTGAACAACAAGACCGTTACGAAGTCGCGCTCTGCCAATGTGTCTCGCACGGCTCGGCAACGCCCGAGGTGTTGGTCGAGAACCGCATGCGCAACTTGGATGCGGCGATTGGCGTGATTGGCTGGGTGGCCCGTTCTCCGGCGGTGCGACTAGTCGTGTTCCCAGAATTTTTTCTCACGGGTGCCGCCAGCCCCTTGGGCAGCCGGTCGTCGCACCTGGCGCATCTGATTGGTATCTCGTTTCCTGGCCCCGAAGCCGATAAGCTGGCCAAGTTCGCGCAAGATACAAAATCATACGTCGCAGGCGGTGTGTTCGAATACGACCCCCAATGGCCCGGGCGCTTTTTCAACAGCGCATTTATCTTCGACGACAACGGCAACTTGATTCATCTCTATCGCAAAATTCATTGCGCCGATGTGTTTGGCATGTTGCCCGACACCACGCCCGGCAGCGTGTACAATCAGTACGTCGACAAATACGGCTACGATCACCTGATGCCTGTGGTGGATACGCCGATTGGCAAGCTGGCCACCAAAATTTGCTTCGACATGAATTTCCCTGAAACGGCACGCGGGCTTGTTGCCAAGGGGGCGGAGGTGATTATTCACCCCACATCCGAGCCTCACAATATTCGTAGACGCGGGTGGGACATAAGCCGTCACACCCGTGCGTTCGAGAACAACGCATATGTCGTCACTGCGGGACACGGCGGTGAATACAGCGCGCGTGGTACCTCACAACTCACGTTCATGAATCGAGGGTATTCAAAGGTCGTCAACTTCGACGGCACACTGCAAGTTGTGGCCGATGGCCCTGGAGCTGTGCCGTTGCAAGGCTCTATCGACCTGAAGGCGCTTCGTCATGCGCGAGCCAATGCCCAATCCAATCTCGTGATGTGGGATGATTCGGTGGTGTACGAGGGGGCCTATAACGCAGGCGGCGGATTGCCCAATAACCTGTGGGCTGACGACCCCGTCGTGAACCCCTACGAGAAAATGGCGCAACTGAAGAAAGTGATCGAGGGTTACAACGCCGACGGCGTGTTTGTGCGTCCCGAAGACGGTGCGGCCAACGCCACCCTCGACAACGCCCGCCAGGCGGCAACAGGTTAGGACCTTTAATTAACTGATCAAACAAATCTGAAGCCGATGGTGCGCTCTAGTGAGCCAAGAGCACCGGCATTACGGATTTGGAGATCATGTGCGCTGTTACACCGCCGAAAACCATCTCGCGCAAGCGGCTATGGCTATAAGCTCCCAT